>DATMGS010000021.1:0-286235 GCA_035555335.1 Puia sp.
CAGTGGGCAACTTTACAATATTTCTCATATCCTTACAATTTGATTATTATAAAAAAAATAAAATTGGCGTTACTATATTGTCCGGACGGTACCACCATCCACTACATATTCCGTTCCGCTTAGGTAGCCTGCACGGGGTGAAACCAGGAAGCCAACCAATTCAGCAATGTCTTCCGGGTCGGCAGGCCTACCCATTGGAATACCACCCAGAGCGTCCATTACACTTTGCGTAGCTGCTTCTACCGTACTGCCCGAACTATCCGCAATCCGCCTCATCATTCTGATGGCAGCTTCCGTTTTTATCCATCCCGGAGAAACCGCCAGCACCCGCACCCCTTTTGGAGACACTTCGTTAGAAAGGCCTTTACTGTAATTCAGCAATCCTGCTTTGGCAGCCGCATATGGCAGGGTAGAGTCATACAAAGGTAATCTTGCCTGAATTGAGACTATGCGAATGATTACACCTGCACCTTGTTGCAACATGAATGGAAGCAAGCCTCTGTCCAGGCGCACCGGCGCAAGCAAGTTGGTTTGAATCGTTTCCTGCCAATGCGCATCCGTCAATGCCTGAAAGCCGCCGCCTGGAGTTTCGGAACCACCTAAATTATTGATGAGTATATCAACTCCACCAAAAGAATTTTTAATTTCTTCAATCACTTTTTCTGTTCCTTCCGGAGAACTGAGATCAGCTGCAATATAATGAAACGCCCCGTTCATTTTTTCCGGTTTGTTCCGGGCTGTGATGATAACAGTCGCTCCGGCTCTGGCCAGACGCTCCGCAATGGCTTTTCCCGCCCCCTTGGTACCGCCGGTGACCAATGCAGTTTTTCCGGCCAACTCTTTGCCATCCATATACCGATCCATAGTATTTGTTTTTGTGTACTGCAAAATTCGGTAGTATCAGCTTCATTAACAAGTACGGAAAGCAGATTCATATAGGGAGAATATTTTCCCTATGGAACTTTTAGGAAATATGGATTAACTTTATCCAATGGTTGAAAGAAAGATACCTATTACGCTGAACTGCGGGCTGGACCTGGTGGGTGAAGTATTGTACGGTAAATGGAAAATACGGTTGCTTTTTTTCATCAATGAAGGAAATAAGCGGCCCAGCGAACTGCAACGCAAGATCCCTGACGCCACACCACGGGTTTTGAACATGCAATTAAAAGAATTGGAAGAACATGAAATGATCTCCAGGGTTGTGTATGCACAGATGCCACCAAAAGTAGAATATAGCCTGACCGAGTTTGGTAAAAGCCTGATGCCGGTGGTGCTGAACCTTGGCGAATGGGCCGATGCGAACCAGGAAAGATTGCGCGCAGTAATTGAAAGGAAAATCCTGAAAGCTGCTGGCGATAAATGACCTGCCTCTTATTGCAACAAATATCAATCATCACGTGAACAGCGATGCGATTCGTAGCTAAAAAACGCAAAAAGTACCCGATTGTTTAATAATTTCCCTTCTCCCTGTAAGAATCCGGGCACTTTAGCGTACTAATTGACAAAACAACATCGACGTGACTGAAAAAGAACGGCTGGATATACTGGAAGAATGGCTAAAGTTGCATAAAGGGCTCATCTTTAAGGTTGTACGGGCATATACAGTAGAAGATCACGACGATCTTTTCCAGGAAATCATCATCCAGGTATGGCATTCCATTCCCGCATTCCGGCAGGAGGCTTCCGTTACCACCTGGCTGTACCGTATCGCACTTAACACTGCCATCAAGTGGACCAAAAAAGAAAAAAAATATGCCGGTGCCGAAATACTCGACAACGTACAGCATCTCCTGCAGGAAAACAGGATACAGGTAGATGAACGACTGACCTGGCTTTACGGGGAAATATACAAGCTCGATGAAATTGATCGGTCTGTCACCCTGTTGCTTCTCGAAGGTTTCAGCTATAAAGAGATGTCCGCCATGCTGGGTATCAGCGAGTCAAATGTCGGCGTCAAAATCAATCGCATCAAAAAGCAACTTATTGCTAAATCAAAAAATTATGATAACCATGGAATTTGATGAAATGAAAAAAATATGGGATGCGCAAAACAACCAGCCCCTCTATGTCATCGATGAGAAGGCGCTGCACAACCGCGTTCAATCGAAAATGAGCACCGTACTCCGCCTTACCAATATCAGCGAGTGGTCGTTAATCATGACTTATCTTGTAGCCGGCGGTATACTGATTGGCCTCAATCCCTTCAAACGGGGGGCGAATATATTTTTGTACCTCGAAGCAATCTGGATGTTTGCCGTTGTTGTGTATTTCGTGGTAAGCCACATCCGCAGGATAAAGGCCAGCCGTCAGTTTGATCGTTCCATCCATGGCGATCTCAATCATACCATTTCCCTTCTGAGTTACCAGGTGCGACTTTCGCAGATAATTCGCTGGAATTTACTGCCCATGGGAGCGATTATGATCTTTAGCGGTTGGGAAGCCGGAAAATTATTTAGGGTCAGCGCAGTAATACTTGTTTCGTATACCCTTGCTTTTTATGTTACCAGCAAAGGGATTCGCGCGAACAAAAGAAGAAAACGCGAGCTACAGGTATTAAAAGAAAAACTGGAAACCGGTAATTAAATATATATGAACAACACACTTAGAAAATCGACCTGTCTTTTCCCCATTATCTTTTCGTACCTACTCACCTGCGCGCAGGGTATTGCCGGCGTCCTTGGTGGAGATAGAAAAACGATCGACGGCCTGTGGTTCCAGGGCAGCGGCTCTTTCCCACTGATGGTAACCAAGACCAGCGATACCGCGACGGTAAAGCAACAGCTGCGTCCGCAGCCGCCAAAGCCGCCATCCTTCTAATTACCGGCAGCGGACAGCAGGACAGAGATGAGATGCTTTGGGGTCACAAACCCTTTGCTGTTATTGCCGATAACCTTACAAAAAGGGGGTTTTTAGTCTTGCGTGTGGACGACCGCGGCATGGGAAAAACTACGGGAGATTTTAGCCAGGCCACCTCGCTGGATTTCGCAAAAGATGTGGAAGCAGGGTTGGATTTTTTAGAAGCGCAGCCCGAAGTAAACAAGGAAAATATCGGTTTGCTCGGCCATAGCGAGGGCGGACTGATAGCTCCGATAGTTGCCAATGAAAGAAAAGAAGTAAAGGGGGCAAGCAGCGGGTTCCTGCGCGTTATCTGTGAGGAGATCAATAAAAATCAGGACACCGCTACTTTTCGTCAGGGGCGCTTGAGACAATGGACGACTGGCTTTTGAAAAATGTACAGTAAAGGATGAACCAGGTATATTACAATTGAAATATACAAGGGGTTCCAGCAAAAGTAAACAACCAAAAAATTACTTAAATATCTTTTTAAGAAAATTCCCTAAGCTGACTTTCTTTTTCTCGGAAATGTTGTTTTCATTGTACCCTTTTCTTCCAACGAAAATGGTCGAATGCTTCTTGAGATCGGAGTTGATTTCTTCAGCAGGTCGCCCGTTAGAATAGTAGTAGAGAGCCAATGATTTTCGGCTCATGTCTTCAGGACAATTAAGCGGATCAGGGTGACCATGATATGAATAATCCGTCGTCGAAAAAATAGCCATTGTGTTAAAATGAGGGGTGATTTTTCTGGCGGACTTGGTCAACTGAGCATCCCATAATTCAAAATGTCCTCCATATTCTTCTTTCCAGTCCTTATTTAGATAGATCAGCACATTGAGTCTACGATCCTGGTTTTTGGCATTCTTATTAAAGTCGGCATGAAGCTTCAGGAAACCTCCCCGTTTAATTTCGTGTAAGCCCCCCCCAAGAAACTCGTGGTCCGGGATTAGCTTTTCTTTGATTCCGGTCAATTCCTGAAGGAAATCTATGAAAGGCTGTGAATTAAGATAATTAACAAAAGCCTGAGTGTTTTCACCAAACCTCTGTGCTCCTTTTGAGGCAAGTTTAACCTGACCTGGATTATTGATCTTATAGGAATTGCCCGTAGAAAGGTCCGGGAACTCTTCAAGGACCTTGTCAAGGATCTCAGGATTGAAAAAATCTGTAAAATAGATATTAGGGAATGGAGGATTAGACGCGTAATTTGATTTCTCGCGCTTGGCCAGGGCCAAAAGAACTTGGTATGATTTATTAATAAATTCCATATAAAAAGGGGTTAATAAAACATGCAAGGATATTGGATTTTTATAAAGGGAAAAGAGATAATATTAGTCAACAGTTGATCTTACAAATCTAAAGTCAGAATCATTCCGATCAGAGGACGCGAAAGCGGCTGATCATAGAAGAGCCAGCTAATGTGGGCGGTTATTCAGCTCTTAAACTCTTCACCGGATTGGCCAGGGCGGCCCTGACGGCAAGCAGGCTCACCGTTAACAAAGCGATGACCAGGGCCAGCATACCAGCCAGTACAAATACCCACCAACTGACGGCAATACGATAGGCATAATCCCGCAGCCAACGGCTGATCGCATACCAGGCCAGCGGCCAGGCGATAAGATTCGCGATCAGTACGAGCCGGAGAAAATGCCGGGACAACAGCGTGACAATGCTTTGAACGGATGCACCCATTACTTTGCGGATTCCTATTTCTTTGATCCTTCTTTCGGCAGAATAAGAGGCCAGTCCGAACAGCCCGAGACAGGAAATAAAAATGGCCAGCATCGCCAGGACGCTCACCATCTTCGTCACCTGCGTGTCTGCCTTATACACTTCGGCAAAATGCTCGTCGAGGAATTGGTATTCCAGCGGATGGTCCGGAAAGTCCTGCTTCCACACGGATTGAAGCAGGGCAATGGCTTCCTGTGCCCTGCCGCCCCGGATCTTCATGGACAAGGTGCTGAAGCCCCAGTCCTTCTGGTTGAACAGAAAAATCGTTTCGATCTTGTTGTGCAGCGAATTGAAGTTGAAATCCTTTGCTATGCCGATGATCGTACCGGCGGAGTCATATCCGAAATGTTTACCGAGTAAATAAGAAAGGGGCGCGCCCGGACGCTCTTTGGCTAGTTCCCTGGCTAAGGATTCATTGATGATATATTCCCTTCCGTTAGCCTGTTTTTCATGAGAGAAGTCCCGGCCGGCCACAAGGGTGATCTTATACAGGCGCAGATAATCGGGGTCGACGATCAACTGGGTCGACGCCAACTGCCGCAGGGGCCCGTCGCCTTTGAATTCTACGCCCGATTGATCCAGGTGACCGCCCAACTGGTCCTGTGCGCCCGTTACCCCCGCTATGAAGCTGCTGCCGGACAATTGTTGTTTCAGCAGATCGAATTTATCGTTGACCACATTGTCCAGGTGTACGGTCAGCACCTGGTCGCGATCAAAGCCGGGATCTTTTTGCTGCATAAAAGTCAGTTGCCGGAAAACAAAAATAGTGGCGATCACCAGAAAGATAGCGCAGGTGAATTGTCCCACGACCAGGATATTGCGAAGCATGCCCTTGTTCTTACCGATCTGCGGCAATCCTTTCAGTACCTTGACCGGTTGGAAAGAAGACAGGTAGACCGCCGGGTAAAGGCCGGAAAGGATCCCGACCAGGATCGTGCCGCCCAATACAACAAAAGGGATCCAGGTATTCTGGCGCAGAACGGACTGCAGATGCCGCTCGCTGAGATGATTGACCCAGGGCAATGCCAGCGATACCAGTCCCAGGGCCAATACCATGGCCAGCAGTGACAGCAGCACCGTTTCACCGAGGAATTGTATACCCAGTTGCCCGCGCAGGGCGCCGACGGATTTACGGATGCCTACTTCCTTTGCCCTTTCCGCCGATCTGGCCGTGCTAAGGTTCATGAAATTGATGCAGGCAATGAGTAAAATGATCAGCGCAATAACGGAAAAGATATTCGTATAATTCTTGTCGAACTTCTGGAAGTTGATATAGTCCAGACCGATGTCGGTGGCATGCGCATGCACATCCCTGAGCGGCAGGAGAAACAATTCCATGGTCTTCCAGCCTTCGTGCAGGTGCTTTTGCAGGTAAGCGGGGAATTTTGCCTCCACGGCAGCCATATTCGTGTTGGGCTTGAGCTCGAGATAGGTATCCATCCAGTTGCGGCCCCACATATTCATCCACTCGGGCCGGAAGATCGTATTAAAAGAAAACAGTGCGTCGAACTGGAACTGTGAATTCTCCGGCACATCCGCTACGACGCCTCTGACGGTGAACAGTAAAGTATCACTGGCAAAATGAGCGATCGTTTTCCCGATGGGATCCTGGTCGCCGAATAATTTCCTGGCGGTGGATGCCGTTAGTACGGCGCTGTTCGGCTTCTGTAACACTTCCCGCCGGGAGCCTTTGAGCAGGGGGAAGTCGAATAGGGACAGAAAACTGGTGTCGACGAAATAGGTGGTGGGCAGGTATACCCTTTTTTCTCCGTAGGTCATCTGGTATTCATACTGCCATCTGATCCGGGTAAAGTTGCTGACCTCGGGAAACTCCTCCTTCAGTGTCGGTCCCATCGGAAACATGGAAAGCCCGACTTTCTGCGAAGCCACCATGCCCTCCGGTTTCTGTACTTCGTTCAGGCGGTAGATATTCTTCGTATGCATGCTGTCGAAACTTCTTTCATAGAACACGAACAGCATAATGATGATACAGGCGGCCATTCCTATGGAAAGTCCGGCGATATTGATGATGGAATAGATCTTGTTTTTCCATAAATTGCGCCAGGCGATCTTGAAATAGTTCTCGAACATGGGGATAGTTTGGGTGATGCCGGCTATTGCAACCAGAAATATGCCGGTTTGTTTAGACTCTACTAATCAACTAGTTGAGATTCTATGCTTATTATAAATTGTTCAATTTCGGACACTTAATGTTCAGTTTTACAGGGTATTAACGAGCTTGAAATGAAGTGAATCGGCTTTAACCATTTCCCAATGCTCGTTTAACAGTAGTTTCCAGCCCTTTCCCTCGATGCCCCGACCGTTTATGCTTATACCTTCACTTGCCGGTAAAGTAATCACTTTCCAGTCTTTCATGAGCACGCCTGTGGATGATACAGTTAGTTGCCCCCAGGTGTCTTTAATTTCCGCTGTCGGGTAAACAGTTCCATATTCGCCCAGATCAAATAAGGTATTAGGATTAAAGGAAATACCCATTTTTATCAATGCGATGGTTAAAACCGGTTTTCGTGTAAAAAGGTCGGTGTATTGATTTACGGTTTGCCGGCGTTTTTGTTCTTTTAACTTCTCCGATTTGAAAATGGCATTACCATTGTATCTCTTTTCCAGCACGGCTACCGAATTACTCACGGGATGTTTTGGCAAATCGATATGATAAACTTTTGAAATCAACACCGGGAAATCCGAATTAGAATCAGTTTTTAGTGTCCAGCCGGGAGATTTTTCATATAGTAAATAACCATAGACAGGGCCAGTAAAATAAGCACATGAGCGGATTAAAGATTTACGTTCTTCGGCGGAGTCTATTTGTTGATATAGATGCTGCCGGATGCTATCTCGTTGCCTGCCAAGTATTACCCCGGTATATTCCGCAAGGCCTTCACTCATTTCTAAAATCCTTTCATTTTTAAATGTGTTAGGGAAAAGCTCGTGCCTTTTTTCCCGGAAAACCAGCGCATTGGTTAAATCAGTGCCACGCTGGCTAACAGGTTTGCTTAAGGCGGCTTTTAAAGCCTGTAACTCCAGCAAAAAATAAATTCGCCCGTACATGCTACTTAGATGGTCGACTGTGGGGCTACGTTGAGGCAGTCCAAGTTTATCCTGTATCCGATGAAATGATTCATGGAGCACCAGGTTTCGACGGTCGTCACGATCTGTGGGTAATGGCCATAATATAACTGACCACCTTTTACTTTGCCAGAGGATGGACGTATTAGCGATCATCACCTCTATTGGCAAAACGCCTTTGTAAATACCTCCATCAGGTTTCAATATTCCGGCGCTATCCGGCATATTTGCATAGGTAACTCTGGAGGGAGGGTCTACAAACAGCGTTGGTCCATAGACTTTTTCATTCCAGATCTGCTGATTTTGGCTGGCGGTCTCTGCTTCTTTGAAATAAGATGCAGCCATCTGGCTTGCAGTATCAATGGTTTGGGCTTGGCAGGTAAAAGCAGACCAGCAGACCAATACCGTTATTATTTTTTTCATGCCCTTTTTTAGCAAGGATCGGGTGTATTATTGATAAACCTCGTGATAATTATACCAAGTGCATGAAATTTTATATCAATGACACGAACGAACTCCGTTCGTTAAGAATGCGGTCATTCGTCCCGGAAAAACAGCAATTCCTATAAAAAATCACCCATTTTAGGGGTGATTTGCATAAATTGGTCAATGCGTAAGTTTTTCCTGCATTTCTTTTTCTGGATTGTCTTCTTTTTGATGTGGAACCGGCTCGTTAATTTCTATATCAGTAACAATCTGAACAGGATTTACTTTTCCGTATTGGATGTCAGCCTGATTGCCTTCGCCTTTTATATCATTTACGTATACGTCATGCCTGATTATCTCAGGCGCAAGAGAATAGGAACGCTGATCCTGTTATCGATTCTGCTAACTATCCTGTTAGCTGGAATTTACTCCTGGGTCATGGGGGTATTTTTACATCACGGCCTGGTACCCATTCATTTTTATTTTTCATGGGATTATACGGACATGCAGTACAATCGTTTCTTCATCGCCTTAATAGGCGTTCTTGCCGGCTGCTTTGTAAAACTGGCTGTGGACAGACTTGAAGTGGGACGAAGAATGGAAACTATGGAGAAAGAAAAATCACTGGCAGAACTAACTTACCTGAAAGCTCAGATTAATCCTCATTTTCTGTTTAACTCCCTGAATAGTCTATATGCTCAATTAGAGCTCAACCCGGAAGGGGCAAAAGGAACATTAGTATCCCTTGCAGACTTATTGCGCTATCAGCTATATGAATGTAATACTGATTTTATTCCAGTAGCCAAAGAACTCGCGTACCTTAAAAATTACTTTAGCCTGCAAAATATCCGTTGTGATAATTGTAGCGCAAATCTTTTAATTAAAGGGGATTGTGAGGATTTACGTATTGCTCCGTTTTTGCTCATCCCATTCGTAGAGAACGCATTTAAGTATGTTTCCGATTATGATGATCAGGAAAACTTTATAAAAGTCGAGGTTGATTTTGTCAAAAGTGAACTGAATTTTGTTTGCATAAATACTTTTGATGTTAAAAGTTATCAGCAAACTGATAATATGAATAAAGGCATTGGATTAATAAATGTAAAGAAACGCCTGGAATTAATTTACGGAAATAAATTTAAATTGGAAGAAGGAATTAATAATGGATCATACTATGTAACACTAACTCTAAATTTAAAGTGATGCTTAACTGTCTAATCGTAGATGATGAGCCGCTTGCCCGGAAGCAGATTGAAACTTATATTACAAGAGTTCCGTTTCTCAAATTGGTTGGTACTGCACGTAATCCTTTCATCGCCAAAGGAATTTTGCAAACCGAATTAGTTGACCTGATCTTCCTGGATATTCAAATGCCCCAAATGAGCGGTATCGATTTTTTAAAAAGTAACGAAATTTTTCAGCAGGTTATATTTATAACTGCTTTCCCGGAGTATGCTATTGAGGGTTTTGAATTGGAGGTTACAGATTACTTAATGAAACCTGTAACATTTGAACGTTTTTTAAAGGGAAGTAAAAAAGCACTTGCAAAGATTAGTGGCTCCCAAACGATAAAGTCAATTAGTGATAAGCCCAATTTCTTATATGTAAAATGTAATCAGCGCTTTGAAAAAATTTGGATTGATGATATTTTATACATAGAATCCATGCTGAATTATATTAATATCGTTACAAAAAACAGAAAACTCACTGTTTATTCGAGCCTCAAAGCAATTGAAAGTAGTCTTCCCCAAGATAAATTTTTAAGAATTCATAAATCGTACATGGTAGCAATAAATCATATAAATGCCATCGATGGCCATCAAATACATGTTACAGGACATAAGCTACCTGTAAGCCGATCAAATAAGCCAGCAGTGCTTCAGATTGCTTTAATTCTTCAACTTGGTCGTTAACTCGTCCAGGAAGCCATCATATTTCTTCAGGATGCGGTTGAAGGGCCTGTACTGTTCATCCGCGTTGTAGGGGGTTGCGGATTTGCCGGAGGCTTCTGATACGAATTTCACCCGATAGACAAGGGGAGCATCGGAGGACTGCTTGACGATGAACCGGATGCGGATTGTATTGGATTTAAAGGACATCCCTACCCAGGAGGTACGCAGATAGCCTGCTTTTTCATCGCTGTTCTCCAGCACATCGAATTTCTCCAGGACGATGCTTAAGATCTCCTTCCAGGCTTCTTCTTTGTTCTTGGATGGGTTGACATTGATCTGTACTTCCGTATTGGCGATATTGGATTCAATGGAAGAGGTATAGGATTCATCTTCTTGTAGCTGAATATAATCCGTGGAGGGAGGATCGGTGACGCCCTTCTTGTTGCAATAGTTCCTCGTTTCCTGTATAAAGCCTTCCATTTTTACTTCCACAGTGACGCATGCGCCTTTGGCTACTTTCACTACGACTTTTCCTGTGCCCATCTGGATGCCGTCCACATAGATCCTGGCCGTAAGGGGAGAGGTGGTTACTGTTACTTTTTCGGAAGAAAAACCGGAAAGGGAGGAGGCCAGGAAAAAAATGCTGGCAGCGATTAGTTTGCCGATAAAGAGGGATCTCATAATAATTACTTTTTTGGTAAGCGTTTGGGGTAAATAATAACTCTTTGCGGAGGTGGTTTCTGCGCTGGGCAAGCGCGGTGGGTTACCAAATATATAAAATTTTTAGCACGTATAGAAGGTATTTATCCTAAGATTTTAGAGACGAAGTCCGAATGCAGGCTGATCTTCATGAAAGCCGTCAGTCCCAAGATAATCCCTATCAGGCTGACGACCGAGGCGAAATAGAGCAGCCATTTCTTTTGGGTGAGGGAAGTGATGCCGAACATGGCGATGGAGATGGTGAGTAATGCTTCCGTCATATCGAATTGATCGTCGAAAAGATTGATATCGTCATATTCCTTCTGATAACCCTCTGCCTGGAGCTTGATCTCTCCTTTTTCTTTCTCATACCTGGCGATCTGGGCCTCGTATTTTTTGATGACTTCGGCGCTGCCGGGTATGTTCTGTAATTTGATTTCTTCCAGCGTATTTTCAGCGATGGATTGCTTGGTGCTTTTTGCCTGGAAATAGGACCAGGAGTCGATGGAATGCGCCTGTGCCTGGGACATGGCCTGTACGATATTGCCATCTTTTACATTGCAGAGGGCCATAAAGGTCGCAGTAATGGCTACGAAAAGGGCTACTCTGGAGTTAATGGTGCTCTTTCCTGCCTGGTCCAAAGGTTCCTGCATGGTTTCGACGAGATCTGACATAAGATGGAAATTGGTTTATGCTAAAATAACGACAAATCCCGGATTGAATTGCTCTTTGGAGAGGGGAAATGGATTTGGAGTTTTGCCATTAAATAGATGAAAGGTTTGTCGGTGACCGGCTTCTTGCTTATTTTGGCTGCTTATTTAAAAAACGGTTACATGAGAATGAACAAGCAGCCTGGAATAGTCATGATCCTGTTGTTTTGCGCGATCGGTGCTTTTGCGGGAACTCCGGCCGATCTACTGCCGGAAAGGATCTCTCAGTATGAAGCGGATATCGAAGGGCTGAATAAGGTCTATATTTTCAAGGATAGTCCGGAATATTATGAACGATTGCGTGCCTATAACAAAGCGGCGCTGGCGAGTCTGCAGACGCTGTCTTTCGATTCTTTGAGCAGTTCCGACCAGGTGGATTACCTCCTGTTGCAGCGTACTATCCGTCATTCGCTGAAAGAGCTGGACCAGGCGCAAAAAGTATACGAGCAGATAAAATTCGCTATTCCCTTTGCCCAAAAGATCATGGATTTGCAGGTCAAACGGCGCCGGGGCGGCATTCCGGATGAGGCTGCTACGGCGAAGGCCCTGGACAGCGTGAAAAACGATATCAAAGAGGCCCGGCTGCAGCTGGACAAACAGCCGGCTTTGTCCAGGACCCTCCTCAAAAAGATCATCGGGATAACGGCCAGTGTCCGCAGCGGACTGGAAAATACCTATACCTTTTATAATGGCTATGATCCGACGTATGCCTGGTGGGTGAAAAAGCCTTACCAGATAGCAGACTCCTTATTGTCAGCCTATGAGCAGGGACTTCAGACGAAACTGGAAGGGGATAACAGGGGGATCAATCCCATCGGGGAAGAGGAGTTAAAGGAGCTGCTGGAATATGAAATGATCCCTTATGGGCCCCAGGACCTGGTAGATATCGCCAATAAGCAATTTGCCTGGTGTGAAAAAGAGATGAAGAAAGCATCCGCGGAGCTGGGTTTTGGAGATGACTGGAAAAAGGCATTGGATAAGGTAAAGCAGCATTATGTGGAGCCGGGCAAGCAGCCGGCGCTGATCGACCAGCTGGCGGAAGAGGCCATTCATTTTGTGGAAAGCAATGACCTGGTAACGGTGCCTGAGCTGGCCAAGGAATCCTGGCGTATGTATATGCTGACGCCGGAAGAGCAGCGTTTCGCTCCGTTCTTCCTGGGGGGAGAATCTATTCTGATCGCTTATCCTACGGATGATATGGAGGAGGCTACCAAGATCATGAGCATGCGCAGCAACAATTACGGTTTTGCCCATGCCACCGTCTTTCATGAGCTGATACCCGGGCATAACCTGCAAGGCTTTATGAACAGGCGCTACAAACCTTATCGGTATATGTTCGATACTCCTTTTTCCGTCGAAGGCTGGGCCTTGTACTGGGAAATGCTGTTATGGGACAAGGGCTTCCAGGATACACCCGAGAAAAAGATCGGTGCGCTGTTCTGGAGGATGCATCGCTGTGCCCGTATCATATTTTCTCTCAACTATCATCTCGGCAAATGGACGCCGGACCAGTGTATCGACTTTCTGGTAAAGAAGGTCGGGCATGAGCGATTTAGCGCCGAGTCCGAAGTGAGACGTTCTTTCGCGGGCAATTACGGACCTTTGTACCAGATCGCTTATATGCTGGGCGGGCTGCAGATGCGTGCCTTACATCATGAATGGGTAGATTCTAAAAAAATGACTGATAAACAGTTCCATGATGCTTTTCTGCATGAGGGTACTATTCCCATCGAAATGTTCCGGGCGATCCTCAGCGGACAGAAGCTAAGCACGGATTTTACTACGAAATGGAGGTTTGCGGATGAATTAAACTAATGTTTCTTTTTCGGGGGAATCGCCTGGATATAACCAGAAAAGGATATCGCCTGCCTGTTGGTGCTGGTCACCTGCAGGGATGCATACCCGCTTTCAGTGATGCTGAGGGACATTTGCTGTACGTCGCGGTAATCTTTGGGTTTGATCAGGATATCCCAGCCGCCTTTTTTCTTGGGTGACACGGTATAATCAAAGTCTTTCGAGGTAAACTGGATACCTCCCTGGGATGGGTCGATCGGGGCTGAATAGGCGCGTCCGAAATAGGGCAGGTAGCTGACTACCTGGTCTTTGGTCACTTTCAGATCGTAGTCCGAGGTAAGCTGCCGGGTGCGGCCGCTCATGGGCATCGCGGATTGCGCTTTAAAGACATAGTTTTGTGAATCTACCAGGCTCTTGATTGCGGCCGTTTTTTCGGCCTGTTTCTCTGCCTTGGTGGATTGGGCGTGCAGCAAGGCGGGTTGGCTGAGGGAAGCCACCAGGAGGAAAAGGAGTATTTTTTTCATATATTAAATTTAAGTAATTGTAGTGGAGATGAAAAATAGGATTTTTCTACCAAGATCGGTTTCCTGATCGCGAATATTTTTATGAAGGAGGCGATCGGGATCTACACGGTTACCGGGATGGGGCTGGTGATTGCGGGGCTTTATATTGTTCAGCGGAATAAGGTTAGTCCCAGGGAATCGTAAAGATTTTTTTCTCCTTTGCCTGTTATGAGAAGAGCCCGGGAATGGCTGATTTGGCGGATCCAGTCTTCTCTCAACATAGCTGTCAGCAGGGCTGCGCCCAGGGAGCCTGCCAGATGAGGCCGTCTTTCGCTCCAGTCGAGACATTGCCGGGAGAAGGTCCTTCTCCGGGTCTTTAATTCAGCGACATCTATTTGCAGTTGGGCAAACCATTGGAGGCCGGCTGCCGTTACCTTGTATCCGGCGACCGGATGGCCGGACGATGGATCCTTTTTGTTTTTTATACCCGCTGGCTGATCCAGTCCGGATTCCGGTAGGATGAGCTTGTTCGTTACCAGTTTATCGGTGATGGTAACGCCTATCTTACCGGCCAGGTGATCATAGCAGCTCCGGCAATATTTGATGTGGCCGTTGTGGAGAAACCCCTGGGTCTTTTCGGGTTTCTCTGCGGGCAGGAGGTTGGCGATGGCCTCGATGGCATAGGCCACATCCGGGGAAGCGAGCTGGTAATACCGATGTCTTCCCTGATGCTGGACTGTTAGCAGGGAGGCCTGTATCAATTTATGCAGGTGCATGCTGGCGCTTTGGGGTGATACGGCTGCCATCAGCGACAATTCCGTAGCGGTGAATGCCCTGCCATCCAACAGGTTCCATAGTATTTTGGCCCGGGCGGGTTCTCCGATCAGGGAGGCCAGCTGACTGAATTGTTCTTCTACAGGCATGATTCAATTTTAAATGAAATGTGTGAGTTAAAGATACGGACGAAGTTTGCAAAACAATAGCTATTTGTAAGGAGCTGATTTACAGTATTGGGAATGCTTTTTAAAGAAAAAGACCCCGGAAGACATACTTTTTAGAGCCAAACACCGTTTTAAGGGCGCAAAAAAGCAAAAACATACCCTCATGAAAAAGACCACGTTGTCCATTGTCCTGTGTATGGCTATCGCAGCTACTCAGGCTAGTCCTTCTAACACGTATTCAGCTAATGAAGGCTCTCCAGCAAAAAAGAGCGCCCCGGTTGTACGTAACATTCTTTCCACAAAATTGCCTGCCAAGCTTTTAACAACGATAAAAAAGAGCTACAAAGATTACTGGATCACTGCTCTTTACAAAGAAGTATCTAACGGGAAAGTCTCCTATCATATCACCGTAGAGAATGCGGATAAGATAGTCACTCTGAGCGCCAACCCTGCCACGAACTGGTCGGTCACGCGCACCGTAGCAAAAGACCTGGCAGCCTCCTAGCGTTTCCGGTTTTAACTACAGCGGCCGTGGACATCCCGGCAGCACGACATAATCATTTTATAGTAGCGGCAATACTGAATTCAGTGTTGCCGTTTTTTTTGTGGCTGACCGGATGGATTAGGTGTTAGTTATCATTTTTGAGAAAGCTCCGGACCGTCTGGTTGAAAAACAGCGGTTGTTCCATATTCAGCATGTGTGCCGTATGAGGAATAATGACTTCCTGGGAGCCTTTGACGGTAGCATGAAACCAGGCCGAAACCGATAGAATAAAAGGAAGATCTTCGTCTCCGGCTATGATCAATAAAGGTTTTTTCCATTGATCTATTCTAAGGGAGGCTGGTTGGTTGGACAGTTGCGGCCATCGATTTTCTTCCGGATGTTGTTGTAGATTGGCCCGGGTGGTCTGGAAGACATAATTTCTTGCGTAGGAGTTGACTGCAGCCGGTTGTCTTCCCGGGCCGATGCACCAGACATTCGTGAAATAGGTAGCAATGGAATCGAAGTTCTTAGTAGAATCGACTTTTTCCATTTGCGCAAAGCACTGTTTGGAAATCGGATCCATGTTTAAGACTTTGGCCCAGCCGCTTAACCCGGGGGACACTAAAACCACCTTGTCTACTCTCTCCGGATAGGCCAGGACAAAATCAACGATGCAGGCGGCGCCAACGGACAGACCTGCAAAAGATGCTTTTTCGATATGGAGGCTATCGAGGAGGATACGGAGTACATCCTGGATCAAGAGGGATGTATCTACTCCTGTTGTCAGCCCATGACCTGGCAGGTCGATGGTAATCACTTTGTTAACTTTTTTGAAATAGACCACCTGCTGATCCCACATTTTTAAATCCTGGAAACCTGCATGGAGAAAGACCAGCGGAGTTCCGGTGCCCTGGATCTGATAATGAACCTGCAGCTTGCCTTCCGGGATCAGGCCTTCCTGGGCTTGTACTCCGGTAGTTCCTGTTGAAACCAAAAAGATACAGAGAAGAATATGTCCTTGAATACGCATGGTTCAAATGTAAGTTATTGACGGAATGTTGAGAATACCGGTTTATATTTAGTATATGAAACAATTTATTGCCCATATAACACTGGTGGTGAAGGACTATGACGAAGCCATCGAATTTTATACCCGGAAGCTTCGATTCCGGGTAGTCGAAGATACTGTTCTGAGTCCTACCAAGAGATGGGTGTTAGTAGCACCGCCGGGTTCGGAGGGATGTTGTCTGCTGCTGGCAAAGGCAGATAATGAAGAGCAAAGGCTAAGTATCGGCCATCAGGCGGGAGGGCGTGTTTTCCTGTTCCTGTATACGGATAATTTCCAGCGGGACTATCAGGACATGCAGGAGCGGGGAGTTACGTTTGTGCGGCCACCGGTAGCGGAGGCTTATGGTACAGTTGCTGTTTTTGCGGATCTGTATGGGAATTGCTGGGATTTGTTGGAGCCGGCGAAGTCGGAAACCTATAAATAATTTCATCGGAAGTGGGTTTAGCTGCATCCGTTGTTGTGCCGGAAGAGGTAGAGTTTAGGGTATTTTTCTTGCTGCAGGCATGAACGATACAGATTGCACTACATAATACTAACAATTGTTTCAATGAATTATCCATATAGTATACAGTTTGTATTTTATCACTACGTATACTTCCTATCCGGAGATGTCTGTAAATTCCTGATTTCATTTATTTTACATCCTTTTAACAAGTTTGGTGGAGACGTGCATGGCATCTGAGGATAATATGCAGTTCGGCGTTCCATAAAGAAAATAGGCGAGATATTGTTATCATAGTGGGAGTTATTTATTATTTTAATCTTCGGACATTAAAAGTATAAACTTCTGTGATCATTTCGTAAACTGCATTGTGATTGCAGCAAGGATCCTCAAATTTGCTACAACCACCCCTTTCCCGGTACTCTGATCAGCAGCGGATTTCCTATTAGAAGTGGCATCAAAGATATGAAGGTGCTGATTAACCATTTAAACCTGTCAATTATGATCACCCGGCGCAAAGACATTGCTACGTTTGAGGAGACCCGGCAATTCATTGAAAAAAATTTTACCAGGGATATTCCGGTAGCGTTGATTTGCAGAGAATTCGGCCTCAATCGTACTAAGCTACAAGAGGGATTTAATCAATTGTTCGGAATTTCGGTACATGCGTTCATTTCGCAGGAGCGAATGAAGAAGGCAAGGGCCTTATTGACGGAGACCGACGAATCAGTTAAGGTGATCGCGATCGAGTGCGGTTACAAAAGCATCAGCAGCTTTACGCGGAGCTTTACCAGACTGCATAAGATGTCTCCCATGCAATACAGGTCTTTATCGTTTCCTAATCGTAAACCCTCAGACAAACTCACCGGATCGGACAATTAAATCTGTCGAATGGCAAACAGCTAAATTTGGTAAAGGCTGTACATTGGGTGTAACTTGCGTGTAGTTATTTAATTAAACCTATCCAGACGAATCATATGAAAAAAGAAAACGACTTCCGATGTTATTCAGGTCTAACCCCCAAAAAAGCGCAGTGACCCGGCTCGTAAACGCGCATCTCTCGTAGTTTGAGAAAATCAACCATCTGTTTTTCATCTGCTCCCGACTAGAGCAGCATTTCATTAAGGTCTTTCTGTATGAGGAGATCCAGTAGCTGCAATCATATTGCACGGGCTCAAAACTAACTGCTCCTTCGATCGGGCTTTGTTGCTGACTGCCGGTTTATTGGCCAGCTGATTGTAGCATCTGTTTTAAATTATTGTTAGAACGGACCCGGGATACCTATGCCCGGGAGAGTGGAAAATTATTAAACCTTAAAAACTTGTCCATGTTACCTGCAAAAGCAAAGATTAAAGACTACGACCTCCCTTACATCATCGCTGCACAAAAAATCATTGATGAAAACCCGAAAATAGATTTTAAGATACCTGACCTTGCTCAGAAGGTAGGTATCAATGAATTCAAATTGAAAGCGGGATTCAGAGTGATGTTTAAAATGGGCGTACATCAATACCGGATAGGAGTTCGCCTTCAGCAGGCCAAAAGCAAACTGGAGGAGACGGATCTTACGATCGAAGAGATCGCCTATACGGTAGGGTTTAAGAGCCGCGATGGTTTTACGAATGCATTTAAGAAAGAGTTTAAGACCTCGCCCCGGTATTGGAGAAATCATCTGGCGATTGTAGCCTGAGTAAAAATCCCGATTCATCGTGTTTTCGTCCCGATTGATATTTTAAGTCTATCTAATTTGCATACAGTTCCAGTAGAAAAAATAATACTCGCGCAAATGAAAAAGAAAGCGATCATAATAGGTGCCGGGCCCGCAGGATTGACTGCTGCTTATGAGTTGTTGAAGAGGACGGATATTATTCCCGTCATACTGGAAAAGAGTGGGGAGATAGGCGGGATTTCCAGGACGATCAATTATAAAGGGAATCGTATGGATATGGGGCCGCATCGGTTTTTTTCCAAATCGGACCGGGTGATGAACTGGTGGTTGCAGATGATGCCGTTGCAGGAGAGTGCCGATAATCTGACGATTAGTTATCAGAATAAGACGCGGACGGTTACTACCGATAGTGCCGGGAGGCCCGGGGATGCTGTCGATTCCAATGATGCTGTTAATTCCATCGATCCGGGTTATACGACTGATACGATACAAGGAAAAAAAGATCCGGATAAGGTCATGCTGGTGATTCAGCGGCTCACCCGGATCTACTTCCTGCGGAAGTTCTTTGCCTATCCGATCCAGCTGGGATTCGATACGTTGAAGACCCTGGGGCTGGTGAGAACGATCAAGATATTATTCTCCTTCTTATGGATACGGATTTTCCCCATCAAACCGGAGAAAAGCCTGGAAGACTTTATCATCAATAAGTTTGGCAAACAGTTGTATTTGCTCTTTTTTAAGGATTATACGGAAAAAGTATGGGGAGTGCCTTGTCATGAAATTTCTGCCGAATGGGGTGCACAGCGCATCAAAGGAGTGTCACTTAGCAAAGCCATTGCGGAGGCCCTTAAGACGATGGTGCGTCAAAAAAAGGGGAAGGGGGATATCAACCAGAAGGGGACGGAGACGAGCCTGATCGAGCAATTCCTTTATCCAAAGAAGGGACCTGGTTCCCTCTGGGAGGAGACTGCCCGGCAGATCGAAGAGATGGGGGGTAAGATCTATTTACACCAGGATGTGCAGCGGATCTATACGAAGGAGAATGCCATCACATCGGTAAATACGACTAATTCGCAGACGGGGCAGACGGGCGCCTGGGAGGGGGATTATTTCTTCTCGACGATGCCGGTGCAGGAACTGGTAGCGGGGCTGGAGGCGGATGTGCCGGAAGCAGTGCGGGAGGTGGCGGCAGGGCTGCAATATAGGGACTTCATTAACGTAGGGATATTGCTGCGGCAGTTGTCTTCCCGGACCAAATCCGGTGGTCATGAGAAGCTGGAGCTGAAGGATAACTGGATCTATATCCAGGAGAGGGATGTAAAGGTCGGCCGGTTGATGATCTACAATAACTGGGGGGATGGGATGATCAAAGATCCCAATACTACCTGGATCGGGATGGAGTATTTCTGTAATAAGACCGATGCTTTCTGGGCTTTATCCGATGAAGCTATTCAGCAGGCTGCTATACAGGAGCTGGAGAAGATGGATCTGGCCGATGCGAATGATGTCCTGGATATCACGGTGCGGAGGATGGAGAAGACGTATCCGGCTTATTTTGGTACCTATGACCGGTTCGCGGAGATCCGCTCGTTTACGGACCAGTTCGAGAACCTGTTCCTTGTAGGCCGTAACGGGATGCATAAATACAATAATGCCGACCATAGCATGCTTTGCTCCATGGTGGCGGTAGATAATATAGAGGCTGGTATTACCAGTAAAGAGAATTTGTGGTCGATCAATACAGAACAGGAATATCATGAGGAAAAATCCGGCGCCTCCGAAGCGAGTACACAGGGTGCCAGGATACCGGAAGGAAAGGACACTGTTCCGCAAGAGCCTGCAGCAAAAAGACCCACCCAATCACCTCAACACGAATTGCTGCCATCTTTTCCCGATTACGTTTGGAGGAATAGAGGGAACCGGGCGTATCTGCTGTTTGCTCTTGCTGCCTTCCTGGTACAGTTTATCCTGTTCAAGATCAAATATCCTTTTGCGAATTATATGCCGGACAGCTATTCCTACCTGGAGGCGGCTTATACGAATGCGGATGTGAATATGTGGCCGGTGGCGTATTCGAAGTTCCTCCGGCAGATCAGTGTGTTTACGCACTCTGACAAGATTGTGGTAGGGATCCAGTATCTGTTTATGCAGTGCAGCGGGTTATTGTTTCTATTCACCTTGCTATACTTCCTGAAGCCGGGACGTGCTGTCAAGAATATCCTGTATGCTTTCTTCCTTTTTAATCCGGTAGCGCTGTATGTGGCGAACTATATTTCGGCGGATGCGCTCTTTATTGGTATGAGTTTGTGCTGGATCAGTTCTTTGCTGTGGGTGATCTACCGGCCCCGGCCCTGGCAGATCTGGGTGCAGGCGGTATTGTTGCTGGCTTGTTTCACCATCCGTTATAATGCGATTTATTACCCCCTGATTGCGGCCCTGGCTTTTATCCTGTCGCGGCAGCGCTGGCCGAGGAAACTGGCGGGGATTGGGCTCGGAGTGGTGCTGGTGATTGGCTCTTTCTGGTATACCAGCAACAAGATGCTGGAGGTGACGGGTAAACGGCAGTTCTCCGCCTTCGGCGGATGGCAGTTGGCCAATAATGCCCTGTACATGTATGAGCATATACCTGCGGCTGAGCGGGGGGCGATTCCGGCGAGGTTTGCTAAGCTGGAGACGATGGTGAGGCAGCATATGGATACGCTGAGTAAGGTGAAGTTGACTCGCGAGGACTCGGTTACGAACTTCTTTTACCTCTGGAGCCCCAAGGCGCCGCTGGTGCAGTATATGGTGCGGGAATATGCCAAGGATACGGTTACACCTCAGTTTAAGCGGTGGGCGTCCGAGGGGCCACTTTTCGCGGAGTATGCGACGTATTTGATCCGACGATATCCGATGCAGTTTGCGTCTGAATTTTTGGTGCCCAACGCTGTTAAATATGCCGTGCCGCCACCGGAGTTCCTGGGAATCTATAATATGGGGGGAGATAGTGTGGGGAAACTGGCGAAGGAATGGTTTAATTATAAGACGGTACGGGTACGGGAACATAATAATAAGAATGCGCGAATTGGGATTACAGGTATTTACTCTATTGGAACGGCTATTGTGAATGTTTTCTTGCTGATCTGTGTGATCGGGCTGGCGGTTTTTACCGGATTTAAGCAGGGGGATAAGGGGTTGTATAGGTTACTATTCATGGTACTATTCCTTTGGCTGCTCAATACGGGCTTTAGCATATTTGCTTCACCGATTGTGTTGCGGTATCAGGTGTTTCCGATACTGATAAGCTTGAGCCTTTCGGTCCTGGCTGCGGAAGCCATTGTTAAGTGGGGGAGGGAAGAAGAATTGAAAAAGAAAACTTTGTTAGCATGAAAACGAGGAAGATTATTGTCGAAATAATATGCTTAACCTTATTGCTGAACTTCTTTTATGAGGGGATTTATAAGATTGCTTATTGGTCGAATTATGCTTTTTGGGTGAAGCACGCGCCTTTGTTGAAACCGGTTTGGCAGATACTTACCTATGTGATACCGATTGGGGAGATAGTGTTGGCTTTGGCTTTTATGGTTCAGAAGTTTAGAGTGAAGGCCTTGTATATATTGATCGGGGTGCTGATGGTATTTGTTCTGTGGGTGATGAGTGGGTATTTGTTTACTCATCGGCTCTTTTGGCCTTATCATGCTCTATGGGAAAAGCCGACTTGGATGCAAAAGATGCTTATTTCTATCGGGCTTTGTTGGCTGGCTTTTATGGCTATCGTTTTATTAAATCCAAAACTTTCTTTTAAACGATATTCTTCCAATTCTTTGCGCAATAAACCTGCTAATGCGCAATAGCAGGTAGCGGAGAGCCTATATCCGTAATACAAATGCAGGCGAAGGGGATGCTGAAAACCTTATTAATAGAGTAAGCAAATATTTTTAATCATTAACACTTTTTTTATGAACAAGGTAAAAATGTTCTTTATCGCTGCAGCCTTAGTGCTGACTACTGCTGGTGTATTTGCTGGGAAAGCAAAATTCGCAACAATACCAAATGTATATGCTTATAATGGAACTTCAGCCTATGAATTGCTTAATGGAACTATCACTGAAGATCAATTATCAACATCCGGCACTACGGCTGCTTCAATATCCGGTGCTGGCACTTTTGGCCTATACACATATAATACCACTTCAGGGGTCTATTCCAGATTATATGCAACTGGTTTTTAACTGTAGTATATAATTTATTGAAGATTATATCATATAAATAGTCTCTTTATTTATAAAGAGACTATTTATATTTTCGTTAAATATTTAGGATTTTTAAATTAACTATAAACCTTTTTTATGAAAATCATTAAATTTTATTTTATTGCAGTAACTCTTTTGCTGGTGACGGTTGGTGTCTTCGCATTGAGATCTCCATTAGCGTCGCAAGCAATATACGCATATAACGGAACGGTTGCTTATCAATTAGATGCCCCTTCTAATTTGATTTTTCTTTCGGAATCTGGCAGTACGCAGGCAGAGATCTTAACCTCCCTTAATCATATATATGGTCTATATTATTATAGTGGAGGTTATCAACCATTATATACAACTGGATTTTGATTACATCTTAAGACAGTCTCTTTATTAAAAGGAGACTGTCTATTGTAATTGAAATTACTTAAAGTTATGATAGTTTTTTACTGATCTTTCGAGCCGATTATTATAGATATCTTTTTTTAAAAGTATTAAACTCTATATAATTGTTAATAAATCACCTACAAAGAATAGCATATTTGTAGGGTATAAGAAGTTGGAAAATAGAATACAGAGTAATTTTATTGATTACAAAAATTAATAGCCGGGATTCTGTACTAGATTAGGATCTGTCATTAATTCCGATGCGGGAATAGGATATAACTGAGCTGTATTTTCCCATAATGATTTGATAGGTTTTAGAACATTGGTTGCTTGATTGCTTCTTTTTAAGTCTAACCATCTATGGCCCCATTCAACAAAAAGTTCAACCTGCCTTTCATGGGTAATTGCAGTTAGTAAATCTGTCTGTGATGTGGCAACTGTATTTGTAAGACCAGCTCTTTTTCGAATAATATTGAGGTCACTAGTTGCGTCAGTTAGTTTGTTTTGTTTAGCCCTCGCTTCTGCTCTGATTAAGTATTGCTCAGCTAAACGAAGAACCATATAATATTCTGTATAAGGGCCATTTACTAAAGCTTGGCGTGGCCCTATCTTATATTTATATGGAAAATAGTATTCAATGCCATTGTAAATTGTACTGTCTATCCAATTTGATCGACGTTTATCACCAGGTTCAAAAGCGTTAAGTAATTGAGTGGTTATATACGCAAAAGGTTGATAAGTAGAATCTAAAATGGATGGGATTAGTATAAAACCTTCTGGTGTCGCATTATAAGAAGATCCTTTATTATTTTGCTGTAGCTGCCAAATTGCTTCGCTACTATTTGTTAAAAAAACTTGATTTATATTAGAATCTAAACTATATAAGCTAGTATTACTTATGAGTGAATCAGCTTGTTCTTCTGCATTAGCATAATCCCCTGTATATAAATATGCTCTTGCAAGTAATGCTGTAGCTGCCCACTTATTAGGTATTATTCTTTGTCCCACTCCAGCAGAATAATCAGACGCAAGTCTATTCTTAGCATCTTTTAGATCGGAAATAATATTGTCATACACTTGTGTAACAGAAGTTCTACTTAATACATTAGTCTTATGCCAATTGATAGTGGTTACTAATGGTATGTTTCCAAATAAGTTTACCAAATAAAAATTGCAAAAGGCCCGAATAAATTCAGCTTCACCTGTTAATTCATTTTTTAAAGAATCGTGTACTCCTGTGTAATTGCCTAGCCCTTCAATAATTGCATTCGCTGCGTATATGGTGGGATAGGCATCTCCCCAAAAATTTCCATCTACTATTGTATTTGTTGTAGACAAATTATTCTTTTGAAATTGATCTATGTCTTGCTGTGTTTGATCAAAGATGATTAATTCGTCTGCACTCATACCGCAGAAAATTGACATGCCATAATTTGAAAAGCTTCTAGAAGTATTTATCATATTAAAATACATGCCAGATGCCGCAGAAATAGCCTGGTTGTCGCTAGAAAAAACCTGGGATGTTGTTATAGTACCTGTAGGTGGTGGAATTTGAATTGTTTTTTTGCAAGCAATTATATTGACTCCGGCAAATAAAAAAAAGATAAGTTTTTTATTATTAAATAACATAGTAAAAGATTTAAAAATTGCATGAGATTCCTGCTGTAATGGTTCTAGCTCTTGGTATGGAAGTAAAACCTTGTACTTCAGGATCTAATCCATTATATTTTGTAATGATAAACAGGTTTTCCCCCTGTATATAAATCTTGCAGTTTTCTAAAGCATGAGTTTTTATAATTTTTTGAGGCAATGTATAAGAGAGAGAGAGGTTTTGAAGGCGAATAAAAGAAGCATCTGTGTATATTGCATCTGAAAATATTTGGTAATTGTAGAAACTTGTTCCTGGGCTTGTGGTGAAACGCGGGTTATTAGCTATATCACCTTCCTTTTTCCAATGGTTTAATACACTTGTCGGCTGATTTGTTATATCTCCTGGAGCGTCGAGTGATATTAATGCATTTCTTCCAATTTGCTTTTTGTAGTAAATAAAAACACTCAATTGCCAGTTCTTATAATTGAAATTATTGGTAAAACCTCCATCAAATTTTGGGCTTAAATCATGTATGTATCGGTCATCAGTTGTTTGACCAGTTTGATCTACTGTGATTTGCCCATCTTTATTTTTATCTTGGAAAGTATACAGCCCGGTTTGGGGATCTATTCCGGTAAAATGTAATAATTTTATTATATTGATAGATTGTCCAATTATTAATCGACCTCCATACGGTGATTGAGATAAATTTGGATATTTAATCAATTTATTTCGATTAATGCCGATATTAAACTTAGCCGACCAAGAAAAATTCTTTTCATTTAATATTTCAGCATTTAACAGAAATTCCCACCCTGTATTTTGTACATCTGCAGGGCTGTTAGAAGTTACACTGGTAAAGCCTGTTAATAGGGGTGTTGGGAAAGCTACTAATTGGTCACTACATCGGTTTCGATACCATACGGCTTCCAAGTTAATCCTATCCTTCAAAAAACTAAGATCGACAGCGACTTCCAATTTTCGATTTACCTGCCAATGAAGAGTAGAATCGGTGTGTCCTAAAGGTGTCAAAGGTAAAACCCCGTTATAAGTGAACCGATTGAATGACCATTGACTAAGAAATGCATAGTCGCTGATTTCGTCCCCACCAGTTGTTCCGTAACTGCCTCTTACTTTTCCTAAACTTAAAAATGATAATTTTTTTTTGATTAGGGTTTCTTCACTAAAAATCCATGCAGCTCCAACAGAACCAAAATTTCCAAATTGACGGCCTGGGCCAAATCTTGAAGACCCATCTCTTCTGGTATTTAAATTAATAATATATTTGTTATCCCAATTATAATTTATTCTGCCAAATACGGCTTCATATTTATATTCTCCCGAAAAATTAGCTGAGGATTGAACAGGCGCATTAATAACAGATGTCAATAATGCATCGTTATTATAACCAAATCCCATTAATTGAATTGAATTCGTTGTATTATTTTGTATTGAGCTTCCCAACAAAATATTCAATTTCCCTTTACTAATAAAATTATTATATTCTAATTGCGGTTCGAGAATGAAATTATGCAGCAATGTATATCCAAAGCTTGATTGTCCTACCGGATTATTGGCAGGGTCTTGAGATGTAATTGGCGTGAGAGATGTCTGGTTTGATTGTATATTATTATAGCCCAAACTTGTTTTTAAAATTAATCCTTTAGTCATTTCATAGCTTAACACAAGATTGCTGTTCAATAAGTTCGATTTTGCTGTATAAGGTTGCAACAGACTTCCAAAAGGGTAATTTCCATTCAAAGGTGCCCATCCAGAGAAGTTTAGATTGCCCTTATTGTCAAAAATTGCAGGTGCATCAGGTGGAAGCGTTATTGCCCCTGGAGTGAAAATCATATCACTAGTAATAAGCGTATAAGTCCCAGTGAATCCCATATTGAAACGCTGATTTAAAGATTTGTGATTTATATTGAAAGAAAGAGACGCGCGCTGATTAGCTCCACTTGAAGTTAGAATCTCCGTTTGATAATGATACCCTGCGGCAACTCTGAAGGTTGTCCTTGAATCGCCACCAGATAGACTGGATTCCACATCGGTATATTTTCCTAATCCGCCCCATAGATATTTTTGCCAGTCGGTATATCGGGTTGTATCCCAAGTGACTAAATCAGCCGCGTTATTAATATCGAGAGGTAACCCGTCGTTTGCCAAAGCTTCCTTACGCATGGCTGTATATTGGTGCGAGTTAAGTAATTGAAAATGCCTATTTACCTGACTAATGCCACTGTATACACTAAGATCAAAATGTGTTTTGCCAGCTTTCCCTTTTTTGGTATTAATTAAAATTACACCGTTAGACCCCCTGGAACCATAAATTGCTGTCGCATCAGCATCCTTTAAGACCGTTATGCTTTCGATATCAGTAGGGTTAATATTGAAGAATGGACTTTGCCCACCAGCAGGACTTTGAATTCCTGATTGAATAACCCCGGTTGCTCCACCTGTATAACTGTCAGATCCAGTTAAATTCAATATTGTTAGTGGAACTCCATCTATAATATATAATGGATCAGACGGGAAATTGGCATTAATTGTGTTTCTTCCTCTTATTTCGACTTTAATAGGAGCACTTGCATATCCACTAGCATTTGTTACGACCACTCCCGCTACCTGCCCTTGCAATGCCTCTAGTGGATTCATGACAGGCTGTCTTGCTATTTGTTCAGCTGTCACCGTCCCAATATTCCCCGTTGCCAATCGCTGACTCGTCGTCCCATAAGCCTGCACTACCACCTTATCCAAATCATTTGTCGTCGCAGATAGCACCACCGTCAAACTAATCCGATCCTTTATCGGCATAGAGACAGTCTTATAGCCTATAAAGGTTACGTTAACGACATCATCGGAGTTTACGTTGCGCAAATAGAAATTCCCGTTCGCATCCGTGACCGTCCCATGCCCGTTTCGTTTCACGGTAATATTAGCATTGACAAGGGGTTCGCCCTTGTCGTTGGTGACTCGACCCTTTATTTGAAGGATGGGATCGCCGGGGGTGGGTGGGGGGGAGGCGAGGGAGACGACAGGCTCTTTCTTCTTGATAAAGATCGTTTTGCCTTCGAGAGCGTATTCGAGAGGCTGGTCTTTGAGACAGATCCGGAGAAATATCTCGAGCTGCACATTCTTCAGGTCGATGGTGACAGGCGCCGAGGATTGCAGCATGGCCTCGCCATTTTCGAAAAAGACGCCGTAGCCGGTCTGTTTTTTGACGGAGGCTAAGACTGTTTTGAGGGGAACGTCCTTCCCGGTGAAACTGACCGTCTGGGAGTAGGTGGCGGCGCTCACCTGGAGTCCGAGGGCCAACAGTAAAAATGCAGATAGTTGCATAATTAGTAGAGCTTGTGGTCTAATTATCAGTTGTTTTGGCGGGTTGGACATGCCTGCCCCAGCAGGATTGCCTACCTGAAAAGTAAAATTCATACCTTTACGATGTTTAGGTGTAAAACAAAAAGAATCTTAGCCGATCTGTTTGGAAATGCCTGAATAATTCCGCCGGGAGTGTTGGTAGCACTCTCGGTTTTTTTATTTGTGGACACCCCTGAAAAAGGAGGAGGTTTATTTAGTCTGACCGAATGAAGCTTGATCGATTGCAGTTGTTCATGGTGGTTGAGTTTAAAAGTTCAGGTAAAATATATGGACAAGGCAATCGGTTACTTTTGTGGTCTCTCCAAAGACGTTCAGAGGTGGTTAATGGCTAAGGCTATTATTTTGAAACGATCAACTTCTTACCATCGATCTGGAAATGCAGATCCTTTTTTTCGAGATGCCTGAGAATGGAGGACAGGCTCAGGCTTCGGTCAATCTCTCCATCGAACGTATAGTCCGGCGCCGGAATCGTAAAAACAGCCTCCACATCATACCAACGACTCAGCTGACGCAGCACCCCTCCGATATCTTCATGCGTAAAATGGAAATAGCCCCGCTGCCAGGCGATCGCCTCCTCTACATCCACTCCTTTCGCAACCCGCCAGTTACCTTCCTTGCTGATAACGGCCTGCTCTCCCGGCGCCAACACCGATTGCTTGCCTCCCTCTAACGACACTTTCCCACTCAACAAGGTCGTCCGGACAGCCGGCTCATCCC
Organism: Puia sp.; assembly: GCA_035555335.1. Lineage (GTDB taxonomy): Bacteria > Bacteroidota > Bacteroidia > Chitinophagales > Chitinophagaceae > Puia. The sequence goes on from DATMGS010000021.1 coordinate 28,582, forward strand.
CATACGCCATGACATTAAAACTGGTCCCCAGTACATTAATGGCCAGCTCATCCATCTGCGTATGCACCCGCACGATAAAAGGTTTTGTTGCATCTTTCGCGATTTCGAAATAGGCTTCTCCATTAAGAGTCACCTCGCGGCTCTTCCCGGTAAAGGCGGTCGGGTAGCGCAGACTGCTGGCATTATTGAGCCAGACCTTGGACCCATCCGGCAGGATCAATTGGAACTGCCCGGCGCGCGGCGTGGTTAGCGTATTATATATAAGCGAGGTGGCTGGTACATGGCTATCTGCAGCATGAGCAGAGGCGGAGCCTTCAGCGGCTGTATAAGCGAGTAGATTTTTATCTTTTGAAACACGGGAAACGCCCTGCACGGCCAGGTTGCCATTGGCCGTATTCTCCAATACGATCGTAGAGTCATTGGCAAGGGTAAGCACCGCCTTATCGCCGCCGGGAGCTACATCATTTTTGGATGGAAACGCCGTATGTTCTGCCAAATCGGAGTGGGAGTGACGGGTAAGCCAGAAATCAGATCCGGCAAAGAGAAGCAGGACACAGGCAGCTGCATATAGCCAGGTTCTGGAACGGCGCGCAGGCGGCGTGAGATAAACTATTTTTGTTGCTGAGGTTTCGAGGGTAGGGGGATTAGGGGTTGCTATATCTGCATTGCGGAGAGGGGCAAATTGCGGGTCTTCAGCCAGCCGGGCCGTGATCTTTTGGAGGATACTCGTCCGTACATCCGACTCTTTCATCAATTCCTCCAGGCTATCAGGTTCCGTCAATTGATTAAATAAGAGGGCGTTGTCTTCCGACCGATGAACCCAGGACTGCAGCTCCTGCGACTCCTCTTCCGTTAGTTCCTCTTTCAGGTGCTTAATAATCAGATCTCTTATCCTGTGGATAGCTACTGGCATTAGGAAATTTTAGCCTGCTACTGATTAAAGCAACAGTTCGTTATTGGTTAGACCTTACGTATAATGACGAGAAAAGGTCATTTTGTACTCAAAAAAATGACAATAATTTAAAAATTTCTTAATGAATAGATAACAGGAAAGCATTATTGTATAAAACAGTACATAGAGTGTGCGAAATTGAACAGTTAATAAAAACAAAAAATCATAACTGACTGATTAGTAGATTCTAAGAAAGCCGGCATTCTTCTGGCTGCAATTCTGTCCTATTCCAAAACAAAACGCATGTTCAGAAACTATCTCAAGACTATCTTACGCAATCTGCGAAAGAATAAAGCCCATTCTTTTATTAACATCGCCGGCCTTTCCGTAGGTATGGCCGTAGCCATGCTGATTGGTTTATGGATATGGGATGAAGGGCAATTTGATAAATACCATAAAAACTACGACCGTATCGCCCAGGTCATGCAAAACGAAACCTTTAGCGGAAAGGTTAGTACGGGCAAGGGCAATGTCATCCCGCTGGCGGCAGAGTTGCGCAGGAGTTACGGCGGGGATTTTAAATATGTAGTACTGTCATCCTGGAATATGAACAGCCTTGTGGCTTACGGTAATAAAAAAATCAATACCCAGGGGAATTATATGGAGGCGGAAGCGCCGGAGATGCTGACGCTCAAAATGCTGGCCGGCTCTCGCAAGGGACTTTCCATGCCTTCGTCTGTTTTATTATCCCAGTCCACCGCCAAAGCGCTTTTTGGCAATGATAACCCCATGGGAAAAATAATAAAGATAAATGTGGACGCCAATGCAAAAGTTACCGGCGTATATGAAGACCTGCCTCAGAATACCTCCTTTAAAGAGGTCTCGTTCATCGCGCCTTTTTTTGACTTAACCAGCTGGGTCAAGGGTAATGAGAACAACTGGACGAATGAATCCTTCCAGTTGTTTGTGCAGGTAGCCGATAACGCCGATATGGCCGGCGTATCAGCTAAAATCAAAGATATCAAGCTTGCTAAAATAGACCCAACCACCGCGAAACGCGAAAACCCCCAAATGCTCCTGCATCCTATGAGCAAATGGCATTTATATTCCGAATTCAAAGATGGGGTCAATGTGGGCGGGGCTATCCAATACGTGTGGATGTTTGCCTGTATCGGTGTATTCGTATTGCTGCTGGCCTGCATCAACTTTATGAACCTTAGTACGGCCCGCAGTGAAAAACGCGCCAAGGAAGTGGGTATCCGTAAGGCTATCGGTTCCCTGCGTTCCCAGTTGATCGGGCAATTTTTCAGCGAGTCGATCGTGGTTTCCTTTGTGGCTTTCTTGTTTTCCATACTGCTGGTTGTTCTTATCGTCCCTTTCTTCAACCAGGTAGCCGGCAAGCAAATAGTCCTTCCATGGGGTAATCTATATTTTTGGCTGGCGGGTATTGGCTTTAGTGTCCTTACAGGGATAATAGCCGGCACGTATCCCGCATTATATCTGTCTTCTTTTCAACCGGTAAAAGTATTGAAAGGCACTTTTAAGGCGGGCCGTTTTGCCGCTACGCCCCGTAAGGTGCTGGTGGTAGCACAGTTCACCGTATCGATCGTTTTGATCATCAGTACCATTACTGTTTTCAGACAGGTACAATTTGCCAAAAGCCGTCCCATGGGTTATAGCAGGCAGGGCCTTATTACCATAATTATGCAAACCTATAACTACCATAACAATATGGCCAATATGCGCAATGAGCTGTTGCAGCAGGGCGCTATAACCAATATGGAGGAATCCAACACGCCTGTAACGGAAAATGATCATTTCGACAATGGCTTTGCATGGCCTGGCAAAAACCCGCAGGCTTCGGCAAAATTTAATACAGTAGGTATGGGCCTTGAGTATGGCAAAACGGTTGAATGGGAATTTGTTGACGGTCGGGATTTTTCAAGGCAATATGCCACAGATTCATCCGGCATTGTATTAAATGAAGCGGCCGCAAAATATATAGGATTTAAACACCCTGTTGGGTCAACTATTAAATGGTACGATAAGAACCTGAAGGTCCTTGGCGTGATAAAAGACATGGCGATGGAATCCCCCTATGAAGCTGCCAAGCCAACCATCTTTTATATCGATACAAGTATTGGCGGCATCATGAATATAAGATTGAGCCCTACTATGACTACAGCAGCATCACTTGCCAAAATTGCGGCGGTATGTAAAAGGTATTCGCCCGAGGAACCGTTTGATTACCATTTTGCAGATGAAGAATACGCGCACAAGTTCATGGATGAAGAGCGGGTGGGCAAACTGGTCGGATACTTTTCCGTACTCGCCATATTTATCAGCTGCCTCGGCTTATTTGGCATGGCCTCTTTTGCGGCAGAACAACGAACACGTGAAATTGGCGTACGTAAGGTGTTTGGTGCATCCGTATTTAATTTATGGAGATTGCTGAACAGGGATTTTGTAGTGCTGGTCTTTATCTCCATGCTTATCGCCACACCCCTTGCCTGGTATTTTATGGGTAACTGGCTGCAGCAGTACGCTTTGCGCACAGAGCTATCATGGTGGGTATTTGGGGTTACCGGTGCTGGCGCCCTGCTAATAACCCTGTTAACAGTAAGCTATCAAAGTATTAAAGCAGCCTTGATGAACCCGGTGAAGAGTTTAAGAGGATCTGAATGATTTTGACCAATACCTATTATCAGAAGATGCGATGGAGATGGAAGTAGAGGCCGATGAGGGCGTTCACCAGGACGTTCTTATTGAGCAGGGCCATACGCAAGAGTTTGATGGCGCGTTGTTTGTGGTTGCGTACAGACTGATTGTTGATCTGCAGGACTTCGGCGATCTGCCCATTGGATAGCCCTTCCAGATAGGCCATTTTAAAAACATTGCGGCAGCTGCGGGGGAGGCCTTCTATAGCTATATGAATAGATTTTAATACTTCGGCTTTCAGATCTTCCTGTAAAATTCCTTCCGCCGGCTCCTGTAACAAGACATGCAGCAGCTCCCGCTGCTTCTCATGCTGCCGTTGCAGGTGTCGCAGGAAGTCAAGACAGGCATTGCGGCCGGTAATATAGAGGAATGCCTGGATGTTTTTGATGTTATCGAAATTGGCACGCAGCTTCCAGAGCTTGACAAAGATATCGGCCGTTATATCTTCCGCATCTTCCCGTTCCGGGACGAACTTCCTGACAAAAGAATACAGGGTGAGGTAATACGTATTATAGATAGCCGTAAACGCCTCGGTATCACCATGGTTAAATTGAAGTATAAGATCGTTATCAGGTTGCTCCATCAGAAAAAGGCTTTCGGATCTCAGTATGGCATCGCAAAAGTTGGCTAAATCAGCTTTGTCGGTTCCTCATAAAAATTGAACTGGTCCAGGTTAATGGAGCGCAGAAACGATTTTTGTAAGGTTTGAATTGGATGGTTGGTTGCGAACCGACAGCGCCGGGCTTAGCCGGCAGATTGAATAAGTGTCCTGATAGGAGTGGGGTTTAATACGAATTGTTGTTGCTAATATAAGAAGCTAATAGCAAAATTAATATTAATTTTTTAACATTGGGCGGCTTGGGCCGTCTTCCGGGGCAGCCGCCGAAAAATTATTATTCGGCAATATTGGTTGCTCCTACATACATCCTTTTCCGGCTCAGCTTGTATTTTTCGTGGATGATCTCGCTCATGGGCTTCTGGTAGACCTTGCTTTCCACCCAGGATACCAGGTCGAGGTAGGCGAAAGCGCGGGTTTCGAACCGGTTCTTCTCGAAATGCTTGATCTTCTCCAGGAATTTTTCGAATTCCGCCTTGAGGGAATGACGGGAGGTCTGGAAGGAGGTCCGTAAAAATTTGAACATCTCCTCTTCCACCCGGGTGAGGGTTTCCTTTTTGGCCATGAAGCGGTACACGGACTTGGTCAGGGACTCCATCAGCTCGAAGTTCTTCAGCTCATAGTGAGCCATCAGGTGCAGGACACGGGCATAACACTGCAGGTCGTTGCGCATATCCACCTGGTCGTTGATGATCCGCTGCAGGTAATCTATGCAGGTGCCATAGTCCCCGCTGCCAAAATACAGGGAAGCTATCTTATAGTTCAGCACCAGGATCCGGTGCCGGTCGATGAAAAGATCGTATTCCTCCAGCTTCTGCTCGATTTCCGGCACCATGAGCAGCCCTTCTTTGAACGTGCCTCTCATGAATACCTGGTTGATCTTGGCGGTCGTGATATATACAAAGGACTGGATGCGGAAGTTGTCGTTTTCCACGACCCGGTCGGTCAGGGCGAAGGCCTCGAACTGCTGCAGGGTGATCTCGAATTTCTGGTGGTTCCGCAGGTCGAAATGCGCGTTGAGCAAATTGTGCAACGCCTTGATATAGTGACTGGTCTCTACCCGGATCATCAGGGGATCCTCCTGGAAAAGGTCCAGCCATTTCTGCGAATAGCGGTAATACATCAGGAAGTCCTGTCGGATAAAGGCATACCAGTTATAGATCTGGTAGAGATAGAGCCTTTCATAAAAGCCGGTCTGTTTCCAGGCGGCCGCCGGCAACTGCTCCTCCATGAATTCTTTGATACGGGCTTCGTCCTTCTCATTACGGGCGTGGCCGTTCTTGATATACCAGCTATAGACCAGCAACGCCAGGTTGGAAAGCCGGGCGATCATATCGATCCGGGCGGTCACTTCCAGCGATTCGGCGGACAGTTGTTCCGCCCTCATTTGCATGCTATGGGTTATATGCAGGGTTTCGATCCTTTTCTCCAGGGCCAGGGCCTGGGCGAGGAAATTGAACTTCTGGTTGGCCTTTGCCGTTTCTTTGGCGCGGTCGAGGATCTTCAGACTTTGCTGGAACAGTCCCTTTTTATAAAGGATATGAGCATAGTCGAACTGTTCATTCAATTGAAGATCAATGCTATCCGCACTCTTTAATAACCGGAGGCTGGCCAGGATCTGCTTGTAGAGATGCGTTTTTAGATTGGAAAGCTGGGGTTTCTCTATGCCCGGCAGTTTTTTTAGCAGGATCTTCTCGTCATAATCGACGATCTTGTCCAGTGCATCGAATAGCTGGACGATCTTCAGATCTTCTTTAGTGGAACTGCGTTTTATGTAAAGCTTGAAATGCCTTTTTTCGGACTTTTCGAGAGAATGAATTAACTGGAATAAGGTATCTGAAAACCTGTTGGCCATAATGATGTAATTATCCTTAAACTCAACCGGGTAAAGGGTTGTAACATTAAAAATATCATTTTGACATAATTAATCCTTCCATAAGTTGATTAGAAGAGTAAGCCTGTGGCGCCTACATTTGCTATAGAGAATGAGTTAAAAATATGGCAGCAATCGTTGTAGCAGGCATTCGTTAGAGGCTCATTTCAACTAAAGCTGAGTTAATCAGCCAAAAAGATATTACTACCTTTTTTCATATGGCAAGCAATCGTTAGCGCCCTCTGTTTCTACATGGGGCTCTTTTTTTTGCAAATTATGGACGAATTTACATATAATTCACATTTCACCTATTTTTATTTTTCGCCTTGATTTCCAGCCCGTTCCGGGCCTTTTTTTTGAGCCGGAATTCCATCCCTGCCGCTCCATGTACCCCAAAAGCCTGACATCCCGCCCTTACCTGCCTGAAAGGAGCCTTCCCGGATCGGTTCACCCACACCACCCCGCTAAAGAAAGCTAAAGGAATAACTGTCTTATGGACATAAGAAGACGATTCGTGTAGACATTAAGGGGTTTCATGTATTTTTTTACATCGCTCAGTAAGAATCTTCTAATTTACCCCCCGTAAGAGTTATAAATTTACCCTTACAGGCTTCCCCCTGATGCTATTTCAAGATCGTTGTTTTTAGTTATATAAAGTGTAGTGTTTTCTCATGTGACCTCGTTTGGTCCCACCAGGGGTTTGTTTCTACAAAGCCCTGTGTTTTTTGTGGTGATAGACTCTGCCTGCGGACCCGCGCGAACCAGCTTTAAACCTCCTTTAGATAATCATATGTCGCCCGACTATCAAAACTACCACCAGCAGTTGCTGACTGCCACTTCCTTATGCCAGGATTCGGGGAAGCCTGATATGGAAAAGATAGAGGCCTGTTTCAAATGCAGCCTCGACTATTGGGCCAGGATAAAGCAACTGGTAAAAAAGCACGATTTCCCGACTGCGGAAGAGGAGATCTACTTTTTTAAGAAGGTAAAGCCTCTTTTCACGGCCCGGATCGAGTATTATACCCATCGTTATCACGCCCTGCTGTTCATGCCGGTGAACGATCTCCAGGATCTAAGGCGTTTCTGGAAATGGGAGCTACGGAAAATAGAGCGTTTTTACGAGAATAACGAGGCATTCTGCCGCTACATGCGGGAGGGGGCCTCGGACAAGGATAACGAATACTTTGTACGGGCGGCCAACCATGCGGCTCCCCTGCTGCAGGGAAGGTTGCATGACCTGGACCCGGAGACCGCCACCTCCCACGATTACCTCGTGACTATGATCGCCGCCTACGAGTTATATGGGGGTTTTGTGCAGGAAGAAATCCGGAACCTGGGAGGATATTTTTTTTTAACTAAGTAATATTATTTATTTTGGTAGTCAAATAGACATCTTTGAGGCCTGACTATCCATCAAAAATCTTCTCTGATAAACGTATCAACTACGTGCTCCTTATGGAGTCACTGGCTGCTGATTCGCGCGACTGATCCTACCTTAATTTATTGTAGCCCTTCCTTTTTCAAACGACAGCCGGTCGCAACCCGTCGCAGTTTGATTCTATTTACTTGCAATAAAACAACAGCACGTGCAATCATTTTTCTTTATTCGCCAGGATGGCAGGAATGTGAAAGTAGATTTTCATAATATCCTCTATATTGAAGCCCGTAAAAATTATACCCGGCTGGTATTAACGGACCGGTCAGCGATGGTGCTGATCACGCTCAAGCAATGGGAAAAAATCCTGCCCACCGATCTGTTCTGCCGGGTACACAGGGGATATATAGTATCCATCGATCGGATACTTTCTTTTGACAATAAATTCGTCTACCTGCCTGGTATGAACATCTCTATCGGTGAGCAATACCGGGACACCTTACCGTCCAGGGTGACCATTGTCGCCAGCGAGTCGATCCGCAAGGATGTCCTGGCCGACCTGGAGATTTGTTAGTGGAGGGGTATTTTCAGCCATTCATTGGCTAAAAAAGTGGTAATTTGGCAGGTGTTTCCAAGTATTTTTTTATGAGTACAAAAGCTATTCGGGAAGTTTGGCTGCGGGGACCTGTTCCCGGTATCCCTCCCTTGCTGCAGCCGGTCGCCCATGCCTTATTGCAGGCGCGGGAAGAGGTGACGGCGCTGATGGCGGGATTCCCGGAAGAGCGTCTCTGGGATCGCCCTGCCGGGGTAGCTTCTGCCGGCTTCCATTTACAGCACCTGACGGGTGTGCTGGACAGGCTGTTCACCTATGCGGCGGGGAAGGCCCTGAGCGAAGAGCAATTGGCTGCGCTGGCAGCCGAAGGGAAGGCGGGGCCGGAGAGAGACGGATCGGAGCTTGAAGGACGCCCGATAAGAGACCAATCCCTGGTCCGGGAACTGGTCGATCAATTTAACATTCAGATAGACAACGCATTAGCCCAACTCGCGTCAACCTCCGAACAGACCCTGACAGAAGTCCGGGGAGTAGGGCGGGCGCAGATCCCTTCCACTGTTTTAGGCTTGTTGGTGCATGGGGCTGAGCATACCCAGCGGCATGTCGGGCAATTGCTGGTCACGGTCCGGATCCTTACAGGGGAGGGAAATCTTGCAAAACAGGATTCTTAAAAACGTAGAGGCAACCCCTCAGGAAAACCCGGCGTTTACACTATAACACATTCATTCTTATTAAGGAAAGCAGGGAGATTTGGAAAAATTGCTTCACATAATCACAGGGTGCGCACAGCAGGACAGGCAGTGCCAGCAACTATTGTACGATCAATACTATGGTCTTTGCCTGAAAATAGCTTTCCGGTATGTCAATACCTATGAGCAGGCTGTGGAAGTGACCCATGACGGTTTTTTGAAGATGTTCCGGAATTTCAGCCGTTTCGAGGTCCGGGACAAGGACAAGATAGAAATGCTGCTGATCGGCTGGATCCGCCGGGTAGTCATCAACGCCTCTATCGATTATATGCGGCGGGAAATGAACAATCAGCAGACCTATGCGATACCCGAACATATCTGGGAGCATAAGGATGACGGACAATCATCGGATAACTCATTGCTATATAAGGAATTGATGATTTTGGTAAAAGACCTCCCCCCAGCTTATCGTATGGTATTCAACCTGCATGTGATCGAAGGATATTCCCATCCTGAGATTGCCAAGATGCTCGGTATCACGACTGGCACATCGAAATCAAACCTTTCCAAAGCCCGCGCTCATTTGCAAAAGGCTTTGGCCGCAGAAAATAGTGAAACAATTTTATGTCAAACGTAAAAGGCAGTGATATAGACGATCTCTTTAAACGGGCTGCTGATAAGTACCCGCTCAGGACGGATAGTGCCGATTGGGACAGATTGGCTGCCGACCTGGATAAAGACCGTTCTCTGATCATACCCCCCATTAATATGGAGGGAGGTGATAAAAAGAGACGGCGGAGATTTTTCTGGCTTTTCCTCCTGTTGCCGCTGGGAGGAATAGGGTATTATGCCTGGCATGCAGCCGGTCAAAAGAATTCTCAGGCGGTAAGTGCAACCCGGGCGGCTAATACGCAGATTCCGGCAGCTGCTGGTCTGGCTACCACACCTGGTAAATCGGGGCAGCCAGCGTCCGTTGGAGGGGCTACTCCCGGAACTGCAGGGACTGCAACGGGGAAACAAGCTTCTGCAGCATCACCTGCATCGGATGGAGCTGTTCCCGCAACGACCACGGGGGAAACGGCGACTTCGTCGAATTCAACCGGCAGAAACAGGCAGCGGAAGACCCAGACGGGTGAACCGGGGAACACGACTTATCCGCCGTTAGCGCAGTCGTCCGGGGCTGGTGGATTGGCAGGAGAGCAGCCAACCGGATCTCAACTGACAAGGGGACAAATAATGGGGAGGCAGACAACCGCAGGACAAACAACAGAGGGACAGATAACGGAGAGGCAAACAACGGAGGGACAGATAACTGGAAGGCGGACAGGGATGCCGGCAGGAGAGCGCGACCTGTCGCTCAGCGCGCTGAAATCGCCAAGGGCCCAAACCACAGGAGCAATCAACCTGAATGTAACGATGAATGCCAGCAAGAGCCCGGTCTCCGCAAGAGATAGCAGCGGATCGAAAAATAACGCTAAACGCAAGGATAATGCAAAAGATAAAAAGCAGTCTTTCCTGTATGCAGGCCTCATCGTGGCGCCGGACCTGAGCACGATAAAAATGCAATCCGTAAAAGGAGCGGGCACCACCTTCGGCCTATTGCTGGGATATCAATTCAACCGGAAATGGGCTGTAGAAACAGGAGTCTATCTTGACCATAAAAAGTATTATACAGATGGTGAATACTTCAAGAAAAATGCTTACGTCAATCCCAATTGGGACCTGCTAAACGTGGATGGTTCCTGTAATATGTGGGAAATACCTGTTAATGTACGATACAATCTCAGTTCGGGAGAGAAGACGAAATGGTTTGCAACTGCCGGCCTGTCCACTTACCTGATGACCAGTGAGCATTACGTTTCTGTCTATTCATATAACGGAAGTACCTGGCCTGATGCGTGGGGTAATAAAAAACCGTCCCAGTACTGGTTTTCCGTTATCAACCTGAGTGTCGGGTTCGAACAGAAATTGGGTAAGATCGGTAACCTGCGATTGGAGCCATACGTTAGAATCCCGCTTTCGGGTATGGGTAGCGGTAGTTTGCCTATAATGAGCGCAGGCCTGAATATAGGCATCACGCGCAGGATCTGGAAATAATCATTTAACGCTAAAAAGTCATGCTGAAAAAAAGAACCTTTTTTTGGGTAGGGATACCCTTGTGCCTGCTCGTCGCTGCCTACTGGGCATACCATCTTTATCAGAAACCGCACCAGAGCGCCGCTGAGGAAACCGTAGTCCTCACCATCGACGCCGATTCACTGGTCAAACTATACCAGGTAGATGAACAGGGCGCCAACAAGAAATACCTGGGGAAAGTGATTGAAGTGACCGGAAAGATCGCTGAAATACAACACACTGCTCAATCGGAAATATGGATACTGGCCGCTCCGTCCGGTAATGGCGGAGGCGTCAACTGCCAGTTGTTCCCCGGTGAGAAAGCTTCGACTCCGCACCTCGGCGACCCCGTTCGCCTGAAAGGCAGATGCACGGGATTCCTGATGGATGTCAACCTGGCCGACTGTGTATTAAGTAAATAAAAGAATAAAAATAAATCTATGAAGCGTCTATTGCCTTTAGTAATTATCCTGTTCGTCAGTACGCTGATCGTCTCCTTCGCCGGATGTTCCAAACAGAGCGAAGATAAACTGGCGGCTAACACTCCTTGTGATACGCTTGCCGTAAAATATTCCACGGCTGTCATACCCATCCTGCAACAGAATTGCTATCCCTGTCATGGCGCCGGCAGCAACGCCGGCAGCGGCGGGATCACCCTGGAAGGATATAACAATATAAAAGTCTATATCAACAGGGGCCTGGTAGCAGGCAACGTGGAACATTTATCCGGTTTTGTAGCCATGCCCTATCTCCTGCCCAAACTCCCTGATTGTGAAGTCAACACCATCGTCGCATGGATTAACCAGGGAGCGCTCAATAATTAATAATTCTTCAATCTTTTTATATGCAAAAGATCATCGTCCTCGTCACGCTCGCCCTGATCAGCCACACGGCAGCCTATAGCCAGCTTTATACGACCCGAACAGGTTTTGTCGGATTCTACTCCAAGACGTCCATGGAAGATATCCGCGCGGAGAACAACCAGGTATTCGCCGTTATCGATGCCGGAAAGAAGAACCTGGCATTCGGCTTACTGTTAAAAGGTTTCGTCTTCACTAAGGAACTGATGCAGGAACATTTTAACGAGAACTATGTAGAGAGCGATAAATATCCCAAAGCCAGTTTCAATGGGGCCTATACCGGAGATGTCACCCTGAATAAAGACGGCGTTTATAAGGTGGTGGTCAAGGGCAATCTCACCCTGCACAATACGACCAAACCCATCGAAGCGCCTGCCACGCTGGAAGTGAAAGGGGGCAAACTGCTGGGACAAGCTACTTTTAAAGTAAAGCCGGAAGATTTTAATATCAGCATCCCTTCACTGGTGAGAGATAAGATCTCCCAGGAGATGACGGTTAACGTAAAGATCGACTGTAACCCTAAACAATAAAATAATTCGGCGTCCCGCCGGAACCATTCGGCGGGACGCCAGAACCCAATAAATACACCTACAATGTTTACGAGAAAATTAATCATCCTTGTTCTTTCCTGTATCGCCTTACAGGAGGTGTCAGCGCAGGACAGTACGCTGCTCAACCTTTTGAATGATTCCTTATCGGCGAATGTAAAGACTGGCTATGTCACCGGTACTTTCAAAGCTACGCATGTGGTCAATATGCAAACGGTGGAATCGGCCGCCAAAGGCGATCTTAACTTTGTCATCCAGCACCGATTTGGCCAATTGAACAGCGGCTCTTATAATTTCTTCGGATTGGATAATGCCACGCTCCGCCTGGGACTGGACTATGGGATCACCGACCGTCTCAATGTAGGGATCGGCCGGAGCTCTTATCTGAAAACCTTTGACGGATACCTGAAATACAAACTATTCCGGCAGACGGAGTCCGGTAAAATGCCGGTATCGGTCAGCGTACTGGGTACCGTGACGAATTATACGCAGGACATCGCCGGGAAAGCCTATCTCACCACCCAATATCGCACCGCCTATACGGGCCAATTATTGATCGCCCGCAAGATCAGCAGCCGACTGTCTCTGGAGCTGACGCCGACCTGGCTGCATTATAACCTCGTACCTACGGTGAATGACAAGAACGATCTGTTCGCATTGGGCATGGGGGGGCGGTTGAAGATCACCAAGCGGATGAGCATCAATGCGGAATACGATTACCTGCCTTCCAACCAGGTCGTATCCACCACCGTGCACAACTCTTTCTCCCTTGGCTGGGATATAGAGACCGGCGGTCACGTATTTCAGCTGGTATTCAGCAACTCCCAGAGTATGCTGGAAACGCAATACCTGACCCAGACGACGGGCACCTGGGGGAAAGGGGATATTTATTTCGGATTCAATATATCCAGGAATTTCAACCTGAAAAAGAAAAAATCAGCGACTCCGGTGAAATAACACATGCACAGCAAACTGGTTAAAAATATTTCATGGAATACCCTGCAGGTGCTGGGCAACCAGGTCCTGGGGGTATTCATCTTCCTGCTTATCTCCCGTTACCTGGATAAACCGGTATTTGGAGAGCTGAGCTGGTCGCTGGCCCTGCTGACCTTTATCACGACCATCCTTAGCCTTCGGCTGGAACAGATCATCGTGCGTAATATAGCCGCCGGCGACAATGCCTCCAAAATGCTGACCCTGTTTACGGCGCATAACCTGGTAACGGGGCTCTCCTTCTTCGCGGTCCTGTCGGCGGGCATTTACTTTTTCCCCGCTTTCTTTTCCCGCCATTCGTTGCTGTGGATCTTAGCGATCGGTCAACTACTGAGCTTCTTCTCCCTGCCTTTCCGCCAGCTGGCTACGGGCCGCTCGGCATTCGGCTGGCTGGCCCTGCTCTCGTCCATCTCCAATCTGATCCGCGCCGGCTGGTTTTTCTGGCTGGTCATCTTTTCAGGTCTGACCCTTCGGTGGGTATTGATCGTCTTCACGGTCTCCGCCGGAATAGAATTTATAGCGGGAATCTACATTGGCTACCGCTGGCTGAAGACGCCGCTCAGCCTGAAAGGACGATTCCCGGATTACAAGGTGCTGATCAAAGACAGTCTTCCCCAGCTGGGGATGGTCTTTCTCAATGCGCTCATTGCCCGTGCAGACTGGATCCTGCTGGGCATCTTCTCTACACAAGTCCATACGGCCGAATATAGTTTTGCTTACCGGGCCTATGAGTTCTCTCCGCTGCCCCTGCTCATTCTGGCGCCCATATTGCTGAACCGCTTTGCGCAGGTCAAGCCGCTGGCTGACCGCAAGCTGGACCGCTTCGTTCGGATGGAGATGATCCTGGCAACTTTATTGCCGTTGCTGCTGGTCATTGCCTGGTCGCCGCTGGTGGACCGGTTGACGGATCATAAATACGGGCAGGTAAATGCGATCACTTTTTTAACCTTGTCGGCCTGCATTCCTTTTCAATACCTGATCAACTTATACTGGACCGCCGAATTTGCCCGTAACAGGCTGGGACTGATCTTTAAAGTGACAGCGCTGACCGGACTGATCGTATTGGCTGGCGATTGTCTCCTGATACCCCGCTATGCCGGGCCCGGAGCGGCCCTGGCTTATCTGATCGCCATGATCGTCCAGTACCTCCTCTATTACCGGGTTTCGGTCCTGGAAGGGCGCGGCCGTTGGAACAGACAGCTGCTCCAGGGTATCGCGATCGCCGCCTGCAGCGGCCTGTCGGTTTACTGGCTCAGCGCTAACCTCCCGCTGCTATGGGGGAGGCTCCTTCCGTTGCGATGGGAGATGACTCTCTTGCTGCAATTGGTGATTGCGGGCGGGCTATATGGGGTAGGGGCCTGGGCCGCCGGGTTGATCGGCAGGAAGGATATGCGTGCGGGGAGAGGCTGGGTGGAGCGCTCCCCTGCATGGACTCGGCTCCGGGATTGGATGGCCGGGGTAGACTGGCCGTTGCTGTTATTCCTCGTCTTGTTCCTGAACGTAAAATTATATGTGAAGGTAGTAGCCGTGTTACTGGCATTCTGCCTGCACCGCCGGCTTCCGGGTTTCCGGGAGCTCTTTCAGAAAAAATGGCTGGGATTTTATGGCTCGATGCTGTTTTTGGCGGGCATCCATCTGCTGCTTTCGTTTTCTTCGCTCACTACTCCGGCTCTCCTGTCTTTTGCCTTGGGATTCGGCTACTGGCTATTGGCGATGTCGGCAGCCTGGCTGATCCTGCTTTTTGTAGAGCGGCAAAAGGACAAGGAGCGGCTTCACCGGACCGCTACGTTGTTCTTCCTGCTGAATGTAATCAGCATCGGGATCGTCTTCGCCGGGATCTGCTGGAAGGCCGGCACCATCAACCCTTATACTTATGAGGGCGAACACCGGAAGTATTTTATCAGCACCGGCGATTCTATCAATGGGATCAGCTTCGACGGCTCTGTGACGGCGGCTCTGATCAGCGCCTTCGGCGTGCTGTATTTCCTGTATCGCGACAAGAAGGGTTATTCGCTGCTGTGCCTGATCACCGTATTGCTGGCGGGCAGCAATTTTATAGATATCATGCTGATAGGTGTCCTGCTGTTTACTTTTTTCTTTCATTCGAACCGCGTCCAGAAGAGTATGGTGGTCGCATACTTATTAGTGATGACTGTCTTTTGGGCAAAAGTGTCGCCGCAAAATAAGGACTATACAGCGCAACTGCTGAGCAGGATCGATGGTAAGAACCGGTACGACACTCCCTTGCCGCTGCCGCATCCCAGGATCACTGACTTCGTAGAGAAGACGGTGGTGGTGGAGAGGAAGCAACAGCTGGCTTCCTTTATGGATACGCTCTATCCCCCTGCCAGAAAGGATAGTCTTACCGCAAAATACAAAGGGTGGGACCGCTCCGGAAGATGGATAGCCTGGCAGGAGCTGGCGGATCTTTACAGGAATCATCCCGGCCGGCTGTTGCTGGGATCGGGCATGGGTAATTTCTCGTCCCGCCTGGCTTTCAAAACGGCTGCGGTGAATATCGAAGGGACTTACCCGCCGGGGGAACGGTATATCGATCCCTCTTTCAGAGATAATTATCTCTACCTGTACCTGTACTATCATACCCGCGACGAAGGCCAGCATAGTGTGATCAATAAACCGGATAGCGTATATGGGCAATTGCTGGGCGAATATGGTCTGATAGGGCTCGGCTGTTTTTTTCTATTATATGCCGGGTTCTTTTTGCAGCGGGTCCGTTCTCTCAGCTATGGTCTGCCGTTACTGTTGCTGCTGGGCGCTTCCTTTTTAACGGAGTACTGGTTTGAACAGCTTTCGGTCGTAGTGCTGTTTGAATTTTTAATGTTGTTGGATAGAAAAAATTATGCTACTTAACCCTAAAGTCACTGTCCTGATGCCTGCGTACAATGCGGGGAAATACATTGCCGAGGCGATCCGTTCGGTGCTGGGACAGTCTTTTGCGGATTTTGAATTGTTGATCATAGACGATGGTTCTTCCGACAACACCCTAAGCGTTATCCATAGTTTCAGCGACCCCCGTATCCGCTTGCTGGTACAGGAGAATAAAGGGATCTCCCAGGCGCTGAATGCAGGACTCAAGGCTGCCAAAGGGGTTTATATAGCCCGTTTCGATGCAGACGATATCTGCTTCCCGCAACGTCTCGACCGGCAGGTGGTATTCCTGGACGGGCATCCGGCTTACCTGGTGATCGGCAGCGACGCGGAATATATCTCCGAGAACGGGGAGCATCTTTTTAATTTCCGCTGCGTCGGACATTCCCACCAGGAAATCCGGGAAAATCTCTATAACAACTGTCCCTTCATTCATTCGGCGGTCATGTATCGGAAAGAAGCTATTTTACGGGCTGGAGGTTATTCGCTGCATGCTCATAATTTTGAAGATTACCTGTTATGGGTGCAATTGGAAAAATGGGGAAAATGCTACAATCTCCCCGAGTCCCTGATCAAGGTGAGGATCAATCCCGCCTCCGTCACCATCGATGAGAAGTGGCGGGGCCGCCGCTTCCGGCAGCTCAAAAAGACCATTATCCAAAAGGGTACTATAACAAAAGAAGAAGGGGAAGAATTACAGACGATCATAAAAAGCCAGGAGACCCAAAAGATAAAGCAAGGGGCCTATCATGCCCTCTGCGGAAAAAAATTGCTGGCTGATAACTACCGGCCGTCAAAGGCCCGCTGGCATGTCACCAGGGCCATACATGCGAATCCCTTACGATGGGATAATTATGCGATGCTGGCCGTAAGTTTCCTGCCGCGGGGATGGATCAAATGGCTGCATAGGAGGAGCCCCCGTAAAATATAAACCCATGTTAGCACTGATCCGAAAAATAGGAGTGGTATTGACCCGCGAAGAAAAGCGGAGGCTGGGAGCGATGCTGTTCCTGGACCTGCTTATCAGTATCGCCGACATCGCTTTCCTGGCCTTGTTATTGCTGATCGTGCAGATATACACGGGAGCGACGGTCCGGGCCGGTAAATTCTCTTTGCTGCTGACCGGATGGGCCAGCGGGCATTCGGTGCTGCTCATTGTCGTTTTTTTCCTTCTCTTCAGCGTCAAGAACCTGGCTGGCTTCCTGATCTTCCGGGCGCAATGCCGGTTCCAGTTCCGCGTGGCTTCCCGGATCTCTAAAAATAAGCTGATCCATTACCAGGAAGGGAACTATTCGGATTATATCGATGTGGATTCTTCCGTGCATATCCGGGAAGTAAGCTATGAACCTCTCGAATTCTGCCAGCATGTGCTGGGAGGGGTGCAGCAGATCATTACACAGATGGTACTGATCGCGCTGGCTATCGCGGGCATCCTCTTTTTTAACGCGCAGCTATTCCTTTTAATCCTGGTCATCCTACTGCCTCCTGTCGTTACGATCTTCTACCTGATAAAAAGGAAAATGAGCTCTGTAAGGGGGAGTGCGAGGATCAGCAGTGAAAAATCATTGCAGCATTTACAGGAGGCGCTGTCCGGATTTGTCGAAAGTAATATCTATGACAAGAACGAGGTTTTCCTGAACCGGTTTCTTATGCATCAGCAGCGTTATAGTAAATATCTTTCCAATCAGACGATCGTGCAGGGGATACCCAGTCGCATGATCGAGATCTTTGCCTTACTCGGCGTCGTTATCCTGATAGCGATCAGCAAAGGGGCCGGTGGCACGGATCATGCCGCTGTCATTACGATCGGCGTCTTTATGGCGGCTGCGTATAAGATCATCCCCGGCATCGTAAAGATCCTCAGCCTCAGCGGGCAGATCAATACCTATGCTTTCACGCTGGAGAACCTGGCTGCCAAGGCGCGGGACGCGGGGCCCGGGATGGTCGTTCCGATGACTGGGAAAAGCATCCGGTCCGTTCAGTTTAACAATATTCGTTTTTGCTATAGCGGCCAACCTGTGCTGGAGCAATTTAATTTGCTGATGAAGGCCGGTGATTTTGTCGGAATAGCCGGGCCTTCCGGCAGGGGAAAGACCACCATTCTGAATTTGCTGCTGGGATTCCTGACACCCGATGCGGGGGAGATAAAGATCAATAACGAAAGGACCGATACGGAATCTCGTAAAGGATACTGGCCGGCTATTGCTTATGTCCGGCAGCAATCTTTCCTGATCCATGACACGATCCTTAACAATATCATTTTACACGACTATCCTTGTAATGAGCAGCGCTTGCAGGCGGCCATCGAACGATCGGGACTTAGCAGCCTGATCGATTCCTTCCCGGAAAAGACGGGTAAGATCGTCATGGAGAACGGTCGGAATATCAGTGGCGGCCAAAGACAGCGTATCGCCCTGGCAAGGGCCTTGTATAAGGAAGCGGATATGATCGTCCTGGATGAACCCTTTAACGAGCTGGATGAGGAATCCGAGAATGGGCTGCTGACCCATTTTGCAAAGCTGGCGCAAACCGGGAAACTGGTCATTCTGATCACGCATAATAAACAAAGCCTGTCCTATTGCAATAAAGTCATTTCTTTGGAGGAGCAGAAAGACCTATTCGATCAATCAAGAAAATTCGCCGATGAGCAGCCGTCCTAAAACAATGGTGATCCTCACCCCTGCCTTTCCTGCCGATGAGTCACCGGTTAACTGGGTCACCACGCAGCAATTGTTTATCAGGATGATCAAAGAACGTTACCCCCAGGGCAAGATCATCGTACTCACTTTGTATTACCCTTACTCTACTGCTACCTACGAATGGCATGGGATTCCGGTGACCAGCTTCGACGGTACGCATCATCGTAAAGGCCGGCATATCCTCTTCTGGCAGCGCATCTGGAAAAGATTGACAGCTATCCGCCGGGAAAATGAGGTGGTGGGGCTTTTTAGTTTCTGGTGTGGGGAATGTGCGTTGATCGGTCATTATTATGGCAAAAGATATGGGATTCCGCATTACTGCTGGTTATGCGGGCAGGATGCCCGGAAGAGCAATAAGCTGGTGAAGTTTATCCGTCCCCGGCCTGATGAACTGATCGCGATGTCGGATTTCCTGGTCGATGAATTTGCACGCAATCATGGGATCCGTCCGGGATATATGATCCCGAATGGCATCGATCCGCGGGAGTTTGGCCCGGCGACGACGCCTGCGACGCTGCCTATGGAAACACAGGCCGGACGGGATATCGATATCCTGGGAGTCGGCACGCTTTCCCGGTTCAAGCAGTACGACCTTTTGGTCGGCATTATCCAATCGCTGCAACCCTCTTTGCCGGCCATTAAAGGGCTGCATTGCGGGGAAGGAGAAGATAAGGAGCGGATACAGACGCTGATCAGGGAGGCGGGAATGGATGCTCATTTTTCCCTATTGGGAGAGACTCCGCACCGGCAAGTGCTCGGGTATATGCAGCGTACGAAGCTCCTGCTGCATACTTCGGATTATGAAGGGTTCGGGGTCGTTTGCCTGGAGGCCCTGTATGCAGGCGCGCATGTGATCAGCTTCATCAAACCGATGAAGCGGGACATTCCGCATTGGCACGTCGTCAGCACGGTGCAAGAGATGACGGACCTGGCGAGGGGGCTTCTGCTTGCGCCTGATACGGACTATACATCGG
Source organism: Puia sp. (assembly GCA_035555335.1). Taxonomy (GTDB): domain Bacteria; phylum Bacteroidota; class Bacteroidia; order Chitinophagales; family Chitinophagaceae; genus Puia. Next base: position 48,376 of record DATMGS010000021.1, read on the forward strand.
TATGCCCGTTTCTTATGGAGGATACGGTCGCCGCCGTGCTGGAGTTATTTGGTAAATCCGCAAAACACGAACCCATGGATTCCGATATGTCTCTCCGATCCGATGAAGCCAGGTCCCGGGTGATCGGGCAAAATATTTCCTACCATGATCAGGCGGCCGATAGCTACGATCAGACGATGGACAAGGACCCGGCCAATAAAATAATCCGGCAGCGGGTAAAGGAGAAATTGTGCGGCCTCCTTTCTTCCGGACGGGTGCTTGATTTTGGCGGGGGAACGGGACTGGACCTGGAATGGCTGACAGCCCGGTCTTACCAGGTGCTCTTCTGCGAGCCGAGCGTGGCCATGCGGGAGAAGGCCATGCACTACAATGATACGATCCTGCAGAGTGATCGTATTACTTTCCTCGATACGGACAAAACTGATTTCTCTACCTGGCACCAGGAACTTCCCTTTTCACAAAAATGTGATGCCGTCCTTTCCGATTTCGGGGCGCTCAACTATATACCGGATATGGGGCTCCTGTTTAATAATATGGCCCGGATACTAAGGCCTGGCGGGCATTTCGTACTGCTGATCCTCCGGCTGAGCCTTAAGAAAAGACTTAGATGGCACCGGCGGAATGCCGTCAAATCCCTGCTTTTGCGGACTCCTTACATTATGTATATACCCTATGACCGACTTTCCGTCGCGGAAGATGACAGGACTGTGGCGGCAGCAGGGGATGCGAATAGTATTGCGGAGACCCGCAGACAAACCGTTTTTGTTCATACATTGAAAGAGATACAAGAGGCATCCGCTCCTTATTTTACCTTCTGTGGGGAGGAATTGTTGGAAGCCTATGATTTCACCCTAATACACCTGATCAGAAATGAAAAGCAGGATTAGAAAAATGTTGATGGGCGATACCGTTTTCAGCGAATACTCGAAAATAACGGTCTCCGACGATATCCGGGAAGAAGTATACCTGGTAATCGGAGGAACCCGGATAGAAGTTTCGAGGGACCATTGGATCCTTTGTATCGAGCCCATTGTCTTCGGGGTGTGGATAGAGAAGGGCCGATTACCCCATCAAGGGGGGATGGAATGTCATTTATATTTTGGCGGGGAGGCGGATCTGACACTGGAAGTAGTCGATCGGATAGAAGAAGAGGAAGGGGCCCTGCTTTTGATGAAGCTGCAAAAAAGCAGGATTTATACCTTTCCTTTTATAAAGACCTGGTTACTTTACTATCGCTATTATCGGAGGGGAGGACTGTCTTTTGAACGATTTAAATCTTTTGTAGCTGCCTATTGTTACCCAAGGAGGATCCGGCTGATCTCCTTCCGGCAAAACGATTATTTTAATATGTTCCCAATGGACCTGCTGGGGGATATTGCGGGGCCTCGACGATATGTGTTCGGACTGCGGCATTCCAATACCGCTCTTCCCCGGATCCTGGAAACCCGCAAGCTGGTAGTGTCCGAAGTATCGCATGTACATAAGGATATTATTTATCAATTGGGAAAGCATCATAGCGGCAGCCCGCCTTCCCTGGATAATTTACCTTTCGGAGTACGGCTCAGCAAAGACTTTGCCTTCTATATTCCTGACCTGGTGGAAAGTTATAAGGAGATCCGTATCCTGCGGACGATGAACCTGGGCAGTCATATGTTGCTATGGGGAGAGGCTTCGGAAGAACAAAGACTGACGGGGCCGGCGGATCATCTCTTTCTCGTTCACTTCCTGCATTATTTGTATCAGAAAGATCGGGCGCCTTACACAGGTCTCACATAACCCAGATACGATACGAGTTTGATCAATAGTTTCTTCGGCCAGCTGCGTTCTTTAAACACCCAGCCATTGGATCCTGAGACGCCGGTGATTTCGGGAACGGTGGGAAAACAGCGGACGGTGAAATGCGTCGCGGCAATGGCCTGATAATAGGCATGCTCCAGGAAAAAGGTATTATCGTCCCTCACCTCTTTATAAGCTGTCAGCAACACTGCCCTAAAGAAAACCTTGGTAACATAATAGATGCGAACCTCTACGCAGGGTCTGGCTGCCCGGGGAACCAGGAACCGGGGCCTGAGCAGGGACACCGGCATAAAGTAATTCTCAGCCGCCTTGCTGCGGCGAAGCACTTGCGCAATGTTGACTACTTTTAACCGGCCGGTCACCTTCAAAAAACCGTCCGCCTCTTTGAGCAGCAGGCTGTGCATCATCACGAAATCCATGATCTCTCCTTCTCCATAACCTTTGCCATATTCCTGCACCAGCGCATTATTACCATTGAAAGAGAGTAATTCCAGCTGTTTAAGATGTGCATCGGCCAGCTCGTAGAGCGAAGATGGATAGCGGTAACCGGAATTGTCACATACGATGATCTTTATCAGCGGGCTATCCGTGATAAACCAGGAAAGGGAGTCCAGGTATTGCTGTTCTCTCTGCCGCGGGTCGAGCAGGGTCGTATACCTTGCGCTCACGTGCACACTGGAGGTAATGATCAAGGCGCATTTATCCAGGGTCATATGGGGAGGGTTGATGGATGAGGAGGGGACTGATCACTGACAGCTGCCTGATCGACGACCTGATGGCTGAATTTTTGTTGAATGAGCCGCCGGGCCTGCCCGAAAACTAATTCCGGTGTGTATCTTGTCAGACAGTGGATATCCCCGAAGGCGCAAACGGCCTGCATGCAATTTCCGCAGGGGAGATCGGCGGAGTCCAGGAAATGGCTATGGGTACCCAGTGGTCTTGACCAATAGCTGCTGGTGCTGCCGAACAATACCATCGTAGGGATGCCGGAGGTCCAGGCCATGTGCATCAGACCGGAATCCTCCGATAAAACCAGTGAGGTCTTTTGCAATACGGCAAATGCATCCAGCGGGGTGGTCTGGCCAACCAGGTTTAATAAGCGGTCTCCTAATTCATTTTTTAACTGATGAGCTTTTTCTGCAATAAAAGGAGTGCCCAGGACGAGGAACCGGGTATCGGGATATTGCTCCAGCCATAATCGGGCGAATCGTATATAATTGGGAATGCTCCAGTTCCGTGTTACTACAAATCCGGCCGGATTTAAAACTACCAGCGGATCCGTGCCATTCCAGCCATTCTGCTGTAAGAGGGCGATACCCCTGCTTTCGTCCTTTAACCGGAAATGGTTGTCCATGCAGCATGGACCCAGGCCGACTGCCTCGATGGTCAGGCGGGTCCTTTCTCCGGCGGCTATTTTGGAGAAACGATCGAATTCGGACCAGGCCGCAGGGCGAATGGTTTTTCTTACGGTCTGGCTGACGATATTATTTTGCAGGTCGATGATCACCTCGTATCGACGCAGCCATAGCCGGGGAATTAAGAGCAGCGTATAAAAGAATATCTTTTTAAAGCTGCGACCTCCGCCGATCGTATAGATATTGTCAAAAAGGTGAATGTTCTGAGACAAGGGCGCCACCTCTTCCCGGGTCAGCAAGTCGAGACGGGTGCCGGACGGCAGGGTATTCCGCAGCCCCTGCAGATAGGGGAGGGTGATCGCCATATCTCCCATCGCCTGCAGCCGGATGGCCAGCACGCGCCGGGGGGATGTCGTTTTTGTCCAAGGTCTTGCCGGAATATTCATAATAAATTCCTGTTTAATGCTCTATCCTGGATAGGCAGCCATTACCAAGGCTCTATCAGAATAAGCGAACCTGATTCTCTACCAAGGCTCTATCCGATAAAGGTAGAGGTTACTTCCTTTCTCTATAGCCCCCTCCTTTTTGTCCATCAGCGTGAGATGATAGTTCGCCGCTACCAGCGGATCGACCTTCGTCAGGAACTGCGGTGAGGACAGGGAGATCCAATATATTCTATGCAGGTCGCTTTTCTGAAATAGCTGTGACAGTCCATCCGTATAACGATGGGGATTCTTATCGACTTTTGAAAGACGCCGGTCAAATAAGACAAACGATAGAGAATCCTGTACATCCACGCAGTAGATGGGACGATCCGTAAAAGCGACCACGGCATTCATCGTCCAGTAGTCGGTGACGAGTTGGCTGCCGGCAGGAACTTCGTCGATCAGTCCGTTCACCTGGTACGTATTGGAGAAAGGAAAACGGATGTCCCGGGAAACGGAAAACAGACCGGCTATGCCCTGAACGATCAGCAGGGCATTGATCCACCGCCGGTTATTGATACGGACTGGGTTCTCCATATTATTTATCCTGGGATTTCCGCTATTCAGCCCGGAGTTCTCTTCATTATACAACCACCACGCTACGATAAATCCTATGTACAGAAAACCGGCATGCCGGGCCGTGGCCAGCGAGAAGACCGTGACGGAGAGGATATAGCTCAGTAACAGGTTGGCGGCGAATAAGGCGGTACATTTCCTGTTTTTCCGCAGCAGGAAAAAAAGCCCTCCCAAAATGGTTATTGCAATAAGGGGATTGAGCAGCTGCAGGAAAGAATATTTGTTGGCGGCCTCCAGCAGGAATTGGGTATTCCAGAAATGATACTGCCACCAGGCCGGGATGGGGAGGAATGCTCTGAGAATGGGCTGATAAAAATTGCCCAGCTGCCGGATCGTCCAGGTGTTGGTCCAGGCTGACAGGCTGACTTCGCTATCCGAAGGAATATGAATAAAGTAAGCGGCGGGCAGGAGCACTAAGATGCCTAACAAGGCATGTATGAGAACCGGAGATTTCCAATGGACGGGTGCCGGTATCGGGACGGGTGCCTGTATCGGGGAGACAGGTGCCTGAACCGGGGACTGTAAGTGAGCCGGGGACTGTAAGTTTGGTTGCCGCTCCCGCAGGAGCAGTAAGAAATACAGGTGTATGCTTCCGGCCAGCAGCAGGGTTAGCAGATGGACATTACTCAGGCAAAATAAGAGCCCGTAATAGAGGATCGTCTGGTACCTGAAATTTTTTCGGAGGATCAGGCAGATACAGCCCGCCAATAATACCCCCAGCGCATAGTTCCTGCTGAATAAGCCATATTCGAACAGAAAGTAATATCCGAAAGGAAGGAGGATCCGGGTAGGGAGGGCAAAGGGCGATTTGAAAAGGATGATCCCGGCGATGGCAACTGCTATGAGCTCCTGTGCCCACTGCATGTATCTTATATCGTGCGTGAAGGAAGTGATGACCCACAGAAGGCTGTACCAGGCGGGCGGATGTCCTTCATAGCGCCGGTTGGCCAGCAGATCCGCATAGCTATGGCTGCCTTTGGCGATGTTCCAGCTATGGACCTCGTCCCCCCATAACTCGTGGCGCCTCCCGGCATAGGTCAGTAATAAAATGAAAAAGATAAATACCGTCCAGAGGAGGGGGCTCCTGGACCCGAGGCTGGACCGTGGACTGGTCCCGGGATCAGCTTTGGCTGGCAACTCCGGTTCCAGTACTTTTTGTCCGGCTTTGGCTGCCTTCCGGTATGGATTGCGGCCCGAGGCGATCAGCAGCATCGTCCGGATGGCAGGCTGTATCATCAGCCGATCCTTATCCCGGATAAAAGACAGCAGGTTACCTGTCAGAGACCATAGTAGCCAGGGTTTCCGGACATGAGACAGGCTTTTACGGTTGCTGATAAAATAATCCAGCGCCAGGACTCTCCTGAAATACTGGAGGGGTCTTTTGAGCCGGTTGTCAGCTTCTTTATGGTGATAGACGAATGCATCGGTAAGGACGGTCACTTTTTCTCCGGGAAAACCGGTGGTCACCCCATAATTATCTCCCATTCCATACCGGTCCAGGACTTCGTCGAAGGGGGAGGAGAGCAGCCATTCTTTTTTGACCAGCGCCGCGCCCAGCGAATAAAGAGGGGTAGTGAAATAGTCTCCTGAAAACCGGGTCAATACCGGCCAGCCTGCTTTGGAGATATGATTTCCCTTTTTCCGGTAATATTCTTTTATCCGGTTGATCAGGGGATGGCTGCCGGGTACATCGATCTCACCCCAGATACTCTGCTGAAAAATGAATTTCCAGACCAGGAGCCTGGCAGAGCGGAGGGGATATTGCGCCGTCCATACATTGTTCTCCTTTTGTAAGAAAAGGCCGGATAATGCTCCCGTTTCGGGCCGGGACGCCGTATGGTCGACCAGTTTCTGCAAGTAGTCGGGGGGAACTTCGATATCGTCGTCACAAAGGAAGATCCAGGGGGCGCTGGCCATTTGGATGCCTGTATTGCGTTGTATACACACCGATTTTTCCGATCCTGTGTAGGTGATCAGCAGCTGTTCATATCCTGCGTAATCGGACGGGACCAGGCGGTCGCTGCCGGAATCCACGATAATGACCTCCAGCAGGGGGCTGGTGGATTGGTTGAGGTCGCTCAGCAAGGCCAATAACCGCTGCTTCCGGTCGCAGGTGGGGATCACTACGCTGATGGGCATATAAAGATAGAACGGAGTCTTCCCGGCAAGGGGTTGCCTGGACTTATTTTCCTGGCTGGGGCATCCTTTGCTGAAAAAGGAGCGTTTGTTCTACTCGGATGCCTGAATCTATTGTATCCTGCTAAATGCTTAAAGAAATGGACTTACCGGACTCTTCCATATTGACGAACATACGTGTCCAGGGCCATACCCGGCTTGGCGATATTCTGTTCGAAAAGAAATACATTACTACCCGTAGCCTGGAAAACAGACTTTGTACGGACGATGAGCTGTTAAAGCTGCCCGAACCGCCTTTGGATCATCCCCATTACCGGGAGTGGCAGATCCGCAAAAGGTCCAGCCGGCGCCTGGTACGCTACCTGTCCGCCAGCAAAAAGCCCCTGGAGATCCTGGATATTGGCTGTGGCAATGGCTGGCTGGCTCATAAGCTGGCCGAAATACCCGGTACGAAGGTGACGGGGCTCGACATCAATTTCACCGAGCTTCAGCAGGCGGCGAGGGTATTCAACGACGACCCCAATCTGACCTTTATACAGGGAGATATCCGTTCAGGGGTAATCGACGACCAGCAATTCGATTGTATCGTATTTGCCGATTCGATCCAATACTTCCCTTCTATTAAAAAAATACTGTATTTCACGCTGACCTTCCTGAAGCCTGCGGGAGAGATACATATTGTCGACACCCGGTTGTATAAGCCGGCGGAAATGGAGGCGGCCAAAAGGCAAACGATCGGCTATTACACTTCTTTAGGGTATCCGGAAATGGCGGACTTTCACTTTCATCATTGCAGTGATGATCTGCGCAGCTTCCATCACAGTCTGTTATATAATCCCAAAGCCTTCTTCAACAGGCTGCTGGACGGGAAAGACGATTTTGATTGGGTGCGTATAAAAAATCAGCTATGAACAAGATCCTTTTTTCTCATTCTTATTTTCTGCGATTCGATCCCAAACAATGGGCCACAGGACAGCCCTATCCACCCCTTGCCACTATTGGCGCCGCTGCCCTTCTGCGGGAGAAGGGATATGACGTTGCCTTGTTCGACACCATGTTCGTCGAAGACCCCAATGAGGTCATGTATTCGCTGGAGGTCAACCGGCCGGATTTTTTTGTGGTCTATGACGATGGATTCAATTACCTGACAAAAATGTGTCTGACGAATATGCGGGAAGCCGCCTTCCGGATGATCCGGCTGGCTAAGGACAGGGGGTGTACTGTGGTCGTGTCCAGCTCTGACTCCACCGATCACTATGAAGAATACCTGGGGCAGGGGGCTGACTTCGTTCTTTTAGGAGAAGGAGAGCAGACTTTGCTGGATCTGGTCACCGCGATCCGGGATACTCATCAACAGGATGCCGTCTCTTCCGGAAAACCCGCCGACTTTTCGGCGATCCGGGGATTGGCTTATTTACTGAACCGGCTTCCGCTGAAGACTCCTGCACGGATGGTGATGAAAGACCTGGATGCTCTTCCCCTGCCGGCCTGGGACCTGGTGAAGATGGATGACTACCGGAATACCTGGCTGAAACACAACGGTTATTTTTCCCTGAATATCAGCACCACCCGGGGCTGTCCTTTTAAGTGCAACTGGTGCGCCAAACCCATTTATGGGAATCGTTATCATGCCCGATCTCCCCGGCATGTGGTAAAGGAGCTCAGGATGCTCAAAGAGACCTATGCATTCGATCATATCTGGTTCTGTGACGATATCTTCGGGCTCCGGCCGGGATGGGTCAAGGAATTTGCGGACATCGTGGAACAGGAAGGGCTGCGATTCCGCTTCAAGATCCAGTCCAGGGCGGACCTGCTCCTGCAGGAAAATTATGTCCGGGCGCTGGCCCGTGCAGGCTGCGATAATAGCTGGATGGGCGCGGAGAGCGGGTCGCAAAAGATCCTCGATGCGATGGATAAGGGGACCAGCGTTGAACAGATCTATCAATCCACCCGTCTGCTGCGGGAGTATGGGATCAAGCCTTCTTTTTTTATCCAGTTCGGCTACCCCGGCGAGAACAAAGAAGATATCCGGATGACGATCCGGATGATCAATGAGCTGCTGCCCGACAGCCTGGGTGTTTCTGTCTCTTATCCGCTGCCCGGTACGGTCTTCCACGAGCGGGTAAAAGCCGATCTGAAAGAGAAAGCCAACTGGACGGATTCCGACGAGCTGCAGCTCCTGTTCAGGAATACCTACCCACCTGCTTTTTATAAACAGCTGCACCGGTATGTACATAAAACGTATCGCTGGCATCTGGCCTGGCAGCAGCTTAAAAAAATGTTGTGGCAACCAGCCGCCATCACGGGGGCAGGGATCCGCAAAGCGGCCTCCATTGCCTGGTATGCGCCCGCTGCTTTTTTTGCAAAGATCAGGCTGGACCAGCTCGAAAGACCGCAAATGACAGATCCCGGTTTACCTTATATCAATTAGAAGCCGCAAGCTAACAGCTCCTGGCGACGAGAAACCATAAACGAGAAATCAACAACTTGCAAAAAGAAATCAGACATCAGGAAAACGAACAGGAGGCTGCCAGGGCCTTCAGCAAGCAGTCTCTTGTGTTCGATCAATACGATGCCGGCAATACGATCATCCGATATAAAAGAGAACGGGTGCGCGGGCATGTATTACAATATCTTTCTCCCAATAGCTCTATCCTCGAATTGAATGCCGGCACCGGTGAAGACGCCACTTATTTTGGAAGATTGGGCCACCGGGTGCATGCGACGGATATAGCAGAAGGCATGCAGCGGGCGCTTCGGGAGAAAATTGTCCGCCAGGAGCTGACAGACCGGATCACCACCGAATTGTGCTCTTTTACTTCTCTGGAAGAGCTGCGGAACAAAGGTCCCTTCGACCTTATCTTTTCCAATTTTGCCGGATTGAACTGTACGGGAGAGCTCGATAAGGTATTGCGTTCTTTTGCGCCGCTGGTCAATCCCGGAGGACAGCTGACGCTGGTGATCCTGCCGGGGTTCTGTCTTTGGGAAACCCTGCTTGTATTCAAAGGGAAATTCAGGACGGCTTTCCGGCGGTTCTTCAGCCGTCGTAAAGGTGCGCGCTCGCATGTGGAGGGGCATCATTTCCGATGTTGGTATTACTCTCCTTCTTATATCATCCGCTCGCTGAAAGATTCTTTCGATCTGCTAAGCGTGGAAGGGTTGTGTACGATCGTGCCTCCTTCCTATATCGAACATTTTGCCGAAAAATATCCGCGGCTCTACCGGACCCTCCGGAACCGGGAAGACCGCTGGAAGGGCAAGGCGCCCTGGAAATATATCGGGGATTATTATATTATCAGTTTCAGGAAGAAGGGGTAAACCTGAGGTTTCAATTTGAAACCTCAGGTTTGACAGGGGCCTTGCGCCTTCCACCGCTCTTCGAACTCATTCAATCGGTCAGTATAGATATTCAGGATCTTTTGCTGGAAGATTTCCGGGTTGGGACGGGAAAAATGTTTGCTTGTCTTTAAGGACATCTTATCACCCTTGTCATTGACCGCGCCTCTATCTTCTTTATTCTTCCAGCGCCGGGAAGTCAGGCGACAAAGAAAATCATCGAGACGGTCACCGACCCGGTTGTCAAATAGTTTTTCCAGCGTCCTTTTGAGAAAAGAAGGAGGGGGATAGACCGGCGCTTCCCGTTTCCGTTGCCGGTAATGGGGAAAATAATCCGTGGCCCAGTCATTGGCATCGAAGAATTTTACCAGTCCTCCATTGCCGCAGGCGGGCAATAACGTGATCAGTTCGGTAGCGGTGAAGATATTTTTTTCTTCTATTTCCAGGGCTTCTTCGTCTACATAGTAATTCATGCAGTACCAGTGCTGCTTACCGGTGAGAAAGCTCCATTTTTTGAAGAGGTGCATAAAGCTTCTGGCGATCCAGAGCCTGTTGGACCGGGTAATGATAAAATAGTCGATATCGGCATTCTCATCTGCATAATGTTTGGACAGGGACCCGGAAATACCTACTCCCCTGACATAGGGGAACTGATAGAGGAAACGGGATACCCTATCCGCTATTACCAGCAATTCGGCCGCATGTTGATTCCCCCTGATCCTTCGCGCTGCCGCCTGGGGATCATCCCGCAGGGAATAGAAGGACCCCAGCATGAACAGGTGTTTGCTGGCTGTGAGGGCTTCCAGACCTGCTTCGAGTTCGCATGCGGGTATGTCCCGGTCAAGAAAGAACAGGATCTCTTCCGCAGTGACCGGATAGTTAAACAGGTCGAAATAAGCTAATACTTTCAATATACTTGATCGCAGGGGCATAAAAATAAAACGGCGTTTTGGTATAAGGGGTTGCTTACTGCAACTCTTACTTTCCGGTAGGCAACTGTTACTTTCCCGGCTGCGTTTGAATTAATACATGAAGGGAAAAGTTCATAAAAGTTATTTATTTTTCAAGAGGTCTTTTGATATCATCCTCGCCATCCTTCTTATTATAGGGGTTTTAAGCTGGCTGCTGCCCTTGATGGCCCTGTTGATAAAGCTGGATTCCCGGGGGCCGCTCTTCTTTTTGCAAAAGAGGATCGGGAAGGGGGGCGTGGCATTTACCTGTTATAAGCTACGTACGATGGTGGTCAATCAACAGGCGGACGAATGCCCTGCTTCGGAAGATGACAAAAGGATCACCCGGTTCGGGAAATTGCTTCGTAAAACCCACCTGGATGAATTACCACAGCTCTTTAATGTCCTGCTGGGGTCGATGAGTATCGTTGGACCGAGGCCTTATATGCTTGCCGACTCTCATAAGTTTTCCAGGATGATCCCCGGGCATGACTACCGGAATTTTGTAAAACCGGGTATTACCGGGCTGGCCCAGGTAAAAGGGTTGCACGGACCCAAGACGGATTTCAAAACCATTTTCTGGCGATATCAGTGGGACGCTTTTTATGTGCGCAATGCGGACTTCCTCCTGGACCTTGGTATTCTCCGCCGGACCATCCTGTTTTTTTTCACCCAACAGATGCCTATATGAGGGTAGTATTTATTACGAGGGCCACCTTGTACTCCGTTAAGGGCGGAGATACCTTGCAGGTACTGGAGACCGCCAGGCATCTGCAACAGATGGGCATCCGGGTGGACATCCGGCTGACTAATGAAAAGATAGACTACGACAGGTACGATCTGCTTCACTTTTTCAATATCATACGGCCGGCGGACATTCTCTTCCACATTCGTCAGTCCCGGACCCCCTTCGTCGTTTCCACTTTGCTCATCGATTACAGCGGGTATGACAGGCAGCACCGGAAGGGGATCGCCGGAGCGCTCTTCAAATTATTTTCATCCGATGCGATCGAATACCTGAAGACCCTGGCCAGGTTCGTACTGGGGAGGGACCAATTAATGAGTAAAGCCTATTTGTGGAAGGGGCAGCAGCGATCTGTACGGGAGATCCTTGAGCGGGCCTCGTTGCTTTTTTCCAATTCGGTCATGGAATATAGAAAGCTGGTGCAGTTGTATCAATGCTCTACGGGCTGTATACCTATTCCTAACGGGATGGATGCCGAACTGTTTGCCTTCGACGAGGGGCAGGAGAAAGACGATCATCTGGTCTTGTGTGTAGCCAGGATCGAAGGGTTAAAGAACCAGATTAACCTGATCCGGGCGCTTAATAATACCGATTACCAGTTGCTGATCATCGGTTCGCCCGCTCCCAATCAGTCTTCTTACTATCGGGAATGTCGCCGGATAGCGGCGTCCAATGTTCATTTTATCGAACATATTCCACAGCGGGAATTAGTACAATATTATCAGAAAGCCAAGGTGCATATATTACCCAGCTGGTTCGAGACCTGCGGGCTCTCCTCCCTGGAGGCGGGTGCGATGGGCTGCAATATTGTGATCACGGATAAGGGGTATACCCGGGAGTACTATGAGGATCATGCTTTCTATTGTGATCCTGGAAACCCGGATTCTATTTTAAGGGCGGTGGATTATGCCGCTCATACGAAATCGCGGCCTGCGCTGCGAAAGAAGATTCTTACAAACTATACCTGGGATCAGGCGGCAGCCTGTATTGCCCAGGCCTATCATCAAATATTGGATCCTTTATGAGTTTTCGCATAGCTATACTTGGTACGAGAGGCATTCCCAACTATTATGGGGGATTCGAGCAACTGGCGGAGCACCTGGCCCCCGGCCTGGTTAAAGCAGGGCATGAAGTAACGGTCTATAATTCTCATAATCATCCTTATCAGGGGAAAGAATGGGAAGGCGTCGAGATCCGGCATTGTTATGATCCGGAGTATTTGCTGGGTAGCGCCGGTCAGTTCATTTATGATCTGAACTGCCTGATCGATGCCCGTAAAAGAAATTTCGATGTGATTCTGCAATTAGGTTATACCAGCAGTTCGATCTGGGGACTGCTCTTTCCTGCCTCCGCCATGGTCATCTACAACCTGGACGGCCTGGAGTGGCAGCGAACCAAGTACTCGAAGCTCACCCGGCGCTTCCTGCTTTATGCGGAGAAGCTGGCTGTCAGGTTCAGCGACTTCTACATAGCGGATTCTCCCGTGATCCAGTCTTATTTCCGGAAGAAATACGGGATAGAAAGCGAATATATCGCATATGGGGCCGAGCTTTTCCAACAAGCAGACGAGGGGGGGCTGCGGGAATACGGGGTCAGCGCCGGTAATTATTTTTTGCTGATGGCCCGTATGGAACCGGAGAATAATATTGAGACCATCCTCGATGGTTTCACGGCGAGCAAGACCGATAAGAAGATCCTGGTGATCGGTAATGCTACCAATAAATTCGGCAAACACCTGCAGCATAAATTCCGGGAGGATAAAAGGATCCTTTTCGGAGGAGTCATTTATGAACAGCAAAAAATTCATAACCTGAAATTCTTTTCCCATCTTTATTTCCATGGTCACAGTACGGGGGGGACCAATCCTTCTCTGTTGGAGGCTATGGCCAGCGAGGCGTTGATCGCTGCGCATGATAATGCTTTTAACGCGCAGGTGCTGGGAAAAAACGCGCTTTATTTCTTAGACGCAAAAGATATCACTACACTTGTCAATAATATCCCGGATGGGGTATGCAGGGAATGTATGATCCGGCATAACCAGGAAAAGATCAGGCAGAATTTTAACTGGCCCGGGATCATCGCTCATTATGAACGTTATATTTTGAATAGTTTGTACATACACAGGAATGAAAGAAGTATTTTATATAGACGATACTCCCGCGAATAAGATCAGCTATACTTTTATATTGGTATTCCTGGTGACGCTGCCTTTCGACCGGATATTCAGCGAATTGGCGCTGATCGGGCTGCTGCTGCATACGATCATTCATTTACGCCTGGGAGGGGGCGCATCCCTGCGTTCGCCGGGACGCCTGCCGGGGGATGCCGGTCGCAGGCTGCCGGTTGTTGGAGCCGGCTGGCTCACAGCGGGGCTTTACCTCCTTACGATGGTGGGTACGCTCTGGTCCTCCCGGCGGGGAGAGGCTTACAAAGAATGGGAAAAGCAGTTGGCCTTCCTGTTGTTTCCGCTTATTTTCTTTTTTACGGAGCTGGATTGGAAGAGATATCAACGGTCTCTTCTGAAGGCCTTTGCTTTCAGCTGTCTTTTCACTACGTTGTATCTGTATGGGATCACTTTTATGAGGCTCAGGGAACAAGGGTTTCCGATGGCTGACTTCTTCAGCCGTCCGTTCATGAATCACCAATTTTCGGCGCCCATCGGTCTGCATGCTACTTATTGCGCTATGTATATAGCGATCTCGCTGGTGACATTCATCTGGCTGATGCTCGATACCCGGACGGCTTCCGGCCGGTGGTTTTATGCGTTGGGGGCACTGATCCTGCTGGCGGCTATTTTACAGCTGGCAGCCCGGTCCGTGTGCATCTCTTTATTACTTATTTTAAATGGGCTGCTCCCTTTTTGGCTGACGAAGGGAAGGGTACGCCGGATCTTTTTTGGGGTCGCCTTCTCTCTTACGGCGCTGGCCTTCGTGGCGGTGATCCGCAATGAGAACCTGCATACCCGCTACCTGGTGCAGCTGCATCAGGACCTGAAAGAGAATGTAGGCGATAAGGATGGCCCGGAGCCCCGCATGGTTCGCTGGTTATGCGCCTGGGAGCTGATTCGGGCTTCGCCCTGGATCGGCTATGGTACGGGGACCGAAGTGGGCCTGATGAAAGAGAAGTACGCGGTCCATCAGCTCTATGACTCCTATGCGCATGATCTGAATGCCCATAACCAATACCTTAGTATTTTATTGAAGACAGGTATCCTGGGGGAGATCTTATTTCTCGGGATCCTGGCAATCGGCATCCGGCAGGCATGGAGACGGAAGGATCCATTGCTGGGGAGCTTCCTGGTAATTATAGTATGTGTCTCTTTTTCCGAAAATATCCTGGATGTCAATAAAGGGATCTTCTTTTTCAGCTTCTTTTTCTCCTTTTTTCTGGCTAAGCCGGGCGGGGCAAAACCGGGAGGAGCAAAACCACCAAACCGAGTGAAACCCGGTTAAGAGACATTAGACTAGTTCCCGGCAAAGATTACATTTCGATTAATCTTTGCCGGGAACTATCTTTGCTCCGCAATATGGAAATAAAAATACTCTGCCCCTTGTGGGGACATGAACACCTCGGGTTAACCGATTTTTGTAAAAAAATCCGGGAAGCCGGATATGATGGGATCGATACCTGGATCCCCGAAGACCCGTCTCTCCGACGGGAGCTGTTTGATGCCTTGCAGAAATCCGAGCTCTTGCTGGTCTCGCATCAGCATCAGGCCCGGGGGGATAATTTTGAAGACTTTAAAGATTCTTTCCGTCATTATCTTGCTTTTAGCGCCGAAGGTAATCCCATCCTGATGAACTCTCATACGGGGAAGGATTATTTTTCAATGGAGCAGAATCTGGAGCTGATCGATATAGCTTCCGACTTCAGCGTGAAGAAAGGCATCGAGGTTGCCCATGAGACACACCGGGGCCGGATAGGGTTTAGTCCTTCCGTATTGAAAGACTATTTTCAGGCCCGTCCCGATTTTGTGATTACGGCGGACCTTTCTCACTGGGTATGCGTCACCGAAAGTTTCCTGGAAAATTTTTCCACTCCGTTGGAGCAAGCGATCGCCCGTACCCGTCATATCCATGCCCGGGTCGGTTTTGAAGAGGGGCCGCAGGTGCCTGACCCCCGGGCGCCGGAATGGAAATATGCCGTCGATCATTTTCTCGGATGGTGGGATCGCATGGTGGACAGCCGGTGGAAGGCCGGTGCTGCTACCCTGACCTTCACTACGGAGTTCGGACCGCCTCCTTATCTGCCTACGATCCCGTTTACCAATCAACCTGTAGCGGATCAGTTCACGATCAATAATTATATGAAGGACCTTTTGCGTGCGCGGTATGGGGAAAAATATCCTCAGCGTTAAGGATTGAAGACACGCAAAAACGACGCCATGGACGTCGTGCTCGCAGGCAGCACGTGGCAAGGTATTTGTTAAAGGCTACTTATCCCCCATTGCCTGATAGCCCCCGTTTATAGTAAATATCAAAATGTATTTAAGGCTGAGCCTTTGTACACTTGCGGTAACGTGAGGGGGAATATCTATGGCCATGGTTGAAAAGAAATTTAGATCGTATCATTCACTAAATCAACAGGCTGTTTATGAAAATCAGCACACCAGCCCGCACCATGCCTATAGGGTTACACGACGTCCTCTTATTTTTCTGTTTTTTCCTTTTATTTCATTCAATCTCTTTTTCGCAGGATACGACCAGGCCTGTGCCGGTCCGGGATACGGTGAAGCGGGACACCACGCCGGTGAAACCCGCTGCAGCTGCGGATTCCGCCGGCAATTCATTAAAGGTGACGGGGACGGTGCAGCTGGGGGGAGGGTCTGCGGATCTGTCCGGCACCAGCGTGGCGATCAAAGGCACCCAAAGGGTGATCCCCACCGATAGCTCCGGTCATTTTATCATAGCAGCTTCGCCGGGGACTGTCCTTGTCTTCAGCCATATCGGCTATAAGCCGGTCGAGGCAACGGTGACGGACACGTCTGCCATCAGCATCACCCTGCAGCGGGAGGAGGGCACGCTCGAACAGGTGACCGTCAGTTATGGCAAGCAGCTCAAACGGGATATTACCGGTGCGATCACCAAGGTGGATGCGGCGAATGTAGAAGATATCCCTGCCGCTGAGTTCGGGCAAAAATTGCAGGGAAAGGTAGCCGGGATCCAGATCCAGCAGAGCAGTGGTATACCGGGTAACAATATTGTTTTCCGCATCCGCGGCGCCGCCTCGCTTGGTTCGGGTAATCAGCCGCTCATCGTTGTGGATGGTCAGCCGTTGAACAGCGATGTTGCCGGCGGCACGGGTGATATCAACCTCATCGCCCCTGATCAGATCGAATCGTATAGCGTGCTGAAAGACGCCAATGCTACTGCGCTGTATGGTAGCCGGGCTTCCAATGGGGTCATCCTGATCACCACGAAGACGGCGAAGATCGGCAAGTCCTCAGTCAGCGTCAATGCTTATCATGGTCTGCAGACGGTACCTCAGAGAGGCCGGCCCGACATGATGAATGCGCGTGAGTTCGCCACCTTTATGAATGGATTCTACCAGGACAAGATCACGTATGAAGGGTGGGTTAATCCGACTACGGGTACGGCGACGATCCCTTCGGATTATGCCGATCCTTCCCAGTACGGCAAGGGCACCGACTGGTATAATGCCCTTATCCATACGGCGCCGATAGATAACTATACTGTCAATTTCTCCGTCGGTACTCCAAAAGTCTCTTCCAGCACGACGATGAACTATTTCAACCAGGATGGGGTCCTGTATAATACCGGCACCAAGCGTTTTGCCTTTCGGAGCAATAATGAATACCGTCCTATCGATAGGCTGAAGATCGGTCTGAACCTGGCTCCGGCCTATCAGATCGACCACAATACGCGGGGCGGTAATCTGCAGCTGAATGGTAACCGGCAGGTCGTCAGCGGCGCCGATATAAGCTCTCCACTGATCTCGCCGTATAATTCGAAGGGCGGTTATAATCTTTCAACGGCTTCTTACGGCATGTATGCTTTGCCTAACTACCTGCAGCAGGAAAAGCTGATGGATAACGATCAGACGAACTTTTCGTTTTTGGGCAATGCGTATATCGACCTGGAGATCATCCATGGGCTGCATGCCAGGTCGAGTATCAACGGAGATATCCTCAACCAGGATTTCAACGCCTATTACGGCACGCAATATGGGGCGTTCGGGAAGGTCCCGCCGCGTCCAACCTCTTCTTCGCAGGCACAAAACAATTCGAGCAATACCTATAGCTGGACAAATGAGAACCTGCTGACCTATAACACGCAGTTGGGGAATCATTCGCTCGATGTACTGGCAGGGTATACGACCCAGAAGTCATATACGAGTCTTCGCTCGATCACCGGTACCGGTTTTGCTACTGACCTGACGCCTTTTATCTCCGCCGCCAACAATACTTCGGGTTCATCGAACAGCTCGTCCTGGACGATCGCTTCCGCGCTGGCAAGAATAAATTATGATTTTAAGAAACGGTATTATCTTTCCGCCAGCATCCGGAATGACGGAAGCTCAAGGTTTGGCGTGAATAAAAAATATGGAACTTTCCCAGCCGTCTCCGTGGCATGGGTAGTCAGCGATGAAAAGTTCTTCCCCAAATGGGGTGCGCTGAATTTTCTGAAGTTCAGGGGCAGCTATGGCAAGACGGGTAACTTCAATATCGGGAACTATACACAGGTCTCTCTGCTGAGCCCGGCTAACTACGGCAATACGACGCTTGGTGAAGGCAATACCGTGCTGGGGAATCCTGATCTTACCTGGGAGACCTCCAAACAATTCGATGTAGGCGCCGATATAACCATGCTGCATGGGCGGATCAATATCAGCTATGACTATTATAATACCCGGAATGAGGGGATGCTGTCGCAGCTGCCTCTGCCGTATACATCGGGTTATGCATCGCTGCAATATAATGAGGGCTCCTTCCATATCTGGGGACATGATATCCAGGTCAGCACCGAGAACATCAAAGGGGCTTTTACCTGGAATACCGACTTCAATATCTCCTTTAACGATAATAAAGTCGTATCGCTGGTTAACAATACACCTATCGGAGGTGTGAATACGTACAGCGATTACAACCGTACCCAGGTAGGGCATCGTATCGGAGAATTGTATGGATATAAATTCCTGGGTGTTTACATGAATCAGTCGGATTACGATAAGTACCCAAAATATTCGACATCGGTTGTCGGCTCTGCCCGGATGGAGGACGTCAACGGCGACGATACCATCGACATCAAGGATCGCACTTTCCTTGGCCGGACCAATCCCAAGTTCATCTACGGCATGACCAATACGTTTACCTGGAAGAACTTCGATCTGGGTGTCGTCGTTGCCGGCCAGGTGGGGAATAAGATCATGAATACGAATCTGCAGAATCTGCATAACCTTGATGGCGTTTTTAATGTCACAAAGGATATGCAATACCGCTGGCGCAGCGAATCGGACCCGGGGAACGGGAAAGTGCCGAGCACGCGGAGCGGTTCAACAGAACTGTACCGGCTGGTCAACAGCACCTGGGTATTCAGCGGGGACTACCTGGCGGTCAAGAACATTACGCTGGGGTATACCTTTAACAAGAAGATCCTGCACTATCTCAAGGAGATCCGCTTATACGGAAGCATTCAGAACGCCTTTATGTTTACCAAATACCCGGGTCAGAATCCTGAGGTCAACGATACGAAGGACAACCAGACCCAGGCCGGGCTGGACAATGGCTCTTATCCGATCCCCAGGGTAGTTATGATCGGCGCCAATGTTAATTTTTAGAAAATTTGATAATGCAAAACACTATGAGATATAACATCGTACCGGGAGGTCTTTTTCTTATCATGGCCGTGACCTCCTGCAGCAAAAAATTTGTTACGCTTTACCCGCAAGGGCAGCTCAATGAAGGCGTTTTTTATAAGACGAACTCCGATTTTCAGCAGGCCGTTACGGGCGCCTATACACCGCTGCGTGATGCCGCCAATGTTGCCTTCTACCTGGAGGAGATGCGTGCAGACAATACTTTTTTTGACTACAATGCCAAGGACAGGGGTGGTACCGGCAACGAAAGTGTAGCCGAATTCCTGGACGATGCCACCAACTCCAATACGCAGACGCTTTGGGCGGCCAATTTTCAGGGCATACAGTGGACGGACATCATCCTCGACAAACTGGCGCAGAGTACGCCGTCGGACATGTCGGACTCGTCCAAAAACCAGATCATCGGCCAGGCTAAGGCGTTGCGGGCGCATTATTATTTCGAGCTGGTTCGGCTTTTCGGGCCGCTCCCTTTATACCTGCATGAGGTGACAGATGCCAAGAACGCTATCGTCAATCGTAGTCCGGTCGATAGTGTTTATGCGCAGATCATCGCTGACTTTACCGATGCACTTAGCAAGCTGTCGACGCCGGCATTTCCCCAGCTGGGTACGATCAATAAGGGGATGGTAGCCACCGAACTGGGGCTGGTCTATCTTACGCTGAAACAATATGACAAGGCGACTCCGCTGTTCCAGTCGGTGACTACGATGGGTTATTCGCTCCTGCCGGATTATGCGTCTGTATTCAAGACGGCGAATGAAAATAGTGTGGAATCGATCTTTGAGATCCAGTATTCGGTGGGCAATAATACTACTCCTGCCAATGGGACGGTAGGAGCCAATGACCAGAGCAGCCAGTTCGTATATGATTTTATTCCGAATATGGCGAGTACGCTGGTGGTGCTGGGAGTGGACTATAATAATACCGCCGGCAGCTGGAATGTGCCTACGCAGAATCTTGTTACGGCATACGAATCCGGCGATGCCCGTCTCGATGCGAGCGTTGGTGTTATTAAAGGGCATTTGAATAGTACGACCGATTTTCTTCCGGACAGTGTGGTGAGCATTTTGAATAATATCGATACCAGCGGAAAGGGGATGGGTTATACGACTTCGTTGACGCATCGTTTTATCAGGAAGCAATACAATTATCCGTATACGGGTGTTACGCAGGAATACAATACCGGGGACGATTGGTATGTCTACCGGTATTCCGATTTACTGCTGATGCTGGCCGAGTCATTGAATGAGCAGGGGCAGTCCGGGGCTGCGCTGCCTTATTTGAACCAGGTCCGGCAGCGGGCTGGTCTGCAGCCGATAATGACAACGGATCAGAGTATGCTGAGGGATACTATTGCGCATGAACGCAGGGTGGAACTGGCTTTTGAGAATCATCGGTGGTTTGACCTGGTGCGGACGGGGCAGGCGATACCGGTGATGACGGCTTATGGGATAATGCAGAAGCAGGCTTATCCTTTTTTGTTGCCGAACTCGTATAATGTGGTGCAGACCAAGCTTATTTATGGGATACCGTCGCGGGATGTGATGGTGAACCCCGGACTGGGGCAGAATCCGGGGTACTGAGTTCGCAGTGAAGACGTTTCTATTTTTTAATGCATGGGGTGTTCCCGATATGACTTCGGGGACACCCCATTCTTTTTCTTAAAGAGTTTTGAAAAATAAAAGACGGACTCGAAACCGAGATTGTAGGCCACTTCGGTGACGTTGAGGTTCGTCGTATTTAATAATTCCTTTGCTTTGTCGAGCCGCAGGTTCAAATGATATTGATTGGGTGACTCTCCCGTCACCTCTTTGAACAGTTTCCTGAATTTAGAATAGCTCATCGGCAATTCCTTCAGCAGCATTGGCATATCCGGAGAGCTCTCCAGGTTCTCGCGCAGGAAAAATTTCGCTTTCTCCACTGCCTGCCGGTCTTCATCGTAATTGAGCCCTTTATGAGTGGAGAGCGCATGCACCAGCCCAAGGATCTGCAGCATGATACCGGGGATCACCTGGTGATATCCGATCGTGCCGGAGCGCACATGGTCCAGGATATTGCGGATCAGGGTCAATAAGGTCTCGTTAATTCCGGGGCTTACGACCGGAAAGTCCGAGCTGAAAAAACCCTCATTCATCAGTTGGTCAGGATAGGAGCCTTTGAAGCCGATCCAATGTTCTTCCCAGCCCGACTCCGGGTCCGGCCGGTAACGGTGCCATACACCCGGGAAAAGGAAGAAGCAGGTTCCCGCCATAATGACGGTAGGCTCGCTGAGTGCGGATTCAAAGACCCCTTTGCCTTTTGAAATGAATACCAGGTAATAGCCATTGAGGATCCGCCCTTTATTCCAGGTGAACGAATGGGTGAGCGGATGCTCGGTATTACAGGGATACACCTGGTTGGGATCGGTTTTCGAGTAGCCGACGGTCGTCAGATAGAAACCCCAGGCTTCTTCTAATGGGGTTATGGCAAGATATTTATGAAAATTGTTCATCGATAGGTCAAAAGGAGTTGGTTCCCAATGGAAAAATATCAAAAAGTACAAACATTCCGAAAAAAAAGTACATAGAAATGCAGTAAGATCAGGGATATTTGGGGAGAATAGGGGTAAAATAGTACAAAAGAATTCTTACCTTATAATCCTTATTTTTAAAACCACTTACAGATGCAATACGAATTGACTGAGGAGCAGGTCCGGAGTTACCGGGACAACGGTTTTGTCGTCATAGAAAATTTTTTGTCGCCGGCGGAGCTGGAAGACTGGCGCGAAAAAGTGATGGCTGCCGTCAGTGAAAGAGCAGGACAAAAGATGCCCGGTAAGGAAGGGAAGACAGGAGAGGACGATGGCATTAATGAAGACGCCGGTTATTTTGGAAAAGTCTTCGATCAGCTGATCAACCTCTGGCAGACCAATGACGGCGTTAAGCAACTGATGACAGATCCCAGGATAGGGCAGATGGCCGCGCAGCTGGCGGGTGTTGACGGAATCAGGATCTGGCATGACCAGGCCCTGTTCAAACGCCCCTGGGCCAATCCTACCGCCTGGCACCTCGATACTCCTTTCTGGTCTTTTTCCGACCGGAAGGCTCTCTCTATCTGGGTGGCACTGGATGATGCCACGCTGGAAAATGGCTGCCTGTACTTTATGCCGGGCTCCTTTCAGCAAACCAGCTTTAAGAATAGCGCCATCGGTAAAAATATGGACGGGATATTCGAAGTATATCCTCAATTTGCAAAGGTAGCATCCGCGGCCGCTCCGATGAAAGCCGGCAGCTGCTCCTTTCATAACGGGCTTACCATTCACGGAGCCGGCGCCAATATGACCAAGGGATTCCGACGTGCCATGACCTGTGCTTATATGCCCGATGGCAATGTCTATAACGGGCAGCCCAATGTACTTCCGGATGCCTACCTGCAAACCCTGGCAGTAGGCGATCGGTTGAATAACGATGCCCAAAACCCTTTGATCTATCACAAAAAGCTATCATGAAGAGAAGAGCTTTCTTAGTCCGGGGCTCCTTATTGACCACCGGATATACCCTCATGAAAACGATGCCCTTATGGGCAGGGCCTATTTCCCCGGAGGGGGAAAATGCCGGGGCGCCGGATGGAGCAAGGACTGCTTTGCCGGCCGCGGAACTGTACCGGCTTTTTAAAGATCCCACTCCCGTCTACCGGCCTTTCGTACGCTGGTGGTGGAATGGGGACAAAGTGGAGAAGGCGGAACTGGCGCGGGAGCTTCGTCTGATGAAGGATGCAGGTATCGGCGGCGTAGAGATCAATCCGATCAAGTTCCCCCCGCGAACGGACGATCTGGGTAAACCGGCCATACAATGGCTGAGCCCGGAATGGATCGACCTGTTGCAGTTTACCTTGAAAGAGGCGGAATCCCTGGGACTCACCTGCGACCTGATCGTAGGCTCGGGCTGGCCCTTCGGAGCAGAGTACCTGCGGGGGGAGGAACGCTCGCAAGTAGTGTTGATCGGCACCCACAAGCTGGAAGGACCTTTGGATTACGAAGTCTCTCTTTTCGACCTCTTTAAAGAAGCCGATCCGGCCGTCACCTCTCCTTTTGCCGGGCGCAGGATGGAGATGCTGTCCGTACAATTGGTGCCGGCTAAATTAAATAGCATGGACCAGGTGCAGGACCTCTCTGCGCAGATCAAGGAAGGAGGCGTCACCGTAAAGATACCCGACGGAAAATATGTCTTATATGGCCTCGTGAAAGTGACCGGGTCGATGGAAGTGATCAATGGGGCCCCCGGCGCCAATGGCCCCGTCCTCAACCATTATAATGAAGCGGCCGTCAATAAGTATCTCAACCATATGTCCGATACCATCCAGCGGCAGATCGGGCCGCTGGCCGGACGCGTGCGCTCGTTCTTTTCGGACAGCATGGAGCTGGAAGGCTCCAACTGGAGCGCGGATATGGCGGATGAATTTAAGAAGAGGAGAGGATATGACCTGATGCCCTGGCTCCCTTTTACGATGTTCAAGACGGGGCCCATGGGCAATATCTATGATTTTAATTATGGCGCCGAGCTGGGAGAGGAACTAAGGGACAAGATCGAAAGGGTCCGCTATGACTTCGACCTGACCAAGTCGCAGCTGATTCGCGAGCGTTTCATCAAACCTTTTACGCAATGGTGCAGGGATAATAAAATACAATCCCGTATCCAGGCCTACGGAAGGGGCTATTTTCCGTTGGAAGGCAGTTTCGACGTGGACCTGCCCGAATGCGAAACCTGGATCAAATATGGGCTGGGGAAAGAGATGAGCGAATCGGATTACCGTATCGGCAGAGCCTATACGATGATCAATAAATATGTCAGCTCCGCAGCGCATCTGAATGGCAAGAGACATATCAGCTGCGAGGAGCTGACGAACACGGATATGGTATTCAATGACACGCTGGAGATCCTTAAGGTAGCCGGGGATCAGAGCGCTATCTCCGGGGTGACCCACCCGGTATTCCATGGCTTTAATTATTCTCCGCCCACGGCGCCTTTCCCGGGCTGGGTGCGATACGGCACTTATTTTAATGAAAAGAATACCTGGTGGCCTTATTTCCGCCGCTTCACCGATTACAAAGCCCGCTATTCCGCCTTGTTGCAGCAGGGAGATATGTTCGCCGATATCGCGGTGCTTCCTCCCGTCTCCGATATGTGGAGCATCTATGGCGCTCAGAATGAACCATTCCCTTCATTAATCTATCCTGCCTGGCAGACGTTGATCTGGGAGTCCATTCACCAGAATGGGAATGCCTGTGACTATGTGTCGGAGGAAGTGCTGCGCCAATCCGAGACGAAAGACGGGAAATTGCTGTTCGGCACGCGGAAATATCATACGATCTTTTTGATCAAGGTAGAAAGGCTGGAACCTGCCACCGCTGAAAAGTTATTTAATTTCGTGGCCGCGGGAGGAAGGATCTTCTGTATCGACAGCATGCCTGTGATGTCGGTTGGTTTGCAGGAGCATGCTGCAAGAGATATCGAGGTACAGAGCTGGGTGACCAGGATGAAAGCTTTTCCGGACCGATTCATCCTCCTGAAAAAACCGGAGTCGAATTTCGGGCAATGGTATAGGGATGTCCAGCAGAAGTATAAAATAACGCCTTATGTCAACATCGATAAGCCCAACCCCTTCGTAACACAGGTGAGGTACCAGGGCGAAGGCCTCGAATGGCTGCTGTTCACCAACTCGCACCTGGAAGAGTCCCATACGCTCCAGCTTTCGTTCAGTAAGGATATGACTGCCGGCCGTCAGGTCTGGATCTGGGATGCGGAGACCGGAGACCGTTATCGGGTGGAGACCGGCGCAGAAAAGATTACGCTCGATCTGGGCCCTGCGGATTCTAAACTGCTGGTGTTCGATAAGGAGAAGAAGGGCGTCGCGTGGAAGCCGGCCCCGGTCGGACCCCGGCAAATGCAGCCGGCAGACGGCGAGACGTCGTCGTCTGCGGTGGCCAAGCCCCTCGCCGTCACATGGTCGGTAGAGTTTCATCATATAGACGGCTCGGTGAAGACAACGACCATGGACAGCCTGAAAGATCTGAAGGATACGACCGACTTCGTTAATTTTAGCGGGACGGCGATCTATCGTACCAGCCTGACGATCGCAGATAAGCGTAAGGTGGAATGGCTCAACCTGGGCAAGGTAGCGGGTGTCTCTGAATTAACCGTCAATGGGCAGGATGCCGGCGTACAATGGTATGGCCGGAGGATCTATCATGTGGCCCCGCTGTTGCGGAACGGAGAGAATACCCTGGAAGTCAAAGTTACCACGGTCATGGGGAATTATATGAAGACCCTGAAGGATAATGCCGTCGCCCAATACTGGACGAATGAGAACCGGAAAAACCAGCCCCTGCAGTCGATGGGACTGATCGGCCCCGTTGCGATTTATTAGTAATAATTTTATCTTAAAATACCATTGTATGGGTAGGAGAAAATATTTTTTTACCGCTCTTGTTTGTTTGTGGTCAATGGGCGTGTTGGCCGGCCGCTCCGCTGCGAATCCTCCCGGCAAGGATTACCCAGTCTCTTTCTTCGGGATACGCTCTGATGGAAACATACTGTACACCCGCTCCATCCAATTCGCCATCGATTATATCAATCAGGACGGGGGAGGAAGGCTGATCTTCCACGTGGGGCGGTACCTGACCGGGTCGCTTCATCTCAAATCGAATGTTACGTTGCAGCTGGAAGAAGGGGCGGTGCTGGTGGGCTCCTTAAACCCTTTCGACTACGATAGGAACCTGTACACCGCGCTGATCTTCGCCAACGACCAGCACGATGTAGCGATCACGGGAAAAGGAATCATCGACGGGCAGGGCAGGGCCCTGGCGGCGAACGTAACGGAGCTGATCCATAAAGGGCTGATCAAAGACCTCTTCCGCAACGACCGTCCCGAGGCGGAGGCCCGGGCGATGATCCTGAATTTCCGTAACTGTAAGAACGTGCTGATCCGGGGAGTGACTATCCGGAATGCCGCCAGCTGGGTGCAGACCTATGACCAATGCACCAATCTGCGCCTGGACAGTATTTACGTGGACAGCAAGGCCTTCTGGAACAATGACGGCATCGATATCGTAGACTGTGACAGTGTGGCCGTTACGAACTCTTATATCGATGCGGCTGACGATGGCGTCTGTCTGAAATCGCATGATGGCTCCAGATTCTGCCATAATATCCTGGTTAGCCATTGCACCATCCGTTCGAGCGCCAATGCCGTGAAGTTCGGTACGGCCTCTTACGGGGGCTTCCGGAATATCCGGATCATCAACAATAAGGTATTCGATACCTATCGCTCGGCTATCGCGCTGGAAGCCGTTGACGGCGGATTTGTCGAAGACGTGCTGGTCGACAGTCTGCAAGCCTTCAATACGGGCAATGCCATCTTCCTCCGGGTGGGGGAGCGGCAGGCAGGTAAAAAAGGACGTATGAACAATGTGCGGATCAGGAACCTGGTAGCGGAAATACCTGCCGGCAAGCCGGACGCCGGATATGAATATGAAGGCCCGATCGAAGACATGCCGCGGAATGTATCTCCGGTCGTGATCGCGGGGATGCCCGATGCGCCGGTAACCAATGTCTTTTTAGAAAATGTGCAGGTCAGCTATCCCGGCGGAGGTTCTCCTTTATTTGCGAAGATCGGGCTGGATGAGCTGGATAAGGTTCCCGAGCGTCCTACGGCTTATCCTGATTTTTCGATGTTTAAGGAGCTGCCGGCATGGGGTGTTTATATCCGGCATGCACAGCATGTAGCGTTTACGAATGTTGTGTTGACCTGCGAGAAGAAGGATTATCGGACGGCTATTGTGCTGGACGATGTGCATCAGTCGCAATTTACCGGTATGCATATCAAAGAGCCAGGTGCCGGCTCTAAGAAAGCGTTTTTCGAGTATAAATCGTCGGAGATTACGACGAAGCAATAATCGTCTTCGCGAAGCGCTCCATTTCCTCCAGCTGGGGGCTGCATTGCAGGAGGAAGAAATCCACTCCCGCTTTTTCGAACTCACCGATCCTGTCGGCTACCTGTGCGGGGGTGCCGATCAGCCCGCTGCGTAAGCCCCGGTTGGATACGGAATAATCTTCCAAAGAGACTTTTTGTTCCAGCTGGGTGCCGGAGAGCCATTGCTGGTAATTATGATATCCTGCGCTGCCGGGCCTGACATTGGTGATCCTTTCCAGCTCTTTTTTCACGTCCTGTTCGTTGTCCCGGATGATGCTATAGGCCGCGACTCCATATTGCATGGGCGGTAGCCCTTTCTTCTCTCTTCTTTCTTTCAGGTCCCGGATCCTGCGGGCAATCGTCTCCGGTTCATCTCCGTGCATGACATATCCGTCGCAGGTGGTCGCGATCAGGTCTTTAGCGGCTTCGGATTCTCCGCCGGCATAGATCAGCGGGCGGGGACGGGAGACGGGTTTGGGCTGTAGGGAATTATTATTTACCTTATAATACTTGCCGGAAAAGTTGAAGCCGTCTTGTTGCCAGACCCCATTGAGTACGGTGAGCCATTCGGCTGTACGGGCATAGCGGTCGTCGTGCTGTTCGAATCCGACCCCGTATTTTTCCGCTTCGTCTTTCCACCAGGAAGAGACGACGTTGAGAGAGAGGCGGCCATTGCTGATATGATCGATATTGGCAGCCTGTTTGGCCAAAAGAGCCGGATTGTGAAAGGTTGGCCGTACGGCCACCATCAGCTCCTGTTTGCGGGTGACGGCAGCCAGGGCGGCGGCAGTAGACCAGGCATCCAGGGAGGGGGCCTGCTCTCCTTTAATATCGTTCAGGTTCAATTCGGCGATTAAGGCCAGGGTAAAACCCAGGTCTTCACTCCGGGTGGCCAGTTTTTTTACATAATCCCAGCTGGCTTCCATGTTCTCATCATCCACATTGCGTAGCCAGCCGCCGAAGACGGGTAACCAATAGCCGTATCTCATTGTTAGAAGGGTTTATGAGGACCTTGTTAAAAGCCTTTTAATTATAAGGAGGAGTGAGCCAAAAGGCTTTCTCCTGTTCTGATACCGGCACGTTTCTCCAGGTAATCCACCAGCTTGTGATGGGGGTTGAAGCCGATCACATTGACGGCATCCGCCACGAAGTTGGACAGCGCATTGACATCATAATATAAGACCTCTCCATCCCGGTCATCGATGATATATTCGATTCCGCCTACATCGATGCCGCTTTTTTGTACGATAGTCTCGATGGTTTTGATAACGGCGGGAGGTGGGGTATAGGCTTCTACTTTCAGTCCGTTCTTTGGCGCTTCGATAGCGCAGGCATTCCGAACCAGTTCCACTCCGGAGCTTGTCTGGCAGATATCTGCGGGGCAAAGATTGAAGGTGTCACCGGTGAGATGGACGCGGATCGCATAAAGGAATTTTCCGCCCAGGGTCTCTACGCGGGTGATAAACCCTCCGCGGGCCGGAATGAATTCCTGCAGGAGCGCGACATGATCGACGCCGAAGGTTAGTTCTCCTTTTTCCACTTCCCGCTTCAGGTCTTCCAGGGAATTGACCTTAGTGATGCCTGCTCCGCTGCCTCCGATATTCGCTTTGACGACTACGGGGAAACGAAGACCTTCTGCCGCTTCCACCAGTTTGGAAATATGATTGACCACCCGCGCTTTCGGGTACTTTATTCCCAGGGATTGCAAAAGAGATAATTGCAGGGCCTTCGAAGTCTCATAAGTGAAGGCCTGGTAGCCGTTGACAACAGGGATGTGATGGTATTCGAGATGTTTGAGATAATTGAGCGTGTAGAATATGCCCTGTGTTCCTTCCCGTAAATAAGCGGAAGGGCTCATGCGGTTGAAGAACAGGGAGAAGTCCGGAGCCGGCTCTTCGATTGCGAACTGATGGGCGGCCGGATTCAGTCGAATATATGGAAGCCCGCGATTTCCCAGCTCTTCAAAAAGAGGCTTGAACCAATCGGGATGTTCATGATAGATAGCTATGGGTGACATGGGAGATTTTTAGGGCAAATGTACCGGTAATATAGGTAGTATAAAAGGAACGGCCCGGGTAAATTTACCCGGGCCGTTCCCCTATTGTGTATTGAATGGTAGTGATTAGCTGAATAATCCGCCCTTCTTCAGGCTGCGGGTTCCTTCTCCGATCTTAAATCCGTTCTGATAGATCTGGATGGTATAATTACCCTTTTGGAAACCGGTACCTGGTGTGAAGGCAAATTCAACACCTTTTGTCTTGGCAGTTTCCAGCTCAACGGGAACCTTGGCCGTATAAGCCTTATCTCCTTCTTCACGGGTAGTGAAGGTGCCGGATCCTGCCGAGTCTGCCTTCAGGTTCTTGCCATCAGGACCGGTGATGCAAACATATACATCCGTCGTTCCGGGCTGGGCGATACGATTGTTCACGTTGAAGGTGATCAGGAGCTTGTTAACGCGCCTGGAAGAAGTCGTTATTTTTTGCTTGCCATTGCTCTTCACGTCGATCGGGGTGATGGCAATATCGGTGGCATTCAGGGTGGAAGCTACATCTACTTTCTTTTCAAGGTCTTCTTTAGCAACTGTCGTAGTGGAAAGGTCTTGGGTTAACTTCTCTTTGTCAGCTGTTAACACTACTTTATCCTGGGAGAGGGATTGGTTGTCCGTTGTCAGACGAGCCACTTCCTGTTCCATATTGGTGATTTTGCCATTCAGCTCACCGATCATTTCCTGTGCTTTGGCTAATTCAGCTGCGGAAGCATTTTTCTTGTTGAGGATGTTGCGGATCTCTGCTTTCTTTTTAGCGATTTCGCTATTCTTGTCCGCTAATTTGCTTTTCAAATTTGCGCTAAGGCTGGACATGGAATCCAAACGGGCCAGTGATTGATCGAAATTTCTCCGGATGTCGCTTTTTTCATCGGTTACTTTGGCGATCTGTGTTTGACCTTGTGTAATAACCTCGTCTGTTTTATTCTTGTTGACCAGTAAATAGCCCCAGGTACCTATGAAGGCGATAGCTAAAATAACTATCGTAATATTCTTGGCGTTGGATTTACGTGGTTCCTGGTAACCTGAATCCGTCGGATAATTTGAAGTATTCATAATATTGTTTTTTACGTTTAAGAACGAAATAGATGCCTGATCCTATAAATAAATTCCATTATCGTGCCATAATGCTCTTTTGTTA
Source organism: Puia sp. (assembly GCA_035555335.1). GTDB lineage: Bacteria > Bacteroidota > Bacteroidia > Chitinophagales > Chitinophagaceae > Puia. Next base: position 78,727 of record DATMGS010000021.1, read on the forward strand.
GCCTTCCGGGACCCTCGGCAGGTCTTCTTTTGCCCTGTAAGAGCGGCTGACAGCGTGAAAATATTTCCCCAAAATGGGGAAGTTTAAGCGGCGGAGAAATGTGGAATCGGGGTCTCCCCAGTGGGTGATATTTCTTCTAAAAATTTCTTAAAATAACCCGGGATTTACTGAAAATGGAATAAATTTAGTGTCGGGGGCGATGCGCGGGGAGTGGTCATTTTCTTTAAGCACCTGTAACGATAACTTACCCGTAACGACAAAATGATGAAAAAACAGTTTATTGTCAGCAGCTTACTTCTTCTATTCTATACCGGTTTCGCGCAGCAAAATAACCCCGGCCCCGTCGCCAGTCAGCCGCCGGAAAAGACCGCCTTCCAGACCAGCAGTTCATGGATACCCGAGATCGACGTACGCTCCGATATGGCCATCGTCTATGGGGTCAACGACCGCAAAGGATCTACCTTCGAACAACGCGTCCAATCCTGGCGCGATCGTGGCTATTATCCTGCATTCATGACGGGTATCGCCTGGGGGCAGTATTATGATTATTTCCTTGGGGAATGGGACGGGAAGAACCACCTGGGCGTAGGGCAGGTCACCCAAAAAGGAGATACTATTTTCCATGGGAAGAACATGCCTTATGTAGTTCCGGTACAGTCGTTCATCGAGTACATGAAAACCGCCGTGGTAAAGCGGGTAATCGACGCCGGTATCACCACGATCTTCCTCGAAGAGCCTGAGTTCTGGGCCCGTGCAGGCTATAGTGCTGTGTTTAAGGAGGAATGGCAGAAGTTTTATGGTTTCCCCTGGCGGCCGCAGGATGAATCCCCCGAAAATACCTATCTATCCAACAAGCTGAAATATCAGCTTTATTACGATGCCATCCGGCAGGTCTCGGGTTATGCCAGGGAGTATGGGAAAAACAAGGGGGTGGCGATAAAGCTATACATCGCCACTCATTCGCTGGTGAACTATTCTTCCTGGAAGATCGTGAGCCCGGAAGCCAGCCTGGCCTCCCTCCCGGGTATTGACGGCTATATAGCCCAGGTCTGGACCGGTACCTCCCGCGAACCCACCTATTTTAATGGCAAGGAGAAAGAGCGCGTGTTTGAGAACGCCTACCTCGAATATGGTTCGATGCTGTCGATGACCGCTCCTACCCGAAGAAAAGTTTTCTTTTTGACCGATCCGATAGAAGACTGGCCCCGTGACTGGGCCGATTATAAAAAGAATTACCAGGCAACCTTTACCGCCGAGATCCTATACCCGACCATCGACAACTACGAAGTGATGCCCTGGCCCGAGCGTATCTATACCCGGCCGTATAAAATCGCCAACAGCGATTCGGCCGTATTGATCCCCAAATATTATTCCACGCAGATGCAGGTAATGATCAATGTGCTGAATAATATGCCTGTATCGCCGAACCGGGTGAACGGGGTAAATACTATCGGGGTCCTGATGAGCAATTCGCTGATGTTCCAGCGTTTCCCGACGCATAATGGGTATGATGACCCGCAGTTCTCCAATTTCTACGGGCAGACCTTGCCGTTGCTGAAACGGGGCATCCCGGTACAAACCGTGCATATGGAAAATCTGGCCTATCCTGCTACGCTGGATAACATTAAGGTTTTGGTGATGAGCTATTCCAATATGAAACCCAATTCTCCGGAAGTACACCGGCATCTTGCCGACTGGGTAAAAAATGGCGGGGTGCTGATCTATTGCGGCCGGGATAACGATCCCTATCAATCGGTAATGGAATGGTGGAATACCAAAGGCAACCGGTATACTGCTGCTTCGCAGCACCTTTTTCAATTGCTGCACATCGATCAGTCCTCCGGCAAACATAGGTTCGCCTACGGCAAGGGCGCAGTCTACATCATCCGGCAGGATCCCAAGGAGTTCGTATTACAGGCCGCCGGTGATAGAGCCTATCTTGATCTTGTAAAACAGGCTTATGAGAAGGATGCAAAAGCCGGGCAATTGGTAATGAAGAACAACTTTTATCTTGAGCGCGGGCCTTATGATATCATTTCCGTACTCGATGAGAACGAGAATGGGAAACCTTATGTGGTAAAAGGTCCCGTTATCGATCTGTTCGATCCGCAATTGCCTGTTTTGCAACAAAAGACAGTCGATCCGGGTGAGCAATCCCTGCTATATGACCTGGGTAGGGCGGGGGATAAAACACAACCCAAAGTGCTGGCTTCCGCATCGCGGATATATGATGGTAAAGTGGCGGGCAAAAGCTATTCATTTACTGCCAAAAGTCCTGTCAATACAATAAACAGTATGCGTGTGCTGTTGCCGGCGAAACCCGGAAAAATAACCGTGACGGATAGTAAGGGGCAGCCCGTCGCCGGCGTTCAGTCTTCATGGGACCCTTCATCCAATACGGCCTTTCTCGGCTTTGAGAACAGCCCCGATGGAGTAAAAGTGGAAGTGAAGTGGTGATAGTGCTTCCAACGGATGTTTGCGGAATTTCGCAATCCCGGCCTGCTGAAACCAGCAATAAAATACCGTTATTTTACGCTGTCCGACATGTCAACAAGTTGTGTACATTACATCCCCGACCTTTCTCAATTTCCTTCGCATGATTTTAGACCTTCTCTGATAGTCAGCTCGTTTTCTCGTCTTACTTTATCGTGAATTGCCCTGCAGGCAACAAGTTTCTTTTATTTTCCTAAAACTAATAGTGATCTGACATGGACAGGTTAGGGGTTCCGATTGTTCAAGTCGAAACAATTCGACGAGGGCGGATGCCGAAAAGCCTTAAACAGAGTAGGCAATACAATTAAAACCGAAAAATTATGTCAACTACTGTGCTTCACCCCCGAAAAGGGAACGGCAAAACAGCTTCTGTGGCTGTAGGAGAGATAAGGAACATACAGCAAATGTGGGACGCCGCCATCCAATATTTTCAGGCAGGCGATTATGATACGGATGCCATCTATCTTCTTTACAAGAACATGAACCCCAAATTGACTTTCCAGGATATCGCCAATGTCATCAGCGCGGTATACGGGGATACGTACTGGACCAGCACGTATATGGATTATGCCATCCTTTCGAAAAGCCTGGTGCAGGCCCTGGGGATCGACCGGAGCCTTGGCGACCAATATGCCCGGAACGCTTTTACACAGTGGAGAGGTGCACTCTGCCGTAAGAATATTAATGACATCGGCCTGATCCCCACACCAGGCTCCTATACGGAAAGCCTGGATATTGTGTGTAACGAGAATACCCCTTTGCTGCCGCAGCAATTGATTGAGAACTGGAATAATGAGTACTGGAAGACTCCCGTCGTCGGTAAGAATTTTATTTATGCAAGGACGCAGAACATGGCTTTTTTAGGAAATATCACTCCAAAATTGCAGATGTTTTATACCAACGCCGGCTTCAACCAGCCGCCGTCCTCCTGGATCCAGTGTTTTACGGAAAAAGACCCGACCAGTAAAGTGGGGAGTATCCTGCTGATAGATGGTAAAGCAGGCCCAATGGGGCAGGGTACCCGGGGCGCCTCGGAGGCATTCACGTTCAATCCCACCTCTCAGGAACATGTATGTGTGATCGCCGTGCTGAACTATGAGTATTTTGAATCGAACGATCCGTTGAAAATATCTCCCGGCAACTGGAACTCCCAGACCTGGATCACGCACAACGGGGCCGCGGCCTGGCATAATGTGGACCCGGTAAAGAGTGTGGATGAGACGTTGAGGTTCTATAACCAGGATGGTTCGGAAGAGCAGTTTGCCTTCCTGGTACAGTGCAGGAACGTTCCGGCCGGTTCGAAGATATCGCTGAGTAACGAGGACCCTGCGGCTAAATTCGAAACGGGTCTCATCGAGATTGCCAACGGATCCCAACATATCGAAAAAAATGTTACCCTGCCGGCGTATTACAAAGGGAACCTGAAAATAAAATTACAGGGCCCGGATGGCAAGATACTGCCAGCCCCTGCCGCCGTCGAGATACAAATGGCCTGGGTGCTCAGACCTGGCCACCGCAGTTACATGAACGCCGTGGAACGCCTGAAAGCATATGATACCTTCAGAAATGGACAGGATCAGTACCTGCCGATAGGCAGCTTCACGTTTACCGGTGCGGGAGGTAAATAAATACTGAATTATAGGACGGTTGTTATATAGCGGCATGAGGTCATGAAAATGGCCTCATGCTTTTTTTTTGGGTAGAAAGAAGTGCGATATCTTACCTTCGATTATGCAAAAGCTCCTTCTTCTGGTATCTTTTTCCTGGGCCCTTGGTACGGTCAGGGCGCAACAACCGATCAATACTTCCGCCCGGAAATCAGCGGGTGAAATTAAGCATAGCGACTGCCCGGGATGCTGGAATGCGGATTCCCTGGGGAATCATCGCGCCGTGGTCCGGTTCGATGGGCCGGGAAAGATAGCGAGGGTCATCATTCCCTGGCGGAGAAGGGACCTTTATCCCGAAACGAAGAAGATTATTTTGCAGGATGCAAAGACAGGACAGCTGATCCTGAATAAGACGACGGGGGCTATCAGCCGTGAATCCGGGGAGATCTTTTTCGAACCCGTCTCCGGCAAGGGAAGTTATTATGTTTATTATATGCCTTATCGCAATGAGGGCCGGAGCAACTACCCCAAGGGTGTTTACCGGAAGGCCGATACCACCGCGGCTGCCGATTGGCTGACTGCGTTCGCTGCGAACGAACGGCGTAGCGGAAACACGGGCTCGCGCAGTGGAAAGACGGGCGGCGCCAGCCCGGCGGTCAATTGTACGGTGACAGAGCTGCAATCCATCGATGCCTTTGACAGCTTCTATCCGATGGAAGAAATTGCGACGGCTAAAGAGACGGCCGCGCTGAAGAAAAAATATGCCGGTAAGCCTTTCCTGGTCTTTCCGGAAAGTCGTATGTCTCCTATTCGTATGATCAATGATCTGCCCTACCGCTGGATACAAAAAGGGCCAGGCGCTCCCATACAGGCGGATGCCTACAGGGGCGAATATTATACCTATCAGCTGGGAGTCTATTCTTTACAGCCCCTGGAAGACCTGGAACTTCAATTCAGCGATCTGCAAACGGCGGACGGCAAAAAGATTCCCGCTGGCAATATCACCTGTATCAATACTACCGGCACCGATTATACCGGCAAGCCCTTCATCAAAAAAGTCGACGTGCCGGCAGGGCAGGTACAGGCGCTTTGGTGTGGTGTCGACGTACCGGAGAATACGATACCGGACTCCTATACGGGAACGGTGCTCGTGAAGGCCAAAGGTCTTGTTACGCAGTCGATCAACGTTCGGATGACCATAATCGATGTCCTTTTGAAAGACGGCGGCGTCGGCGTCCCTATAAGAATGAGTCGGCTCAAATGGCTCAACTCCACACTGGCGCAGGACAATACCGTCATTGCTCCCTATATTCCCCTCGGCATCCAGGGAGACACGCTCATCAGTCTGCTGGGCCGGACAATCCGGTTGAACCAACAGGGATTCCCCGAGCAGATACAAACTTTTTTTACCCCCGAAATGACGGAGATAGGATCTGTTCCCAATAACCTGCTGGCCGAGAATATCCATTTCCATTTTACCCGGCAGTCGGATGGGAAAGATATTCGCCTGAAGAACGGGGGCTTGAATTTTACACTGCGGTCACCCGGCACCGTGCAGTGGACAGCTACCAGCACTTCGGATGAGCTGCAAATGGACGTCAGCGCCTCCCTTGAATTCGATGGATTCCTGTCGTACACGGTAAAAGTGACGGCCCTGCAAGAGCTACCCCTGAAAGAGATCACTATGCATATCCCCTTTCAGAAGGAGTTTGCCCAATATATGATGGGGCTGGGACAAAAAGGAGGCTACAGGCCCGACAGTATGTTTTTCTGGAAATGGGATGTCGCGCATAAGAACCAGGATGGGGCCTGGATCGGCGCTGTCAATGCCGGCCTGCAATATTCCCTGCGGGATGAAAAGTACGTACGCCCGCTCAACACCAATTTTTATCTGCAAAAACCCCTGCTCCTGCCATCTTCCTGGGGGAATGAAGGAAAGGGCGGTATCTCCATCGGGGTCAAGGGCAAGTCCATGCTGGCCAATAATTATAGCGGGGCGCGTAGCATGAAGAAAGGGGAGACCCTCTATTATAATTTCAATCTGCTGATCACCCCTTTTCACGCCCTCCATACGGACTTCCAATGGTCTACCCGTTTCTATCATAAATACAACGACCTGGATACGATCAAGGCCACCGGCGCCACCGTGGTCAATATCCACCATGCCACCCCGATCAATCCCTGGATCAACTATCCATTCATCGAATGGAAAAAAATGAAGGACTATATCGATCAGGCGCATAGTCTCGGGCTAAAAGTGAAAATATATAACACGATCCGGGAGCTGTCCGATCATGCCTATGAGACTTTTGCCTTGAGGAGCCTGGGGAACGAGATCTATTCTCATGGGCCGGGCGGAGGCTTTAGCTGGTTACAGGAGCATATCGGGGACGATTATATCGCTGCCTGGTTCGTTCCGGAGATCAAGGATGCCGCGCTGGTGAATAGTGGCATGAGCCGATGGCATAACTACTATGTGGAAGGAATGAACTGGCTGACGCAGCAGGTAGGCATCGATGGCATTTATCTCGATGATGTGGCCTTCGACCGGGTCACTATGAAGCGTATCAAAAGAGTGCTTACGCAGGATGGGCATCCGGGTATTATAGATCTGCATTCTGCCAATCAATACAATCGCAGTGACGGCTACAATAATAGTGCGAACCTGTATATGGAGCATTTCCCTTATCTCAACCGGCTTTGGTTCGGAGAATATTTTGATTATGAAAAGAACCCCTCCGATTTCTTTTTGACGGAAGTGAGTGGCATCCCCTTTGGCCTGATGGGCGAAATGCTGGAAGGCGGCGGTAATCCCTGGCGGGGCCTGATCTATGGTATGACGAACCGGATGCCCTGGACAGAGAATTCGGATCCCCGTCCCATCTGGAAAATATGGGATGCCTTCGGGATGCAGGGGACTAAAATGATCGGATACTGGAGTCCGTCCTGTCCTGTAAAGACGGATCAGGAGAAGGTGCTGGCGACCGTGTATCAAAAGAAGGGAGCGTTGCTGGTCTCCCTGGCGAGCTGGGCGGAACAGGATACCATTATTCACTTGCAGATCGATTGGGAAAAGATAGGGATCGATCCGGCAACCGCTATGATCGAAGCGCCGGAAATGAAAAACTTTCAGCCGCACCAGACTTTCCGGCCCGGTGATCCTATTCCCGTCCGGAAAGGAAAAGGCTGGCTGTTGGTGATCAAATAATAAATATGGGGTATATTGCTCAGACGTCAAATGCAAGCCATGAAACTATTTAGAACGAAGAAGGGAAATATACTGCAGGTCGGGGGAAAGTTCTATCAGATCGACAGGGACTGGGACGATCTGATCAACCGGGAAGGGCTCCATAATTTTTTGGCTACGGCTATCACACCCGGTAATGAATTGCCTACTCCCCAGGCCGGCGTCTGGTGCGAAAAAGAGGTATTGGCGCCTATCGGATCTCAGGAGGTCTGGGCCGCAGGGGTCACTTATCTGCGGAGCCGGGATGCCAGGATGGAAGAATCCAAGGATTCGGGCGGGTCGGATTTCTATGATAAGGTCTATGCCGCGGAACGCCCTGAATTATTTTTTAAATCCCTGGCGCATCGGGTGGCGGCGCATGGGGAGCCGGTATATATCCGCAGGGACTCGGCCTGGAATGTGCCGGAGCCGGAACTGACGCTGTTTGCCAATTTTCAAGGAACTATTCAGGCCTATACCATCGGGAACGATATGAGTTCCCGGAGCATCGAAGGAGAGAACCCGCTCTATCTTCCCCAGGCCAAAGTATATGAGCGGAGTGCGGCCCTGGGACCCTGCCTCTATGTGCCGGAGCATCCTATCCATCTATCTACCGGTATTCGTATGACGATCAGCCGGGAGGGGAAAAATGTCTATACCGGGCAGGTATCCATCAGCCAGATAAAGAGGTCGTTGACAGAATTGGTCAACTGGCTCTACCAGGAGATGGATTTTGCAGTGGGCAGCTTTCTTATGACGGGCACCTGCCTGGTTCCTCCGAATGAGTTCACCTTGCAGGAGGAAGATATCGTCGATATCTCCATCGACGGGATCGGCACCCTGACCAATTATATTAGTTACAAGCCATAACTAACCTTCTACCGCTTATCTTTGCGGCCCAACACACTTATGTCTTATTCCGGGCTTATGCAAAAAATGAATTGGCAGCAGTTATACAGTCCTTTACGGACGGGATCCGTCCGGCCTTCTGGGGCAGTATCTTCCACGCCGGCCGGTCTTCCGCAGCCAGCTGCTGTGCAGCAGCCGTCTTTCGCCCCTCATCTCCGTACTTCTTTTTTGAGGGATTATGATCGTATTATTTTTTCTTCCGCCTTTCGTCGACTGCAAAATAAAACGCAGGTATTTCCCCTGCCCGGGCCTGTTTTTGTCCATAATCGGTTGACTCATAGCCTGGAAGTGGCTTCCGTGGGTCGTTCGTTGGGCAAGGCTGTGGGAGATGTCCTGGCCGACAAATACTCCTCATGGGGGGAGGAATTCCGGGAATTCTATAAATATGAGCTGCCTTCCGTCGTAGCGGCAGGATGCCTGGCGCATGATATCGGTAATCCGCCTTTTGGTCATTCCGGGGAGGATGCTATCCGCAGCTTCTTCAGAGGATTGGAGGGAGACGCCGGAAGGCGGTTTAAAGAAGAGCTCAGCGATAACCAGCAACGGGACTTCCTGTATTTTGAAGGAAATGCCAATGCCTTTCGCACTCTGACCCACAATTTCAATGAAAAAGCCTTGGGCGGCTTCCGCCTTACCTATGCTACCCTGGCTTCTATCGTAAAATATCCGGCCGATTCCGTCAATGGATTTAACAAGCAGCAGCTGGCGACGAAAAAATCGGGTTTCTTTGATTCCGAGATCGATACCTATAAGCAGATCGCCGCGGAATTGGGAATCCCTCAGCCGGACCCCGCTAAGAATGTCTTTGCCCGTCACCCCTTTGTGTACCTGGTAGAGGCGGCGGATGATATCTGCTACCGGGTCATCGATTTTGAAGATGCTCATCGGCTGCATATCATCTCCATCGATACGATCAAGGATCTTTTTCTTTCTTTTTTTGATAACGAGGAAGGATACAATGCAAGGGAGAAGGTGGAAAGGATCTTTCATGAGATCAATGACGATAACCAGAAAGTGCAATACCTGCGCGCCATGCTGATCAGTCTCCTCATCGACCGGGTATGTAAGATCTTCATGGAAAAGGAAACCGAATTACTGGAGGGCAGGCTGGCAAAATCCCTGATCGATTACCTGCCGGAAAGGGAAGGGGCGCTGATAAAAAAGATCGACGCCTATTCCGTACAGCATATCTATAATCATCGTTCGGTGGTGGAGATCGAGATCGCCGGCTATAATGTGATAGGAGGGATGCTGAAAGAGTTTTTTGCCGCTGTGCTGGATCCCCACGCTCCCAAATCGGAAAAACTGCTCCAGCTTATTTCCAAACAATTCATCATTTCCGGGCAAAAAGACCAGCTGTATTGTGATATTCAGTCCGTGGTGGATTTTATCACCGGCATGACCGATCTATATGCAGTTGATCTCTACCGGAAGATCACCGGTATGGCCTTTCCCCAGATACGATAGATCGCGTGATTAGCTGGTCTCCTGCAGTCTGAGGATAGCCGCTATTTTTTTCAAGGCAATAGCCAACTGCGCTTCTACTGTCTTCACGGACAGCGCCAGCAGTTCCGCCACATCTTTGTATTTGAGTCCATCTTCCCGGATCAGCTTGAAAATGAGCTTGCACCGGGGAGGGAGCTGGTCGATGGCTGCGAGGACAGCTTTTACCGTTTCTGCGCTGACAAGCAGGGCCTCGGGGTCTGCCTGGAACTGTATATAATGATGGCAGTGCTGTTCGATATCCAGGGTGTGGGGAAAATGATTGTCGCGGAGATAGTTAAGAGACAGGTTCTTTACAGAGACATATAAGTAGACGTCCAGGTTCTCTATCTCAGAAAGGGAAGCCCGTCTCTTCCAGAGGTTCATGAAGACATCATGGATGATCTCTTCGGCCGGTTCTTTTACGTGTATGATGGAAAAGCAAAACCGGTATAAACGGACAAAATAATGCCTGTACAGGTCTTCGAAGGCATGCTCGTCAGTTAATGATGGTAATCTTCCTAACAAATTAATACACTTAGTAAATAAAGGTAATTTTTTTTATTTTCTTTTAAGGGTTTTTAAATATTCCTGTGTCCTTATCCTAACCGGGCGGAGCCCGGTTGTGAACGAAGTTCACTTACGGTTCTCCCATTTTTTAGAAATATGGATCAGGAAAGAATTGAAATTTTGATGTCCAGGCTTCTGGCAGGGGAAGCTACGTTGATGGAGCAAAAAGAGCTGGAAATGACCTTTCGGGATGACCCTTCTTTGAGGGAGACCTGGAATATCCTGCGGGCATTGAAGGAAGCGCCCCCCGGCGGACTGTCTGTCGACGAGGAGCAGAAGATGCTGGAAAGAGGCCTGCAAAGGCTGGCAATCTCCCATGAGGATCGGCCCGGGCTCTCTGTCGACCGACCTGCACTCACTGTCGCCGCCCGGGGACAAGAGGAGTCCGGGGAAGAACCTGTGGTCCGTCATATACCTGCTGTCCGATGGATGGTTGCTGCTTCCGTCCTGGTGCTGGTAATCGCCGGCGCGATCCTGTACCGCAACAATAAAGCAACGCCTGTGCCTGCCGTCCCCGCAGTCGCGAAAGAGCTGGTTTCGAAATATGGTTCCCGATCTTATATAGAATTGTCCGACGGCTCTAAGTTATGGATGAATGCAGGCAGCAGGGTACAATACATGACTCCCTTCGCCGATGGTAAGCGGGAGCTAACCCTCTCCGGAGAAGCCTATTTCGATGTGAAACATGACCCCGCTCACCCTTTTATCATTCACACCGGCAAGCTGGATATAAGGGTATTGGGAACGACCTTGAACATAAAAGCCTATCCCGGTGATTCACTGACGGAGACGACGCTGATCCGCGGAAAGGTGGAAGTCGATTTCGCCAACAATACGCATACCGCCATCGTGCTAAAGCCCAGTGAGAAATTAATTGTCAGCACGGGAACGAATCAACCGGACCCAGTGGTTACAACCAGCACTACCCCTTCCGCGATGCCGGTGACGGCAGTGAAAGTGCAGGTAGTTCTCAAAGTCATCACAGCCCCGGTCGTGCCGGATTCAGCGGATGGAACGATCGACGAGACTTCCTGGGTGGAGAACAAGCTGGTCTTCCGCAAAGAGCCCTTTACGCAATTGGCCCTGAAGCTGGAACGGTGGTATAATGTGAAGATCCGGTTCGATAATGAGAAGTACCGGATGGATGAGCTGACCGGCACTTTTAAGGATCAGCGTATCGAGGAAGTGATGCAGGCCCTGCAGCTCACTTCCTCTTTCCACTACCGGATTTCCGGAGATACCATCCATATCTGGTAATGAGACGGAAAAGGAACGATGTAACGATATAGCTTGCCCAAAAAAACAGGAAGTGCTGTCACACTTCCCGTACGTTGGGTATAATCATTTTCGATGACACCTAATCTCCGCCAGGATTTCAGGTTCTGATTATTTAACCTCAACATTTCAAATGTATGAAAAAATTCTGTAGTTCCTGTTCTGCCAATCGCCCGGATTGGGGAAAAATCCTTCTGCGTATGAAACTATCCTTTTCACTGCTGTTGCTCACGTTTCTTCAGGTCTCGGCAACCGTCCTTTCTCAAGACAAATTAACGCTGACGGAGAAGAACATTAGCTGGGAGAAGTTATTCGAACTGCTGGAGAAGAAGAGCACGTACACCTTTTTATACAAGGATAACGTGCTGCCCCGTAAGGACAAGATCGATGTCGAAGCCACCGAACTCACTGTCCCTCAGATCCTGGACAATGCCTTCCGGAATTCAAAGCTTACTTACCAGGTACTTTCCAGCCACCTGGTGGTGATCACCCCCCGCTCGGAACCCACTGTCAATGAGATCCGGATCAGCGGTAAAGTGGTCACTGCTTCCGGCGACCCGCTTTCGGGCGCCACCATCCGTGTTAAGAACAGTACCCTGGGGACGAATACCGACAGCGCCGGTAATTTCACCCTCACCGTTCCGGAAGAAGCCACATTGGTGGTTTCCTACGTAGGCTATCAGCTTCAGGAAGTAGCTGTGGCGGGTAATACCCGGTTGACGGTTACCTTGCAGACGCTTCCCGGCAATATCAATGAAGTCGTCGTGATCGGATATGGTACGACCCGGAAAAAAGATCTGACAGGAGCCGTGTCGACCATCAACACAAAAGATATCCAGAGCATTCCGGTAGGAGGAGTCGATCAGATCATGCAGGGTAAGGCTGCGGGCGTCGTCATCACCCAATCCACCGGTGCACCCGGAGATCCGATCGCTGTACGGATAAGAGGGCTGGGTACCATCAACAACAATGACCCGTTGTATATCGTGGATGGAATCCCTACCACTGCTGCCGGTATCAATGAGATCTCCCCCAACGATATCGATAATATCAGCATCCTGAAAGATGCTGCTTCTGCGTCCATTTATGGAGCGAGGGCGGCCAACGGCGTGGTGGTGATCACTACGCGAAAAGGTAAGTCAGGCAAGCCCAAATTGAGCTTGAATGCCTACACGGGCTGGCAGTCCCCCGAACGTACTATCAAAATGGCCAATACCTCTCAGTATGTCAGCGCCTATAATACGGCCGCTTATAACGATAGCCTTACCAACCCAGGCAGCCCGAGACACCCCATCCTTCCGTCCATGGCGGACACGCTGCCCAATGTAGACTGGCAACGGCAGGTGTTAAAGACCGCTCCCATGACGAACCTTCAATTTTCGGTCAGCGGCGGTAATGAGAATACCCAGTACATCATATCGGCGGCCTATCTCACCCAGAAGGGGATGATCCGCAATTCGGGCTTCGATCGGTTCAATATACGCACGGCTATCAATAGCAAGGTTTCTTCGTTGTTCAGCTTCGGCACGAACATCAACCTGGCCTATAACAAGACCCGGCAGGTAGGTAGCTCCGGGGACGGATATGGCAAAGGTAATCCCGGGGCCAGCGTCGTTCGGTATGCCCTCTTCCGCACTCCGGCCATCCCGGTGTTCGAAAAGAACGGCCAATACAGTGATCTTCCGACGAACAGCTTTTATCAGCCCAACGATGGAGCGGCGTATTTAGGCGACGGGCTCAACCCGGTGGCTTTAGCCGCCAATACGGACCGTAACTTTTATAATTATTCCTTACTGGGAGATGCTTATGCCGAGTTAAGGCCTCTGAAGAACCTGACGATCCGGTCGGATATCGGTACCAACCTCATTCTTACGGAATACAAGCAATTCTTCCCTACCTGGGGGAGTGCGGCCCGGCTTCAGAACTCTCCCAATTCCTTAGCCCAGTCCTATTCCAATAATTTCAATTACAACTGGACGAATACGGCTACTTACAAACTGGAAGCCGGCCGGCATTCCCTGAACATATTGGTGGGTAGTGAAGCTGTGTATAGCGATACCCGGCAACTATCGGCTTCCGGCAAGACTTTCGTTGATCAGTCTGCACCCTTCCAGTACCTGGACAATGCTACCGGTCTGCCTTCGCCTTCGGGCAGCAACGAGTCGCACTGGACGCTGTTCTCCCTCTTTGGCCGGTTAAACTATCAATACAATGATAAATACCTGGCTTCCTTCAACTTCAGAAGAGATGGTTCTTCCCGACTGGACCAGCACGATCGCTACGGCAACTTCTTCTCAGGTTCAGTAGGGTGGAGGATCGACAAAGAAGCCTTTATGCAGGACATCAAGCCCATCTCCCTGTTCAAGCTCCGGGCGAGCCTCGGACAGCTGGGCAATCAGGAGATCGGTAACTATGCCTACACGTCTACCATCGGATCGGGCGGCTATTACAATTTCGGCGGAGTATCTACGCCCACTTATACGATTGTGTCCAAAGGCAACCCGAATGTAAAATGGGAAACCAGCACCCAGGCCGATGCCGGACTGGATATGGGATTCTTCAGTAACGCTTTATTAGTCACGGTCGATTATTACAATAAGAAGACTTCGAACATGTTGCTGAGCATTCCGCAGCCCAGCAGCGCAGGCAGCGCTGGTAGTCCCACGGAAAACGCCGGCAATGTGGTGAACAGGGGTTTTGAATTCGAAGCTTCCTATCGTCATAATATCAATAAAGACTGGCGCTTTGAGATCGGTGGCAATCTGGCGACCGTGCATAACCAGGTGACCTCCCTGGCCGGCGGTAAGCCTATTTCCGCGGCCCGTATCGACAATAATGTCTATGCGACGATCACGACGGTAGGACAGCCGATCGGAGAATTCTACCTGCTGCAGCAGGATGGTATTTTCCAGAACGCCCTGGATGTATTCACCCACGCCAGTCAGGGTTCCGGTATCAAGCCCGGCGATGTAAAGTTCAGGGACACCAATCACGACGGCGTCATTGACCAGAATGACAGGATCTATGCCGGCAGCCCGATTCCTAAATTTACGTACGGCTTCACCGGCAGCCTGGGCTATAAAAATTTCGACCTCAGCCTGTTCTTCCAGGGCGTATCCGGTAATAAGATCTATAACCAGGTACTGACTGATATCGAAGGATTTTATCGCCCTTTCAATATCACGGAAAGGATCGCTACGGAGAGCTGGCATGGTGAAGGCACCAGCAACCAATTTCCCCGGCTGTCCTGGTTGGGAGCGCAGAATAATAAACAGGCTTCCACCCGGTTCCTGGAGGACGGCAGCTACCTGCGGTTAAAGAACCTGCAGCTCGGTTACACGGTAGGCAGCCAGGCCTTGTCCCGTATGAAGATCGCTTCCGTACGATTCTATGGCAGTGTCCAGAACGTGTTCACGATCACCAAATACACAGGACTCGATCCGGAGATGGCGACCAGCGCCAACGGCGCGGGGGATGGCGTAAAAGCCGTGGGTATCGACTGGGGTACTTATCCCTCTGCGAGGACCATCACCATCGGCGCTAACCTGAACTTCTAATCATTCAAATCTTTAACGATATGCGACTGAAAAATATTTTTATCTTTTTATGGGTCCCGGCGCTCTTAGCAACGGGTTGTAAAAAATTCCTGAACCAGGATGTATTGAGCAATTATGTTCCGGCCAATTATTTTACTTCCGACGCTAATGCCCTATTGGCAGTCAATGCCGCCTATGTCCCTTTAACCTTTACCTCCGGCGCCTCCAATGCTATCTGGGTATTGGGGGATGTGGCTTCCGATGATGCGATCAAGGGAGGAAATCCGGGAGACCAGGCCGACTTCGACGCCATTCACAATTTTAATATTCTGCCGACTAATTCGGCTGTGGAAGCTGTCTGGCAACGGTATTATGATGGCGTATTTAAGTGCAATGTGGTGATCGACGGCTTGCCTGCTTCCAATACCGCCGTCTCCGATGCCGCTAAAAAATCGGCGATCGCGCAAGTAAAGTTTCTGAGGGCCTATTACTATTTTATTCTAACCACCTGTTATGGAAACATTCCCTTGCATTTAAAGGTAGAAACGCCGGAAGAGCTGCAAAGCCCTGCCTTAGCGCAGGATACCATCTATGCGCAGATCGAAAGGGATTGCCTGGATGCGATCGCCGATCTCCCCTTGCCTTCTGCTGTAGCTGCTGCGGATTTTGGCCGGGTTACCCGTGGCTCCGCACTGGCTTTGCTGGCAAAGACCTATCTCTTTCATACCGGCCTGGCCAATCATTATCAGCTGGCGGTGCAGAATGCCCAGGCCGTCGAAGCGCTGGGTTATAGCCTTACCCCTTTGTTCACGGATAATTTCACTGCCGCTACGAAGAATAATACGGAAGTAATCTTTACCGTTAACCATATCTCGGGCGCCAGTCCATACCAGGGAAATGAGCTGAATGCCTGGTTTGCACCCCGGTCCCTTAACGGATATGGGTTCTTTTATCCGACCCAGGCCCTGGTCAATAACTTCGAGAAGGCCACCGGCGGCGAGCCGGATCCCCGTCTGAATTATACGGTGGCTCAGCAGGGACAGCCTTATTATGACTCTCCCTTCGATCCCACCTGGACCACGACCGGTTATATCAGCAAGAAACACACCCAGCCCCTATCTGTGATCCCTGCTACCATCAAGAATGACGGCAGTCTGAACTATGAGGCGCTTCGTCTGTCGGATATCCTGCTGGTAGAGGCGGAAGCCCTGAATGAAAGCGGCAGCAGCAGTCTCGCGCTGGCCCCTCTCAATGCCGTTCGTAAAAGGGCCCGGGAATCCTATCTCTATGATGCTGCCCTGCCGGGATATGGTACTGTACCCGCCGGGTTATTGCCTGACATTACGACTACCGATCAGGGACAACTGCGGACGATCATCCGCAATGAACGAAGATCCGAGCTGGCGCTGGAATTCCATCGTTTCTTCGACGTCATCCGGTATGGGAGCGCTTATGCTGCCAGTGTACTTGCGGCAAATTCACCCAATTTCAGTTACGACAAGAACAAATGGTTCCCCATACCGCAGAGCGAACGGGACACGAACAAAAAACTGGGCTTATAAATTCTTGCATCCTTTATAAAATTATCATCATGCGCAGCACTAAATATATTTTGTTTTTTATGCTGGCGGCCGGCGTCACGATGACGCTGTTCTCTGCCTGCAGTAAAAAAAGCAGCACACCCGATTACAACGCCAATAAGGCCTCTTTAAGCCACCTGATCGATTCGCTGACCCAGGTGTACAACACAGTCGTGGAAGGCAATAAACCCGGCGATTATGCGACCGGCGCCAAGGCACTGCTGGATACCGCGATCGTACTGGCCACCCAGGTCAATACCGGAAGCACTTTTACGCAAGAGCAGGTTAATAATACCTATAACAACCTGTTGTTAGCTGCCCAGCAGTTTAACACCAAACTGATCGGGGAAGTCTCCAGCGCCAACCTGGTAGCTTTCTGGAAGTTCGATGGCGATGTCACGGATGCCACCGGCAATGGCCATAACGGAGCCTTGAAAACGGGCTGGATCGGCAGCAGCGCAGCCACGATGACGGATGGGGGAACATTGCCGCAGCTGACCACGGATCGTTTTGGGCGGGCGAATATGGCTTATACTTTCAACAATGGGTCCCTGGTCCAGGTACCCTATGCCGCGGCCCTCAACCCCGGGAGCTTTACGATCAGCATGTGGGTACAGATGACGGCCAATACCAACGGAAGTTATATGATCTCTATGGATCGCTGGAATGGTTATAAGTTCAACCTCAACGGAACGGGAGTTCCCTTTCTGACGGTCAGTGTGGCCGGGACTATCTATGACAGAGATGCCGGCGCCGTCAATGTCTCCTCCGGCTGGACGCACCTGGCGGTCTCTTATACTTCCGGGACGGAAAAATTCTATGTGAATGGCAGCCTGGTAAAGACCTGGACGAATGTGCCGGGAGCAGCCCTGACGCTTAGCTCTCCGGTAGATCTTTCCATCGGCAATGAGATGCCCAAGGAATATTATAATGTTACGGATAGCAACAGTCCCAATTATTTCTGGGGGGCCAGCTATTGGATAGGCTCGATGGATGATATCCGTTTCTATAATACGGTTCTGACCGATATCGATATACAATCCATTTACACCATTGAAAGTACTTTATAGCGAAGACGAAAAATAGAAATTATGAAAAACAGATTCTGGCAATATTTCGCGGCAGGCGTAATCGTTGTATCGGGCGTTGCCTGTAATGGGCCCGGCAAGGGGGGCTCGGGGGCCGGGGCTTCTGCTTCCGGTGACTCTGCGACATCGGGGGCAGCGCCCGCTGCTTTATCGAATGCCGCCGATGCAGACTGGGCCCTCCTTCCGTTTACGAAGGTGGATAGCGTCAACCCCGTTCTTCAGCCGGGCAGCGGCAGTTTCCCCGACCCCATCCGTAAAGAGAAAGTTCTTTGGGAGGAAAAAGATGTATTCAACCCGGCCATCGTAGTCCGGGACGGCAAGGTTTACATGCTCTACCGGGCGCAGGACAAGATCGGCAAGCCCGGAGGTACTTCCCGGATAGGCCTTGCCGAGAGCACCGATGGACTTCACTTTACCCGCCACCCCTCGCCGGTGCTGTATCCCGCTGAAGATGCCGAAAAGAAATATGAATGGGAAGGGGGCTGCGAGGATCCCCGGGTCGTGGAAGACGCGCAGGGCGTCTATTATATGACCTATACGGCCTTTGACGGCAAGGTGGCCCGCCTGCTGATCGCCACTTCGAAAGATCTTTTGCATTGGACCAAGCAGGGGCCTGCTTTTGCAAAAGCCTATAATGGCAAATACAAGGAGGTCTGGTCGAAGTCGGGCGCCATTGTGTCCAAATATGAGAACGGAAAGATCGTGGCTACCAAGGTCAATGGAAAATACTGGATGTATTGGGGCGATCAGAATATATGGGCCGCCACCTCTGACGACCTGATCAGCTGGACGCCGGTAGAGAAAGGGGCCGGGGAAGCCGATCCGGTGGCGTTGAAAGGGCAGGCGCTCAATATGCCTGACCTGAAGATCGTCATTCCCACCCGCTCGAAGAAGTTCGACAGCGACCTGGTGGAATCCGGACCACCGGCCATGCTCACCGATAAAGGGATCCTGCTGATCTTCAATAGCAGGAATATTCCGGCCATCGGCGACAGCAGTCTGCCGGAAGGCACTTATGCCGCCTCCCAGGTGTTGCTGGACCCAAAAGACCCTGAAAAGATCGTGCACCGGCTGGACCATTATTTCATGAAGCCGGATAAGCCTTATGAGATAACGGGACAGGTAGGGGAGGTTTGTTTCCTGGAAGGGCTGGCCCAGTTCAAGGGACAGTGGTTCCTGTATTACGGGACCGCCGATTCGAAGATAGCCGTAGCCGTGAAGGCCCGGTAACGCCCGTTAATGCTTAGCTGGCGGATTCGGGGGCGGGCCCCGGCTGTACATTTTTTGAACCGGTTGGTTAACGATGTCGAAACCGTTTTCGCTTTAACGTGCTGAATTTTAGTCACTTGAACTAAATTCGGTAGCATTTATTCGTAGCCATTTAAAAACTTGGCATAGGCAGCGGGCCACCGATTCCGGGGTATAATGCACAACAAATTTTGGTGTATATTTGACCAGTGAACAGCACAACAATATATAATAAAATCCGGCAAACGGTACTATCCTACTTACCTGGAGCTCGCATTCTGCTGTTTGGTTCTCGTGCGAGAGGTGACCAGGATCGCTTTAGTGATTATGACCTGCTGATTATCACACCCACAACGTTCACGCCGCAGGAGAAGATACTTTGGAGCAGTCGGCTCGACCGGGCCATTGTTGGTGCCATTAAAGCGCCTGTTGACTTACTGCTTAATAGCGAAGAGGAAATACGCCAAAAACAAGAGTTGCCTGGACACATCATCCGTTCTGCGATCAGGGAGGGGGTGGCTTTATGACCCCTGCTCTCAAAATCTATATTGAATCATGGCTCGACAAAGCGGGACATGATCTTATTAGTGCCCAACGGTTGCTGGAGATAGAACCTATGATTCTGGACAATGCCTGTTTCCACTGCCAGCAAGCCATCGAAAAATGCCTCAAAGCTTTTTTAGTCTATAATGGTCGCGATATCGAACGGACGCATAATATTGTTTTCCTGTTGTCTGAATGTGCAAATTTCGATCCCATATTTGCAACCATTGATCCGCTGAATATCAATGCATATGCTGTACAAGGTCGTTACCCTGATTCCAATCTAATGCCGACAGCAGCGGAAGCTAAGAGTTATTACCAGTTGGCACTTCAGATTAAGACCGTGGTTACAGAAAGAATAGTTTTCCCCTGATTATTTTTCCTTCCAATTTTTATCAAAAGTAACAGTCTTGTATATTTTGAAGACTTCCATGGTTAAGAAAGATTTCGAAGGTCAATCCCGAATTAAAAAGGAGCAGGCCGAGTTTTTAAGGCATCATAGCTCACAAAATAAGTGGTGGGTAGACGCCCTGTCAGATGAAAGTAGTTTCTTATATTAAAGCCCTTCAAATTGCTGAATTTGAAGGGCTTTTCTGCTGTAACAGTACAATACAACCAAGGTGCTTAGAAATCCCCCGTCAAAGCAAAATCATTTTTCCGGTACATCCACTGACCTTCCGTAAAGTCAGGGAAATCCACGGTCTGATTGCCCAGCTGGATAGAGCTTTCGCTGAGGGGCGTGATGGCGCTCCAGGCGGCGGCGTCATATACGTCCATCGGCGTAGGCAGGCCTCTTTTGGCGGCCTCTATAAAAGCGTGTATTACGAAGAAATCCATTCCTCCATGACCGGCGCCTTCCGTGTCCTTGCTCCATTTCTGCCAGAGCGGGTGATCGTATTTGTCATACCATTGCTGTGCTGTATCCCATTCGTCGTCCTTGCTGACCCCTTCTACATAGATGCTATGATTTACGTCCATCCAGAGGCCATTGGTACCCTGTACCCGGAAGCCGAGGGAATAGGGGCGGGGCAGGTTGGTGTCGTGCTGTAATAAGATCGTCTCGCCGTTGGCGCATTTGATATTCGTCGTGACTACATCCCCGAGACTGAACCTGACTTTGGCATTGGGATGGTTCTCTCCTCCTTTCTTAACGATATAATTGTGCAGGCCTCTCGACTTGGTGGAGAAAGAGCTGAGGGACAGGAACCGGTTACCCCGGTTGATATCGACCATCATGGCCACAGGACCTATGCCATGGGTAGGGTAGAGGTCGCCATTGCGGTGAACGGAGTGGTTTGTGCGCCATTTTGCTTCCGAGAACCCCTTTTCGCCGAACTCTGCGCCGCCGCCATGGCCGGTGCCGTCATTGAACTTGACGCCCCGCAGATCGTGCTGGTATCCACCCTGCAGATGGATGATCTCCCCGAAGACTCCCTGGCGTACCATATTCAGCACCGCCATTACATCCCGGCGGTAACAGACATTCTCCAGCATCATGACATGCGCCTTGTTCTGCTCTGCCGCCTTGACTACATCCCAATGTTCCTGCAGGGTCAGGCCGAGGATCACTTCCGTTCCTACATATTTAATGCCGGCGGCCAGCGCATCCAGGATCATCGGAGCGTGCCATTCCCAGGGGGTAGCAATGATGACGGCATCCAGGTCTTTTAATTCAAGGAGTTTCCGGTAGGCATAATTGTCGCCAGTAAAGACCTTGGGCATGGGCTTGCCGGATTTTTTCAGCTCATCGTTGGTCATTTGCAGCATTTTCGCATCCACATCGCAGATAGCCACGATCTCTGTATCAGCTCTTCTCAATGCGAGGCCTACGTGACCCTGTCCCCGCAATCCCGTGCCGATAAATCCTAACCGTACTTTACGGTCGGGAGCGCCGGCAAACAGGTTATCCGGATTGATCATGGCTAACCCGGCTGTAGCCAGGGCAACATCTTTTACGAATTTTCTCCTGGAAGAATACATAGTTGTCAGAATTTGGGTTGAATTTCATACTAATTTGGCAATATTAGTACGTCAAACGTTTGCGTAAGTTTACGCTTACTGCTTATATTAGAGAAATAATCAAAGAAAGGATATGGCGACTCAAAAAAGGAAATTCCGAAACCTCCGAAACCTGGCATTAGTGATCCTGGTGAGTAGTATTGGCTATGGCGTTTATTATTGCTGGGTATCTTTCCCCATCATCAGCGGCTATGGGGCTAAAGTGCTTTGTTCCTCCGTATTTGTAGCGGGGCGTGCCGAACAGCAGGTAAGAAAGGAGGATATTGCCTCCTTCCCGCTCAGCCTGGGACATTATACAATAGATTACAAGGATTCGTCGGTGACGGGTTCCGTATGGGGGCTCGCTAAAACGAAGGCCATCTACCGGAGCGGGCTGGGGGCTACACTCGTCAGCGAATGGACGGAACAGCAGGTCCGGGAGGAGAAATTCCGGCTGGCGCAAAGACCAGCTTTACGGACGGATACTTTGTCCTGGCCCATGGGCGACCGGGTGGCGGATACCGTCCCTGCCGGTCTGGACATGGCGGCTTTACACAGTGCCATCGATGCGATCTTCATGGAGAAAGATACGGCGCATCCCATTAAGACCCGTGCCGTGATCGTATTATACAAGGGGCAGCTGGTGGGCGAACGGTATGCTCCTGGATTCACCAGGGATACCCGGCTGCTGGGCTGGAGCATGTCGAAAAGCATCACCAGCGCCCTGATCGGTATGCTGGTCGGGGATGGACGGCTCCATGTCGATGCGCCCGCCCCGGTGCCTGAATGGAAGAACCCGGACGATCCCAGGCATGCCATTACCCTGGTCAACTTATTACAGCAATGCAGTGGTCTGCAATTCGAAGAGAACTATACCAAGTCCAGCGACGCTACTAAAATGTTGTTCGAGCGGGCGGATATGGGCGCTTATACGGCTTCTCATCCTGAAAAGGATACGCCCGGCACGGTCTGGTACTATTCCAGCGGCAACAGCAATATCGTAGCGCGTATCGTCCGGCAGACGGTGGGGGAGGAAGGGTATCATGCTTTTCCTTATGAGCGATTGTTCTACAAGACGGGCATGTATAGCGCCGTATTGGAGCCGGATGCTTCCGGTACGTTCGTAGGGTCTTCCTATTCGTATGCTACGGCCCGGGATTGGGCCCGGTTCGGCCTCTTATATTTAAACGACGGCGTCTTCAATGGGGAACGCCTGCTGCCGGAAGGCTGGGTCAGGAGCACGGCCACTCCCGCCCCGGCGGCTCCCAAAGGAAAATATGGCTATATGTTCTGGCTGAATGCAGGGACAAAGGGAAATCCCGGTGACCGCACTTATCCGCATGCTCCCGCCGACCTGTTCTGTGCGGATGGGTTCGAAGGGCAGAATGTGTTCATCATCCCTTCCCGGCAGCTGGTGGTGGTGAGGCTGGGACTGACGACCCATGGGAAATTCAATGCGGATAGGTTTTTAGGGGAGATACTGGGTGCTTTGCGTTAGACAGCGTTAACGGAAGACATACTGTCTTTCGTTAACGGATCTAATGATGGCCCTTCGGGCAAAACGCCCGTGGCGTTTTTGCCAGCTTTATATCCGCCGACCGAATAATAAAAGATATAGAAATAGCAAGGCAGGACGCAAAGGAAGAAGGATAGATTATTTGGCAAATGCAGCTTGTCTTTGAGGGAACTATAGACGAGGGGAAAGACGGCTCCCCCGGCGATACCCATGATCAGTAAACCGCCCCCTGTCTTGGTGAATTTGCCCAGGCCGCTGATCGCCAGGGGGAAAATAGCCGGCCACATCAGGGCATTGGCCAGACCCAGCGCGGCAATGAAGCTGATCGCCACGTAACCCGTCGTGGCGAAGGCGCCAACCGAGAAGATCATGCCGAGGATCGCCGAGATCTTCAGACCTGTCTGCTGGGAAATAATCTTGGGGATGGTAAAGATACCGGCTATATAACCTACCAGCATGGCCATTAAGGTAAAGGAGGTGAAGTTCTTGGTGACATCCAGCGGCAATCCCTGGGCCTTGCCATAAGTACCGATCGCATCCCCCGCCAATACTTCCACTCCGACATAGACGAATATGCAAAGAACACCCAGCAGCAGATGAGGGAACTGGAAGATGCTGGTCCTGGCGACTTGTGGGATAAGCGTATCCTTATCGTCTTCTTTATCCGTATTGATCTCCGGAAGCGGTGACAGGCGGAGAAAGACAGCCAGGGCGATGATGATACCGCTCAGGATAACGTAAGGAGGAACGATCCTCGAAGCCAGCTCTGTCAGAAGCTCATTTTTTAAAACGAGATCGGTCGTTTTGGTAATGGTGGTTTCCAGGGAAGTAGCATTTTTTAACAAGACGGCGCTCAGGATGAACGGGCTGACCATTCCGGCTACTTTATTACAGATCCCCATGATGCTGATCCTTTTGGCTGCGCTCTCGATAGGGCCGATAATGCTCATATAGGGGTTCATGGCCGTCTGCAGGAGGGACATGCCCGTACTCTGTATGAATAGACCGGTAAGGAACAGGGGGAAGCTTCTGGAATGGGAGCCGGGGATAAAGATGATCGATCCGAAGGCGATGACCAGCAGTCCCAGGGCCAATCCCTTCTTATAGCCGATCTTTTTCAGCAGCCAGGAAGAAGGGAGGGCCAGAAAGAAATAGCCCATGTAAGAAGCAGAAGTGACAAAGAAGGCCTGTACATCGTTGTCCAGCTGGCAGGTAAGCTTCAGAAAAGGAATCAGGGTACTGTTCAGCCAGGTAATAAAGCCCAGCAAAAAATAGAGGACCCCCATAATACAGATCGCTTTGAAATTCGAAGCGGGCCTGCTGGCAGTTTGTACGGTTGCGTTCATGTCTTTACAAAAATTTGCGAGATGAATAAAAAAATGGGGCAACCGCCAGTTTCATGCGGACGCAATATAAGCTTTTATACGGGTGATTCGACATATTGGGTGACCAGTTGGCTCAATACCGTTTCTTTTTCTGTCAATCTTTGCAATAGGGTGATCTGGTTATTGGCCCTTACCAGGTTATGGCCCTCATATTTGGCTCCGTAATAGCTATCATTATTGAGATGGTCTGTCAGGAAGCGGATAGCCTGCATATAGATCATGAATTTCCCGGCATATACGACGTGCCGGAGCTCAGCGGAGCTCAGCTCATTTTTCATTTCACCCAGGTAGCCCCGTACGATGGCCTTGAAATAATCTTCCCGGATGTTGATCCGGCTGAAATCTTTCTCCTCCTCGCTGACGGGAGAAAGATAGGTACGCATCATATCCCCGAGATCGCTGATGAAATAGCCGGGCATCACGGTATCCAGGTCAATGACGCATATCCCTTTATTTTCCTTGTCGAACAGCACGTTGCTGATCTTGGTATCGTGATGCGTCACCCTGGCCTTGAAACCCGGATGATGTTTGATCTGTTCGAATTCTTCCTGTATATGCCGGGAGGCGCGGATGGTGGCGATGCTCTCTTTTGCCTCTGCGATCCGGTCCGCATTGCCCTGCTGCAATGCTGTCTCGAACTGCTGATAGCGAAGGGACAGGTTATGGAAATCCGGCAGGGTGGTATGCAGCCGGTCGGTTGGAAATCCTGCCAGCAATTTCGTGAACCTGCCGAATTCCAGGGCCGCTTCATAGGCCAGCTGGGTGGCCTCTACCACATCGTAGGTGTGAGAGCCGGCAACAAAGGGGCTTAAGCGAAAATATCCTTGCTCCTCGTTATAAACGAAACTTTTGCCGTCCAGTGCGGACAGCGGCTGTATAAACAGATATTCCGGGAAAAGCTGCCTCAGATAAGTCGCCAGGTTATCGATATTTTCCGCGATCAGTGCCGGCTGGCCGAATATTTCGTGGTTGATTTGCTGTAAAATATACTCTTTCCCGGCGCAGCTGATCTTAAAAGTCCTATTGATGAGACCTGTACCAAAGGGTCGGATGCTGCATTCTTCTTCTTTCAGGCCATAAGCTGCCAAGACATTAATGAACATATTGTATTTTCTCAATTTTATGATCGCCTCTTGCTGTCAAACTTAGGAAAGAAGAGGGGGATCCGATCAGGCAAACGATTGCGTTGTTTTCGGAGCGTCTTTCGGGTCGCTGACGATAAAATTAGGGGAAAATGGATAAGCTAACCAAAGATCTCTCCGGATGAGGGCCCGGGGCCGGAAATGGATAATTTTTTAATGCGGTCTTTTTGGACCTCAAAAATTTTGAAAAAATCTTTCATCTTGGGCCTTCCTTAGAAAAAAACGTAATGATAACGGCAGGCGATAAAAAAGCATTGAAAGAATTCGGCGAAAACTTGCGAAAACTGCGGAAGGACAAGGGTCTCAGTTTGCGGGAAATGTCGTATGCTTGCAGTATAGATAACAGTAAGATTGCCAAGATTGAGAAGGGGATGATCAATATAACCCTGACCACTCTTCTGCAATTAGCCGTCGCCCTCGAAATACACCCTTCCTCCTTGCTAGACTACGAGTTGAAGTAAACCTCTTTTATTCAATTACCCCTACATTCGTTCTGCATGGATCGGAAAGAAAAAGTATTGCAAAAATTTGGCAAACGCCTGATCGTATTAAGAAAAGAAAAAGGCCTGAGCACCCGCGAACTGGCCGAGGCCGCCGGTCTGGCGTACAGACAGGTACTTCAAGTCGAGGCAGGGAAGACTAACCTCCTCTTTACCACGATCTTATCCCTCGCGAAGGGATTGGACGTCCCCCCGGATAAATTATTTGAATCTCTTTGACGGGTGATCCCTGACCAGTCATGCTCCGGCGCCAACGGCGCCTGAACCGGCGTTTCATGACCCGTGCGGACCCACTGTCCGGGCTCATGCCCTGTCTATGCCTGGTATTTTTTACATCGGCTGGGAAAAATACCAGGCAATTTTCCTATAGGAGGGATAGGCCCCCTTGTGTATATTGAGATCGGTACCTGAATCCTATCCATGAAAAACTATATTCTATGACAACCCTTGTCGGCCTCTTTTTTTCCGTCATCTCGGTCTTCGGCCTTTTTAAATGCAAATCCAAACGGGCTATCAAAAAAATTCTGCTGGTAGGGTTCTCCATTTTCCTGATCCTCGCACAAATACTTTTTATGAATGACGTGCTGGAAATGAGCAGCCAGGAGTTTGTCGGCCTTTCCGGCCTGCTGAGCGGCATTATTTTAATATTGATCTTTCAACCGAATGACCCGGAGGAGTAGGAGGGATTTATCGCACGAAGACCTTTGCGCCCCCGGCGATAGCTTGTCCGTTTCCGGATAGTTGAAGCCAATAGATGCCGGGAACCAGCCCTCCGGAAGGCGGATCGATCCAGGCTTCCTGATTGAGGACATGGACCGGCACTTTCCGGGAACCGCCCCCGTAGTCGTAAAAAACCACCGTATAATCGCCATCCCTTATCCCCTGCAGCTTCAGCCGTTGTGAACGTTCAGCCACCGTAGGGTATATCTTCCAGCCGGCATCGGCTCCGTCCCCGTGAAGGGCCAGCGTATTACTGTATTGGGAAGACCCGGATGGGATGGTTACTTTCAACCGGTAATAAAAGACAGAACCGCTTATTCCACTCATATCGGTATATTTCATTGACAGTGAGGGGGCTGCACTGCTGATGGTAGTAGAATAGACAGTCGAAAAAGCCACTCCGTCGGCAGACCTTTCCAGGCATACCTGTTCGTCCCCTTCCACATTCCCCAGCTCCCATTGCAGCTGCCGGCCTGCCGGCGCCCCTGTTGCGTCCTGCTGCATGCTGCCGGTAAAAGAGGCGATCTGTACCGGTAAGACGATATAGGAGCCCGTGGAAAAAACTGTATTGACGGCTACCAGATCCAGGCCACCCTGCGCTTCCGTAGTGCCGGTCGGATAGACAGCCGTATTATTGAGGTTTAACAACTGTGCGGAGCTGGGGGAAGCCGTGCCATCCGCTGCTAAAAGAGCATATCCGTAAAGGGCCTGTCCGGCTGTAATACCCAGGTCGGCAAACGTATAGAATACCCCGCCGATCTCCTGGTTGAGATTCGAGGATACCTGCAGCCGGGGGGCAGACGCATCCTTGCGCAAGACATAGATAGAGAAGGAAAGGTTTCCATTGGCGGCGGAAGGATGCCCCCAGCTGCCATTGTTATTGGAGCCATTGCCACTGGTACAGGTTCTCACCGGACCAAAAGAAGCCGGATCTCCATTGGCATCCAGGCTGGTGATGGCCGCTATTTTAAAAGGATCATGCTGATAATTGTTTCCCCGGTCAAAGATCGCGAAGCCGGCCTCCGGGGGAGAAGCCGTGTTTAGTCCGGAAGAGAAGATGACATCCACCCGCTCGATATTATTGTTATTGCCGTCCCCGTTGCCCGCATTGGTGAAGATATTGTCCGTTCCCTGATTCAGCATCCCCACATTCAGCACCGTCTCCATCACGTCCAGGTAGGGCGGCTTAAAGTTCAGGGTTGCCGGCGAAGGACAGGCTGAGGCCGAAGGAGCAGTAGACTCCATATAAACGATAGACCGGTTGCCCGTCGCATTGGAATTATTGACCCTTCTTAGTTTTACGGTTGCGGAGGCGGCCGGGGCCACGAAATATGTGCTGCCATTGGCGTTAAAACTATTCAGCTTATACTGGTTGGACAGCCCGTTGCTGAACGTGTAAAGGTAAGAGGTCGGGGAGCATCCGCCGAAACTGCCCGGACTGGCGGGTAAGGCGGTATAGCTGCTGACAGAACTGCCTGTCGTCACATAGGACGCCGAAAAAGAGGTGACAGGGGATTGCCCGTAAAGGACGGTATAGCCTGAAAGGCTTGCCAATAACAATAGGGCAGGGGCGGATGATCGGATATGTTTTTTCAACGGTAGGGGATTATGAGCACAAATTAGCATGGAGCGGAACCTCCCCAAAATTCCCTTTTCCTTTTTAAATAAAATGAACGGCGGCTTCTAAAGTTTCTGCTTAGCGGGAAAAAATAACTGATAATTTCCGTGCAGTAAATATCAAAAATCAGGAAGGGCCAGGGGGCGATGTCGGCTATATTCGAACATGAAATTCAGAACGGTCCTTCTTTCCTGCCTGCTGGCCCCGGCTATCTGCCCTGCCCAAACACAGCCCAACCCGGATAGCGTTCGCGCCCAGCGCGCCCGCATGATCCTCAAAGCTACCGAAGAGTATAAGAACAGGGTATTTACCCATGCGGATACGCTGCGGGGGAGTATTACCCCCGAACGGGCCTGGTGGGATGTACAGCGGTATGACATTACGGTAAAACCCGATTTTATCAGCAAGTCGGCAACAGGGAAGAACCTGATCACGTACAAAGTGGTCAGCGACCGGCAGCCGGCCATGCAGCTGGACCTGCAGGAACCCCTGGTAATCGATAGCGTCCTGGATAACAGTGGTCATTCCCTCTCTTTCACCAAAGAAGGGAATGTCTGGCACGTACAGACCCCTAAACAAAAAATAGCGACCATCAACACGGTGGAAGTCTATTTCTCCGGCACCCCCCACGAAAGTGTCCGCCCGCCATGGAGCGGTGGATGGACCTTCGCCAAAGATTCCCTGGGCCGTCCCTGGATGACGGTCACCTGCCAGGGGATGGGCGCCTCCCTCTGGTATCCCTGTAAAGACCACCAGAGCGATGAACCCGACAAAGGCGCTTCCCTGACGATGATCGTGCCCGATACCCTGGTAGCCGTCGCCAATGGCAGGATGCAGTTTTCAAAGAACAACGGAGACGGCACGACCACGACAAAATGGGCGGTTGTCAATCCCATCAGCAATTACTGTATTATCCCTTATATCGGAAAATACGTTCACTTTCATGAAGACTTTCAGGGAGAGAAAGGCCCCCTGGACCTCGACTACTGGGTGCTGGATTATAACCTGGCCAGGGCAAAAGACTATATGCCCACGCAGGTACACAATATGATGCACAGCATGGAGCACTGGTTCGGCCCTTATGCTTTCTACGAGGATGGATATAAGCTGGTGGACGTGCAGCATACCGGCATGGAACACCAGAGCGCCGTCGCCTATGGCAACAGCTATGCTTTCGGATACCGCGGCAGGGATGGCTCCGGCACCGGTCTGGGCCTGAAATGGGATTTTATCATCATCCACGAGAGCGGTCACGAATGGTTCGGCAATAACATCACTACCAAAGACCTTGCGGATATGTATGTCCATGAAGGGTATACCAATTACAGCGAAACCCTCTTTGTGGATTATATGTATGGCACAGAGGCGGGCAATGCTTATAATTACGGTATCCGGCAGGGGATCCACAATGATCGCCCCATCATCGCCCGTTACAATGTGAACGAGCAGGGGAGTGGGGACATGTATCCCAAAGGCGGCAACATGCTTCATGCGATCCGTCACAGCATGGATGATGACGAGAAATTCCGGCAGATCTTACGGGGCATGAACAAGACTTTTTATCACCAGACCGTTACGACCCAACAGATCGAAAACTATCTTTCCCGACAAGCAGGTTATAATTATGGAAAAGTATTCGATCAATACCTGCGTACTACGCAGATCCCCGATCTGGAATTCTATTTCAGCGAAGACCATAAAAAAGTATTTTATCGCTGGACGAATTGTGTGAAAGGGTTTGATCTTCCGCTGGTCCTGAAAAGCGATAAGGCAAAGATACGGGTGATCCCCACCGAACAATGGAAGAGCAGTGAGCTGAAAGGAGAGGAGGCGGCCTTGTTCGACGAGACGGCTATCAAAAAAATGTATTACATCGGGGTGAAAGCGCCACAGGCGCTTGGGCCGAAGGCGGGCGCTCCCCAGGCGCAGCGCATGACCGGGATAAAATGGTCCAAAGACGGGAAAGGATATTATGTTACGGAAAATAAGTCCCTGGTAAAATATCAGCTGCCTGCTTTTCAGCGTCTCGTACTGGCGGATTCGGGACAGCTGACTCCGGAGGGACAAAGCAAGCCCCTGGACATTCAGGCTTTTTCTTTTACCGATGATGAGGAAAAATGTCTCCTCTACACCAATAGCAAAAAAGTATGGCGTCTCAATACCCGGGGAGACTATTGGATCCTGGATCGGACTGCTCATACGCTGCGGCAGTTGGGAAAAGAGCGGCCGGTATCTTCCCTTATGTTCGCTAAAATATCTCCGGACGGCACGAAAGCAGCGTATACCAGCGAACATAATATTTATATGGAAGACCTGGCTACCGGGAAAGTGACCGCCCTGACGACAGACGGGACGGCGCGATTGATCAACGGGACCTTCGACTGGGCTTATGAAGAAGAATTCAGCTGCCGGGACGGGTTCCGCTGGAGTCCGGACAGTAAGAGCATTGCCTACTGGCAGATCGACGCGTCGAAGATCCGAAACTTTCTGTTGATCAATAATACGGATTCCCTGTACTCTTTTACCGTACCCGTGGAATATCCCAAGGCCGGTGAAGACCCCTCTCCCTGTAAGGTAGGGGTGGTGATTCTTGCTACCGGCCAGACAGCGTGGATGGACGTACCCGGCGATAGCCGCCAGCATTATATTCCCCGGATGGAATGGGCGGCCAATAGCACTGAACTGATATTGGAACAGCTCAACCGCAAGCAGAACGATGCGAAGATCTTTGTCTGCAATGCGGCTACCGGCTCCGCCAGATCCATTTATGAAGAGACCGATGATGCCTGGATCGATTCGAAAGAGCGATGGAGTGAAGATCCTACCGGCTGGGAATGGATCAATGGAGGAAAGGATTTTCTCTGGGTCTCCGAAAAAGATGGCTGGCGGCATATTTACCGGATCAGCCGGGATGGCGCTAAGGCGGCCTTGCTGACTAAGGGCAACTATGATATGATCAGCCTGAAGGCGATCGATGAAAAGAATGGCTATATCTATTTCATGGCCTCTCCCGATAATGCCCTGCAACAATATCTGTACCGGGTGTCTTTGAAAGACGGTGCTTCTTCGAAAGGAGGAGGTTCCCCCAAAGACGGGGGACGGCCGGAATTGCTGTCGCCTGCCACGGAAAAAGGAACGCATAATTATGCCATTTCTCCCGGCGGCTTCTATGCCACCCATAATTTCTCGAACTATCAGTATGACAATGTTTCGGAATGGGTGAGCCTTCCCGGGCATCAGAATATCAAGACCAATGAACCGGCTGCTAACCTTTTCAAGCAGCCCCGGCCGAAAGTAGAATTGTTCCAGGTGACGACGGAAGACAATATCACCATGGATGGCTGGATGATCAAACCGGCTGATTTCGACAGCACAAAAAAATATCCCATTTTATTCCATGTGTATTCCGAGCCTGCGGGCGTTACGGTAAAAGATGCGGCCGGTTATGCAGGTACGCCCTTGTATGCCGGTGATATTGCCGCCGACGGATATATCCAGATCAGTGTCGATGGCCGTGGAACTCCCGTGCCCAAAGGAGCTGCCTGGAGAAAATCTATTTATCGGAAGATAGGTATTTTGAATATCCATGACCAGGCTATGGCCGCTAAGAAAATAATCCAATGGCCCTTTGTCGACCCCAGCCGGGTCGCCGTATATGGCTGGAGCGGCGGCGGCTCCACTACCCTGAACCTTCTGTTCCAATATCCTGATATCTATAAAACAGGTATCGCCATCGCGCCGGTTGCCAACCAACTGCTCTATGATAATATTTATCAGGAACGGTATATGGGACTTCCCCAGGAGAACCGGCAGGATTATATCAACGGTTCCCCTATCTCCCATGCAAAGGACCTGAAAGGAAATTTGCTGGTAGTGCATGGAACGGGAGATGACAACGTACATTTTCAGGGCACTGAAATGCTGATCAACGAGCTGGTAAAATACGATAAGACCTTCCAGATGATGAGCTATCCCAACCGGACGCATGCGATCCGGGAAGGCGAGGGCACCTCCCTGCACCTGATGCATCTCTTCACGAGCTACCTGAAAGAACATTGCCCCGGTGGTGGGCGTTAAGCGAGTAAGGTTAATATTCGGTTATATAATCATAAAATACGTGAACGGATTGTCCAAACCTCTGCGTAAATTTAATTAATTGTCTAAATGACAAATAAAATAGTTTAGCTGTAACCAAAGTGCTTTAAACTGCTTATTGACTAAAATTAACTGTGTATGCATCAATTATTTTTCAACGGTAAGTTGAAAACATGCGTTCTTTTGTCATGTTTTTTTCTACTCTACCTGGGCGCTTACGCTCAAAAAAAAATCGAACGTTCCGGGCATGTTCAGGAAGCCAAGGGTGATCCTGTTTCAGGGGCAACCATCGAGGATGTAAAAGGCCATGTCCTGGGTCAAACCGACAGCAAGGGAAATTTTACCGTTAGCGTGTCGGATACGGTAAGTCGTATCAAAGTGACTTATGCGGGGTATATGGCTTTGGTTGTTCCCATCGGCAAACTGGGAAACATAGTTTTATCGCAGGGAAAATCTCCCATGGATGAGGTGATCGTTATGGGGTATGGCAGCCAGACCAGGAAGAAGGTGACAGGATCTGTCGCCATTTTGGATGGAGATGCCATAAAAAATACCCCGGAAGTGAGTTTCGACGCTATGCTGGAAGGGCGTGTCGCCGGTATCAGTATACAATCCAGTTCGGGGGAACCGGGTGCAAAATCAAATGTTATCATTCGTGGTACGACCAACGTCGACTATGGAAATGCGAATGGCGGGAATACCCAGCCTTTGTATGTGATCGACGGAGTGATCTTCGATGTGAATAACATACAAGGGGCATACGCTTTATCGAATCCGTTGAGCCTGATCAACCCCAATGACATCGAGTCGATCGAGGTCTTAAAGGATGCTTCTGCCGCCGCCATTTACGGAGCAAGGGGTGGTAACGGGGTCATTATTGTTAAGACCCGGCGCGCTCTTTCCAAACGTCCTTTGGTTACTTTTAATACCTATGCGGGTGCGACTACGGCTCCAAGATTGATGGATGTGATCACCGGAAACGCGGAGCGTACGTTAAAGATGCGGCTATTGGCCAGCCAATTGGGTTATACGGATATTGCTAATGATGGGATCCCTATTCAATTGACCGACAGTTTGAATCCTGCATTTAACAACGACGTAGACTGGCAGTCTATGCTGATCAGAAAGAATGCCCTGGTGAACAACCAGGACCTTTCGGTGTCGGGGGCGTTTGATAACAGGAATAGCTATCGCATTGGCCTGAACCACTATGACGAACAAGGTGCCGTCAAAGGCTTTGGGGCGGATCGTATCGCACCCAACTTTGACCTGCAGTTGAATCCTGCCCCAAAATTCTCGGTCGGATTTACCCTGCAGATGTCCCAGGAAAAGAGGCATCACGGAGCGGGTACGAATGGTAATCCTTTTTCGTTTACCTCCAATAATTTTCCGACTTCCCTGGCCCAGATGTCCGCTTCGACGATGTCCTATTACAACGGGACCTCAAATCGATATGACGACAATAATATATTTCTATACAATGGTAGTATAAGACTTACAGATTCGGTCGCAAAGCACCTGACGGTGTCGACTACTTATTCACTGAATAATTCTATAGATAAGTATGCCTATTTTTCGCCGGTGGAATTGAATGGTATTCAAAATGAGGCGTTTGATATAACCGCGTCTAATCCAAACTGGGCATCGGAATCTCTTGTGACATATTATAACCATTTTGGGGATCATACCCTAACCCTGATTGGTGGATTTTCGGCTTATAATGCCAAGCAATATTACAACTATTCCGAGGCGGCCGGCATCAATGTATCTGGTATCTATACGTTGCAAACGGTGGCTCCGGGGGCTAATTTGACGGTCAACACGACTAACGCTTTCAAAAACACGGAATCCTATTATGGTCAGGTGGGGTATGATTACAAAAGCAAGTATTTGTTTCAGGCCTTATTCAGACGGGATGCCAGTTCTATATATAGTTCTGACTATCGTTGGGGCACCTTCTACGCATTCAGCGCGGGGTGGAATGTGTCTGACGAGGACTTTTTCCAACCGTTGAAGAAAGTGGTCAATGCGCTCAAGATTCGGGGTAGCTATGGTGTTACCGGGCAGGATCCCGGATCATGGTATGCAAAGTATCAGCAATTATACACCGATGCCAGCGGTTATGGGTCGACTACCGGTGCTGTTTACGGATCTGCCCTGTATGCTTATTTGGGCGGTGTGCCCGCTACCTATAATGGAACGACCGTCGTTTCTCCATACCCTTATGGTAACAACTATTCTAATTATGGAGCACAATCAAGTAACAGCGTTCATTGGGAAAAATACCCCCAGCTGGATCTTGGCGCCGATTGGTCGATGTTTAACAGCAGGCTGAATTTTGTCGTCGACTATTATCAAAAGGACTCGAAGGGCAAGTATCTGTGGTTGATACCGGCAGAGACCACCACGGGTTATCAATACTATTCCGGTAACTATGCTGACCTGACCAACAGAGGGGTGGAAGTCGCTGTTAATGCCAATGTGCTTGGTCCTAAATCTCCCTTTCAATGGAATACCAGCTTTAATATTGCCTTTAATAAAGGATGGGTTAGCAATCTGCCCAATGGTGGCCAGGACCTATTATATGGTGAATCCTGGTGGCAAAAGACGCTTTCCCGCGGAGAGCCTATTTTTACCTATCGTGATTATATAACAAAGGGTGTTTTTGCTACAGATGCCGATGTTCCGACGGACCCTATCACCGGAAAAAAGATGACTTATTTTGGAACTACCCTACATGCGGGAGATAGCAGGATCGTTGATCAGAACGGGGATTATAATATCGATTTGAACGATAAGGTCAATACCGGAAAATCGGCCGCGCCGAAGGTTACTGGAGGTTTCACGAATACATTTAGTTATAAAGGCTTTAGTCTTTCTGTGTTTGTCAACTATTCTTTTGGCAACTACCTGATCAATGGTACATTCTCCGATGCGTTAAACGGAAGTCCTTATTCCTCCTGGGGCGCCGTAGCGGGTCCTGCGGGTATCTATAGTTCAAGTTTAAGCCAGTTCTGGTCGCAGCCTGGTCAATCGACCACCTACCCCCGCCTGGTATATGGTACAGGATCTACTTCCCAGGACCCCTGGAATGTGGCCAGAGATTATTTTCTGAGTGACGGCGGTTATATAAAGATCCAGCAGGTAACGGTAGGATACACGGTTCCAGGCAAAATATCCAGTCGTCTTAATTTAAGAAGTCTTCGTTTTTATGGCTCTGTGAACAATCTTCATACATTCAAACGGTCCAAGTCGCTGGTTGATCCCACAGTATATGATTATACAACCGGTTCAAGCAATACTACTTATCCTACGGGCGTGAAGATCATCGGAGGTTTGAGTGTTGATCTGTAAAGAAATTTATTTGAACAATATTAAATTGATGAAAATGAAGTTGAAAAATAAATATATTAATTCATCCTTGCTGTTGGTTACCTTGTTATATAGCACGGCATGTCATAAATTCCTGGATCAGAATCCCATCAGCACACTCTCTGATCAGACTTCCTGGAAGACTGATGCTGATGCGAATTCCCAGGTGGCAGGATGCTACTCGCTGATCCGGTCTGCTTTTAATAATGCATGCTCTTATTACTCGTATGGCGACCTGCCTACGGATCTTTGGAGTTCAATTAACACAGGGGATTATGGTAACATTTACCAGGTAAATTGGGCTATTTCGATTCCTTCTGTCAATACGTACGATCCCAAATTGAAGTTAAGGTTGTGGACACCCTTTTATTCTTCTATTCAACAAAGCAACCGATGCCTGCATTTTCTCAACCAGATGTCGGATGCGGATTTTACGGGGAGTAGCTCGTCCGACCAGGAAGCCCGCAGAAATAAGTATTTGGCGGAAGCTAAATTCTGCCGGGCCTTTAATTATTTTTATATGGCTCGCGTGTGGGGAGACGTTCCATTAGATACTTCTTATCAGGCTGACGTTTCCTCTATCACCATTGATCCTCGGGTAGCCCAGGAAAAAGTCCTTCAGAGCGCGATCAGTGATCTCAATTGGGCCAAGAATTGGCTGAGCTATCGGGACAGGAATTCTACCGATCGTGTTGTGCGTGCTGATAAAGGGACTGTGTTTGCGTTGTTGGCGCATATCTACGCCTGGAGAGGTTCTTACGATAGCTGTCGAATAGCCTGCGATTCTGTCATCCAGCAAGGCGGATATGGGTTGGTCGCCGGGAGCAGCTATTCCAGTATTTATAAGGGGCAATCTATCGAAGGTATTTTCGAGGTCGCACAGAATACTTCAACTGAAGCGTTGAGTGCACAGAGCGATGCCAGCATTGTTCGCTGGACGATGGCTGCTCCTTATCTGCCGACTATTGCTATTCCCATCTGGCAGACCAGTGGCAATGTTTTGAGCAAATTATATTCGGATACAACGGATAAAAGATATACCAGCTCATTTGCCTATGTTACTTCCGGTTCGACTAACTACTATTTCTGTACTAAGTATTCTAATATTTCTTCCGAAACTGCAAATGGGGTAACCTACTATTTATCTGCAAACAACATCAACGTATTCCGATTGGCGGATATCTACTTGTTAAGGGCCGAAGCCAATGCGGCGAGTCCGGTTCCTGATTATGCCAGTGCTGTCGCAGATATAAATATAGTCAGAGAGCGTGCGGGAATAGCGGATCTGCAATTGAGTAATATTCCCGGAAGGATTGCCTTGATCAATGCCGTAACGGATGAGCGGGGCCGGGAACTATGGTTGGAAGGAAGCCGGTATTATGATCTTGTTCGCAATGCGCGCCTCACCCTTACGAGCCAACTACCTTATATCAATATATCTGATTTTCAGAAAGGGAAGTATTATTGGCCGATCGATCCAAGTTTAATGCTTACAAATTCCGGGTTAACACAGACACCTTACTGGCAGCAGCTGTTGGAGCAATAAGCATTTTTATTTAATCTATAATTTTATAAAATGAAAAGCAAAATATATAAAGCAGGCATTACCCCCTTTTTATTGGGAGCGGTCATCATCGGACTGGGATTTGCTTCCTGTAAGAAGGATGGTTACCGGACGGATGGCGGTCTGGCGAAGGCGACGACCACGCAAACTACGTATGATTATCTGGCTGGAAATGCGTATCATTATTTTGATACGCTGTTGTTAATCGTCGATCATTTTAATCTCAAAGATTCTTTGAATAAATCGGGTACATTCTTCGCGCCGACGGATTATGCCATTCACCTGCTGATGACGACGAACAGCATCACTTCGCTGAATGCCTTATATAAGCGGATCAACACCAAATTTTTAACACAGTACATGTTCAGTGATACGGGACTGACGTTGAATGGTGCGACTACCGCCGTCCAAACATACACGAGCTGGGCTGGCGATACGGCCGGTCTTACAAAGCTGGCTGGCACATATGGTGTGGCCAACAGTGTGTTGACCTATTATACGCTGGAATATGTAAAGATCAATGGTGTGTTGGATGGAAGTGCGGGAGCTCCGTCGAATGATCCGACGGACCTCAAACTTAAGTGCCAGACAACAGGCATTAAGACCGCCACGGGTACTAATTTGAATGTTTTGGATAATGCCTCAACGCTGAACCTTCACGGGGCGCCTACCTCATTGAGTTTGTCGTATAGCGTCAACGTGACCCAGAGTGCCACCGACTATAATTCAACAGATGTCCAATTGGATTCTGCAAAGATCGCCAGCTTCCTCGGGTTGACGGCCGCACAGATTGGGGATAGCATACAAAATGGCAGCACAAACGTATTGTATTATGAAATGGCGACGGATAGTACCCTTAGTAACAATTATACGGCGGATTTTCCGGGATTCTGGCTGGATAACCAGGGTAATGTGACCACTTGGGGAACGAATTCGTACATGTGGATCGATCTGAATACAACTCCGTTTACCTTGACTGTGGGCCAATACCCCGGAGGCGGAAGTGTCGGGGATAAATATACTTATGTACAAGTGTTTGTATATACGAATCCAGATGGTGTGAAGTTGAAGGTTTATATAACCATTAATGTGACCCTTATTTAACCTTGTTCGTAAAATGATCTTTTAGAATCGTTAAAACCACCCCTTATGTTTAATAAATTGAATATATTTAGCGCTATTGGCGTATGTGTTATCCTTCTCCTGGGGGCGGGATGTGCAAAAACCATACATGGCTACCTAAGCAATGATATCTATTACACGGTTAATCCTTTCCAGGTTCAGCAGGGCGTTACTACCGTGTCGGCGCCATTGGTTTTGAATGGCTCTTCTGCGCCTTTACACGTCGAATTATCTGCGCTGCGAGACTCTGCAGGCAATGATGCCGATAGTATATTGATGAAACCTCAATCTATCCTTACGTATAAATCCACGGTGACGGTCAATGATTCTACGCTGGATTTATTGAATGCTAAATTGAATGATAGCCTGGTCCGGCCATTTAATATCGCTGAAACAGGAGGCCGTCTCCAGTTTACTGCTGCGACGAATTATGTTCCTACCGGCTCCTACACCATGGATCTGACAGTGTCTAATATCAACGGGGTGAAGTTTTTGAAAAACGCCTGTACGATTGTGATAGAGCCCCTGACCATTACCTCCTCTTTGGGCTATTTTAGTTACAGACCAAACGATCCAACCGGTACGACCCAGCTATTCCGGACGGAGTCTGACCCGACTTACTCCAATTTCGACATTACGCATGAAGATACCCAGGGAGAAACGAAGATCGTGCTTAAGTTTGTCGATAAGAACGGCGTTCCGTTCAATCCAAATGCAGGTGAAGTCCAATATTGGTCTAATGTTGATAAAAGCACGACTTCTTTTCCGCAGTTGAATTTTTGGGCGCCGTATTATGCTCCTACTTATACGGATTCTACTATTGTCACGAAGCTCCCTAATATAGCCGTAAGCTTTCCTTATTTTGATCTCAATAATGCTTATCCGGCAGCCCGCGGGGCCAGAATTGATAATAAGATCACAGGGCTGAGTTCAAATGAGGTTATCCATACCGTCATGTATTTCACGCTGTACACCGTTGGAACTTATTATATCACTTATCACCTGCTCGTGGATACACATAAATAAAAGGTTGTGTGGCGGGCTTGTATCCTGGCCCGCCGCACAACCAACGATATCCTTCCTTTGCCACAGCAGCGGATATGCCAAGGGCAATTAATCTTCCCACCTCTTTCACTGTGACACACTGAATGGCACTGCTTAAATCACAAACAAACCTAAAAAGTATGAGAAAAAACATTTTCCCCATTAAAAACATGGCGATCCTCTTGTTCTCGTTGTTTGCAGCAAAGGAATCAAGCGCCCAGCGGTTCAGAATTCTGACTGATACCAGCTTTAAAAACTTTTATGATATAAAAGTAGCTTTCGAAACGGATTGGCAAAAAAAACATGGTAATGAAAGGCTTCCCGCAAAAAGCGAAACCTTTTCAAAAAAGATCGAGAAAAACGAGCCATTTGAGGATAAAGAGAAGGATAATGAGTACATACAATTTAAGAGATGGGAGGATTTTGTAATGCCAAGGGTCTATCCGAGCGGCGACCTGTCCCTGCTTAACCAAACGTATGCTAACTTTAAAGAGTACGAGGAATCCCGGGCAGCCGGTAGTCCTGCGACCGTGAATGCCCCCACCGGAACTACCGGCACACCCGTTACCACAGGCACTCCTGCTACTACCGGCACCCCTGTTGCTGCCAGTTACACCACTACCACCGCGGGAACATGGACTTGGGTTGGCCCATCGGGCACCAATACCAGCGGACGCAACGCCGGCCGTATGAATTTTATCCGTTTCAACCCTTCCAATACGAGTATCATCTATGCCGGCGCCCCCGCAGGCGGTTTATGGAAATCCACCGATGGCGGCAGTACCTGGACGACCAATACGGACTTTTTGCCTTCTGTGGGTTGTTCCGACCTGGCCATTAACCCCTTGAATACTTCTATCATGTACCTGGCGACAGGAGATGGAGATGCCGGCGATACCAAGAGTATCGGTCTGTTAAAGACCACCGACGGCGGAACGACCTGGTCCACC
The DNA here is from genome assembly GCA_035555335.1 of Puia sp. Lineage (GTDB taxonomy): Bacteria > Bacteroidota > Bacteroidia > Chitinophagales > Chitinophagaceae > Puia. The sequence continues at coordinate 119,310 of DATMGS010000021.1, forward strand.
ACCGGTCTCACCTTTACCGCAGGCCAGCTTGTTTTGCTCAGCAGGGTCATTGTAAACCCTACCAACCCTAACATCGTTATTACGGTAGGTACCAGCGGGATCTACCGGAGCACCGATGCCGGAGCGACCTTTACGCAGGTGTATAATGATGGCAGCGTATTCAGAGATGCTGAATTCAAGCCTGACAATCCGAATATCGTCTATGCAGGGAGCAATGCCATGTTCCGTTCCACCGATGGGGGCGCTACCTTTACCAAGATCTCCAACGGAGTGCCCACGACCGATGTAGGCCGTATATCCATAGCCGTAACAGTTAACAAAACCAGCTATGTGTATGCCTTGATAACGAACGCCGCCGGCGATATGAAAGGCTTTTACCGCTCGGTAGACTCCGGCGCCACTTATACCCTGCGTGCTTCCAGACCCAATATATTGGGCTATGATACAAGCTTCTCCGGCAACAACCAGGCTTATTATGACATGGGCCTTTCTGTGTGCTCGACAAACTACAATTATATACTTGCCAATGGCGTAATCAGTTATCTGTCTACGGACGGAGGAAAAACCTGGGTACAGGCGAACAAGGATTGCGTGGACACCACTCTCCAAATGCATTGGGATATTCATTATATGGAATGGATGCCCGGCGGCCATTTAAATGCCTTTGCCGCCACCGATGGAGGTGTATATAAGACGACGAATACCAGCGGCTGCTGGACAGCCGTCAACCAGAACAATATCAGCGTCAACCAGATCTATGGCTTCGGAATATCGGCTACCGATCCGGAAATTATGATCTCCGGTCACCAGGATGGCGCTACATTGGTATGGACGGACGGCTCCTATAACAATGTACTCGGCGGCGACGGATTCCAGGCTTTTGTAGACCGGACCAATAGTAAGACCATGTATGGCGAATTATACCTGGGCGGCTTCTGCAGGAGTACGGATGGAGGGGGCACCTGGACCTGGCTGGCCGATAATACGGGACTGGTGGGACTGGACGGCGGATGGAATACCCCCTGGTGCCAGGATCCGGTGACGGCCAATACTATTTGGGGAGGTTATGACCAGGTGTACAAGTCGACCAGTCAGGGTAATTCCTGGACGCAGGTAGGCACTATCCCCGGCTCCGGTTCTATGATAGACGTCAAAGTTGCGCCTTCCAATACGCAGTATGTTTATGCAGCCCGGGCGCTCGAAATCTACGTTACAAAGAATGGCGGCACTACCTGGACGAACATTACATCAGGACTGCCCTCTTTAGCCATAACCCGGGTAGCCGTTTGTGAAACGAACCCCCTCAAGGCATGGGTGACCTTTTCCGGATATACGGCCGGTCAAAAAATATATCAAACGACGAATGGCGGTACTTCCTGGACGAATATTTCCACCGGTCTGCCCAATATTCCCTGCAATGTAGTGCAGTATGTTCCCGGCTCCACCAGCAATGAAATATATGTGGGATGTGATATCGGGGTGTATTACAAAAATGACAGTCTCTCTTCCTGGGTAGCTAATTACAGCGGATTGGCCTATGCGCCGGTATCGGATATCCATATTTACAAACCCAGCAACCAGATAAGGGTCTCTACTTTTGGAAGAGGTATCTGGAAAGCATCGCTGACGACCACCACGGTAGCAGCGGTAACGGGTACAGCGGCAACATTAAACAATATCCCTGCTGTTGCTGTAGATAAAATGAGCGTATATCCCAATCCCGTAAACAATATGTTTATGGTGGTGGTGCCGGGTAGTATAAAGTCTGTTAAAATTTACGATGCAACAGGCAAATTAGCGGATAATCCTTCCTATGAATCCTCGGGCTTTGTGACTTTAAAGAATCAGTTGCAGAAAGGCGTCTATACTTTGGTCGTCGTTATTTCAGACGGAAGAACATGGACTAAGCAGATCGTTAAGTTGTAATAGCCTTCGGAATGATGGTCGCATCGACCTAAGGCGCCACGGGCGCCTTAGGTCGATGCGACATTTTGAAAATAGCTTTCTACATAATCGCTGGGCGATTTCCGTGTAACGCTCTTGAACACCCGGTTGAAATTAGTGATGCTGTTAAATCCGCAGTTATAGGCCACGGTGGCAATGCTGTCATAGTTTCCGTCCGTCAGCTTTTTGCAGGCTTCGTTGATGCGAACTTCGTTCAAAAAGGATACAAAAGTATGCAGCGTATGTTTCTTGAAATAACGGCAAAAAGCCTGCGGCGTCATATGCGCCTGCCTGGCGGCATCTTCCAGGGTGATGGGCTTGTCATATTGCTGCATGATGAAATTATAGATGGAGCCGATACGGATACCTTCGTGCTCGCTGTAGGCAGCCGGCTGGGAGCAGGACGATAAAGGCAGCAGTTCCTGGAACGTGCTGAGCTGTTTCAGGAGCTCGATAAAATGGATCAGCTGGTCGACACCCGTGCTGTTCTGGATGCGGAGCATCTTATTGGAGATCTCCGTCACGTGCTGAGTAGGCACTTTGAATCCGGTCTGCTGGTTCTGAAGGAAGTTCTTCACGTTCTTGATTTCCGGCAGGTCGAAAAAAGAATCCAGCTGCCCCTTGGTATTGAAGAAGATATTCAGGGTCTGTACTTTTTTACGGCTCTTCAGAGAGAAATAAGAAGGATCGCTCTTAAAAACATGCGGCAGGTTTGCTCCCAGCCAATAGATCTCATTGGACCGGAAGGCGTGCATATTGTTTTCCGCTACCAGCGTGCCTTCTCCCGACTGGATCCAGGTTAGCTGTACCTCCTGGTGACGGTGTAGATGAGGATAGAAGTGCGGCAGTACGTCTTTCTGTACGATGACAGTTTTATCATGCGGCACCGGGAGCGTAAATTGCAATACTTTCATGCTGCGTGGTTTGCAATAATGGTTAATGAATGTGTCTGGACCTCAATGTAAATATACATATTTTGCGAATATTAGCTTAGTAAGATCAATATGGGCTTAAAAGTGGCTAAAATATGGCTATAGTAGGTCAAATCCCGGGCATCCGGCTGTATCTTTGCATCTTAATTTTAGCACCTCATGGAAAATGTAATCGTCATCGGCGGAGGGATCATCGGATTGAGCTCTGCCTATTATTTGCAGGAAGCAGGCTATAAGGTCACTGTATTGGATAAAGCGGATTTTCTGGACAATTGTTCTTATGGGAACTGTGGATATGTTTGTCCCAGCCATTTTATTCCATTGGCCACACCAGGCATTGTGAGCCAGGGACTAAAATGGATGTTGAATTCAAAAAGCCCCTTTTATGTGCAACCCCGGCTGAGCCGCTCCCTGATAGACTGGGGCTGGAAATTTATGAAGAGCGCCACCAAAGAGCATGTGGAGCGTTCGGCCGTGCCGCTGCGGGATATAGCCCTCTTCAGCCAGCATCTCTATGAAGAGGACTGGATGAAACAGCCGGAATTTGATTCTGCTTATGAACACAAGGGATTACTGGAGATCTTTCAGACGGCCGCCGCTGCGGAGCATGCGCACCATACGGTAGACAAAGCAAAGGAGCTTGGCCTGGATGCCGACCTGCTGAATTATGAAGAAATGCAGGCCAAAGAACCTCATACGAAGATCAATGGCCTTGGCGCTATCTTTTTCAAATGCGATGCGCATCTGTATCCCAACAAGCTGATGAAAGCCCTGATCGGTATCCTGCAACGAAAAGGCGTAACCTTATTGCCCAATGAAGAAGTACTGCGTTTCGAAACGAACGGCTCTTCTATTCAACGGGTGATCACCGCGAAGAATGCCTACTCTGCTAACTCCGTCGTATTGGCGACAGGTTCCTGGAGCAGGGAAATGGCCGCATTGGTCGGAACCAACCTGCCCCTGATGCCCGGCAGGGGTTATTCTGTAACCCTGGAAGATTCTCCCTGGCGTGTCAACTATCCGGCAATCCTGGTAGAAGGCCGGGCTGCCATCACACCGATGGACGGTAATAAGATTCGTTTTGGCGGAACCATGGAGATCACTTCCATCACGGCTCCTCCCCGCTATAACCGCGTGCAGGGGATCCTCGATGCCGTCAAAAGATTCTTTCCCGAGTTCGACGTACCTATGCCGGCCCCTGAAAAAATATGGTATGGCTATCGCCCCTGTTCGGCGGATGGGCTGCCTTACATCGGCCGGATAAAGAAATATAACAACGTAGTAGTAGCCACCGGGCATTCCATGTTGGGACTGAGCCTGGGCGCCGGTACCGGCAAGCTGGTCAGCGAGCTGGTCAATGAAGATGCTCCGGGTATCGACCTGTCCCCCTTTGCCGTAGAAAGATTTGGCTGATTATCAGCAACCAGACGATCAATAACTCCTAAAAATAAAAGATTCCATTATGTATATCAGGAAACTATCGATATGCGCTTCCCTTTTGTTGGGGGCCGCCGTGACCGTATCGGCACAACAGAAGGACTATCCCATACAGCCTGTTGCTTTTACACGTGTTCATCTGACAGATGGTTTCTGGGAGCCGAAGATAGAAGTCAATGCGGCTGTCACGATCCCCTATATCCTGCAAAAATGCAGAGAGACAGGGAGGGTAGACAATTTTCTTCGTGCCTCCAAAAAACTCAGCGGGGATAAACTCACGGAGTTCCCATTCGACGATACCGACTTATATAAATTAATCGAAGGCGCTTCCTATGGCTTGCAGGTGAAGAAGAACCCGATCCTGGAAAGACAATTGGACACGCTGATCGGCATCATCGCCGCGGCACAGGAGCCGGATGGCTATTTATATACTTTTCGTACCGTACATGCCGCCAAGCCGCACGAGTGGATCGGCGCCCGGCGTTGGGAGAATGAAGAAATACTGAGTCATGAATTATATGACGCGGGCCATTTATATGAGTCTGCCGTAGCGCACTACCAGGCTACCGGAAAAAAGACGCTGCTGAATGTGGCGTTGAAGAATGCCGATTTGCTGGTGAAGACTTTTGGTTATGGGAAAGAGATAAAATATCCGGGACACCAGATCGTCGAAATAGGGCTTGTGAAACTCTACCGGGTAACAGGAGAGAAAAAGTACCTCGACCTGGCCAAATTCTTTTTGGATGTACGAGGTCCGAAAGGAGATGCCTATAACCAGGCGGACAAGCGGGTCGCCGATCAGCATGAGGCGGAGGGCCATGCGGTAAGAGCTGCTTATATGTATACGGGAATGGCGGATGTGGCTGCGCTGACGGGAGACGAAGCTTATCTCAAGGCGATCGACGACATCTGGAGCGATGTGGTCAATAAGAAATTATACGTTACCGGCGGTATCGGTGCTACAGGCAACGGAGAAGCCTTCGGGGATGCCTATGATCTGCCGAATATGTCGGCTTATGCAGAGACCTGCGCCGCTATCGGGAATGTATATTGGAACAACAGGATGTTCCTGCTTCACGGAGATTCCAGGTATATCGATGTGTTGGAGAGGACCCTGTATAACGGGCTTCTCTCAGGTATTTCCCTGAGTGGCAACCGTTTTTTTTATCCCAATCCGCTGGCATCGATGGGACAGCATTTGCGTAGCGCCTGGTTTAGCTGCGCCTGCTGCATCACCAATATGACGCGTTTTCTCCCTTCCGTACCGGGTTATGTTTATGCCCAGGATGGCGATAATCTGTATGTGAATCTTTTCATGAGTAATACGGCCAGTATTAAGCTGCATTCCGGTGCGGTGACCATTACGCAGCAGACCGATTATCCCTGGAACGGAAAGATCACGCTGACGGTAGACCCGGCGTCATCCTCTCCCTGGGATCTGCATATCCGGATCCCCGGATGGGCCAGAGGACAAGCCGTTCCGGGCGACCTGTATCATTTTGCAGGATACAGGGAATCTGTTATTCCGATCACCGTCAACGGGCAACCCGTGACCTACGATACCCAAAAAGGATATGCCGTCATCAATCGCAAATGGAAGAAAGGGGACAAGGTTGTCATCGACCTTCCTATGCCGGTGGAAAAAGTCATGGCCAACGAGCGGGTGAAAGCTGATTTGGGAAGATTTGCTTTTCAGAAAGGCCCGGTGGTGTATTGCCTGGAAGGACCGGACTACGCAGACAGCACTGTACAGAGCATTGTAGTAGATACCAGCGCTCCCGCCGCCTTTGCCTATAAGGATAACCTCCTTAACGGAGTTACGGTGCTGGTTACAAAGGGCAGCACTTCAACCCGCCAGCCGAAGAGCGATCTATTGATCACCAGGGACGAGGAAGTAAAGGCGATCCCTTACTATGCCTGGAACAACCGCGGCACCTGTGAAATGGAAGTATGGATCCCTTATGAGGCTTCTGCCGCCAGGCCTAAACCGGCTGCGACGATTGCCTCCGGTAGCACGGTAAGCGCTTCTATTCATAATAAAAGAATGTTTGCCGCGCTGAATGATCAATACGACCCGGTCGATTCCAAGGATAATAGTGCGCTGTATCTTCATTGGTGGCCGAAAAAAGATTCCAAAGAATGGGTGCAGTACGATTTCAACGGAGAATTTACCGTCTCTTCTTCTAAAGTGTATTGGTTTGACGACGGTCCCTGGGGCGGCTGCCGGGTGCCTGTATCCTGGAAAATTTATTATAAGAAAGACGGGCAATGGGTGCCGGTGAACAATACCAGCGCCTATGGAACGGAAAAGGATAAGTACAATAAGGTGACATTCGACCCGGTAAAGACGACCGCGCTGCGCCTGGAACTGCAGTTGCCTGCCGATAATTCATCCGGTATTCACGAATGGATCGTTGAATAACCTAAAAGACACCCCGACCATGCGCATACGTAAAAAAATAATAGTTTGCTGCCTTGCTTTTGCTGCCTCCGGGAATGTCGTCTTCGCCCAGGCGAAGGCCATCATCCGGATCGACCCCGCAAAGGAAGGGGCCAGGATATCGCCTACGCTGCACGGAATATTTTTCGAAGAGATCAGCCACGCCGGGGAAGGCGGACTGTATGCCGAATTGATACAGAACAGGGGATTTGAGGACAGCAGGCTACCCCAGGGTACTACCCTTCAGAATGGGAATATCGTACCGGAACGAACACCCCATTTTATGCTGATGCCGGAACAAGCCAGTGACTGGACGATGCCCTGGACCGTCAGGAGCCCCTGGCCCGCCTGGACATCCCGGACCACCGGTCAATCCACCCTGTCGCTTTCTTTAACGGCCGATCATCCTTTAAATGAGGCTACCCCCCATTCGCTGGAAGTAAAAGTGTCAGGGAAAGATACGGGGAAAGCGGAACTGATCAATGAAGGCTTCTGGGGTATGAATGCAATCGCCGGAGATGAGTATAATCTTAGTTTCTATGTACGAAATCCGGGCACTTATCAGGGGGCTCTTACCGCCTCCCTGCAATCAAAGGACGGAAAGGTATTGGCGGCCCATGTGTTTCCGGCTCTCCGCAAAGGGGAATGGACAAAGTATACCTGTATTTTACATGCGGATCAGTCCGATCCCGCAGCCCAATTTGTATTTTCCTTCGGAGGGAAAGGGACCTTATGGTTCGATATCGTTTCCCTTTTCCCACAGAAGACTTTTAAAAGCCGACCCAACGGTTTACGGGCCGACCTGGCCCAGTATATCGCCGATCTCAAACCTGCTTTTATCCGCTGGCCGGGAGGTTGTTATGTGGAGGGGATCAATATACAGAGCGCTCCGGACTGGAAGCGTACGCTGGGGCCTATAGAAACCAGGCCGGGTACTTTCAGCCCCTGGGGCTACTGGTCCAGCGATGGATTCGGCTACCACGAATACCTGCAATATTGCGAGGATATCGGCGCCGCTGCCCTCTATGTATTCAATGTCGGCGTCTCCTGTGAATTCCGGAGCGGGACTTTTATACAGGATGACAGCCTGGCGCCCGTCATTCAGAATGCGCTGGATGCCATCGAATATGCCATTGGTCCTGTCAGCTCCAAATGGGGAAAGCTGCGGGCGAAGAATGGTCATGCGGCTCCTTTTCCCCTGAAATATGTAGAAGTGGGCAATGAGCAGCATGGACCCCGGTATGCGCAGCGGTATAACCGGTTTTATGAAGCGATCCGGAAAAAATACCCGGCTATCCGGATCATTGCCAGCATGGGCATTGCGGATGTGAACAGGAATACGCTGAAGGACATGCAACAGCTGGACCTGGTAGATGAACATGCTTATAAAGGAGTTAACTGGTCTTTTACCCATAACGATCATTTTGACAACTATAAAAGAGGGAACTGGGATATGTATGTGGGCGAGTATGCCACCAATGGCGGGGTAGGAACAGGCAATATGGCCGCTACCCTGAGCGATGCGGTCTATATGATGGCCATGGAAAGAAATTCAGACCTGGTAAAGATGAGCAGCTATGCTCCTTTGCTGGTCAATGTAAATGATGTATCCTGGCCGGTGAACCTGATCAACTTCGATGCAGGTCACAGTTTCGCCCGTATCTCCTACTATGCCATCAAGCTATTCAATGAGAACAGGCCGGATGTAAACCTGGCGACCACCGTACAGGTGCTGCCGCCGGCTGAGAAAACCAATCAGTTTTCCGGTGGGATCGGCCTGGGTACCTGGGATACGCAAAGTGAATACAAAGATATCCAGGTGGAGAAGAACGGAAAAATCCTCTATAAGTCTGATTTCGGCAACAGAGGCTCCGACTGGCAGCCCATCCGGGGCGACTGGAAGAAGGGGGATAGCTCCATCCGGCAGACTGCAGCAGGAGCGCAGTTGCTGGTCGTATTGAAAGACAGTGTATTCGATACCTATACGCTTACACTGAAAGCCCGTAAGACGGATGGCTATAATGCGTTTATTATACCCTTTGCCATAAAGGACAGTAATAATTACCTGCGGGCGCATATCGGATCTTATGTGAACAGTCATTGCGTTTTTGAGAGCGTTTCCGGCGGCTATGAAGTATCGGACCTTACCGATCAGCGACCGTTGAATCAGCCGATTGTAAAAGATCGCTGGTATTCTATCCGATTGGAAGTGCAGGCGGATAAAGTGGCTTGTTACCTGGACGAAAAGCTGTTAATGGAGTATAAAGAGCCGGATAAAGTTTTTGCTATCTCCGGACGGGATGAAAAGACCGGTGACCTGCTTATTAAAATGGTCAATGCCACCGGCGCAGATTGTAACACGACCCTGCAGATAGCCGGCAACCCGCTCATCGATAAAGAGGCGCTGCTGACGACCCTGGCAGCCGGGGGAGAAAAATCGGAAAACTCATTCGAGCATCCTACGGCCACCGTGCCTGCCAACTCCTTAGTACACAATGCTTCCAACGAATTTCAGTTGAACCTGCCCCCCTATTCCGTCAACGTATTACGGTTGAAGGATAAACGGTAAACGATAGGTTAAAACGTTTGATGTCAGGCCCGTGCGGATACGTACGGGCCTTGCTGTTTGTAGTAATCTGTCCCGCGGGAAGTGAGCAGGTTAAAATTTGGTTATATAATCATAAAATGTGTGAACGGTATGTTTGGTTGTCTGAGTACATTTAATTGTCAAATAGACAGATAACAAAAATAGTTCAGCTTACTAAACAACCAAAACTAACACCATGAAGTATCTCAACAAAAGATTGCTTGCTTTGGCTATTAATTACTTTTCTGCACGGCCAATCTCAGACTCCCACTGTTATTAAAGATGTCGTTAAGGACGACCAGGGCAAAAATACCATCCGGTCATTAATTTAAGACGCCATTTCCGGCACCCTGTTTGACGCAGGCAAAAATAAAAGAATATGCGATTTACTATTTCCCCATATAGAAACCTGGCGTTCCTCTTGTTGTTGTTATCGGCAGCAAAGCAATCGAGCGCCCAGAGCTTCAAAATTTTGGCAGATACCCGGTTTAAAAATTTTTACGATATAAAAGCGGCTTTTGAGACCGACTGGCAAAATAAGCATGGCAATGAAAGACTCCCCGCAAAAATGGAGACCTTTAAAAAAAAGAGCGGGGAGAACGAGAAATTTGAAGAAAAAGAGGAAGAGAATGAGCGTGATAACGAGTACATACAATTCAAGAGATGGGAAGACTTTGTAATGCCAAGGGTGTACCCGAGCGGCGACCTGTCGCTGCTTACCCAAACGTATGCGAACTTCAAAAAATATGATGAAGCCGGGAAAGTAAGAGGTCGTGTGGTGACCGATGGCTATACGGTTACTAAGGCAGGAACATGGACTTTCGTAGGCCCTCCTGGCACCAATACCAGCGGACGCAATGCCGGCCGTATGAATTTCATTCGTTTCGATCCTTCCAATTCGAATGTTATATACGCAGGCGCCCCCGCAGGCGGTTTATGGAAATCCACCGATGGCGGCAGCACCTGGACGACCAACACGGACTTTTTACCCTCCGTGGGCTGTTCCGACCTGGCCATAGATCCCACGAACACTTCCGTCATGTACCTGGCGACAGGAGATGGAGATGCAGGCGCTACCAAGAGCATCGGCCTGTTAAAGACTACCGATGGCGGAACGACCTGGTCCACCACCGGTCTCACCTTTACCGAAGGTCAGCTGGTCCTGCTCAGCAGGGTAATCGTAAATCCTACCAACCCGAACATCGTTATGGTGGCAGGCACCAGCGGGATCTACCGAAGCACCGATGCCGGAGCGACCTTTACGCTGGTATATGCTGATGGCAGTGTATTCAGGGACGCTGAATTCAAGCCTGATAATCCGAATATCGTGTATGCGGGTAGCAATGCCCTATTCCGTTCCGTGGATGGAGGCGCTACTTTTTCCATGATTTCCAATGGGGTACCAACGAGTGACATTGGCCGCATATCCATAGCGGTAACGGCTAATCAAACCAGTTATGTGTATGCGTTAATTACAAATGGCGCCGGGGATATGAAAGGATTTTATTGTTCTACGGATTCCGGCGCCAGTTATTCCCTGCGTGCCTCCACCCCCAATATATTGGGCTATGATGCAAGCTTCTCTGGTAACAACCAGGCTTATTATGACATGGGGCTTTCCGTGAGCTCGGTAAACTACAATTACATACTTGCCAACGGTGTAATAAGCTACCTGTCCAAGGATGGGGGAGTCACCTGGGTGCAGGCTAATAAGGATTGTCTGGATGCCACCCTGCAAATGCATTGGGATATTCATTATATGGAATGGGTGCCCGGCAGTTCTACCAATGCCTTTGCTGCCAACGATGGCGGTGTGTATAGGACGACGAATACCAGCGGCTGCTGGACATCTCTCAACCAGAATAATATCAGTGTCAACCAGATCTATGGTTTCGGCATGTCGGCTACCGACCCTGAAATTATGATCTCCGGCCACCAGGATGGCGCCACCCTGGTATGGACGGATGGCTCTTATAATAATACGCTGGGGGGCGACGGGATGCAGGGTTTTGTAGACCGCACCAATAACAAGGTCATGTATGGCGAATTATACCTGGGTGGCCTTTGCAGGAGTACGGATGGGGGAGTGAACTGGACCTACCTGGCCAATAATACAGGGCTGGCGGGACTGAGCGGGGGATGGAATACGCCCTGGAGCCAGGATCCCGCTTCGGCCAATACCATTTGGGTAGGTTATGACCAGGTGTACAAGTCGACCAGTCAGGGCAACTCCTGGACTCAGGTAGGCGCTATCCCCGGCTCAGGCTCTATGGTAGATGTCAAAGTCGCTCCTTCCAATACGAAGGTGGTCTATGCGGCCCGGTACTCCGAACTATACGTTACACAGGACGGCGGCACTACCTGGACAAATAGTACAGCAGGACTGCCCTCCCAGGCGATTACCCGGGTAGCCGTCTCTGAAAAGAACCCCCTCAAAGCATGGGTGACCTTTTCCGGCTATACGGCGGGTGAAAAAATATATCAAACGATAGACGGCGGCGCTACCTGGACCAATATTTCCACCGGTCTGCCCAATATTCCTTGTAATGTAGTGCAGTATGTTCCGGGCTCCCGCTTTAACGAAATATATGTGGGTTGCGACATCGGGGTATACCATAAGAATGACAGCCTTTCTTCCTGGGTAGCCGACTACAGCGGGCTGGCCTATGCGCCGGTATCGGATATTCATATTTACAAACCCGGCAACGAAATAAGGGTCTCTACTTTTGGGAGAGGTCTCTGGAAAGCGTCGCTGGCGACGGACACGATAGGAACCTTAACAATCCAGACACCGGATGTCTTTCCGGTAGTTGATGCCGGAGCGGATAAAACAATCACGCTGCCTGTCAATTATACCATCCTGTCAGGATGGGCCTACGAGACGAACGGCAGTGTGCAGGCTATAAGCTGGACACAAATTTCCGGACCCTCTTCCGCTCTTATTGTTAGCCCGTATAGCGTGACCTGTGAAATGGATAATCTGGTAGCGGGAACCTACCGGTTTGTATTGACGGCAACGGACGGGCAGGGGACGAATGGTATGGATACGGTGAATGTCACCGTCAACAAAGCGACGGCGACCAATGGCAGTTCCTCCGCTGCATCGACCCTTACCTTGTATCCTGTTCCGGCTTCCGATCAGGTAGTGGTGAATTACCCGATAATCACCGGTGGGGTATTGGCCGTCTTCGACGAAAAAGGAAGGATGGTTTTGACAAGACAGCTGGAGGCTGGTTCTGTTACGGCTTCTTTCTCCGTAAAAAGTCTGAGCGCAGGGGCCTATTTCGTCAGGGTCATCGATACCAACAATGGGGATAGCTATAAATTAAAAATGGTGGTGACTCATTAATCATCCTTCATCTTTCTATTATGATCAATAAATTATTGAGAGACATCGTTATAGGCGTCTTTGTTTTGATGCTACAACAGGAGGGCCTTCTGGCGCAGAGCAGCGCTCCCGTAAATGTGGTGACTAGCAGCGTGCCCTTTCTACAGATTTCCCCGGATTCGCGTAGCGGAGGGATGGGGGATGTGGGCGTTGCCGTTTCTCCCGATGCGAATGCCATTTTCAGGAACCAGGCTAAGACGGCCTTTGCAGATTCCAAATTTGCTATCGGCGCCAATTATATTCCCTGGCTGAAAGATGTAGCAGACGGCGTGTCCATGACATCCCTGGCCGGATATTATAAGCTGGGTAAAAATGAAGCCGTCTCAGGTGGGCTCCGGTATTTCAACATGGGCAACATCAATTTTACCAATGATGGTACGACGATCCTGGGCTCCCAACGGCCCCGGGAGTATTCCATCGAAGGCGGGTATGCCCGTAAGCTGGATGAACACTTTGGCCTGGGCCTTACCTTTCGCTATATCAATTCCTCTTTGATCCAGGGAAGCGTGGGCGGTAAAGAGTATAAGACGGGCACAGCTTTCGCGGCCGACCTGTCTTTGTTTTACCAGCACAAGGATTCGAAAGGGCAGGGGGCCGCTGCGGGGTTGACGATTTCCAACCTGGGATCCAGGATCGGCTATACCAACGATAATACGAATAAGTCTTTCTTACCTGCCAACCTCTGTATGGGGGGCGCTTATACCTGGGTAGTGGAAGAAGATAACAAGCTTACCCTGGCTGTGGATGTGAATCATTTGCTGGTGCCTGCTTATGATTCTACCAACGGGGGCGCTGACTATTACCATCGCAGCGTGCTTAGCGGTATGGGTAAGTCCTTTGGTAATAAGGATTTTCAGGCTGCTGCCGGTATGGAATATAATTACAGGAACCAGTTCTTTGCCCGTGCGGGATATCATTGGGAAACAAAAGAGGCCGGGGATTTGAAGTTTTTCTCTGCCGGTCTGGGATTAAAGGTTAGCGAATGGGGATTTGATTTTTCTTACCTCGCTCCATCGGGACAGGGCGTGAATCGGAATCCGTTATCCAATACTTTGCGTTTTAGTGTACTATTCGAACTGTAATTGAGAATTATTAGCAGAAAAGAAAATGGCCCGCTTCCGGCGGGCCATTTTCTTTTCTGCTATTTTATTACTTTAAGATCAGTAATTTTTGAGTGAGGACCTGGCTGTTGCTGGAAGCTTTAATTAAATAGACACCCGGAAGCATATGTAGCGTATCCAGGCGTAAGGTTAATTTTCGGTTATTTCCCAGATCATGGGTCATCATCATCTTACCGGAACTGACATTATACAGATATAAGGTGACGTTGTCCTCTGCTTTGAATCCGCTTAACTCTACCGTAGCGGCTGACTTGGCAGGATTGGGATAAACATACAGGCCGGCAGGCTTTAAAGTTGCCGGAACCGCGGTTAATTCCCGGCTATTAGCGGACGCGGTGATCGTCGTAATATCCGTAAAAGAGAAAAGCTGGCTGGCGTCAGTGGTGCTGCAGGTAAATTGCTGGATCGCCGCGTCGTCGTTCAGGCTCGATCCGCTTACGCCCATGCATTTGCCGCTCGAGCGGGACTTGATATTAAAATATCCCGAACCGGCATCGACGAAGGTCCATTGCTGGTTAGTGGAAGTGCTGGTCCAGGTATATTGAATGATACTGGCGCCGTCGGCCGTTGATTTGCCATTTACGTCCAGCACTTTACCGGTGACATGCATTGGCGATAACTTGAAATAACTGCCGCCTCCTGCCGTGTCCACTTTAAACTGCTGGTGGGTTCCACCCTGGTAGGTATACTGCGTGAGCAGGGCGCTATTGGCGGTAGATACCCCCTGGATACAGAAACTTTTGCCGCTGTTCTTATTGGTTATTTTATACACGACGCCGGCTACCGGAGCGACGCTTGCTACGGAACATCCGATGGTGGTAGAGAAAGCCATTTGTGCGGCCGTGAAATTCGAATAAGTAGCATTTACATCAATGTTGGTCGGATCGGTAGCCCCTTTGCCATCACAATCTGTTCTTTGATTGCCTGTGTGCGGATCGGGTGTTTGCAGATAGACTCCTGCGGAGCAGCTAACTATTTCCGCATCGCCGCCTACGACGACAGCATTGCCGAAAGTGCCCCCAAATTCCAGCGCATCCCCTTTAAAAGTGGCGGTTCCTGAAACGATGGTACTATTTAAGACAACATTATCCGTAATGGTGGGCGAGCCGGTATAAGTACCGCCGTTCACCATCGCATTGCCGTTGATAATGACGCTATTGCTTACCGTAGCATTATCTACCCATGCGGTACCGTCGATCCGGGCAGTACCCGTAATATTGGAACTTCCCATTACCAAAGCCTTGGGACCGACATAAGCAGTAGACGCTACCGTAGCCGTAGACGCCACCCAGCCGCCTCCATTGGCATGGACGCTGCCGCTGGTTTTGAAAGAGGACCGGTAGCCGGACTGGAAACCTTCCGGAACGGCATTGGCGATCCGAAGCTCATACGGATATCGTTTAATCCTGGGCCAGCCGGCTTCCCAGACATAAGAGGTATGGGTGGTCGGAGCTCCGATCACTACCAGGTACATTTGCGCCTCTCCGCTGTTTAGCTGAAAGCTTATCTCACTTTCATTGGCGGTATTGACCGTGCCGTAACGGGAGACTGTACCGTCGCTGTTGGTAGATACGAACCCATAATTCCAGCCTGCCGTGCTGTTCACTTCGGTATGACCTTTGAATTTCACCGTAACGCTCTTGCTGGAACAGCTAGTGTATAAGGGAATGACGTTAAATCCGTAATCCTGCGGTGCGAAAGCATCCGGTACGATATACCTGTTTGTGGCAGAATCTACCTGCTTCAGGATGGTATAGGGCCGCCATACATTATCCGGCTCCTGGGCCCTTATGCGGTCTCTTTCCCCCCGCATGATATTGCCATAATTATTGGCGGTATAATCGAATGTCACCTGCCGCTTGGCATAATCGTAGATAAAACTGTTCAACTGCGCCTGGGTCCAGCCTTTCAGCCTTTTATAAGTCATTAGCGGATGCTCATTCGCTATGGATTCTTTCCAGAGACGGTTGACCATGGTAATCCCATCCACCTGCTGCATATAGAACAAAAGATCGAAGGCATCATAATGATGCCGGGTGCTGCTCCAATGGAACATCCCGGTTCCTATCCACCTTGGCAGGTCAACGATACAGTCTTGCGGATACATCTGGGCACGCATGAAATTAGCATGTGTTTCAAAGAAGAAGCCGCAGAGATCGTTATTCTGGAAGGCTCCGCCGCTGTTGGGATTCTCCTGGATGGCTTGCATGAACTGAAGGGTATGCGTAAATTCATGACTGGTTGCGCCCCCGTCCAGGGTGGCGCTCGCATCCACGAACATACCACCGATGATATTATCGAAACTGGTGGCAACGGCAAAATCATTGGGGCCTCCTGTGCCCCAGGTGTTTGTCATTACAATGATGATTTTATATTTCCCCAGGTTGGTGGTAGCGGCGTCCGAGCAGAAGCCGATGGTGGTGATGTATTTCGTGTAGATCTTTTCCAGCGTATCGCAGATCAGCGCTGGGTTGAATTTCAGACTGGCATTCGTGCCGGTATATCCCGCAGGGTTGGTACCGGCGTCGGCTCCCCAGAAGACGGCGAAATTAGCCGATTGATACAATCGGCTGTTAGACCAGTTCTTAAGGTAAGTGTCACTGGCCCAGTTGGTTGGGATGTACACTGTCTTGGCGGCCCATAGGCCGTGAACGCTCATCATGAGCAGTAAAGAGAAGAGTGCTCTTTTCATTTGGTTAGTTTTTAAATGTTAATAATACATTTAAAAATAATATTATAAAAGGTCTCTCTATGGCCTTATTTTAACCTATAGTCATCCGATATTGTCTACTAACCTTTATGCACAATCTCAGTGCACCGATAAGGGACGAATAACTACAATCGCGGCTTTCGGACTTGTCATGAGAGGCGGAAAATTGGTTAAACTATGACTATAGACGGTCAAATCCCGCTTACCCGGCTCCCCCTTTGTACCTTAATTTTAGACTGATTTATTGTTACACACACTAACTTCTTCATTGATGAGAACGCCGTTATTGTTAATCAGTCTGTTATCCCTGTCTTTTATCGATTGTCTGGCACAGCACCCGGATGCAGTCCCCCTGCCGGTCGCTAAATTCTCGACCGGCAATAATGCTGCCTGGAAGACGCCTTCGTTCGATGACAGCCAATGGAAGGAGATCAGGACCAATGAAGTATGGCAGGCACAGGGATATCCGGATTATCATGGCTATGCCTGGTATCGGATACATGTCAGGATCCCTTCTTCCTTGCGGGCCAATGGTCATTGGAAGGACAGCCTGCGTATTTTCCTGGCACATGTCAATGACGTGGATGAGACCTGGCTGAACGGGACCCGGATCGGAAAGATCGGCTCTTTCCCGGAGGATGCAGCCGGTTATATCAGTAAATGGCCTGCCGTAAGGGAATACCATATTTCCATGAAGGACCCGGCCATTAAATGGGATGAAGACAATGTGATCGCCGTTAAAGATTATGACGGCGGAGGCACTGGCGGCATTTTTATGGGCCATCCCTACCTGGATATGCTGGAAAGGACGGATGGGCTTACCCTGAATAGCCCTGCTGAAAATAATAAATACCGGCCGGATCAAAAGACCGAAGCTCCGATCACGATAGCTAACTCCTTCAATACGGTAGTGAAAGGGATGTTCACATGGAAAGTATACGATGCAGCCGCCGGAAAAGAGCTTAGCCGGAAGACGCTACCTGTTCAGTTACAGCCTCACGATAAAAAGAGTTTTGCGATCACCCTTCCTTCCAGGGCGGGGATCGAATACAGCTATACCTTTACCGAGGAGGGGACAGGCCTGTCCATCTCCGGCCGGCAGATCGTTCCTTACCTGCTGACGCCCGCTCCTGCTGAAAGCCCCCGCATCAATAGCGCGAAAGTATTCGGGGTAAGGCCTGGCTCTCCCTTTTTATTCAAAATTGCCGCTACCGGCAGAAGACCGCTTACCTATAGCGTTGTCAACCTTCCCGCCGGACTGGAACTGGATAAGAATACCGGCATCTTAAAAGGTGTACTGGATAATAAAGGAACATATACGTTGCAGATCTCCGCTACCAATACAGCAGGCAAGGCCGCGTCAACGTTGCTGGTGAAAGTAGGAGATGCCTTAGCTCTTACGCCGCCCATGGGATGGAATAGTTGGAATTGCTGGGGTTTGAGCGTAAGCGATGAGAAGGTACGGTCCTCTGCCCAGGCGCTGATAGACAAAGGCCTCATAGACCATGGGTGGACTTACATTAATATAGATGATGGCTGGCAGGCGCCTCAACGAAATGCCGACAGTACCATCATACCCAACGAAAAGTTCCCCGGTATGAAGACCCTGGGAGACTGGCTGCACGATCAGGGACTGAAATTCGGCATTTATTCTTCCCCCGGCCCCAGGACCTGCGGCGGCTACCTGGGTTCCTGGCTGAATGAAGAAAAAGACGCGAACAGTTATGCCACCTGGGGCGTCGACTACCTGAAATACGATTGGTGCAGCTATGACGGCATCGTGAAGGACGACACGACCCTGGCGGCTTACATAAAGCCCTACAGCCTTATGCAAAAGGCATTGCTTGCCCGTAAGAGAAGTATCGTCTACAGCCTGTGCCAGTATGGGATGAAGGATGTCTGGAAATGGGGCGCTGCCGTGGACGGACAAAGCTGGCGGACGACGGAAGATATAGAAGATACCTGGCAAAGCATGACTGGAATCGGTTTTCATCAAAACGAGCTGTATCCGTATGCAAAACCCGGTAACTGGAATGATCCGGATATGATGATTGTCGGACAGGTAGGGTGGGGCGAGAACCTGCACCCTTCCCGGCTGACTCCGGATGAGCAATATACGCATGTCAGCTTGTGGTCGCTGCTGGCGGCTCCGCTCCTGATCGGTTGTGATATCAGCCGGTTGGATCCGTTCACCCTGAACCTGCTCACCAATGACGAGGTGCTGGCCATCGACCAGGACCCCATGGGCCGGCAGGCAATGCAGGTGATCCGGAAAGACGGGTACCAGGTCTGGGTTAAAGAGCTGGAAGACGGTACGAAAGCTATCGGCCTGTTCAATATGGATACGACGTATCAAAAGATCTCCGTGAATTTTAAAGAGTTGAACCTGCCGGATAGGATCAGTGCCCGGGATCTGTGGTCTCAGAAGGATCTGGGGATTTTCAATACCAGCTATAGTGAGCTGATCCCGCCCCACGGTGTGAAATTGTTAAAAGTGAAAGATTCTACAAGCCTGCAGGCCCAGCAGGTTCCCCTTCCTGCGTATCAACCTACGAAGGCGGAGATCCTTGAGCGTTACCGCAAAGCCAGGGTGCTGGATAGCCTGGCTCCCAAGTCGATTTACAAAGCTACCGTGCGTGCCCACTGGCGGCAGAACGGTACCGGCTTCTGGTATAAGAATATTCTCAAAGACAGCGTGCCGGAATATATCTATGTGGATATAACCAAGGGCACCCGGCAAAAAATGCCGGTTGACAGCCTGCCGAAGGATACCATTCGTTCCCGTGGGTTTGCAGAGCCCTGGGCGCGATGGGAATCTTTTTCAACGGACTCCCTTTCCCCGGACCGGCAATTCGTGGCCTATGTTAAAGACGGGAATGTCTTTGTCCGGCCGGCGGGTGGGGGCGGAACGCCCATTCAATTCACAACAGACGGAGATACCAGCCGGCCTTACGGCGAGCTGGCCTGGTCACCGGACAGCAAATATGTAGTGGGCTATCATATCCATCCCGTGGAGGATTCCGCCGTCTATTACGTGCTGTCTTCTGTGGGAGGGACTATGCGGGGACAGTTGCGTCAGCATCCCTATAAGCAACCGGGAGACCCCTTCACCTCCTATGAAATGTTCCTGTTCACGGTGGCAGGGCAAAAGACGACCAAAGTAAATACGCCCCTCATTGATTTCTTTGCATCGCCGCAATTGCACTGGCGCAACAAGGATAGCCGCTATTTTACCTACGAGAAGGTGGACAGAGGCCACCAGCGTTTCCGGATCATCGAGGTGGACGCCACAACGGCTGCCACCCGTACGATCCTGGATGAGCAGACGAATACCTTCATTTATGAGTCCAGGCTCTTTACCCATTACTTACCCGAGACCCATGAGCTGCTGCTTACCTCCGAGAAAGACGGCTGGCGGCATCTTTACCGGGTGGATGCTATCTCAGGGAAGGAACAGCAAATTACCCGCGGGCAATGGATCGTGCGCGATATCGACAGCATCGACGCCAAGAAAAGAGAAATATGGTTCTCCGCCAGCGGGATGAATCCCGGAGAGGATCCTTATTATATCCATTATTATAGAATCGGCTTCGACGGGCAGCATTTAGTAAACCTGACGGAAGCCAGGGCCAATCATATCGTCAGCTTCTCCCCGGATAAGAAATATTATCTCGATGCGTATTCGGAGATCAATGTCCCTACCATCACGGAACTGCACCGGACTTCTGACGGTAAAAAGATCCTGGAAGTGGAAAGGGCCGATGCCTCTGCTTATCTGGCTTCCGGTCTTCGTCTGCCCGAGCCCTTCCATGCCAAAGGCCGGGATGGAGTAACGGATATCTGGGGAGTGATCTGCCGTCCTGCCGACTTCGATTCCACTAAAAGGTATCCGGTCGTAGAAAATATTTACGCAGGGCCTCAGGCTTCTTTTGTACCGAAGGATTTCACCAGCCGTACCGGCGAGATGCAGAGCATCGCACAGCTGGGTTTCATCGTCGTGCAGATAGACGGTATGGGGACGGCCAACCGCTCCAAGGCTTTTCACGATGTCTGCTGGAAGAACCTGGCCGATGCGGGATTCCCCGACCGGATCCTGTGGATCAAGGCGCTGGCGGCCAGATATCCTTATGTAGACAGTTCCAGGGTGGGGCTATATGGCACTTCTGCCGGCGGCCAGAATTCGCTGGGAGGTTTATTATTCCATGGTGAGTTCTATAAGGCGGCTGTCTCTTCCTGCGGCTGTCATGATAACCGCATCGACAAGCAATGGTGGAATGAGCAATGGATGGGCTATCCGGTAGGCAAACACTATGATGAGCAATCCAATGTCACCAATGCCTGGAAGCTGCACGGCGATCTGCTGCTGATGGTAGGCGAGGGTGATAACAATGTTCCGCCTGAATCTACGTATCGCGTGGCCGATGCCCTGATAAAAGCCGGTAAGGTATTCGAATTCCTGCCGCTGCCAGGCATGGATCAT
This sequence comes from Puia sp., assembly GCA_035555335.1. GTDB lineage: Bacteria > Bacteroidota > Bacteroidia > Chitinophagales > Chitinophagaceae > Puia. Next base: position 140,349 of record DATMGS010000021.1, read on the forward strand.
ACCGATGGCGGGCCTTACGGACGGATAAAAAGAAAGGACTTCTTTGTAAAACACCTGTTGGGCGTCGATCCTCCCCAACGAAATCTGTAACATACGACATAATTTACAAACGACATGTAGTAATCGATTTACCATTTTGTAGCGGGTCTTCTAACTGTATTTCATGTTGATAAAAAACACAATTTTCCTAAATAAAAAAAGGAATGATGGCGTTAGCACACAATAAAAGGTGTCGGTCACATGAACGGAGTAATGAAAGGTTTTTTTCGTTTTCATTTGAAGTTGAGAAATTTTGGATATAGCCCTTCTTTGAATGGTCATGAAAAACGAAAGCTGGGGATATTCAACCTGATGAATTTCTTTGGCCTTCTTATAGGTGTTGCGATCCCCATTATGGGTTGGAGCAAAGGATATTTCTTGTCCGCTTTTGCCTGGTGGGTAGCTTTCATTCCGGCGTTGATCAGTCTCACCGCGCTGATCTGCAATAGTTTTCGCAAATATGAACTGGCGCGGATGTGTTTTTTTACCTTATATCCCTTGCTGATCACCTGGATATATGCCCTGAAGATGGATATCGGCACAGACTTTTTCTTCATAGCCTTTGGGGTGGTGTCTGTATTCTTTCTCCAAAGCATTTATAATATTATCTTTTCTTTTTCCTTATCCATGACCTGCTATTTCCTGGCTCATGCGATCTGGAACGATTGCGAATACAAACTGGAGACGGTCAATTATTCTTTATACCAGTCGAGCCATTTACTGGCGATCTTTTTTATTTTTTACGGACTGTTCCTGATCAGGAATGAAAATGTCCGGCACCAGTTACAGATCTTAAATAAGAACCGGCAATTGCGCCGGAGTAATGGAAAAATCCAGTTACAAAAAAAGGATCTTGTAGAGCTGAATTATTTAAAGAATAAGTTGTTTTCTGTTGTCGCCCACGACCTTCGTGGCCCGGTGCATGCCTTGCATGCCCTTTTCAAAAATATGCAGCGTTATGATCTGCCGGGAGACGAGATAAAGACACTTCTTCCCGATGTGGTGAAAGACATTAGCTCTACCTGCGGGCAAATGGAAAATTTATTACATTGGGTCAAAAGCCAGATGCAGGAGGAATGCGTAGAGCCGCAGGTAATTGAAATATCAAAGATCATTACGGAGGTGCTGCAGTTCCTGCATTTACAGGTGATGGCGAAGCGTATTCATATCAGGAGCCGGATTGAAAAGCCGGCCTATATAAGCGGAGATAAGGAGATGGTGAACCTTGTATTGCGCAACCTGATCTCCAATGCTATTAAATTTACGCCAGAGGAGGGCACGATCACCCTGGATGCCAGGGAGGAATCGTCCTATATCGAGATCTTTGTGGAAGATACCGGCGTCGGCATCAGGCCGGAAACCCTGCAACAACTGATCGAGGACGTTCATTACACGACTCCGGGCACGGCCAATGAGTCGGGAACAGGGCTGGGACTTATGTTGTGTAAGGAATTCCTTTCCAGGAATGGGGGGCGTCTGAATATACATAGCGAACCGGGAAAGGGTAGCATTTTCTCTTTTACCCTGCCTAAGGGAATAGTCAATTCCTGATTTTACAATATTTTACTGATCAATCTAACCCGCGCACAATGGGGTTCCAGAAAGGCTTTAGTTTTATCTGCTCCTTGTCTTTCTGGATCTCCTGTCGGAAGTGCTGGTTGACGGAAAGGCATATTCGACTGTCTCCTGCGACATAGGCGATGTGCTTATCGGTCGGCCGCAGAAAAAAGGCGGATAGTTTTTCGATAATGGCATCCGTTGGATTGGCAGGTAGCTCATGAAAGTTTAACGGTATCCGGCCGTCTATATCCGGGAAAAGATCACTATGGCTTCCGGAATAAATAAAGCTGTCGACATTTTTATCTGCCGGCAGGTGGCGGCTTATTTCATAAAAATGTGCGAGTGTAGAAAGATCCCCGATGAGGAGATAATGATCACCTGTGTGATCGATGACAAACTTGCTCTTTTGCCAGCGGATGTAGACGGCATCGCCTGTCCGGCATAGCTTGGCCCAGTTGGCTCCGGGACCGCCGGAATGGGTGTCTACGGCTATATCGATAGTCTGGTCAGGTCGGTTGAAATTCCACACTGAATAACTCCTGTTTTTTTCACGACTGGCTCTGTCCTTGCTTATTCCACAGAATACCTGGATAAAATACCCCGGTTTGTAAGTGACCTTCTTAAGACTTTTGCATTGAATGCGGATATGATATACGCTTTTGGAAATTTTCTCTTTATGGACGATAACAGATTTTCGGAGTAACCCTTTCACAAGGATTTCGATAAAGCTCATGGGCGCAGAATTTTTAGATTGTTTTCTCTCAATTTCGGAGATCAGAACGTTCTGGTTTATACAACCTGGCTAATTCAGTAAGATCGATCAGGCTTTTTATTCTTAGCTTTCCGAACAACCGGGTCTTCAGGGTACCGATCGTCGAGGAGTGCAATTTGAGCATCTTTTTAATTTCTGTATGGGTATACCCCTTCAGGTAATATTTCGCGATCAACAGTTCTTTGTCCGAAAGCTTTTCAAATGGGTTATCCATTTTTTTTGACTTCAGATCGTGGAGGAAATGCTCTTTTACCTTTTGACTGGTATATAAAGTGCCATGGAGAACATCATAGATCGCTTTTTTTACTTCTTCCGTGCTGCATTGTTTATTCAGGTATCCCAGGGCCCCGAGCTTTAAAAATTTCTTTGCGTATAATTCATCCGGATTGACGCTGAATATGAGGACCCTGCTTCCCTCTTTATGGGCGAAGAGAGAATTGACGAGGGCAATGGGATCGGTTTCCGGCATTTTAATATCCAGTATGATCAGGTTGTAATCTTTGTTTCGGACGAATGTCTCGACTTCATTGGCATTACGCGCTTCATCGACCACCGCGAATGGGAATACATCTTTTATAACGAATTTAATGCCTGATCTGACAATCGTATGGTCATCTGCTACCAATATTCTTTTTTCTTTCATTCAGTATACGGATATTTTACAGGGTGCTCATTCCGGTTATGAATTTTCAGCAAGATATAATAGATTTTATTTGGATATTGTAGTAATCGTTCTATCCTGTCGCTGCCTTTTAAGCGGATTACTACAAGGAATGAGGAGGGTCCGGATTATATTCGTACATGAACAATGGCCCCGTTTTGTTCCGGTATCCTGTGGAATACTTGTAGCGGGGATAGTGCAGCTGTTACAACCATGACCCCTAAACCCCCGAATCTCCATATGAAAACCCTGATGGGCATTCTGTTCCTGTTGCTAATGGGTATTCACAAGCCTTTGGCCCAATCCACCGAATTAGAGAATTACCGCCCTCTCCTGGCCGAAAAACAAAAGATAAAAGGATTTGAGCGGGACACGGGATATATCCGCTTGCTGATCCGGTTTGCCAATGCTTTTTATTCGGTGAATGCGGATAGTCTGCTGTTCTATGCCCAAAAAGCTTATGGATATGCCGAAACGGTCCATTACGAGCAGGGTCTGACCAGATGCCTCAGCTCAGAAGGGAATTATTATTCTTTGATGGGGGATTATCCACAAATGCTGTCTTATTATCAGCAAGCCCTGTCCCTGGCCGAAAAGATAAAGGATCGGGACAGGGCTTCCTCTGTTCTCATGGATATCGGCAGGTATTACCTGGATGCTCAGGAGTATGACAAGGCCCGGGCTAATTATGAACAAGCTTACCGGATTATCAAAGAAGCCGGGGATAGCCTGGGAATGGCCTATGTGCTGACGGATATAGGGGTATTGTATTTCGTACAGGATAATTTCGATGAGACCCTGCTCTTTTACCGGCAGGCGCTGCGGATTGCCAGCGCTTTGAAGAGCCAGGAAGCCATAGCTTTTACACGGGCTGATATAGGATATGCGCTCTGTAGAAAGGGCCTATATAAGGAAGCTCTGGGGTATTTGCTCCCGGCCCTGCAGTATTACCAGCATACCGGCGACAAGCTGGGCAGAATGGAAACAGGAACCAGCCTGGTGGAGGCTTACCGGGGACTCGGCGAGATCGATACCGCGCTGACCTATGCCCTGGAAAGCCTTTCGCTGGCCCGGGAAACAAAAAATAAGGCCGGGATCGTCGATGCCGGTGAACACCTCACTCATCTATATGAACGAAAAGGAGATTATCGCAACAGTCTGAAATACTTCAAACTGTATAAAGACTATTCCGATAGCCTCTATAATGAGGACTCCAGGAAAAAAATAGTTGAGCAGGAGACGAAATATGTTTATGAGAAGAAGGAGGGGGTACTGAAGGCGCAACAAGCCAGCGAAAACTTATTACATAGCCAGCACCTGAAAAGTTTACAATTGGAGGTATCGATTACCGTCCTCGCCGCTTTGTTCCTGGGCGCCATCGCTCTGATCTTATACAGGAGCAGGGCCCTTAAGCAAAAAAGCAATCTCAGGCTTGAGGTCAAGAATAACGAGATTGCCCTGCAGAAAGCAGAAATAGAGCAGCAGGCTGCGCAGCTTAGAGGAAGCAATCAGCAAAAAGACCAGCTGTTTTCTATCATCGCCCATGATCTGAGCGGACCGCTGAATTCCCTAAAAGCCCTGCTGGACTTTTTGAAGGAGAAATCTTTATCCGAGGTGGAAATCGCAAAGACGATCAACAGCCTGAAGAACAATGTACATTATACGGCTGACCTGGTCAATAACCTGCTTTACTGGGCGCGTAACCAAATGGAAGGGATCAATGTTCAGCCTTCCCAATTAAATGTAGAAGAGCTCTCGGAGTCTGTACTTACATTATTTGCCCGACAGGCCGCGGATAAAAAAATAGAGACGGTGAATAAGCTGGATAAAGGTCTCAGCGTCTGCGCCGACAAGGATATGATGCAGGTGGTGATCCGCAACCTGGTTAGCAATGCCATAAAATTTTGCAGGCCCGGCGATACGATCACGGTGGAGCAGGGGGCGATCTCGAAAGAGCTTGTCGAAATATGCGTAGCGGACACCGGCACCGGAATAAAGGAGGAGGTGTTGTTGAAAATAAATAAAAGTGAAAGCATTACCACCTTCGGTACTTCCTCCGAGAAGGGGACAGGACTGGGCCTGCTGCTGTGCAGGGAATTTGTCGAAAAAAATAAAGGCCGGTTCCGTATCGAGAGTCAGTGGGGGCAGGGCAGCCGGTTCTATTTATCTCTGCCGGCCCAATACAATGATTGATTGCGAATTAGCAGACCCGCCCCGGGGCTTTAATATCCTGTATATATGAAAAATTTTATCTTGATTCCGGTCTTGCTGTTGGCCACCTCTTTTATTGGCAGGGCACAATCCCAAACCATTGAGAATCTCTTTAAGAAATTAGATTCCGAAAGTACGGATACGGGTAAAGCCCTGCTCTATTATTCTATTTCCTCCTTCTATTGGGATAAGAATGCTGACAGCGTGATGCTGATGAGTGATAAGGCTATGGAATTGGCGGGGAAGATACAGTACCAAAAAGGAATGGCCCTGGCCCTTCTTGGTAAGGGAGTTGGCTATAATATGAAGGAAGAATTCCCGGAGGCGCTCAACTGTGATCTGCAGGCGCTGCGGATCAGTGAAAAATCAGGCATGGTGGCGCTGACAGGGAATCTTTACGCGAATATGGCTAATGTATATACGGGTATGGTTAATTATGATAAAGCAAAGGAATATCTGCTTGCTTCTTTCTCCATAGCGAAAAAGATTGGTGACAGGTACCAAACGGCCATCCTGCTTATCAATTTATCGGAGGCATTCAAGCATATCGGACTATATGACTCTGCCATAGCCTATAATAAGGTGGCGTTACCTATTATGGAGTCATTCAGAGATTCAGGCATGGTTGCCGTCATCCTGCTGAATACGGGAGAGGATTACAATAAAAAGGGCCAGCCGGAAAGAGCACTGGCATATTTTCATAAATGTATGGCCCTGGCAGAAACCATCCATGATGAAGGGGACGTTGCCTGGGCACACTTGGATATTGCACAGACCTATTTACAGGAGGGGCTGTACAGCAAGAGCATCCCGCTTGCAATGACTGCTCTTGCGAAGGCCAGACAAAGTTCCTTTACCGAAATAATAAGGACATGTTATCCTGTCCTTTATTCCGATTACCGGAATCTGGGAAATTTTGAAAAAGCGTTGGATTACAGGAACCTTGAAATTGCCTTGAAAGACAGTATCTATACTATTGAAAAAGATAAAAAAATAAAGAACCTGGAATCCGGTTATGAACTGGAGAAAAAACAACATCAGATCGATCTGCTGAATAAGGACAGGCTCCTTCAGCAACAAGCCATTGCCGGCGGGCGGCAGAGGCATATTATGTTTGCCGCCAGCGCCCTCTTTTTTGGGATGTGGGCCTTCTTTTTATTCACGAGCAACCAGGAGAAAGAGCGGCTCAACAGGCAATTGAGCGCTCAGAACCGGGAGATCCAGCAATACAATGACAAGTTGGAGGAACTATATTCGAAATAATAAATATTTAAAAGTGTTTTACCCCTTCTGTGGCCGCTTCCTCCGGACGGAAATATAGATTGCGAACGACAGCCTTGTAGTAATAGAATTACAAGCAACCAGGGTCGATCCTCTTAATTTTAGCTTTATGCGGTAAATAACTTTTAAATTATTTTTTATGAAAAAGAAGTATCAGGAACTGTATGAAGAAATGTTGAATGAGATCGGAGTGAAGGTTTCCCGGCAATCTTATTTCCCTGAGTGGGTAGAGTATTATTTCAGCGTATGTGTCCAGGCCAGTGCAAGTCTCCTGAAAATGCGCCAGAATTATCCCTTTACCGATGAACAGGAAGAGATTGGGTTCTTTAAAACACTGGAGTCACAGTTCGGCGGGTTGGTGGAATATTTTACGCTGATCTATACGGCTGAATTGTTTATCCCGGAAGATTCATCCAAAAGAATGGAATACTGGAACCGTGAGTTAGGGAAGGCCTGGAATTTTTTGATGAAACATGAGAAATTTTACCTCTCTTATAAGGCAGGGCTCACGGAAGACGCCGTGAATGAGATGACCGACCCCGGTTCAAACGGAAGCCTGGCAGCTATGATCATCGCCAGGGAGAAATACATGGAATATATCCAGGAGAAACTGGCTGCGTTAAGAGGTCGCAGGCAGAACTGCTTACTTATGCGGGCATAAAAATAGTTAGAGTCTTGAAAGGTCTACCTGGTATAATTTGGCCAACTCACCCAGCTCAAACAGGTTTTTTATTTTGAGCTTTTCAAAGAACCGGATTCTATGGGTTCCGACGGTAGACGAATGCAGGTTGAGCGTTTTTTTGATTTCTGCATAGGAATAGCCCAGCAAAAGATACTTGGCAATCTGTATCTCTCTGTTGGAAAGTTTTTCGAATGGATTGTCTGTTCTTTTGGCCATCATATCCTCGTAAAAATGTTTCTTCAGATTCGGGCTCATATACATAGTCCCATTCAGTACATTTTCTATAGCCTTCTTTATTTCTTCGCCTTTGGATTCTTTATCGAGGTAACCCAGTACACCTAGTTTCAGGTACCTCTTGGCATACAACTCTTCCGACTGCATGCTAAAGATCAGAACCTTGCTTTTCTCTTTGTAAGCAAAGATGTTACTGACCATTGCTATGGAATCAGTCTCCGGCATATTGATATCCAGGATGATCATGTCATAGCTATTGTTTTTTACGAGATTGATCGCCTCGTCCCCATTGACGGCTTCATCACAATTAGAGAAGGGATGCATATCCTTCATGATCGTTTTGAGACCTGCCCTGACAATGGCGTGGTCGTCTGCTATCAGCCATTTGTTAGTTCTCATATATCATATGTTTGGTTAATTATCATATATACAAAAATATAGTTATTCCTGTGTTTCGCGTGTAGTAAATTGTCTACAATTTTGAGCTTTTCATTTCCATTTAAAATGTTTATCTAATTGATAGTCAATAATTTATGTTTTAAGGTGAAATAGTCTTACAGTATATTATGCAGCCTGGCCAGGCTGAGCAGTTCCATCGCATTGGAGAGCCCAAGCTTACTCATTATCCTTGATTTATGCGTTCCGACCGAGGATTTATTGATATGGAGGGTCTCCGCGATTTCGGAGATGGAGGATCCTTTGAGTATTTGTAATATTACTTCAAATTCTCTGTCGGTGAGCTCCTCGAAAGGGTTGCTTTTTTTATTGTTGATCAGGTCATCGGTAATGATCTCAGAGAGAAGATCACTTATATAGATCTGCCCGTCAAGTATCTGCTGAATGGCATATTTGATCTCCGCTTCTTTAGATTGTTTGGTCATATATCCACACACTCCCAATCTCAGAAACCTTTTTGCAAAGAAGATCTCCTGGGTCATAGTAAATATCAGGATCTTCAAAGCGGGAAATTCCTTTATAAGATAGCTGGTCAGGCTGAATGATTCGGTGTGGGGCATATTAATATCCAGTATGAGCAGATCGAATGGAGCCGATTTCAACTTTCCGATCACGGATTCTCCATTCATTGCTTCCTCGATATTGGCTTCGCTGTGTATGTTTCTGATCAGGATCTTCAGGCCGAGCCGGACAATTGAGTGGTCGTCGGCAACCAGGATATTGAGCGCTATTTTCTCAGCTTGTAGTGAGGGTTGGTCCGGTATGGAACTCATAAATGAATTTCTCTTTGTTCAAGACTAAAAGAAGATAATGGAAGATAAGCGTTTTTTTCAAGTTGTATATAATGCGGGAGCAATATTGATCGCTCTTCATAAGAATGTAAATGATTTTCTAATTTAAATGGGATGTTTTTCTACGTTTTTTATATAAAAAAGAGCCTGTAGACACAGGCCCTTTTTTTGAGTTTAGTACTTGAAAAACACATTTAATAAGTCGTTCCATTGAATGAACCACTATTGCGCATCCCACCAGACGCGATCCGTTAATTTGGCGGACTGCTGCGGCTGGGGATTGGTCAGGATATCACTTTCGGAGTATAATAACCTCCGCGGTATCTCTGAAAGGGCGCCCGATACTTTGGTCAACAGGGGAAAGCCCGTTCTTCTCCAATCCGTCCAGTTCTCTTCATTCAGGAAGTTGGCGACGCTTTTCTCTTCCATGATCCGCTGCAGGGCATTGGCGGCGGTAAGGGTGCCCCTGGTTACGACATAGGCATCTATGTCCGTTTGTGCGACGCCCAGTTTCAGCATATGTTGGGTGATGGCTTGCTGATATACAGGCTGTGCGGCGGAATAGCCCGATTTGATCAGGGTCGCTTCCGCTTGCAGGAATAAGGCTTCGTTATACGTGACGATATAGTTGGAAGCGCTGATTCCCGCATAATAATCCGAGGGATAGGAATAGGCATTCAGGTCTCCCGGGATGCTGCCGATCGTCCTGCCCGTATAGAGGCCGGTGTTCACAGCCGTCTTGGCCATCTTGGGCAACCGGGGGTCATTACGGGCCTTCAGGGAATCGATAACGGTGGAATTCATCACATAAGTGGATACCGGCGAAAAAGTCAGGTACCAGCTATTTTCCGTTCCGGCAGCTCCTGCATACGCGAAACCAAGGTCATCGCTATTGGCTTGCATACCCTTGGTCAGGGCATTTAAGGCGCTGTCAGCCTGTACAGCGGCAGTGTAACCGGGCGCCTTCGTTAAATGCATGAAGTAACGGGCTTTTAACACATAGGCTAATTTAAGCCAGGAGCTCATGGTCCCATTGTAGAAATAGTCGTCGGTCCCGGGTGTTACTGTGCTGGCCTGGCCGATCTCCGCGATCGCGCTGCTCAGGAGCGATTGCACATCTTTATAGATGTCTTCCTGTTTGTCATAAACAGGGGTGATCCTGGAAATGCCCTGGAAAGCCTGGCTATAGGGGATATCTCCCCAGAAGTCTGTAGCGGTACCCAGCGTATAGGCGGTGAGGATCTTGGCGATGGCCGCATAATTCAATTTAGCGTCGGCCTCCGCCTTGTCGTTGAGGATCTTCAGGTTATTCATCGTAATGACATAAAACGCATTCCAGTCACCGTCGAAATCCGTATTGAATACCTGGTAATTCCAGAACCCAGGATTGGGTTGGTTGGGAGCGATGCCTTGTATGAAATCCTGGATGATGACGGGGGCGTTGCCGGCGTAGACATTGTCCGAGATGGATACTTCTATAGGCGCCAGCAAAAGCGCTTCCTGCACATTCGTCGGGTTATTGGGATCTTTATTTACATTCAGGAATTTCTTACACCCGCTGAGCGATGTGATCAGAACGATCAACGATATAGTTATTTTTTTCATTTCTTTTGATTTTAATGGACTGACAGAGGGACCTAAAAAATAAGTTTTAAGGTAAAGTTGAACGAACGGGAATTAGGCGTGGAATAAGCATAGATGCCCTGGTTGCCATTCGCGCTGCCGTAAGAACTTACTTCCGGATCTCCGCCGGTGAAATGGGGGCTGTAGATCCACAAATTACGTCCGACCACGGATACCGTAGCTCCTTTGAAGGGCGTCTTGCCCAGTATAGACGGTTTTACGTCATAGGTCAACGTAATAGTCCGGAGCTTTATATACGTGCCGTCCTGGATGGAAGACTCGTATTGCCGGGTCGTATAATAATCATGAGCGTTGACCGCTACCGTATTCGGTTTGTTATCGACCACGCTGATCCCTTTCACGACAAGGGGACCCCTGTTCTCCGTTACTTTGGCGGTGCCATAGAAAAATCCGCCGGCCTCGACATCGTTCTGTACGTCTCCGCCCTGTTTCATATCAAAAAAGAAGGTAAGGCTCAGTTGTTTGTACCGGAAAGTATTGGAAAGACCTGCCAGCCAGTCGGGATTTACATTGCCGACAATGCCCTGGACCGTATCTACGAGCGGCATCCCGGTGGCATCGATCAGCAATTGTCCCTGCGGGTTGCGCTGATATTTGCTGCCATAGAAGATGTTGTAAGGCTGTCCGACAATGAGCCTGCCCAATTGGCTGACTCCGGGCATGAGCTGCAGCACTTTGTTGCGGATCCGGGTAAAATTAAAGGTGAAGTTCCAGCTGAAATCTTTGGTCTTAATGGGATTGGCATTCAGCAGGAGCTCGATTCCCTTGTTCTGGATCTGGGCCGAATTCACGGTCGTTCCGTTATAGCCCGTAGCATCGGAAATAGGGGCGCCAGGGATGATGCCGTGGTTGGATTTCCTGGAAAAATAAGATCCTTCAAAGCTTATCCGGTTATGCAGGAAACCCAGTTCAAGCCCCCCTTCATATTCATCGAGCCTTTCATTCTGCAAGGTTGGGTTGCCCAGGGTAGAGCTCAACAGGAATCCGGGCTGTCCCTGGAATGGATAGTTATTGCCATTCCTTTGCGCGAGAATATAAGGCGTGTTCAGTGAATAGGCGCCTACCTGTTCATTTCCCACCGTAGCATAGGAGAACCGCAGCTTGCCGAAGTTCATGACCTGCTGGACATTTTGAGGCAGCAGTTCGGAAAAGATAAAACCGGCGGCTGCGGAACCATAAGGGTAAAAACTTTTATTGGTGGCCAGGACCGAGCTTCCGTCATACCGGCCCGTGAGAGAAAGCACGAGGAATTTCCTGTACTCGATATTGGCCTGGGAATAGAAGCCTACCTTCCTGGTAAGGTAATGCGCTTCTGACATAGAAGGAGTGGCCCCTGCGGCTACATTGTAATAATCATTGATGGTCAGGCCCTGACTGGATAAGTTGACGGTCTGACTATAATTGGTTAAGATATTGTTGCCCAGCAGCAGATTGAGGTTGAAGTCCCCGACCTTTTTGCTGAGGTTGACGATCAGGTCATGATTGAACTGCCTGAAATTGATATTCTGGTCGAGGATCTTTCCCAGCAGGCCGATGGCGGGGCTGGGGGATTCGGTGTATTTATCCTGCTCGATATAGATATCGGCGCCGACCCGCTCCGTCACTGTCAGCCAGTCTGCGGGAGTGAAATTCACCGTCATGGCCGGCAGGAAACGGTTGACGACGGAGTTGTTGTTCATATTGTCGATGGCCCATAAAGGGGCGTTGCGGGAGTTGCGGTACAACCGCTGGCTTCCATCGGGGTTGACCACAGGGTAAGGGTTCCAACTGATGGGCTCATAGAGCAATACGAATAATGGACCGTTGCTGGCTCCTTCCGGCAGCCTGTTCTGATTGGAATTACTATATCCTAACTGGAAGGTGCTTGTCAGGGATTTATAGATCTTGTTGGTGTATTTGAAGAACAGCGAATTCCTTCTGAAATCATTCTTGGGCACGATACCCTTCTGATTCATATAGGAATAGGACATGAAATAACTGGAATTATTCCCACCGCCGGCAATGCTGATATTATTATTGGTGGTGACGCCCGTACGGAAGAAAATTTTATAAGGATCGTACCGGGGCGCCGGTTTACCATCGATCTTCAGGGTATCCATCAGGGGACCCCAGGAAGCGCTGGTTTTTTGAGATGCGTCATTCCCGTTGAAGAAAGTAGAATCATTGGGTCCCTGCGCGTACTTCCATTGCCTTTTGGGCAGAATGGGATGCTCGAAGGAGAGATCTGAAGATAAGGTAATGATCGGCTTCCTGTCGACGGCTCCGCTCTTGGTGGTAATGATCACCACGCCTTTGGCGCCTGCAGATCCGTATAAGGCCGTGGCAGCCGCTCCTTTCAATATATTCATGCTCTCGATGGTGGAAGGGTCGATGTCTACCAGCCGGTTGCTGCCCGAGCCGGCGGCGCCGCCGCCGATATTGCTGGTCTCGTCATTGTTAACAGGGATGCCGTCTACCACGAACAACGCTTGGTTGTCTCCAAGGGGCGACGTATTGCCCCTGATGACGATCCGGGACGAAGCTCCCGGCGTTCCCGAAGAGCTGGTCACCTGGACGCCCGACACCTTACCGGCCATGGCATTTACCAGGTTGGTCTCCTTGGTGGCCACCAGTTCGTCGCCTTTCAATTGCTGGGAGCTGAACGTGAGGTTTCTTTTATCCCGCCGGATACCCAGGGAGGTCACTACCACTTCGTCCATCGCCTGCGTGCTGCGCAGGAGCAGGATCTCCACGTGCGTTTGTTCTCTGACGGAAATCTCTTTCTCTTCATATCCGATGGCGCTGACGATCAATACGGCATTGTCTTTTGCCGATAAGGAGAAGGCGCCGTCCGTACCCGAGCTCGTTCCTGTCGTAGTACTCTTTACCCGGACGGAAACTCCTGCCAATGCATGACCCGCGCTGTCGATGATCTTACCTGTAATCGTTTTCGTCTGCCCTACGACATGCAGGGTGCAGGCGAAGATCAGGCAGAATAGCAGCAATCTTTCTTTTCTCATAGTAAATTTTTTCTTTTGGTTTGTAAAATGATGATTGTAGGAAGGGAGTGGATAAGTGGCGTGGAAGTAAAATAAATGTACTTACTACATTTATAAAATGCGCCCAAAAAAATCAAACAAAGACTTCTCTTGTTTGATTTTTCTCTCATGTGTGGTATTATACTAAAGCCGGTAGAGCAAATCTAAAAGAAGCAACCAGTCGGGACTTTGTTCTTTTTAACTTTTTATAGGCGGATTTTAACCCCAAACAAAAATTGATAAGCAAATGACCCTGAATGGCATATCAGGATCTTCAGGCCGAGCCGGACAATTGAGTGGTCGTCGGCAACCAGGATATTGAGCGGGTTTTTTATATAAAAAAGGGCCTGTAGACACAGGCCCTTGCTTGAGTTTAATACTCGAAAACACATTTATAAATCGTTCCATTGAACGAACTACTTCACTGTCATTAACCCGTAACGGATACTAGTTTCAAATAGTTGCTTTATGCTTGTTCAAAAGGGCAGAATAGAGGTAAACAGGCGGTATGTTGCGGTGAATGCCTGGACCTGCCGGCAATGGGATTGTCAAGATGCAAGAAGATAAAATATAATCATACTCGGTTAATATTGAGGAAGACCTCCGTTCTTTTTGGCGCTAGTTTTAAAATTCGTTTGGAAAAAATTGGGAAGTCTCTACCAACTTACAAAACAAGCCAAACAAAATTGACGGAAAAGATAAAGTGAACCTGGTCTTCACGCGCTTACGTGTGTAAAAATCACCTGCAAAAACAGTAGACCTTATCAGCCCCATACTAAAGGTATGAGTGAAATTCCTCCGGGTATGGAATTCAGCGAAAGTATTTGCATATATGAAAAAAGGAAGCCTCAGCGAAAGCGAAAGGGGTATTTAATTCTAAAACTAAACTAACATGAGAAAAAAAAGTTTTTCAAGACTATTTCTTTTTTGCCTTTTCATTTGCTTAAGTACATGGGGCCATGCCCAATCTCTTTTCAAATTAAAAGGAAAGATCACTGACACAAGCGGGATGCCTCTTCCCGGCGCCACTATTCAGATCAAAGGAAAGAAGGCGGCTGTTATTGCCGGTGGAGACGGCAGCTTCTCTATCTCTGCCCCTTCTCAGGGTACTATTAAAATATCCGCGGTCGGGTATGATCCCAAAGAAGTCTCTTTTAATGGAGGAGCCGAATTGAATATTACTTTGTCATCCGGGAACAAATCGTTGAGCGAAGTAGTCGTAACGGCCCTCGGTGTAAAAAAAGAGAAGAGGAATCTGACATTCAGCAGCCAGGAAGTGAAGTCGGAGGAGATCCTGAGGGCCCAGGAGCCCAACGTGTTGAATGCTATAACGGGGAAAGTAGCAGGCGTGCAAATAACCAGCTCGACCGGTGCGCCCGGCAGCAGCTCAGCCATTATTATCAGGGGGATCACTTCTTTGACAGGAGATAACGAGGCGTTGATCGTATTGGATGGCGTACCTATGAACAATGATGAAACTGATGGCGGCGGCAACGGCGGGTCGGGAAGCAACCGGCTTGCCGATATAGACCCCTCTATCATCGAGAGCATGAATATATTGAAAGGAGCGGCTGCCACGGCCTTATACGGATCTGCAGGCGCCCGTGGCGTTGTGCTCATTACGACCAAGAGCGGTGGCAAGAATAGCGGTAAACCTACTATTACCCTATCTTCCGGGCTCTCTTTCGAGACAGCCATTCTGGCTCCGAGGCAATACACGTATGCCCAGGGATCGAAAGGAGTCTATGTGGATGGCGTCACTGCTAAAACCAGCACCTCCTGGGGACCAAGGATCGATACGCTATATCAGAACGGGGTAAAAGTGCCTTTCTACAATCAGATGAAGGAGTTTTTTAAAACCGGTGTTACCAATAATAACACGATCAGCGTAGCCGGCGGCGGTCCGACATCCAATTATTTCGTGTCCTACTCTTATTTTGATCAGACTGGAACGGTGCCTACTGCCAAATTGGGTAGACATAGCCTGTTTACAAAATTCAATACGCAGATTACCGATAAACTTTCTCTTACTACGGAACTTACCTATACTTATTCCAGTAAAAACCTGATTAACGAGGGCTATGGGTTGCAAAACCCTTTGAATACGGTCTATATCGCGCCTATCTCGTATAACCTTAAGCCCTATCTAAATGCGGATGGCTCGCAACGTTTGTACCGCTATAGCCGGGATAATCCTTATTGGGTATTGGATAATGTCGGGAACACTTCCCTGGTCAACAGGTTTTTGCCCGTAGTGAACCTGGCTTACAATCCAACCAGTTGGTTGTCCGTAACGGAAAGGCTGGGCGCCGATATCTATACGGACAAATTCAATAACCATGTGAATATCGGGGATATTAGCTATCCTACCGGAAGGTTGTACAGTGTCGATGAGAACTTCCGGCAATTTAACCATGATCTTATCGCACAGATCAAAGGAAAATATGGCAAATTCAATGGAAGTCTGCTGGTTGGTAATAACGTCTGGAGCAAGCATTACGATTACATGTATGCTACGGGCTCGGGCCTGGCTAAAGCAGGTTATTACAACATGGCCAGCGCATCTACGGTGTCCTATAGTGAGAACAGCTCAATGCAACGTAAAGTAGGCTTTTACTCACAGGCGGAAATCGATTATGACAGGCTGCTTATACTTTCATTGAGCGGAAGGTACGATGGCTCCTCGGTACTGGCTACCAGTAATGCCTACTATCCGTATGGCTCCGCTGCAATTGGCTTTATTTTCTCCGAATTGCTAAAAGACAGGCTAAAGCAGATCATCAATTTTGGCAAGCTGCGCGTTTCTTATGCTTCGGTGGGTAACGATAATGTCGGTCCTTATGCCACAACCACCCCGTATGTTCAGGTTAATTCTACGAATGTTTATGCTACAAATATTACGTTCCCTTATAGTGGGCAAAATGGGTTTGTGATCAGTTCCGCTCTGGGGAATGCCACTTTAAAAAATGAGCTTCAAAAAGAATTTGAAATAGGGTTGGAAACAAAATTATTGGATAACCGGATAGGGTTCGAAGCTTCTTATTTTGATCGTCGCATGAGCGATGGTCTCGTACAGGGGGTTGCACTCGCTTCTTCTACGGGGTATGGTACCACTACCATCAATTCCGCCAGGATAAGGACCAAAGGTGTAGAGCTGTTGCTGACCGCTACCCCGGTAAGAACCAAAAACTTTAGCTGGGATGTGACCATCAATTATACAAAACTCAATACTAAAGTCCTGAAAGTGGCGCCTGGACTGACTCAAACGAACATTGGCTTTACCTATGCCGTGGAAGGCAAACCTTATGGTATGATATATGGTTCCAAGTATGCCCGTACGGCCAAAGGCGAGTTGTTACTGGACGACAACGGCCGGCCTTATAACGGGGGCAACGATTTTCTGGGTACTGCCACTCCGGACTGGACGGGAGGTATCACCAACCAATTCCATTACAAGCAATTCGGCCTGAGCTTTTTCTTCGATACCAGGCAGGGTGGGGTATTGGATAATGTGGATGAATACTATAACCTGTTTTACGGAGTGTCCAAAACAACGGAGAGTCGCGCAGACAGGATAGTATCGGGCATCAGCGCATCTACGGGACTGGCCAATAAGATAAGCACTACGGCGCAGGCCTATTATCAGACCGTTAGTTATATCACGGAAGCCCAGATCCAGGACGCCTCCTATATTAAGCTGCGCAATGTAAGCCTGAGCTACTCGGTGAAGAAATCGCTCCTGGTTTCGACGCCGTTTAAAGATGCGACGATCACTTTCACCGGCCGCAATCTGTGGATACACAAAGCCTCCAATTTTACGGGTTCCGATCCTGAATCGAATAATACCTACGGTACATCCAATGGGTCGCTGGGCGTTTATACTTTCGGCACTCCTACATCCAGGTCATTGGGCTGTACGGTAAAACTTGTTTTTTAAACCAAAACAATCTTCGGACGGAAGAATACCCAAACACAAAACACAATACAATGAGAAAAATAGCTGATATTTTATTTATACTATTTGCAACGGCAATGCTGACGGGTTGTAAAAAATACCTGGATGTAAATAGTAACCCGAATTCTTTAAGCGTGGCCTCGGAAGCTTTGATATTGTCGCCGGTGGAAGAAGGCATGTCCAGTTATGTTTGCGGCGGATACAATGCGATACTGGCAAATTACTGGATGCAGAATATGACGCTGAACCAGGCGGTGCCCAGTGATGTAACGTACGTGGTGAGCAATTCAGCTTTTGACCAGCCCTGGTACAATTTTTATGTGACATGCCTGAATAACCTGTACCTGCTCAATCAACAGGCTACCACCAACAACAATAGCAGCTATGCGGGCATTGCCAAGATATTGACTGCTTATACGCTGGGCTCTGCTACGGATCTATGGGGCGATATTCCTTATTCCCAAGCTTTCCAGGGTGTGAAGAAGACCACTCCATCCTATGATTCGCAGGAAAGCATTTATACCACCATACAGGTGTTGCTGGACAGCGCCATCGCCGAAGTGACCCGCGCTACGGGGACTGCGCCCGGATCCGACGATTTTTTCTATACCGGGGACATGACAAAATGGTCAAAATTCGCTTATAGCCTGAAGGCGCGTTATTATATGCACCTTACAAAAGCGTCCGGCTATACGGCGGCAGCGCAGTCCCAACTGGCATTGACCGCTTTAGGCAATGCCATGACAAGCTATGCGGACGACTGCTATTTTCCTTATACCGGTACGACTACTGCATCTGCTCCCTGGTACTGGAATTTCTTCAATACCTCGACGGCCATTTTTGCATCTACCTATATTGACTCGCTAAAGGCCCGCAGTGACCCCCGCATATCTGTATTAGCCACATTAGCTACTAATACAGGCCTTTACACGGGTAGCGTCATCGGCTCGGGATTCGGCAATTTAAATGATTACTCCGTTGCCGGAAGCGCCTATGGTAACGCCAATTCCAACGGTTATGTATTCAATTCCGATGAAGCCTTGTTCCTGAAAGCGGAAGCTACTTACCGTGTATCCGGCTATGTTGCCGCGACCCCCATTTACAGGAATGCCATTACCAACAATATGCTGAAACTGGGTGTCGATACGACTTCAACGGCAGCCCAGGCCTATTTAACCGCACGCGGTAGCCTTACAGCCACCAACGCCTTGCAGCTCATAATGGAAGAGAAAAGCGTCGCCAACTTTCTATCCATGGAAAACTGGGTCGACTGGCGCCGCACGGGTTATCCAAATTTAACGGTAATAAGCAGCGCCAATGGGGCAGCATCAGGCATCACTGAAATTCCGCGCAGATTTTTATACCCCTTAAATGAAACGACATCTAATCCGCAATCTGTGCAAAGTGCTACGATCACGGACAGGGTCTGGTGGGATACGAAATAACAATGATTTGATTATCAAGAGCTCATGGAACTATTAAAGCCATGAGTTCTTTTCCTTCTTTTAGGTCGATTATGGGGAGATATATGCTCATTGGTTAATATTTGCCCAGGATTGATTAAAAATGAAGACAAGAGCTTATAGCCTTATAAATACTTTTGAAAAAACTTTTTATGGCAATAGACTGGAGAGGGGTATTCCCTGCACTTACTACGAAATTCACGGCTAAGGACGAATTGGACCTGCCTTTGTTTGAAAAGAACCTCCGTTTTCAGCTGAAGTCCGGCGTTGACGGTATCATATTGGGAGGAAGTCTGGGCGAAGCCAGCTCCCTGACGCTGGAAGAAAAAGAGAAACTGGTTAAATTTACGGTAGAGACTGTAGAGGGTAAAGTGCCCGTGGTATTGGGCATCGCAGAAGGGGCTACCCGGGAAGCGCTGAAGCTGGCTGAACTGGCTCCTGCCTGGGGCGCGAAAGGACTGATGGTATTGCCCCCCATGCGCTATCGCGCCGACCACCGCGAGACTGTGACTTATTTTAAGGCAGTAGCGGATTCCACGGATCTCCCCATCATGATCTATAATAATCCTGTGGACTATAAGATTGAAGTCACTTTGGAAATGTTCGAAGAGCTGATCGAATGTAAAAATATACAGGCCGTCAAGGAATCCACCCGGGACGTGACCAATGTCACCCGGATGATCAATAAGTTTGGGGATCGTATCAAGATATTATGCGGAGTCGATACCCTGGCGATGGAAGAGCTGCTATTGGGCGCCGACGGCTGGGTAGCCGGACTGGTATGTGCTTTTCCTGCCGAGACGGTAGCTATCTACCGGTTGGTAAAAGCCGGAAGGATAGAAGAGGCCGTGGCCATCTATCGCTGGTTTATGCCCGTGCTGGAGCTGGACATTCATAGCAAGCTGGTACAATATATCAAGCTGGCTGAAGTGCAGACGGGCATTGGCAGCGAATATGTAAGAGCCCCTCGTTTGGCGCTGGTTGGAAAAGAAAGAGAAAACGTATTGCGCATTATCGGTGAAAGTGTGGCCAACAGACCCGCACTCCCGGATTACCTGGCTATCCAACTGGAGAAAACTTACGCTTGATGAGTGAAAAAAATGTTGATTTCCGACGGTCATTAGGACTGCTGGACGCCACCATGGTCGTGGTAGGTTCTATGATCGGCTCCGGTATCTTCATTGTAAGTGCCGATATCACCCGTAACGTGGGTTCCGCTGGCTGGCTGCTGCTGGTCTGGGTACTCACGGGACTGCTGACGCTGACAGCAGCGCTCAGCTATGGTGAATTGAGCAGTATGTACCCCAAGGCTGGCGGACAGTACGTTTATCTCAAAGAATCTTTTAACCCCCTTGTGGGGTTTTTGTATGGATGGAGCTTTTTCGCGGTGATTCAGACCGGCTCCATCGCGGCCGTAGGAGTGGCTTTTTCCAAGTTTGCCGCCTATATATTCCCTGCGCTGAGTGAGAAGCATATATTGATGGACCTGGGTTTTATGCAGATTTCTGCCGCCCAGCTGACCTCTATCTTACTGATCGTTTTCCTTACCTATATCAATACACGCGGTGTTAAGGGGGGTAAATGGATCCAGACGATCTTCACGCTCGCCAAGATCGCCGCGCTGGCCGGATTGATCCTGTTCGGATTTTTCCTGGCGACCCGTAAGGATATAACCATCGCCAACTGGAGCACCGGCTTTTCTTTGGGTAAGCTGGATGCCGCGGGTAGTCTTCTTCCTTATACGGGACTGGCGGCCCTGGGGGCCATCGCGGGCAGTATGGTAGGAAGTTTGTTCAGCAGCGATAGCTGGAATAATGTCACGTTTATCGCGGGAGAAATAAAAAGGCCGGAAAGGAATATCGGTTTGAGCCTTTTTCTGGGCACCTTGATCGTGACAGCCATCTATGTAGCCATCAACCTGATGTATACTACGGTACTGCCCCTTCACGAGATCGCATTTGCGGAAAATGACAGGGTAGGGGTAGCGGCTTCCCAGCAGATCTTCGGGAACAGTGGTACGCTGGTGATCGCATTTTTGTTGATGGTCTCGACTTTCGGATGTAATAACGGGCTGATCCTTTCGGGGGCCCGGGTTTATTATACCATGGCAAAGGATGGGCTGTTCTTCCGTCAGGTGGGACAGCTGAATAAGAATGCCGTACCGGCTAAAGCCCTGTGGATGCAATGTGCCTGGGCTTCCTTGCTCTGCCTGAGTGGTAAATATGGGGAATTGCTGGATTATGTCATCTTCGTGGTGCTGATCTTTTATATCCTTACCATCATCGGCATTTTCAGGTTGAGGAAGCGTAAACCCGAGCTGCCCCGCCCTTATAAGGCATTTGGCTATCCGGTCCTGCCGATGCTCTATATTATCCTGGCGAGCAGTATCTGTATCCTGCTGTTCATTTATAAACCTAAGTTCACCTGGCCCGGATTAGGCATTGTCCTGCTGGGTATTCCGATCTATTATTTTGTCAAAGGCCGTTATCCGGCGGATCCAGGGTCGGGAGAAACGGATGCCGATCACGTCTGATTTTAGTTGCTACATAAATGTTTAAGCTGGCATTACTGCTGGTTTTGGTTAATGAATCCCTGCCATTCCTGGCGGGGATTTTTGCATATATTTATAAACGCATAAAATGATCCTCATGAAAGGGACACGATTCTTTTGTTCTATGATAGGGAGCTTACTCCTTGTGTTTTCAGCTCAGGCGCAGATAACGGTTGACCTCCAACAAAAGAACGGTCCCCTAAAACCGATCTGGGCCTATTTCGGGTATGACGAACCGAACTATACCTATATGAAGGATGGTAAGAAGCTGTTGACCGAAATAGCGGCTCTCAGTCCTGTCCCCGTCTACGTTCGCTGTCATAATCTCCTGACCACCGGGGATGGCGCCGCCGCTTTGAAATGGGGTTCCACCAACGCTTATATGGAAGATGCGAAAGGCAGGCCCGTCTATGACTGGCGCCTGGTCGACAGCATCTTCGATACCTATATCCGGAGAGGGATGAAGCCGCTGGCGGAAATAGGCTTTATGCCCGAGGCCATTTCTACGCACCCGCAACCCTACCGGCATCACTGGCGTCCCGGAGTCCGGTATGACAGCGTCTATACCGGCTGGACTTACCCGCCCACGGACTATAAGAAATGGGGGGAGCTGGTCTATCAATGGGTCCGGCATTCCCTGCAGCGTTATGGTGAAAAGGAAGTGAATTCCTGGCTTTGGGAAGTATGGAATGAACCGAATATCGGCTACTGGAAGGGCACCCGGGATGAATATTGGAAATTGTATGATTATGCGGCCGATGCGGTAAAACGAGCCCTGCCTTCGGCCCGTATCGGGGGACCGGCCACTACCGGCCCGGGTTGGGACAAAGCGGCGGAATGGCTGCAAAATTTCCTCGTGCATTGTTCGGAAGGGACCAATTACGTTACCGGAAAGAAGGGCGCCCCCCTGGATTTCATCAGTTTCCATGCCAAAGGCAGTCCGAAGGTAGTGGAGGGACATGTGCGGATGAATATGACGCCACAGCTGGGCGATGTAGCCAAAGGCTTTGCCATAGTGACGGCGTCTCCGTTTAGCCGGCTCCCTATCTACATCACGGAATGCGACCCCGAAGGCTGCGCCGCCTGTGGCATGGCCACCAACCCGGAAAATGCCTACCGCAACGGTACGATGTATTCCAGCTATACGGCCGCCTCTTTTGCAAGGATCTATGACCTGGCGGACCAGTACAAAGCCAACCTGGCCGGGGCTATCAGCTGGTCTTTTGAATTCGAGGACCAGAAATGGTTTGACGGATTCCGTGACCTGGCTACCAATGGCATCGACAAACCGGTGCTGAGCGTCTTCCGCATGTATGGCCTTATGCAGGGTGACCGGGTTGGCGTTCAGAACGATGCTGCTATTTCCCCGGACAGTGCAGGACAGATGGGTATACGAGCTCATCGGACGACCTTACAAAGTGATGGAGCCATACAGGCCCTGGCGACGGCCGGTAAGAGCATGGCTGCAGTGATGGTATGGAATTACCATGATGATGCGACGGAGGGGCCGGCGGCCAACGTAACGCTCCTTATTAAGAACATCTCGTTTAAGAACAGCCGGATTAAGAATAGCCAGGCCCGGACAGCTCTTTTGCAACATTACCGTATCGACGAAGAACATAGCAATGCCTACGCCGCCTGGAAAAAAATGGGGTCGCCCCAGTCCGTCACGGACGAACAATATAAGACCCTTGAAAAGGCGGGAGGACTGCAATTATTGAATCCGGGGCCGCCGCAATCCATCCCGGTAAACGATTTGGGGGAGGCGACCATCTCCTTGACCCTGCCGGACCATGGAGTATCTCTGTTAAGATTAAATTGGTAATAACTCTGGAAATAATTCGCGGTTTCCGGCTACCTTTGGTTGGCTATCTTTTGGGATAACCTATAAATACACAAAAATGAAAGTAGTTTTAATCGGGACTACCGGTTTTGTAGGCAAAGCCATTCTTCTGGAACTCCTGGACCGTGACCACTATGTTACAGGTATTGCCCGCCATCCTGAAAAGCTGGGCATCCATCATCCCAGCCTCACCACCAAAGCAGGAGATATGCTGAATGAACAACAGGTCACGGCCCTGGTAAAAGGCCATGATGCCGTTGTCAGCGCGTATAACCCGGGATGGACCAACCCAAAGATCTATGAGGAATACCTCCAGGGAGCGCAGACAATACAAGCCGGCGTCAAGGCAGCCGGGGTAAAAAGGTTATTGGTCATCGGAGGCGCGGGCAGTCTGGAAATAAAGCCGGGTCTTCAACTGATCGACACGCCTGAATTCCCTGCCCAGTTTAAGCCTGGCTCTTCAGCAGCCCGCGATTACCTGGCGATCCTGAAAAAAGAAAAGGAGTTGGATTGGACTTATTTTAGTCCGGCTATCCTCATGAATCAAGGGACCTCCGGTATCCGCAAAGGCGTCTACCGCACCGGCCTCGATCAACCCGTCTTCGATCAACAGGGGAAAAGTGTATTGTCGGTGGAAGATCTTGCCGTGGCGATCGTAGATGAGCTGGAACATCCCAAACATATCCGGCAACGATTTACGGCGGCTTATTGAGGAGGGCGTTGGCGCCAGGTTGCCTTTCGATCTCACGGGGTCTTACCCGTTCGTATGGTTGCCGTCTTTGATGCTCGAATCCCGGATGGTCAGCTCCGTCTCCAGGATCCGCTTCTCAAACACCGTAACCGGCCGTTTGCTTTCGATGAGCTGGATGAGCATTTCCGTAGCCAGCTTCCCCATCTCCAGGGCGGGCTGAACTACCGCCGTCAGGGAAGGATTGAAGATATCCGCCGAAATGGAATTGGTAAACCCTACCAGTCCGATTTGCTGGGGGATGCGGATCTTTCTCTTGCTGAGCTGGCTTAACGTAGTGGTGCTCAGCCGGTCAGAAGCCGTGAAGATAGCGTCCGGCTTATCCGGCAACTGTAATAGCTCCTCTAAGGCCTGGCAGGTCTCTTCCTGGATCATACCCCCGTGCTGACAGAATTTGATATAGCGATCGTCTGGCTTCAACCCTGCGTCTTCCAATGCCTTCCTGTACCCGGCCAATCTCTCCAGGGTGATACTAAGGCTGCCGGAGCTGGTAATATGGGCAATACGCCTGAATCCCTGCTGCAGGAGGTGTTGGGTCGCTTCGTACGCTCCCTTATAATTATTGGCAATGACGGTATGCGTATGGATCTCGTCCGTTACCCGGTCGAAGAGGACAATGGGCAGTCCTTTTTGGTGCAGTTTTACCAGGTGATCTACATTCCTGGTCTCGGCGGAAAGCGAAATAATCAGTCCGTCTACCGACCGGGATGAAAGATGCTCGCTATTCGACACTTCCCGTTCATAGGACTCCTGACTTTGGGTAATGATAACATTGTAATCCTTGTTCTGGGCGATGGATTCGATCCCGTTGATCACCTGGGAGAAAAAATTGTTATCGATATTACAGACGATGACGCCGATGGATTTACTGCGCCCTCTTTTGAGGCTCTGGGCGATGGGGTTGGGCTTATAGTTGTGCTCGCTGGCATAAGCCATGACAGCTTTTTTCGTATCCCCGCTTATTTCATGGCTGCCGCGCAGCGCTTTGGAGACGGTGGATACGGATAGGTTCAGCGCTTTGGCAATATCCTTTATAGTTAAGGCCTCGAATTTCATCAGGTATTAATGTTTTTTCAAAGGTCTGATGGAGCCTTCGGGTTCATAATACTCTTTGCCGCAATCGTTTTCGTAAAAAAAGTCTGGTTTTTAGCCTTATTATATTCAATAACACTGTACTCTTGTTGTTTATTCCCCCCGGCCTATTGGCCAAAGGTAACGAACTGTTCATAAAGATGCTGGAAGCATCTTGTCCGAAGGACCGACTTTAAACATTGCCGGGGATGCGCTAAATTTCGGAAAGCGCATCTCCAGCACTTAAATGCAGGCTTGCTGAATCTATGAGCGATCTTTTTAATCTGAAAGGTAAAACGGCCCTGGTCACCGGTTGTAATAAGGGGATTGGCCGTGCCATGGCGGCGGGCCTGGCAGAAGCCGGTGCGGATATTATCGGCGTCTCAGCCTCCCTGGAATCGCAGGGCAGCGCCATCGAAAAAGACATATTAGCCCTGGGCAGAAAATTTTCGGCTTACCAGGCCGATCTCACCAGCCGCGAATCCCTCTATGAATTTATCGCCCGGGTCAAAAAAGACCATGGGAAGGTGGATATCCTTATCAATAATGCCGGGATGATCCTGCGACAGCCCGCTGCTGAGCATTCGGATGAATACTGGGACAAGGTCTTATCGATCAACCTGGACGCTGCTTTCATCCTGGCCAGGGAATTCGGCCGGGATATGATCGGCCGCGGTTCCGGGAAAATCATTTTTACCTGTTCCCTGCTTAGCTTTCAGGGAGGCATCAACGTTCCGGGATATGCCGCCAGCAAAGGCGCGCTCAGTAGCCTCGTCAAAGCGCTGGCTAATGAGTGGGCTTCAAAAGGCGTGAATGTGAATGGCATAGCTCCGGGATATATCAGCACCGATAATACGGAGGCTCTCCGGAATGACCCGGTGAGAAGTAAATCTATTTTGGACAGGATCCCTGCGGGCCGTTGGGGAGAGACTCAGGATTTTAAAGGACCGGTTGTATTCCTGGCTTCCGGGGCTGCCGACTATGTGCATGGAACGATCCTTACGGTTGACGGAGGCTGGATGGGAAGATAGAGCGAAATATAAAAATTTACAATAGTATATGGAAATACGATTCGAACATAGCCCCAGGGAGACCAGTGAAATGAAGACGGAAGAATTGCGGTCGGCCTTTATGACGGAGAATTTAATGCAGGACGATACCGTTCAATTGCTGTATACGCATTATGACCGTGTCATCGTCGGAGGTGTTAAGCCGGTAAAGACCAAACCGACCCTGGACACCCATCCGGAATTAAAAGCGGATTATTTTCTTCAACGCAGGGAGTTAGGGATCATCAATGTGGGAGGGGCAGGCAAGGTGCTGGCAGATGGTGCCTCGCACGAACTGGGCAAAATGGATTGCCTTTACCTGGGGAAAGGAGTGCAGAAAGTAAGCTTTGAAAGCGCCGACCCGCAGGACGCGGCCCTGTTCTATTTACTGTCTGCACCGGCCCATGCGGCTCATCCCATCCAGTTCCTCCCTAAGGAAAAGGCGCTGCCAACGGATATGGGAACCCTGGAGACTTCCAATGCCAGAACGATCTATAAATATATCCATGCGGAAGGCATTCAGAGCTGCCAGCTCGTTATGGGGCTGACTATCCTGAAGAAGGGAAGTGTCTGGAATACGATGCCTGCGCATACGCATACCCGGAGAATGGAAGCTTATTTTTATTTCGATGTCCCGGAGCAGCAGCGTGTTTTTCATTTCATGGGACTGCCTTCGGAGACCCGGCATCTGCTGATAGCCAATCACCAGGCTATCGTTTCGCCGCCCTGGTCGATCCATTCCGGATGCGGTACCAGCAACTATTCTTTTATCTGGGGCATGGCCGGTGAAAATTACACGTATACCGATATGGATCCGGTATCCATCGCCGACCTTCGGTGATTTTTATCTATATTGGACCTTATTAATAATTGTACGACATGTCACAAATCCCAATGGGAAGATACCGGTGGACGATTGTTGCCTTGCTGTTTTTTGCCACCAGTATTAATTATATCGACCGGCAGGTGATCGGGCTGCTGAAACCTACTTTGACAGAAGCTTTTGGCTGGGACAACACCACCTTCGGGACGATCAACGGCATATTCCAGTTCTTTTATGCTTTCGGTCTGCTGGCCTTCGGCAGGATCGTCGACAAGGTCGGTACCAAGATCGGGTATACTATTTCGATTATCATATGGAGTATTGCGGCGATGGCGCATGCGCTGGCCCGTTCTACTTTCGGGTTTACCATTGCCCGTTCGGGACTGGGGCTGGGAGAATCCGGTAACTTTCCTGCGGCTATCAAGACCGTGGCGGAATGGTTTCCCAAGAAAGAAAGGGCGCTGGCTACCGGTATTTTTAATTCCGGGGCGAATATCGGCGCTGTGATCGCACCGATCATGGTGCCCTGGATCCTGGGCGTTTACGGATGGCAGATGGCATTTATCCTCACGGGCGCCCTGGGATTTATCTGGTTGATCTTCTGGTGGATTGTTTATGAGATCCCCGCCCGTAAAAAAGGACTTAGTAAAGAAGAGTTCGATTATATACATAGCGATGAAGAAGAGCCGGTGCCGGCGTCCGGTTCTGTGGTCTCCTGGAGCAAATTACTCGGGGTAAGACAGACCTGGGCCTTTGTATTCGGCAAATTCCTGACGGATCCGATCTGGTGGTTCTTTCTGTTCTGGCTGCCGGGCTATTTCAGCGATACGTTTCATCTGGATCTCTCCAAGCCGGGGTGGCCGCTGGTGATCGTCTATTCTTCCACGACGGTGGGCAGTATCGGAGGCGGTTATCTGTCTTCCTGGCTGATCAAAAAAGGCTGGCCTATCTATAAAGCCCGTAAGACGGTGATGTTTCTTTTTGCGCTTTGCGTGGTGCCCATCGTTACGGCGAGGTTCTTTGGCAATATGTGGATCATCGTGGGGCTTATCAGCCTGGCGGCGGCGGCGCATCAGGCCTGGAGCGCGAATATCTTTACGACGGCCTCAGATATGTTCCCCAAGAGGGCGGTTAGCTCCATCATCGGTATCGGTGGAATGGCCGGCTCCGTGGGAGGCATCATCTTTCAGCCATTGGTGGGTTGGCTGCTGGATTATTTTACCCGGCAGGGGAATAAGACGCTGGGCTATAACCTGATCTTCCTTATCTGCGGCAGCGCATACCTGATGGCGTGGCTGGTGATGCATTTTTTCGCGCCTAAGATGAAGCGGGTGGAGTTGGATTGATTACAATCAAGAACTATTTTTTCAAAAAACACGATTTTTCAAAAGCGAATTTGGAAAGCTTTTATATTTGTCCCCTAAACTTTATTTTATGGGATTTGTATATAGCGAAGTTAATTTGGTCAATGCGGGAGACTTTGAAATGGCCCGTAGATGCATGCTGGGTGAGGATGAAATAAGATGTATCAATGTTACCGTTTTAGTGGATAGCGGCGCCTGGATGTTGACGATCAATGAAAATATCCAGGAATTCCTTCAATTGCCCTTTCTGAGAAAGGAAGGGGGGCATACTGCCGATGGTAGAAGGATCGAGTGTGATGTGGTAGGCCCAGTGAGGGTTGAATGGCAGAACAGGGTTTGCAATTGCAATGCCATGGTCCTGCCGGGAGACAGTGAGCCCTTATTGGGCGCGATACCCATGGAAGACATGGACCTGGCGATATTGCCGAATGAGGGGAAATTGGTAGGCAAGCATCATCCCGATTACCCCGTGCATCGGATCTGATAATTAATCGCAGGTCACGCCGTTTACCCTTTCACACTGGACGCTCTCACCGTCAGCTCAGTATTCAGCACCCTGGTCTCATATTTCTTAATAGGGTGTTTGCTCTCGATGATCTGGATGAGCATCTCCATCGCTACCTGTCCCATCTCAAATGCCGGTTGCCGGACACTGGAGAGAGGAGGGTGAAAGATCTCTGTCATCAGCGAATTGGTGAAACCGACAATACCCATATCGTCCGGAACTTTGATATTCCTTCGGGCAAGCGCGGTCAGGCAGCCGGTGGAGAGTTTGTCACTGGCAGCGACTATGGCGTCGGCCTTCTTGTTCAGGCTTAGCAGGGCATCGACGGCCTGCTCTGTCTCACTATAGATAAGCCCCCCGTAATTACAATATCGTACTAAGGATTCGTCGAAAGGCATGCCATGGTCGGCCAGCGCTGCCTTATATCCTGCCAGTCTTTCCTTGGTAATGGACAGGTGACTGGCGATGGTCACATGGGCGATCCGCTTGAAACCGGATTGCAGCAAATGTTCGGTAGCCTGGTACGCGCCATTGAAATTATTGGCGATCACTTTATGCGTCTGCATTTCTTCTGTGATCCGGTCGAAAAAGACAATGGGAAGTCCCCGGTCATGAAGCTTATTCAGATGCGAGAGATCGGTGGTCTCCGTAGAGAGGGAGACCAGCAACCCATCTACGGAACGGGAAGCCAGGTATTGCGTATTGGCCACTTCCCGTTCAAAAGACTCATGGCTTTGGGAAATGATGACATAATATCCTTGTTTGTAAGCCACGGACTCGATGCCATTGATCACCTGCGAGAAGAAGTTATTGGCGATCTCGCAGACGACGATGCCGATCGAACGGCTGCGTTTCTCTTTCAGGCTGAGCGCAATGGGATTGGGGCGGTAATTGAGCTTTTCCGCATATTCGATGACCAGCTTCTTTGTCTCGGCGCTGATCTCGTAACTGCCACGGAGAGCCCGGGAGACGGTAGAGGTAGAGAGGCCCAGGGCCCTGGCGATGTCTTTTATGGTAATAGCTTCAAACTTCATATGGAAAGGGAACTAAAATTAGTGTTATTTTCGGTTAATCAATAAATTGTCTGACATGCTTAGCTATCCCGTCCGTATTGCCCTGATTGCCGCCCTGGGCGGTTTCTTATTTGGTTTTGAGACCGCCGTAATCTCCGGCGCAGAGAAGATCATCGAAAAAATGTGGTCCCTTAGCTCCTTCTGGCAGGGTTTTACCGTTTCTTCCAGCCTGATCGGGACAGTATTAGGATCTTTGATAGCGGGAGTCCCCGCCAAAAAATACGGCCGTAAAAAGGTCCTGATGACGATTGCTGCTCTGTATTTCTTTGCCGCGATCGGCACTGCTTCCATCTCGGCCTGGGGATTGTTCATTCTCTTTCGTTTCGCCGGCGGCATTGCGGTGGGAGCCTCTTCCGTAGTCGGCCCTATGTATATCTCGGAGATTGCCCCGGCGCATTTGCGCGGCCGTCTGGCAGGCTCCTTCCAGCTGAATATCGTTGCCGGTATCTTTATCGCCTATCTGACGAACTTTCTGTTTGTGGGCCTGGGAGATAATGCCTGGCGCTGGATGCTGGGGATCATGGTCGTACCGGCCGCCCTTTTCTGGATCCTTCTTCGCAGCATCCCCGAAAGCCCCCGCTGGCTGGTACTGAATGGTCGCGATGCCGAAGCCATTCCTATCATGCAAAAATTAAAGGAGCAAAATGTAACGCTGGCGATCCAGGCTATCCGTGACTCCGTAAAGGAGCACAAAGAGGCCCTCTTCCAGGCAAGATACGCCAAGCCCATCCTCTATGCGGTCCTGCTGGCCATGTTCAACCAGCTCTCAGGGATCAATGCGATCCTGTATTATGCGCCCCGAATTTTTGAAATGGCAGGTTTCAGCAAGGCGGATGCCTACCTCCAACCCGTTTATATCGGTGCGGCCAACCTTTTCTTTACCCTGCTGGCTATGACGATGATCGATAAGTTCGGGCGTAAGAAATTATTGCTGATCGGTTCGGTAGGAATGATCCTCTTCCTCGGACTTACCGCCCATGCCTTCAGCGGCGGCAGCGTTGCCGGCAACAGTAATGTCCTTATTTACCTGATCGGCTTTATCGCCTTCTTCGCTTTCTCGCAGGGAGCCGTGATCTGGGTGTTCATCTCGGAAATATTCCCTAATGCGGTCCGTTCACAAGGGGGATCGCTGGGCAGCTTTACCCATTGGATCATGGCTGCTATCATTTCCTGGACTTTTCCGGTGATCGTGGAAGGAAGCTCCAAAGGAGGATTTTATTCTTTTGTATTTTATAGCGGGATGATGCTGGTCCACCTGATCTTTGTCTGGAAATTTTTACCCGAAACAAAGGGCAAATCGCTGGAGCAGATCCAAAAAGATCTGGGGATTGCCTAATATTCATTTATAAAAATAATAGTATATGAAATCAAACAACCTTTTCCTCGTACGTTTTCTGCTTCTCGCACTCCCTTTCCTGAGCTTACGCTCCTTTGCCCAGGATCAGGAGGAGCAGAGCGTCGCGAAGGCCGTCGAAAACCTTCGCAATGCCTTGATCAACCCTAATAAAGCCACCCTGGACAGGCTGGCGGCGGATGAGCTGAGCTATGGGCATTCCAGTGGAATGATCCAGAATAAGGCTGAATTCATAGAAGCGCTTACCAGCGGCAAGTCGGATTTTGTAACGATCGAATTAACCGGGCAGACGGTGAAAGTGGTCGGTAATACCGCCATCGTCCGGCATCTTTTCTCTGCTACTACCAATGACGGGGGTAAGCCGGGTGCGGTAAAGCTGTCTATCCTGCTGGTATGGCAAAAGCAAAAAGATGAGTGGAAACTACTGGCCCGCCAGGCGGTGAAAATTCAGTAACATGCATTGTGAAAATGAATAATATGTATAATTGTTTTATATAACTTTTTGGTATTGCACAATTTGCTTATGACCAGGTTTTTATAGTATTTTTGTCGACCACACTTACCTGCGTTATGCGAATAGGCTCTTTTCTTCTTTTTTTCTTGCTAAGCCTTCAGTATGTTAGGGCTCAACCCGGCGATAATCCGAATCTTCTCCGCAATGGAACCTATGACATCAAACAATATAACAGTGAAAATGGGTTACCGCAGAATAGTGCTTCCGACTTATTATTGGATCAAAATAATTTTCTTTGGATTGCAACCCAGAACGGCATTGTGCGGTTTGACGGACAGCGATTCCGGGTATATAACAGCTCGAATACTCCTGCCTTAAAAGTCAACCGGTTTTCAGTCATATCCTCGACAGGACAGCAGCTTCTTTTCAGGTCGAGTTTTGACGCGCCCGAAATTTACGAGGTGACACCGGATTATAAGATCCAGATCGATTCGGCGGCAATGCTGTTGAAACATAAATTGATCAGCATCCATTCCAACGGTATTTTTGATTGCAGCCCTATATTCAGCTACTATGCGAAGAATAAAGACCCCTTGATCGATACGGTCTTATTGAATGGACTTTTTAACTCCGATACTTACTGGGTCTTAAATGCGCGGGAAGCTGTGATCTGGGATCATGCTGATTTGTATTACCTGGATAATTTGTCTGCCCGTGTTACCAAATTACCCGTCACACAGGAACATTGGAAGATCCCGCCAGATTTTTTTATCAATGATATATTTTGCATAATCCGGGAGAATGGAGGAATATTGACCTTTAAAGACGGTAAACCCATCGATATAAAGGTCGATAGCATAGTTTACGGCCTCATAAAAGGGGCGGCTTCTCTTCCGGTGACACAATTTTCGGTTTATACGAAAGGAGATCATTGTATAATAAGGCTCCATAATGCCCTGTATGCAGTACGCATCGACGACAACCGGCTGACAGCAGAGCCTATTTTAAAAGACCTGCCATTGTTGGAGCACCTGCTCCCAAGTTCTATCCTGTATGATAAAGGAGCGAAAAGAATTTTTATCGGGACACTGAATGCCGGATTATTTATAATTACGAAAAAGATCTTTGCCACGCTGACGTTTAAGAACGAAAATCTCATTGAAAATGCCTTTATGGCCTTGCTACCTCTGTCCGGAGGCCGTATTCTCAGTCATAATGGGATATTGGACAGGAACGACCAGGATAAGAATCATTTGTTTAAAGAAGAGGGCCGGTTTGACAGGAATTGCTTGTACAAAGCAACGGATCGGTCTATATGGCTGAGCAGGGAGAAGCATTTGTTTAAAAATGACAGCAACTTTTCCGGGAGGCCAATGATGGATAGCACCAACCTGGATTCATACGTGACCTGTGTTGTTGAAGACCATTTGCATACGACCTGGGTCAGTACCCTGTACTCTTTATTAGAAATGAAAGATGGCAGGTTGCAATATGTGGTGAAACGCTATCCTGCCTTTGTTAGCCGTACCATTGAATCGATCGCGGAAGTATTGCCCGGGAAATTATGGATCGCAACCAGGAATGGACTGTACTCTTATGATATAGCGACCAATAAGATCGATGAACGCCCGGTGTTGCCGGAGGTATACGTCCGTAGTGTTTTTAAGGCAAAAGACAATAGTATCTGGATAGGTAGTTATGGCAACGGTTTTTTTAAATACCAACAGGAGGCTTTCATCCCACTTCCCCTGGATCCTGAAAAGTATCTTGCCACGGCTCACGCATTCCTGGAAGACGGCCATGGTTTTTTCTGGATCAGCACCAATCATGGGCTGTTCAAAATATGGAAAAAAGATCTTGACAACTTTACCGGCACGGGTAATAAAAACCTCTATTATTATTATCATGACAGGTCCTATGGCTTGAATACGAATGAATTCAATGGCGGGTGTAATCCTGCAGCGCTGAAAGACGAGGAAGGATATTTTTACTTTCCTTCCCTCAATGGAGTTGTTTATTTTCATCCGGACAGCAGCCGGTCTGAGCTTCCTGATAAGGCTATATTTATCGATAATATTTCAGTGGATTCCATCAGCCAGGATTATACACAAGCCCTTAAGCTCAAGCCTGATTTTAACCGTATTATTATAGACATTGCCACACCGTTCTACGGAGCGGCGGAAAACTTACAGCTTGAATATAAATTTAACGATATAAGCGAAAAATGGTATCCTGTTAACAGGGATGGCAGGATCATTATCAACAGATTGCCTTATGATAAGTATTCGCTTTTGATCAGGAAGGCCGGCGGTTGGGGGCAGGGGAATTATACCTATCGCAGCATATCTTTTGAAGTGCTGCCCAGGTGGTATAACACTGGGTGGTTTTACGGTTTGTTGATAGCTGCCATCCTTTATGCGGCATGGCTGTTGTATAAGCTGAGGGCGGGGATATTGATACGCCAGAACGACCGCTTGCAGATCAAGGTCAATGAAAGGACTTTCGAACTGGAACAAAGCATCCTGATAAGAGAAAGGCTGATAAGCGTCATTATGCACGACCTGCGGTCGCCATTGTACTCTCAGGATCTGTTGATCGGTTATTTATATGAACATGACAAAGAATTACCCGCTGCCGATTTAAAGGAACTCCTTCTTCAACTGAGGGATTCCAGTAAAAGGATCTGTCAGTTCAGCACGGATTTTCTCGCCTGGTATAATTCCCAGCAGCAGGGGTTTTTATTGGAGAGACGACCGGTGGAGTTAGCGGCATGTATAAAAGACGCCTCTTTTTTTTATCGGGAAATTGCGGAGAGACAAGGGCTGGCCTTCGGATATGATGTTACGCCCGGCCTCTTTTTGCTTTCCGACAGGAATATACTGACAATCATTATCCGCAACCTGGTCGATAATGCCGTTAAATATACCCGGTCCGGCAGCATTCATATTATCGCTTTTGCAAAGGATACGGATCTGTATATAAAAGTAAATGATACCGGTAGGGGCATATCTGCAGAGAAGATCGAACAGCTGATGGCTTACCCCGAATCGAATGCCAATAATACCAACTCCACTTTTGGCTATCGGTTTATAATGGAGCTTACGCGACAATTGGGAGGCGCTGTACACATTGAAAGTGAACCCCAGGTAGGTACGGTGGTCACACTGGCTTTCAAGGTTTAGGGGAATCCCTGCAGATAGGGGGAATTCGGAAAATCACTACAGGTATACCATTAAATTACTACAAGAGAGTATTAGGGTTATTGTATATTTATCCGATATATCAACCCCGAACTCCAACCCAATGAAAAGAATAACATTTGTTTTGCAGGTGCTGTCTTTACTTATACTCCTGCCGGGAATGCAGGCCCATGCTCAGATCAACGCCTATGCCAGGGTCACTGCAGTGGCAGGGACTACCCTGACCCTTTCCAATGCAAACCAGACTTACCACACCTTTGCGGCAGGCGAGCAAATTATCGTCATGCAGATGCAAGATACCGTCATAGGAGCGGATACTGCCAATAATTCCTCCTTCGGAGTTATTTCCAGTATCGTGAATGCCGGTAAATACGAAGTGGCAACCATCAGCTCGGTAGCCGGTATGCCCACCTCCATGATACTTACGGGAGGGCTTGCGAATACCTATAACACCAACCCGAATGCACGTGTACAGATCATCAGCTTTAATACACTGAGCACGACCAATTACACCACCGTTGCCAATATCACGGGGGTGGCCTGGAATGGGAATGTGGGAGGGGTGGTAGCTTTCCAGGTCGGGGGTACGCTCACCCTCGCGAATTCGGTCAGTGCGGATGGACTGGGGTTTCGCGGCGGAGCGGTTTCCTCCAACTATGAAGTCTCCTGTGAGCCGAATGTCTATGATATCACTTCTACTAATTATGCCTATAAAGGCGAAGGGATCTATGCTAGTCCCACTATAAGTTACACCACTCATATGGGCCGGGCCCCCCTTTTGAATGGTGGAGGCGGAGGCAGCGATGACAATGGGGGAGGAGGGGGAGGTGGTAATTATACCGCGGGCGGGCAGGGCGGCCAGGGCTGGACCTGTACTGCTGCCAACGCTTCCGGCGGTCTGGGAGGTGTCTCCCTTGGTTCCTATATGACCGGTTCCAGGATATTCATGGGCGGCGGTGGGGGCGGGGGACAGCAGAACAATAGTGTGGGAACGGCAGGGGCGGCCGGCGGTGGCATCGTCCTGATCAAAGCTAATATCCTTACTACCAGTTGCGCGGGCTCAGTGAATATATCCGCTGCAGGATTGGCGGCCGGCACCAGCGGGAATGATGGTGCAGGAGGCGGCGGTGCAGGAGGCACCATTGTTCTGAATGTTAATACATTCAGTGTTCCCGCTGCCTGTCCCCTGACGGTGCAGGCTAATGCGGGAAATGGGGGCAATGTCGGTAATACGAATGCTCACGGCGGCGGCGGAGGCGGAGGGCAGGGCGCCAT
Source organism: Puia sp. (assembly GCA_035555335.1). Lineage (GTDB taxonomy): Bacteria > Bacteroidota > Bacteroidia > Chitinophagales > Chitinophagaceae > Puia. Next base: position 176,425 of record DATMGS010000021.1, read on the forward strand.
CATCTACTCAGCGTCCATACCCACGACGAATGTGACTTCCACCGCCAATAATGGTACCGGCGGATTGAACAGCAGCAGTGGAGGGGCTACCAGTGCCGGTAATGGCAGCGGCACCAATAATTCGGGAATAGTGCTTACATCGACCATATTGCCCGTAAATTTTATTTCTTTTACCGCAGGAAAGAATGAGAAGGATGTCATGCTGAATTGGATCACAGGCACGGCTGCCTACCAGTATATATCCTTTAATGTTCAACGTTCCACCGACGGGCTCAGCTTCCAAACGATCGGGACGGTGAATGGCATAGTAGACGCTGCATCTGAGAATGTCTATTCCTTTACGGATGGGAACCCCGGCGCGGGCAACAACTTTTACCGGATCTCGGCAATAGGGCTGTCTGGCGGACAGGTTTATTCTACTATCGTATCGATCGATTTTTCCGGATCGGCCAATACATTCAATCTATTCCCAAATCCTTCCAACGGTCAATTCTCTATCCGCGTGCAGGACGCCGGTGATAAGCTTTTTTCGCTATCGATCGAAGACCTTGCAGGGAGGACCGTCTACGCACATGCGTTTCAATCCACCGGTAATCTTATTGCTGTTGCGATTGGAAAATCATTGGCGCCCGGTATCTATGTTGTGCGGTTAAAAGGCAATGGACCGGACAGGGCTGGCAAACTGATCATAAAATAAAAAAAGAAAGGGTAAGTAGACACAAACCCTTTCTAACCTTAATCCTCATTGTTATGAGACAGTTCATTACATATTACTACATGACAACGAACGCTGCTAATCTAGCTACTAAACCATTAAAGGGTTGTAGTAAAGAGTTGAATATCTTATCCAATTGATTGGAAAATAGATAAAGCCTGAATATTCGGCCCGCGACCAAAACTGGGTCGATGCCTGCTCGATATAGAAGAACCTTTCTTCGGGATCCTTGCATTTATTGAGAATGAGGATGTGGTGGGTGAAGCTGATTCCGAAAAATTGTTCCCTTAATTCAGTGGTATCAGGTTGCGCCGAAGACGACTCTTCTTTATCTCTACGAATCTTTCGTATTTCTGCAGTCACTGACTGCAGAAATGTAAGTGATTGATATTCATTGAATAACTTTTTCATGTTCATTAGATTACGATAAGAGAATCCCCGTAACCCCGGCAACTGCTTCTGCAAATCCTCCGCAATCTGCCCAATAACCTTCGCCCCCCATTTCTCCGCCGCTATCTTCTCAGACAGCATATCCCCGGTCTTGAAATACAACAACAGTTGTTCCCTGTTTACCAGCCTGGCGGCTATATACCGGCTCTGAATAATATTCTGCTTCAGATCGGTGATGAATTGAAGATATTTTTTGGTCATAGTAAGTAGGTTTAATAGTGAAGTAAAATATATGTAGCCGTTATAAAATTGCTAATATTATTAGCTTTAAAAATAAAAAAATTAGTATTCTGAAATTAATAAAGAACACATGACAGTACATGACGGATCAACGGTCATTCCGCTTTAAATTTGGCCATTGCCATATTGAAAATCTCTAACCCATGCAAGTTATATTCGGTATTATCTTTCACTTTATCGGCGGTTTCGCTTCCGGCAGTTTTTATATCCCTTACAAGAAGGTAAGAGAATGGGCCTGGGAAAGCTATTGGATCGTCGGCGGTCTGTTCTCCTGGCTGATCATTCCACCCCTGGCCGCTTATATCACCGTACCTCATTTTGCGGAGATCATCTCCGGCGCCTCCGCTTCTACATTCTGGTGGACTTATTTCTGGGGCATCTTATGGGGCATCGGCGGTTTAATGTATGGACTCGGTATGCGCTACCTGGGGATGTCCCTGGGTAACTCGGTCCTGCTGGGCTTCACCTCCGCTTTCGGAGCCCTGGTCCCCTCCATTTATTACAATATCGTTCACACACCCGGGAAGACCACCTTTCACGAATTGCTCACGACACCCTGGGGGCGTATTGCTTTAGCAGGTGTGGTACTTTGTTTGCTGGGAATATACATTTGCGGCAGGGCAGGGGTGCTGAAGGAAAGGGAATTACCCGAGGAAAAGAAAAAAGAAAGTATCAAGGAATTCAACCTGGTAAAAGGCCTGATCGTATGCACCATCTCCGGTATCCTCAGCGCCTGTTTCAACTACGGGATCGAAGCCGGCACCCCGATGGCCGAACTGGCCAACCAGTTCTGGAAGGAGGCCCATCCGCAGGCTACTACGGAATTTCTCTACCAGAACAATGTCACCTATATCGTATTGCTATGGGGGGGACTGACGACTAATTTTATCTGGTGCATGATCCTGAATGCACGCAATCGTACTTTTGGAGATTATACGAATAAAAAGACCCCGCTGGCCCGCAACTATTTTTTCGCTGCGCTGGCCGGTACGATCTGGTTCCTGCAATTCTTCTTTTATGGGATGGGAGAGAGCCGCCTGGGTAATGGCGCCAGCTCCTGGATCCTGCATATGGCCTTCATCATCCTCGTTGCGAATCTATGGGGTGTGGCCCTAAAGGAATGGAAAGGCGTGAGCGCCAAGACGCGACTCACGATCACATTAGGTATCATTACCATTTTCTTGTCGGTATTGCTGGTAGGTTATGGTAATTCATTAAAGTGAATTTAAAGCAAAGCATATGTCTGTTACAACAACGAAGTTTAAGCATGTCAGCTATTTATGGGATGAGAAAGCAGCGGCCGCGCTGGCTGGCGACGAAGTCGCCTTATTGATCTACCGGTCTAACCTCCTGGGAGCCGACCTCCGTCTTACGAATTATGGCGGCGGCAACACCTCCTGCAAGGCCATGGCCAAAGACCCGCTCACCGGCCAATCGACAGAGATCATGTGGGTAAAGGGATCCGGTGGTGACCTGGGAACACTGAAACGCAGCGGCCTGGCAGCCTTGTATGCCGATCGCCTCCTCAGCCTGAAGAACGTATATCGTGGAATAGAGTTCGAAGATGAAATGGTAGAGCTCTTCAATCATTGTATCTATGATCTCAGCTCCAAAGCTCCTTCTATCGACACTCCGCTGCATGGATTCCTGCCCTTTGCGCATATCGACCACCTGCATCCTGACGCAGCGATCGCCATTGCCGCCGCAAAGGATGGTAAGAAGATCACACAGGAATTGTTTGGCGGTAAGATCGGGTGGGTGGAATGGCAGCGACCCGGTTTCGACCTGGGACTGAAATTAAAAAAATGCCTGGACGAAAATCCCGGCATCCGGGGGATCATGCTGGGATCTCATGGTCTCTTTACCTGGGGAAATACGGCGTACGAAAGTTATATCAACACCCTGGAAGTGATCGAGACCTGTGCACAATACCTGGAAGATAATATCGGTAAAAAACGCGCTGTATTCGGAGGCGTCCGTCTGCAGGCATCCCCGAAAGAAGAGCGTATGACGAGAGCCGCCGCCCTTGCCCCCGTCCTGCGAGGCTTCTGTTCCTCGAAAGCCAGGATGGTAGGGCATTTTACGGATGACGAACGGGTGTTGGAATTCATCGACTCCCATGATATGGCCAGGCTGGCGCCAATGGGTACCAGCTGCCCGGACCATTTCCTCCGCACCAAGATCAGCCCTTTGGTGCTGGATATCAGCACCACGGAAGACCTGAAGGACGTTAAAAAGTTAAAAGAAAAGCTGGCGCCGCAGTTTGAAAGCTACCGCCAGATGTATGCTCAGTATTATGAGTCCTGCAAACATATCAACAGCCCTGCAATGCGGGATCCCAACCCTGTCGTGATCCTGTACCCCGGCATAGGGATGTTCACTTTTTCAAAGGACAAACAGACGGCCAGGGTAGCGGCGGAGTTTTATATCAACGCCATCAATGTAATGAAAGGAGCGGAAGCCGTCTCCTCCTATACTTCCCTGCCCCGGCAAGAGGCATTCAATATCGAATACTGGTTGCTGGAAGAGGCGAAACTACAGCGGATGCCAAAACCAAAAGCGCTGTCCGGAAGAATTGCCCTGGTTACAGGTAGTGCAGGGGGCATCGGGAAAGCCATTGCCAAAAAATTCGCGGATGAAGGCGCCTGTGTCGTTATCAATGACAATGACGCCACCCGTCTGGCTTCCGCCAAAGAGGAGTTTCAGAAACAATATGGTAAGGATGTATTTGTCGCGGACATCCTGGATGTGACGGACACTGCTACCATCCATAACACGTACCAATCCGCAGTCCTTGCATTCGGAGGCGTCGATATCGTGGTGAATTGCGCGGGTTTGTCCATCTCCAAGCCCATCGAAGAACACACCGAAAAAGATTGGGACCTGCTGTATGATGTATTGGTAAAAGGACAGTTCCTTGTGACGCAGGCAGGTGTGGAGGTGATGCGTAAGCAGGCCATCGGCGGAGATATCATCAATATCGTCAGCAAGAATGCCTTGGTATCCGGTCCGAACAATGCCGGCTATGGATCTGCGAAAGCGGCACAGCTTCATCTCAGCCGGCTGAATGCGGCAGAGCTGGGTGCGGATAAGATCCGGGTGAATGTGGTGAATCCCGATGCGGTCATTTCGGATAGTAAGATCTGGGCAGGAGCCTGGGCGGAAGGCCGCGCCAAAGCCTATGGCGTCAAGGTGGAAGAATTGCCTGCTTATTATGCAAAGCGGACATTGCTGAACGAGATCATTTTGCCGGAAGATATTGCCAACGCCTGCTTTGCCCTTACCGGCGGCCTTTTGCACAAGTCCACGGGCAACGTGCTGAATGTAGACGGCGGAGTAGCGATGGCATTTGTACGATAACTCACCCCCTTCCCCCTAAAGGGGGAATAAAAGATCCATATATGCAGCGAATCGCCTTTACGATGCAGCTCTTTCCCGGTTATGAAGCCGAATACCGGCAGCGTCATGCGAATATCTGGCCGGAACTGCAATCCCTGCTGAAAGAGGCGGGCATTACCGAATATTCGATATTTTTAGACGAAAAGACCTTATTGCTCTTCGCCTATATGGTGATCGAAGAACCGGCTAACCTTAACCGGATCGCCGGTCATCCGGTCATGCGGCGGTGGTGGGATCGGATGAAGGATATCATGGAATCCTATCCGGATGGTTCGCCGATAGTCCGCGGGTTGGAAGAAGTATTTTATTTGCCCTAATAAGGCGGACCTCCCTAATCGGGAGGCCTCGAATCGGTTTCCCCGAAAGGGTAACTACAAACTCAAACAACATGAAGCTCGAAAAACATACATTCGAACAGCACAATCAATCGGCCCTCAAAGAGCATCGCCGCAAATTTGATTTTGTCGCCGCCGGCCTTCCGGACGCAGAAGGCGTCCTCCAAAAGCTGATCGATTTCCAGGTCGCCATCCCCAGTTGGGCGCTCGGTACGGGCGGCACCCGCTTCGGACGTTTTTCCGGTGGCGGCGAACCCCGCAGCCTGGAAGAAAAAATAGAAGACATCGGCCTGTTGCATAGTCTCAATCGTTCCAGCGGGGCTATCTCCCTCCATATCCCCTGGGATATTCCCAAAAATCCGGCTGCTATCAAAGTGCTGGCCGCACAGCACGGGCTTCGTTTCGATGCGATGAACTCGAATACTTTCCAGGATCAGCCCGGACAAGCGCATAGTTATAAATTCGGTTCCCTGCAGCATGTCAATAAAGCGACGCGCCAGCAGGCCATCGACCACAATATCGAAGTGATCCGCCATGGGGTAGAGCTGGGCTCCGATTCCCTGACCGTCTGGCTATCGGATGGCTCCTGCTTTCCGGGGCAGCTGAACTTCCGCAAGGCATTCCAGCATACATTGGAAGGTTTGCAGGAGATCTATGCCGCCCTTCCGGCCGACTGGAAACTATTCGTCGAATACAAAGCCTTCGAACCCAACTTTTATTCGACCACCGTAGGAGATTGGGGACAATCCCTGCTCTATGCCTCCAAACTGGGGCCTAAAGCGTATACATTAGTGGACCTGGGCCATCATCTGCCCAATGCGAATATCGAACAGATCGTCGCCCTGTTATTGATGGAAGGGAAATTAGGCGGCTTTCATTTCAATGACTCCAAATACGGGGATGACGACCTCACCGTGGGAAGTATCAAGCCTTATCAGCTATTCCTCATCTTCAATGAACTGGTGGAAGGGATGGATGCCCGCGGCATGGACCACACGAAGGACCTGGGTTGGATGATCGACGCTTCGCACAACGTAAAAGATCCTCTGGAAGACCTGCTTCAATCCGTAGAAGCTATCCTGCTCACCTATGCACAGGCGTTGATCGTCGATCGGAAGAAGCTGACGGAAGCGCAGTTGTCCAATGATACCGTGGGCGCTCAGGAGATCCTGCAGCAGAGTTTCCGTTCCGACCTGCGGGCCCTGGTAGCAGAAGCGCGTCTGCGGGCCGGCGGTGCGCTGGATCCGCTGGCGTTGTACCGCAGTGCGAAGGTCCGGGAACAGTTGATCAAAGAAAGAGGGGCGAAGACTGTCGCTACCGGGTTATAAATTAATTATAGGGTTGGGGCTGCCGCCGGCCTGCCGACACTTGCCACAACATATTAACTATGTCTGCGACTCCCGTTATAGCGATACTGGATACCGGAAAGACGAATAAAAAGCTGTTCCTGTTTGACGAGCATTATAAGATCGTATGGGAACAGGCGACTTCCTTCTCCGAGACGACCGATGAACAAGGCGATGCCTGCGAAGACCTGGGCCAGCTTACGGCCTGGGTGCAGCAGTCTTTTCAGGAACTTGGCCGGTTCAGGGATTTTACGATCCGGGCGGTCAATTTCTCCGCGTATGGCGCCAGTATGGTTCATATAGACGCGAAGGGAGTGCCGGTGACCCCTTTGTATAATTATCTCAAGCCCTACCCGGCTGCCTTGCAAAAGAAGTTCTATGATAGTTATGGGGGAGAAGTCACCTTCTCTATGCTGACGGCTTCTCCGGTCCTGGGCAGCCTGAATTCCGGGATGCAGCTTTACCGGATAAAGGAAGAGCAGCCCGAATTGTTTGCAAAGATCAAATACTCGCTCCATCTGCCTCAATACATTAGTTTTTTGCTGACAGGGGAGAAATACTCGGAGATCACCAGTATCGGCTGTCATACCAATCTTTGGAATTTCTCCCAGGATCATTACCATGAATGGGTTTACCGGGAAGGGATAACGGATAAGCTGCCCCCTCTTGCTTCTTCCTCCAGCGTGATCCCCGTTCCGCGATCAGCCCCTCCTTTGCTCGCCGGTATCGGATTGCATGACAGCTCTGCTGCGATGATCCCCTACCTGGAGAGTTTCCAGGAACCCTTTGTCCTTATTTCCACGGGCACCTGGTGCATCAGCATGAACCCCTTTAACAAAACGCCCCTGACCGTGGCCGAACTGCAAAAGGATTGTTTGTGTTATATGAGTTATCAGGGACGGCCGGTAAAAGCCTCCCGCCTCTTTGCCGGATACGAGCATGAACAGCAGGGCAGGCGATTGGGCGACCATTTCCATAAGGCGGCCGGCTATGCGGCGGCGATCTCCTTCGATGCCGATATCGTGTCTTCTTTACGCCTGCGGGCGGAGGCGCAGGGCGTGACTTTTGACCGATCTCTGCGGGAGTCGGTATTTTCGCAAAGGAGCCTGAATGCCTTCGATAGTTATGAGCAGGCTTATCACCAGTTGATCATGGATATCATGGAACAGCAGATCGCCAGCACCCGGCTGGTCTTAACGGGTACGGAGGTGAAAAGGATTTTTGTGGACGGCGGGTTTGGAAGGAACCAGGTCTATATGCACCTGCTGGCCGGGGCCTTCCCCCATATAGAGGTATTTGCCGCTTCCATCCCCCAGGCAACCGCCATGGGCGCCGCCCTGGCTATTCATTCCCACTGGAATACCCGGTCCCTGCCCGGAGATATCATTGAGCTGAAATATTATAAATAGAACTTTAATTTCTCGCTTGCACCTTGTAGCTTGCATGTTGTGACCGAGACGAAGTCAAACAACACGCAAAATAAGTTACTGATGAAAGTAGGCCTGTTCATTCCCTGTTATGTCGACCAGTTTTACCCGCAGGTAGGTATCGCCACCTTACAATTATTGGAAAAATATGGATGCGAGGTCGTCTATCCCGCCGGCCAGACCTGTTGTGGTCAGCCAATGGCTAATTCGGGTTTCGAGCATCTCACGAAAGGGACCAATGAACTGTTCATAAAAAATTTCCAGGAGTTCGATTATATCGTCTGTCCTTCGGGCAGCTGCGTGCTGCATATCAAGGACCACTTGCATTCGGAACACCCTGCCTCTCCCGACCCGGCGGTAGGTATTCGAAAAAAAATATATGAGTTAGTGGAGTTCCTGACGGACATCCTGAAAATCGACCATCTCGAAGCGAAATTCCGGCATAAAGTAGGTTTACATCAGGCCTGCCACGGACAGCGGGGGCTTAAATTATCCCAGATGTCCGAGCTGGTGGCTCCTCCTTTTTCCAAGCCCGAGCATCTCCTGAAGATGGTGCAGGGCATCGAGCTGATCGAGCTGGATAGAAAGGATGAATGTTGTGGTTTCGGGGGGACTTTTTGCGTGGCCGAAGAGGCCGTCTCCGTCAAGATGGGCAAGGATAGGGTAGCGGACCACCTCCACAATGGGGCGGAGTACATCACCGGCGCGGACATGAGCTGTCTGATGCACCTGGAAGGGATCCTGCAGCGGCAGAAAAGTAAGACCCGGGTCAAACATATTGCAGAAATATTGAATAGTCAGGAGTGAATATGAAAGAAAGCACAAAAGATCACGCTGCATTAGCCAGCCAGTTCAACAAGGACGAGCCCAGGGTAGACTGGCATGACAAGACCCTTTGGTGGATCCGCGAGAAAAGGGATAAAGCGGCGCATGGGGTTCCCGAATGGGAATTATTACGGGACACGGCATCCGGCATAAAAGAGAATGTCTTATCCCGGCTCAGTGAATACCTGCTGCAATTCGAAGAGCAGGCTATCCGTAACGGCGTGAAAGTGCATTGGGCGGCGGATGCCAAAGAGCATAATGAGATCATTTCATCGATACTACGGCAGCATGCCGTCAATAAAATGGTGAAAAGTAAGTCCATGCTGACCGAAGAATGTCATCTCAACGAATACCTGCAAGAGCAAGGGATCGAGGTAGTGGATACCGACCTGGGGGAGCGCGTGGTGCAATTAGCGGGAGAGCCGCCCAGTCATATCGTGCTGCCTTGCATCCATTGGAAAAAAGAAGAAATCGGCGAGTTGTTTCATGAACACCTGGGCACTCCGGCGGGTAATGCCGACCCGCAGTTTTTAACTCATGCGGCCAGGCTGCATCTGCGGGAGAAATTCCTCACACGCAGAGTGGCCCTTACCGGCGTCAACTTCGCCGTCGCGGAGACCGGTGAATTCGTTGTTTGCACCAACGAAGGCAATGCCGATATGGGCGCTCATCTGGCGGATGTACATATTGCCTGCATGGGTATCGAAAAGCTGATCCCTCAGCGGAAGCATTTAGGTGTTTTCCTGCGGCTGCTGACACGAAGTGCGACGGGGCAGCCGATCACCACCTATTCCAGCCATTTTAAGAAGCCACGTCCCGGGCAGGAAATGCATATTGTATTAGTGGATAATGGCAGGAGCATACATCTGGGCAGACCCGATTTCAGGAGCTCGTTGAAATGTATCCGCTGCGCGGCCTGTTTCAATACCTGTCCCGTATATCGCCGGAGCGGCGGGCATAGCTATCATACGGCTGTCGCGGGGCCGATCGGTTCTATCCTGGCGCCAAACCTGGACATGAAGAAATATGCAGACCTTCCCTTTGCTTCCACGCTTTGCGGATCCTGCTCCAATGTATGCCCGGTGAAGATCGACATCCACGAGCAGCTTTACAAATGGCGACAGGTGATCGTACAGGCTGGCAATGCGCCCATCGCCAAGAAAGCGGCGATGCAGACGATGACCTGGGTCCTGTCGAATCCTTCGGTCTATCATACGGCCGGAAAGGCCGGCCGCTGGTTTATGGCCAACGTGCCTTTTACCGTCAACAACAGCCTGAACCCATGGTATAAACAACGTGAGATGCCCGAGCCTCCCGCTTCGTCTTTCGGGGAATGGTATAAAAAAAATAAGAAATGACTATGAGCAGCAGGGATAAAATTTTAGCCGCCGTAAAAAGCAATCAACCAGATTTTCGTGAATTGCCGCCTTTGCCCGGTGAGACCGCCTCCGCGGCGGACGCTTCGTCCGCCAACGCAGCGACACCGAATTTTTCCCCCGAGCAACTCGCTTCGAAGTTCATCGGTTTGCTGGAAGGGATCGGCGGCAGCGCTTATATCGTCTCCGGCTTCGACCGGATCACCCATATTTTACGGGAGGAGCATGCGGATGCTAAACGCATCGTCTCCGGCTGTCCGGAGTTAGCGTCTCTGGCAGAGACACCAGCTCATTACGATGACCCGCATACGCTGGAGAACATCGATCTTGCCGTGTTGCGTGCTCATTTCGGTGTGGCGGAGAATGGGGCTTGCTGGATCACAGAAGATCTTATGATCGAAAGGGCCCTTCCTTTTATCGCCCAGCATCTGGCCCTGGTCATTCATAAAAAGGATATCGTCGCCAATATGCATGAAGCCTATGAGCGCATTGCGAAGGCTGAGAAAGATGGTATGACCTATGGTTTCGCGACTTTCATCGCCGGCCCTTCCAAAACGGCCGATATCGAACAATCCCTTGTTCTTGGCGCCCATGGCCCCCGCAGTATGACGGTATTCCTGTTGGATGAAGAGATGTCGGATGCGGGATTTTATTAATCCATTTTAATAAAAAATATTTTTTGGGAAAAATACACTCCGTAAATTTACTAATATATTTAGTAAATCGTGGAAAAGGAATTGCCATCAGATCAATCTAGTGAAGATAGAGCCGTGGAGTTGGGATTTGAGCCTGCCAGGGATGTTTTCCTTTTATTAAACATCAGTCTCTTTGCGGCAGCTATTAAGGCTTGCCGGGAAGCGGTTACCGCCAGGATACGAAGGGCTGAAATACAAAAGCTTTTGGCGATCGGGTGGTTTGAGCATTATAAAGATAAAAAAACAGGAAGGCGGGTTCTATCTGAATCTAACTTTATTGAGCATGATCATGAAAAACGCACAGCTATTTGTCTTGCCCAAATGAATTATGATGTAATATTTGCTCCTGCTGGAATGTTTCAACGAGGAAAGAAAAAGTTTGATATTTATTTACTGAGAGATACAGTTATTCTTGAGGCCGATCTTAAATGTATATCCAGTAAAAACCCTCTGACAATAGCCTATCGTATTAAAGAAGGGTCTGAACAGGCTTCTAGGGTTGTAGTAGATATAAAATCAGATATTTATACTAACGATTTGATAGATGGATTACGAAGTGGCACTGGCAAGAACAACCTAATAAAAGAAATATTTCTATTTTATAAAAACAAATTCTACATCTTGCCCAAGAACCTGATATGGAGTAAGCAGATCTATAATATTCTTAAAAGCGAAAAGGGCTACACGTGAAGCCCTTTTCAAGTCTTTGTCGTTAGGGAGTTATAAAAAAAATAACTCAGCCGCCGATGCAACAAAGTTACTATTTTCTTTAAAACGTAAAAATTCTTTTTCAATCCAGCGCGGACAGCGCCACCTTCACAATATCGTCGTAGACGGTCTTATCCGCTCCGGATCGGGCGGCAACACGGATGCCGTTGATGGTATTGATAATGGACCTTGCCAATGCCCTTGCATCATTGCGGTTGGAGATCTCTCCCAATGCCTGGCCTTTTTTGATGGCCTCGTAGAAGGCTGCTTCGTAATCCTTTATATTATCCTGGACAATCTTTGCCACGACCTCGTCATGAGGGGCCGTCTCGACGCAGGTGTTTACCATGAAACAACCGCGCGGCATCTTATCGAACAAAGATTCATGGATAACCGTCTGGAATATTTCTTTGATGATGGCTTTAGGCGACGCGGCATGTTTGATCATTTGCAGCATCTCGGCTGCCGTCTGTTGGCGATACCTCTCCAATGATTTTACGAACAGGGTATATTTATCCGTATAGGTATCATACATGCTGGACCGGCTGATGCCAAGCCCCTCGACCAGATCCTGCATGGATGTGCCGTTATAGCCTTTCTGCCAGAAAATAGCCAGTGCTTTATTCAGCACTTCCTCCTCATTAAAATCTTTCGTTCTTGCCATAAAAAAACTTTACAAGGTGAACCGTGGCGCTTGGTGGCCGAATGCACGACCAGGATTCACCCTGCAAAGCTACTCTTTTCGGAACTTTCGTTCCAGAAATTTGCAAAAAAAAGGTCTGTGAATGGGAATGAATTAACCAAGAATGGGGTTCATAATCACACCTCCGTCGATGACATAATCGGTGCCGGTAATAAAGGCCGCATCGTCCGATGAAAGGAAGGTTACCAGTTTGGCTACTTCTTCGGAAGCCCCGAGTCTTTTCAAAGGAAGCCTCTGCGTGATGGCAGCTCCAAACTCCTCGGCAACTTCTTTCGACATGCCTACCTTACCAAAGATAGGTGTGCTGATAGGGCCAGGGCTGACAGAATTGACCCTTATTTTCCGCGGAGCGAGTTCGTAGGCCGCAATTCTCGCCAGGGAATTCAAGGCTGCTTTGCTCGTCCCATATACGCTGCTATTGGGCATTGCGGCGGTAGCATTCACCGAAGACAGGAATGTTACCGAAGCTCCTTCTTTCAGCAAAGGCAGGAATTTCTGCAAGGTGAAATAGGCTCCCTTAAAATTGATCCCATGGATACTATCGAATTGTTCCTCGGTGACGGCTTCAATCGGAGCAAAAGCCGCTATCCCTGCATTGATGAATAAGGTGTCTACCTTGCCATACCGGGCTCCGACTTCTGCCACCAGCTTGTCGATGGCCTTCAGATCTCCCTGATCGGAAACGATCCCCTCGGCATTGATCTCCGAAGCTGCCTTGTCTACCGCCTGCCTGTTACGACCTGTGATGACCACTTTTGCTCCTGCTGCAACAAATTCTTTGGCTGTTGCATATCCTATTCCGCTATTGCCACCTGTGACAACGACGACTTTGTTCTTAAAATTGCTCATTTTTTGTTATTTGGAATGTTTGTTCCACAAATGTAATTATATCGGAATGATTGTTCCAAATATATTTTGAACATCTTTTGAAAACCTTCTTTTAGAGTTTGCCGGAATCAATTGACTTTCTTTAACCAAAACTGCTTATTTTTAAACCGAAAGGATCTATCCCTATTATATTATAAAGCACGTTACGATATTACTGTTAGTAGTTTTTCTGAGTAAAATCGGTGCCGGGCAGTCCATAATTATCACTGGCACGGTGATGGACTCCCTTACCCACGCTCCCCTTCAAAATGTCAGCATCAGCACAAAAACTGGCTCGCATAGCACTCCGACTGACCGGGGTACTTTCACCGATGCGGAAGGGAAATTCAGGATCCGCATCGACAGGGCGATAAAAAAGCTGCAGATTACCTCCGCCGGCTACAAACCCCTAATCATCTCCCTGGCAAATCAGCCGAACCAGGCCGCCCAATCCAGTCAGTCCAATCAACCGGGGCAGCCGAACCAGCGAGATAGCACGGGCCAGCCGGAGCCTCCGGCCCAGCACATCACCGTCCTGCTGGGAAAAGCCTATACTACCTTGCAGGGAGTCGTCATTAAAGGTAAAAGAGGTAAATACCGGAATAAGAACAACCCCGCCGTCGAGCTGATCCGTAAAGTAATCGCGAACAAACCTTTTAACGGACCCGGCGCTCCCCCCTATACCTCCTATGGGCAATATGAGAAGATCCGGATGCTTCTGGACAAGCCGCCCCGCCTGATCGTCGATAACAAGTTGCTGAAGCAGTACCATTTCATGTTTGAGAACAAGGACTCGGTCCTGGTACCAGGAAAATCCCTCACACCGGTCTATATCGAAGAAATAGCTGCGGAAAAATATTACCGTAAACATCCCGAAAGCGATAAAAAGATCATTTTAGGCCGGAAAAGTGTCGATTTCGGGGAATACGTCGACATGAAGGGGATCAGCACAGCCCTCAACCGGCTCTATGAGGATATAAACATCTATGACAATGCGATCACGGCCTTTACCATGCAGTTCATCAGCCCTATCGCCGACCTCGCCCCTACCTTCTATATGTATTTCATCCGCGACACCATTGAGGAAAATGGAGAGAAACTCGTCCAATTATATTTTACCCCCCGTAATCCCGAGGATCTCCTGTTCCGGGGCACCCTATTTATTACCCTGGACGGGAACTATGCTGTCAAACGGGTCGAGTTGGGTGTAAGCCAGCACATCAACCTGAATTTCGTCCGGGACTTCCAGGTCAACCAGGAATTTGAGAAAGGAGTCGGGGAAGTTGCAAGACCCGGCACACCCGGCGACTCCGGAACTCGCAGCAACGGCGGCCGTTACCACCTGGCCACCTCACATGTAATCGCCCGATTCAGCCCCTTCCCGAAAAGCCCGGGTTTATTCGGAGAGCGGACGGTCATTATCAGCCATTTTAATAACGACACCCTTACGGACGCCTTTTTTAGAGGACCTTCGGTAGACAGCCTTCCCCAGGCCTCCCGCCAGACAGACAGCTTTTGGAACGGGGGACGTCCATCGCCGCTCACCGCCTCGGAGATACAAACCTATATCAATACAGAGCGGCTCCTGAAAATGCGTTCCTACCGGAGATTGATGGATTATGCCACCGCATTCACCGCCGGATACAAGTCTGCCGGTAAAGTGGACGTAGGACCTATCGGCACCTTTTATACCTTTAACCCCATCGAAGGGTCGCGGCTGCGATTGGGCGCCCGGACCAATACCAAACTGAGCACCCGCTATTACGGCGAGTCCTATGTAGCTTATGGATTCAAAGACGAGCGATGGAAGTACTTTGGCAGCGCCAGCTATGCACTGAATAACAAATCGATCTATACCTTCCCGCTTCATTATATACAGGCAAGCTATTTACACGATACGAGGAACCTGGGACAGGAGAACGTATTCGCCCAGGGCGGCAACTTCTTCTCCTCCTTCAACCGGGGCGATAACACTAAATTCCTCTACAATGATATCCTGAAGCTTTCTTATATCCACGAGTTTGCCAATCATCTTTCCTATACCTTCGGTGCAAAGTACTGGCAGCAGCGCCCTACTGGCTCCCTGAGCTACCGGTATGAACCGTTGCCCGACCAGTTCGACACCGTTCCGAAAATTACCACCTCCGAACTGTCGCTTACGGTACGATGGGCCCCCCACGAACAGTTCTTTCAAAATAAAGCAGGGCGTTCCGATATCACCAACAAGTACCCGATCATGACCTTTCTCTATGCTAAGGGAATCCAGGGCCTGGCCGGCGGGCAATACAATTATGACGCCTTCCACCTGAATATATACAAGCGGGTTTACCTGGCTCCTTTTGGATTTTCGGATATTACGGTCGATGGGGGCTGGCTGTCCGGTAACCTCCCTTTCCCCCTGCTGGTCATTCACCCTGCCAACCAATCTTTTTTTTATACGCAGAACTCCTATAACCTGATGAATATCGGCGAATTTGTAAGCGACCATTACGCTGCGCTGAATATCGATCATTTCTTCAACGGTTTCTTTTTCAACAAGATCCCCGGATTTAAAAGACTAAGGCTGAGAGAGGTGATCGCCGCGAAGGTACTCTACGGCGGACTCCGGGATGAGAACAACCCGGCGATTAATCCGGACCAGATGAGATTTCCCCTGACCAAGGGGCTGACGTCTACCTATGCACTGGGCAGCCGGCCCTATGTGGAAACCAGCGTCGGGATCTATAATATCTTCTCGATCATCCGGCTCGACCTGGTCAAAAGATGGACCTATCTGCAACATCCCGGTATTTCAGATGTCGGCCTCCGCATCAGCACTAACTTCAATTTTTAAACGTTATAGGTCAAGGGAAAGGTAAGCGACCGGCATTTTCCGGATCGATGTCCCGGCCGTCTGCCGGCTGCTGATAACTGGCGTCGTGAGAAGGAAGCTGAATTAACAATTGCGTAACAGCCGGCACTTAAAAAATCCTGTCTATGTAGGAATCTTTGCGCCTGATAAATTGTAAATTTAGTAGTGTATGAAACTCATTTTGCCCGCCTTCTTTTTGTTTTTATCAGCCGGTCCCCGGGACTCCGGTTTCGACGATCTGACCATCAATAAGGTGCAGGTCATCGGTTCGCATAATAGTTACAAACAGGCCATCGATTCGGCCTTGTTTTCCCAATTCAAGGCAAGGAACCCCGATGTCGCCATGGGGCTGGAATACAGCCATGTTCCTTTGGGCGAGCAGCTCGATCTCGGATTGCGCAACCTGGAAATAGATGTGTATGCCGATGAGAAAGGCGGAAAATATGCTCACCCCAGGGGCCTGGCCCTGGAAGCGGCAGCCCATCCCCCCGCTTATGATCCTGCCGGAGAAATGAACCAGCCCGGTTTTAAGGTCTTCCACGTACAGGACCTGGATTTCAGGAGCAATTGCCCTACCTTCTCCGGATGTCTCCGGCAATTGAAAACCTGGTCGGATCAGCATAAAGATCATTATCCCATCTATATCACCATGAATGCGAAGGACCAGGCGCTCAAAACTCCCGGTTTCAGCATCCCGGAGAAATTCACCCCGGAAGTATTCGACCGCCTGGACAAAGAGATCCTGGACAACCTCGGCCGCAGCTACCTTATTACGCCCGATGATATAAGAGACACCTACCCTACGCTGGAAAGCTCCGTGCTGGCGGGTCATTGGCCCACCATGCAGGCGGCGAGAGGAAAGTTCATTTTTATTCTCGATGAAAGTGGTGAACACCGCGATGATTATATCCGGAACCATCCTTCTCTGAAGGGTCGGGTCCTGTTTACCGATTCTCCGGAAGGTACGCCCGAGGCTGCTTTTATGATCATCAACAATTCGAAGCAGGAGAAGGCCCGGATCCAGGAAATGGTAAAGAAGGGATATATGGTTCGTACAAGGGCCGACTCCGACACCCGGGAAGCCCGCCAAAATGATCGCTCCGGCTTTATGGCAGCCTGTAGCTCCGGGGCCCAGATCATTACAACCGATTACTATTATAAGAGCACTTTCTTTCCCTCGGATTACACCGTTCAGTTCGACGGCGGGAAATATATCAGAAAAGATACCACTCCCTAGCTATTATGGCGGGAGATGCGAAGTCCTGCCAATTTCTTATATTCGGGCTTTATCATGAAGCACCTCAATATATTCGACTGGATCCGTGTAGATGAGTTTGCCGCTACGCCTAAATACCTGCAGCTCACCAATTCGATCTTAAAAGCGATCGAGATGGGCAAGATCAAAAAGAACGATCTGATGCCCTCCATCAACGAACTGAGCTTCGAACTGGAGATTTCCCGTGACACTGCCGAGAAAGGATATAAATACCTGAAAAAGATGGGCGTGCTGGGCTCCGTGCCCGGCAAGGGCTATTTTATACAAAATGCCGAACTCCATCAAACGCTGAAGATCTTTTTGCTTTTCAACAAGCTCAGCGCGCATAAGAAGATCATTTATGACGCTTTTATTGCCGCGCTGGGAGAATATGTGGTCGTGGACTTTTATATCTACAACAATGATTTTGGCTTGTTCCGGAAATTATTGACGGACCGGAAGGAGGATTACTCTCATTACGTGATCATCCCCCATTTCCCGGAAGGGGAGGAGTATGCCCCGGAGATCATTAACTCCATTCCCCGCGACAAGCTGGTCCTGCTGGATAAGACGATACCGGGTATCAGTGGGGAATATGCCGCCGTGTATGAGAATTTCGAGGAAGATATCTATGGCGCCCTGGAGAAGGCAAGGGAGGCTCTGAGCAAATACCATACGATCAAAGTCATTTTTCCCGCTTATACCTATCACCCGAAGGCGATCCTGAAAGGGTGCAGCCGTTTCTGCCAGGAATATGCCTTTACGTTCAAGGTCGTACAGAATATCGCCGAAGAGCCTATCCATGAAGGAGAGGTCTATATCAACGTCATGGAGGAAGACCTCGTGGTCCTCATCGAACGCATCATCTCCCTGAAGCTGGAATTGGGCCTGCAGGTCGGCGTCATCTCCTACAACGAGACGCCTTTAAAAAAGATCATTCTGAATGGCATTACGACGGTGTCCACGGACTTTCAGCAGATGGGTGCTATGGCGGCCCGGCTGGTGCTGGACAATGCCTACAGGCAGGAAGCCGTGCCCTTTCATCTGACGCTGCGGAATTCGCTGTAAGTCAGGTTTCCTCAGGGCTATTCTCTTTTAGCCTTTCGTCTATCCAGGGAAGAGAGATTGTTAAAAATCATACTTCACCCCCACCTGTTCCCGTATCGCATCCATGGTCCTGCTGAGGAGCAGGCTGTCGGCATGGGAATGCCGCGGACTTTCCAGCAAGCCCTTGTCCAGGCAGGCCGTCACCTCCCGGATCTGGTACTCAAATCCGTTCACCATCGGCTCTACCGTAAAAGTCTGCGCTTCCTCACCGGGGCGAATAAGGGTAAGCTTATCGTTCTTATACCAGGGAGTGGGTAACTGGATCATGCCGGCCGTTCCCGCGATCTCCGCCGTAATAGAGGTCTGACAGGCCAGGGTAGAGCTGATCATCGCGGATCGCCCATCCAGGTATTGCAGGATGGCCTGGCTGGTCTCATCGGCTCCCGTGGGCGCCAGATGGCCTGCCGCATGGATGGTATCTGGCTCTCCCAGCAGCAGCAGGCAGAGGAAGAGGGGATAGATCCCGATATCCAGCAGCGAGCCTCCCCCCAGCCGGAGATTATACAGTCTGCTTTCGGGATTGAAAGGGGCTAAAAAGCCAAAATCAGCCCGGACATATTTTACGGTTCCCAGTTGGCCGTCCCGGATCAGCTCCAGGGTCTTCTCTATAACCGGCAGGAAGCGGCTCCACATCGCCTCCATCAAAAAAGCCTTGTTTTCAAGGGCTGCGGTTATCATCGTTTGTACCTGCCGGGCGGATAAAGCCATCGGTTTTTCGCATAATACCGCCTTCCCCTGCTGCAGGCAAAGCAACGCATGCTCTGCATGAAAGCCGTGGGGGGTAGCCACATAAACGGCATCGATCAGCGGATCTGCGGCCAGGTCCTCATAGCGGGTATAGCTGCGGGCCGCGCCAAATTTGGCGGCAAACTCTTTTGCCCGGTCTGCATTGCTGGAGGCAACGGCTTCCAGGGTGGCTCTCCCCGCCAGGGGCAGGGCGGCGGCAAATTTGGCAGCAATCTTTCCGGGGCCGATGATACCCCATCTGTAATTTTTCATAGACCAAAGATAGCATCCTATCTTCGCAAAAAAATACTCCCTGCGCAATGGCTCTATACGACGCTTTTATTTTTGACCTCAACGGAACGATGATCGACGACATGAATTTCCACCTGAAAGCCTGGTACCATCTCCTGAACGATGAGCTGAAGGCCGGCCTTAGCTGGGAAGAAGTGAAGAGCCATATGTACGGAAAAAACCAGGAATTGCTCGACCGGATCTTCGGAAAAGGGCATTTCCCCCAGGAACAGGCCGATGCACTCTCCCTCGAAAAAGAAAAACGGTACCAGTCAGCGTTCAGACCCCACCTGAAGCTGATCGACGGCCTCCCCGTTTTCCTGGAAAGAGCGGCCAAAAACGACATTCTCATGGCCATCGGCTCGGCCGCCATTACCTTCAATATCGATTATATCCTGGATAATCTTTCCATCCGGCACTATTTCAAAACGATCGTCAGCGCCGACGATGTGGTCATCAGCAAACCCCATCCGGAGACCTTCCTGAAAGCCGCTGCCCAGCTGGGCGTTCCGCCTGCCTCCTGCCTCGTCTTCGAAGACGCTCCCAAAGGAGTGGAAGCGGCCCTGAATGCCGGAATGAAATGTATAGCCCTGACAACCATGCATACCAGGGAAGAATTTCATAATTATCCGAATATAGTCCGCTATATTGCCGATTATACTGATCCGTCACTGGACGAATTATTTACATAAAGAGCCTGCCATGTTATATCGTTCCTGTCAATGCGCGTCATACTCCGCAGGTATTCGCATATTGTTTGTTCTGATCAGCATCGTTCCGGCCCCCTTCCGTACCCAGGCACAACAAAAATATTCCGTCAACGGCACCATTCGCGATGGCAGGACCGGGGAAATCCTGATCGGCGCCACCGTCAACTTCCTGGAAATCCCCCGTGCAGGCAGCGCCAGCAATTCCTACGGGTTCTATTCCATTACCGCTCCGGCTGGAAAATATACGATGATCGTCAGCTTTACCGGCTATGACCCCGATACCCTGGCCCTCGACCTGCATAAAAATATCCTGCTTGCTGTAGAACTGTCTTCCGCCAACACCCAACTAACACAAGTGGTGGTCAGCGCCCGAAAAAGAGATGAGAACGTAACGAAGCCTTTGATGGGCGTTCAAAAGCTGACGACCAGCGAGATCCGGGATATCCCCGTTCTGTTCGGGGAAAAAGATGTGCTGAAGACCATCCAGCTGCTGCCGGGTATTCAATTCGCCGGAGATGGCAACAGCGGTTTTTATGTCAGGGGAGGGGGCTCCGACCAGAACCTGATCCTGCTCGACGAAGCTACCGTGTATAACCCCTCGCACTTATTGGGATTTTTCTCCACCTTCAATTCCGACGCCATAAAAGATATCACCGTTTACAAAGGAGGTATGCCGGCCGAATATGGAGGACGCCTCGCTTCGGTCGTGGATATTAAAATGAATGACGGGAATAGCAAGGACTATCATATCGGAGGAGGTATCGGCCTGATCTCTTCCCGGCTCAATGCGGAAGGGCCGATCGTGAAAGACAAAGGCTCTTTTTCCATCAGCGCCAGAAGGACATACGCCGATTTGTTCCTCAAATTCTCCAGCGACTCCTCCGTCAAAAACAACAGTCTTTATTTCTACGACCTGAATGTAAAAGCCAATTATACCTTCGATGAGAAGAACAGGGTCTATCTTTCCGGTTACTTCGGCCGGGACAACCTGGCCTTCGGGAATACCTTCGGCATCGACTATGGTAACGCTACCGGCACCATCCGATGGAACCATATCTACAACAGCCGCCTCTTTTCCAATACCTCTCTGATCTATAGCGACTATAGCTATAAGATCCGGATCAATTCCAACAACAACGATATTAATATTACTTCCAGGATCCGCGATCTCAATCTGAAAGAGGATTGGCAGTACTTTCTCAATGCCGATAGTAAGATCGACTTCGGAGTTGGCTCCATCCATCATACGATCTCGCCGGGCGTTATTTCCGCGTCACAGACGTCCAGCTATAACTCGCTGACGCTTCAAAACAAGTACAGCCTGGAAAGCGCCGCTTATGTCTCCCATGAATGGTCCCCCGCCGAAAAGATCCGCTTCAACTACGGGTTGCGTCTGACGGCCTTCTCCGTCCTGGGGCCGGGCAATTTTTACACCTATGACACGGCGGGCAATACGATCGACTCGGCTCACTATAATTCGGGACGATTCGTAAAGACCTATACCAACCTGGAGCCCCGCTGGTCCGCCAGCGTCCAGCTGAATGAGACCAGTTCCGTTAAAGTATCTTATACACGTAATACACAGGTGCTGCACCTGCTATCCAATTCCACTTCGGCCGACCCGACTGACCTGTGGATGCCCAGCAGCAACAATATAAAACCGGAAATCGCCGACCAGGTGGCCCTGGGCTATTACCGGAATTTCAGGGACAACCAATACGAGCTCTCTTCGGAAGTATATTACAAGGATATGCGGCACCAGATCGATTATAAGAACGGAGCCCAGCTGATAGCGAATGAGAATGTAGAGTCGCAGTTGTTATACGGCAAAGGCCGCGCCTATGGATTGGAATTGTTCTTTAAAAAGAAAGTGGGCAGGTTCACCGGCTGGGTAAGCTATACCCTGTCCCGTACCGAGCTGAAGATTGACGGAATCAACAGGAACGACTGGTATCCGGCCAAGCAGGACAGGACCCATGATATTTCCCTGGTCGGCATCTACAAGGCGAGCCCGAAATGGACCGTTTCCGCCACCTGGGTGTATTATACGGGCAATGCCGTGACCTTCCCCAGCGGAAAATACCAGGTCGACGGACAGACGGCTTTTTATTATACCGAAAGGAATGGCTACCGGATGCCGGCCTACCACCGGATGGATGTCGCCGCCACGCTACAGGGAAGGAAGAGAGCTGTAAAATCAAAAAGATTTGAAAGCAGCTGGACCTTCTCCGTTTACAATCTCTATGGACGTGAGAATGCTTACAGCATCGTCTTCCAGAATAATCCCGATGATCCGACAAAAACGCAGGCACTGCAATATGCCCTGTTCCGGTTCATCCCTGCCGTAACCTATAATTTTAAATTTTAATCGCATGAGGGTAAAATATATTGTCTTGTTCGCCCTGCTGGCCGGCTATGCCTGTAAAAAAGTGATCCAGGTGGACCTGAAGAATGCCGCCTCCCAGATCGTCATCGAGGGGGAGGTGACCAATCACACACAAACTTACCAGGTAAAGATCACTAAAACAGTCGATTTCAGTGCGGACAATACTTTTCCTCCTGTCAGCGGCGCAACGGTCCGGGTCACCGACAGCTCGACCGGACATACGACCAGCTATACGGAGTCTTCCCCCGGTGTATATACGACGACCCAGTTTACCGGGGTGCCTAAGCATATTTATAATTTATTGGTGATAGCGGAAGGCAAGGAATACAGGGCCACGTCTGTCATGCCCCTGCCGGTACCGCTGGATTCCGTCACTTTCGCCAGGAATACAGATCTTAGTAATAAGCAGTCGATCAATGCGATCGTGAATTTCCAGGACCCCCCGGGATTGGGAAACTATTATCAGTTCACGGAATATCGTAACGGCAGGCTGCTCCCCAATATTTTTGTTTTTGAAGACCGGCTTTCCGACGGAAGGTATATTCGGCAACCTCTTTTTAATGACAGCTCTTACCTGCAGCGAGGGGATACAATGCTGCTAAAAATGTATTGTATAGATAAGCCTGTCTTTGACTATTTCAATACGCTGATTGCGGTGACCGGCAGCAGCAACTTCCAGTCGGCTACGCCGGCCAATCCCATTTCCAACATCAGCAATGGGGCCCTGGGGTACTTCAGCGCGCATACGGTCTCGGAGAAGGAGCTGATTGTCTATTAACCCCCAGAAGGGGGAGTTTTAAACCTTCAGATGTATAAAAAATTTGAAGACTTAAAGCTCCCTTTAGGGCGGGGGGCGTTTTCCTATGGCTGATAACTTTTGATCTTATTGTACAGGGTCTTCCGGTCTATCTTCAGGATCTCGGCGGCCCTGGATTTATTATAATTGACCTGTTTGAGCACATTCATGATCGTATCGTATTCCGCCTGGGCGGCTGCATTCTTCAGGTCCGTCTCCTTATGCGTTACGGTATGATGCTGTTGCTGGATGGCGGGAGGGATAAAGGCCTCCGATGACGATTGCTGGGGATGGGCATATGCCTGGGCATCCACGATCTCCGGTGGCAGGGTGCGGGTCTTGATGGGCCCTTCCGAAGTCAGCAGCGCGGCGCGCCGGATCACATTGCGGAACTCGCGTAAATTGCCCGGCCAGGAATAATTCATGAATATTTCCATGACCTCCGGATCAAAACCTTCTACCTCTTTATTTAATTCTTTATTGGCCTTGACCAAAAAGAAGTCGGCAAATAAAGGAATGTCTTCCTTCCTGAAACGGAAGGCTGGCAATATGATGGAAAATTCATTAAAACGATGAAAAAGATCCTCTCTGAACCGGCCCTTGCGGTAAGCATCCTGCAGATTTTCATTGGAAGCGACGATGATCCGGACATCCACGTCCATTTCCTTGGTGCCGCCCACCCGCTTGAATTTCCGCTCCTGGATAACCCGTAAAAGGGAGGCCTGGATCTCATTCGAAAGGTTACCTACCTCATCCAAAAAGAGGGTACCTCCATTGGCCAGCTCAAAATGTCCTTCCTTATCGTTCAGGGCGCCGGTAAAAGCTCCTTTCACATGTCCGAATAATTCACTACCTGCCAATTCCTTGGACAGGGTGCCGCAATCCATCGCTATAAAAGGCTTGTCCTTACGGGTACTGTATTCATGGATGGTGCGGGCGATAACTTCTTTACCCGTACCGCTCTCCCCATATAAAATAATACTGTAATTGGTAGGGGCCACCAGCTCTACCTGGCGGTATAATTCCCTGGTGACAGGCGCCTGACCTACCAGGAACTCGCCTTCAGTGCCATATCTGCCATTCTTTTTGGCTGCCTGGGTTATGGCGGGCCCGGAGGCGTCGCTGCCAGGAGCAGGTTGTTGCAGCGCCCTGCCGATCACATTCAGGACTTCCTCGGGGATCAATGGTTTCGTGATATAATCGAATGCGCCCGCCTTTATGACATCCACGGCTGTCTTGATGTCGGAATAGCCGGTAATGATAATAACGACGGCATGGGGATCGATCTGCTTGATTTCCTTCAGCACTTCCCTTCCTTCCTTGTCACCCAGGCGAAAATCACAGAGCACCACATCGAATTTGGACTCCTTGAACTTCGCAATTCCTTTATTCCCGTTGTGACCCGCTTCTGTCTCAAACCCCTTTTTTTGTAGAAACCTGCCTAGTAGATTGCACATATCCATATCGTCATCTATAATCAGGATTCGCTTCATAAATGAAATTTTCTTATTTAAAATTACTGGAAAAAATACAAACAGGGATTAGTCGGTAAATTGTATAGGGGTATCTAATCGAAACATCTTGCCAAATTATGCCCGGCTTGAATCCCTTCATTCCACGGTCCGGATGGGGATAAAGTTACCCAATTTGGGGAATTTGACCCCTTTATGAGATACGCAAATCCCTTTTTAATAGATTCTTAATGCGATTGGGGGAGGATTTTAGCCTGTTCAATGTTGCACCGCTGTATGGCAATAAAATTGTTATTAGTAAGAAAGAATTGTGAAGATTTTTAAAAAAAAAGGTGGTTAAGTGGAAACGATTATTATGACAGAAACTTCAAAAGTTTTAATTGTAGACGATGAATTGGACATTTGCTATTTACTCAGCGGTATGTTAAAACAACGGAATTTCCGTACCGGCTTTGTGAATTCTCTATCCGATGCGGTAGTTGCTCTGCAAACAGATACGCCCTCCCTCTTATTTCTCGACAATCATTTGCCAGACGGGTTCGGCCTGGATTTTATTCCTTATGTAAAAAAGAATTATCCGGACGTAAAAGTGATCATGATCACTGCGCATGACGGGGCGGCCGAAAGAAAGATCGCTTACAATGGCGGTGTGGACCTTTTTATCGCCAAGCCCCTGAACAGGAAACTGATCAATGACGCTATCGATAAATTATACAGTTCGGACTCCATGGAAAAATTGCAGATCGCTTTGTAGAGTAAATTGCTCAATCTACACGTCCTTTCCCCATATCAGGTCCTTTCTTCCGCGTATTTTCCCTGGCAGGTTTTTTATACTATAGATGTTAATTCTTAAAACATTAACGTCTAAAAACTTTACAAATGGGAAATTTACTCTATCTCATTGCAGTAATTCTTGTAATAGCCTGGGCTATTGGTTTCTTAGGCTATCATGCCGGCGGAATCATCCATATATTACTGGTGATCGCGATCATTGCGCTGCTACTGAAGCTGATTCGCAGGGCGGGATAAGAAGATTTTAGAGCGGGCCTTCGGCGCTGTGCGCCTCGGGTCCGGGTCTCATGATGGCAGGACTTCGGTCTCAACACTGTTGAGCCCTCGTCCGCAACCTTCGCTTCGCTCGGTTGGGACAGACGCCCGTGGCGTCTTTACGCGAAATCCAACGTGATCATAAACGAAGTCCCCTTTCCCACTTCGCTTTCCATATTGATATGACCACTGTGGTTGAGGATGATATTCTGCGTATTGGTCAGCCCCAGCCCCGTACCCTTCGACTTCGTAGTGAAATAGGCCTCGAATAGTTTAGACTGAGATTCTTTATCGATGCCCGGGCCATTGTCCGTGATGATCACCATACATTTATTATCCTTACTGAGCGTCTTCAGCTGCAGGATACCTTTACCGGGCTCCATGGCTTCGATAGCGTTTACAATAAGGTTCAGGAAGGCGATGCGCATCCTCTCCACGTCGACGGCCACATCGCAGATATCCCCCGCATAATTTTTCGTGACGGTAATTGAATTCAGCCGGATCCTGTCCTCTGCCAGCTCCAGGGTCTCATCGAGGAGCTGGTTGACGGATATTCTCTTATAAACGAGCTCGGTGAATTTGGTGGAATTAAGCAGATCGGTGATAAGCTGGTTGATACGAAGACTGTTCCGGCTGATCATATCCAGCATGACCCCGTAGTTCTCGGGAAGGTTGCCGTTCAGGTCGGTTTTCAGCTGATCTACCGCCAGGTTGATATTGGTCAGGGGATTACGTACTTCATGGGCGATGGTACGGGCAATACGGCCGGTGGAGGCGAATTTTTCGATGCTGCGCATCTGGATAAGCTCTTTATTGGCCTTGTCCAGCTCCAATATCCGCTGTTTTAGCTGCTCCTGGTATTCGAAGACCCGCTCGTCGGCTTCCCGACGGGCCTTGTTTTCCCTGGAATAGGTGAGAAAGGCATAAACGGCCATCAGGACAGCAAGGACCAGCGAGGTGATGATGATCGTATTTAAAGCATAATACCGGGCCGTCATCTCATCCGATCTTTCTTTGAGCCGCGTCTGCTCCCTGTTATAGATCTGTTTAACGGTAGACCGGATACGTTCCATGATCTCTTTGTCAAAATATCCTTTCAGGGCGATCCGGTCCGTCATCCGGTAATCGTGCCTTTTGTAATTGGAAAGAGAAGAATCCATCAGCTCATACTTCTTCTTGATGAGCCCCCCCAGCGTAGTCATGGAAATCTGCCGGTCCGGGTCATTCAGGGTCTCATCCCAGAGCAGCCTGAATATCGAATCGGTTCCCTGCTTACTTTGCTCATAGGGATTCAGGAAACTTTCGTCCTTCATCAGCAAATACCCTCTCATCCCCGTCTCCGCGTCTTTCAGGGAGGAGATGAGCCCTTCTATCTGCAGAATGATCTTGTTGGAATTGTCTACCAGGTGGGCCTGCTTGAGAAGTTCGGAGTTCGCATAGAGGGTCAGCACGTAGGATAGCAACAGCAGGAGAAAGGCTGTTCCATAGCCAACGCGGATACGTAGGTCAACTGCGAATTTTCTTATTACCGTTTTCATTTATAGGTCCCTCTTCATCTAATCCCGATGCTGACCATAAGTGAACAATTTCCTTGCCAGTAACAATAAACGCTTTTCGCGCATCGAACGCTTTTCGCGCATCGGGCCCGCGAGGCCACTGCCTTCTTCCTCAACCTGTAGAAAATATTGCTCACCGGGCGGCGAACGGGACCCTGTATTCAGGCAGAAAAACTCCCTGGAGGCGTTATTTTAAGCGTAATGGATCTCCCAGGGGATATTTGGCAGGAAATTTTAGATAAATAATGGCGGAAACAAACTTTTAATTTTAAAAACGCAAGTATATGAGCAATTCAAAAGTATTAGTCGGATTTTTAGTCGGAGCCGCAGTTGGTGGAGCATTAGGAATTTTACTGGCCCCTGATAAAGGAACAGAGACACGTAAGAAGATCATGGAAAAAGGATCGGACCTGAGTGATTCCATTGCCGATCTCAGCAGCACGATAAAGGAAAAATTCAATGGAGTCGTAGACGGCGTTAAAGACAATTTCAGCAAGGCCAAGAGTTCCATGTCCTAGTTTTCTTATGCCCTAACTTTTATTACTATGGAAGATCAGGAAAATGATATTGATCTCTTATTATCCGATGCAGGGGATTTTATAGAGACAAGAACTAATCTTTTCAAACTGAAGGCCGTGGAAAGTCTTTCCGAGGTTTCATCCGACCTGGTGACCGGATTAGGATTGCTGGCTATCCTGGCCATTTTTCTGCTGATCCTGACCATCGGCTTTGCGCTGTTGATCGGAGACTGGCTGGGGAAGGGATTTTACGGATTTTTCATCATGGGCGGAGTATATGCCATAGCAGGCCTTATTGTCTACTTATGCCGCAACCGCTGGTTAAAAGAGCCCTTCAGCAATATGCTGATCCGGAAAATCTTTAATAAATAGAAATTATGAAGATCAGGAATGTTGAAGAGCTAAGGGAAGCGATCCGCGAATTGGAACATCAGAGTTATATCGATGAACAGCAAATGCGCAGGAGAGTGACCGGGATCCGGGACAAGCTCAAGCCGATTAATATCGCGAAGAATTTGTTTTCACAGGTGATAGGAGCCTCCAATACGAAAACGAATATCTTCCGCATGGCAGCTGGCTTTGCCACCAGCTTCCTGGTGAAAAAATTCCTTAAGAAAGGGGTTCCTGCTAAATAAATACAGGGGACCGCAGGTCTCCGGGCTATCTCTTCATCGCCAGGTAATCACTAGGCGTCATCCCAAACTGCTTGAAGAAATTCCGGCCAAAATTCGTTTGAGAGCCATAACCTACCATTTCAGCGACTTCATAGATCTTGTAATGATCCTCCAATAATAACTCCGTAGCCCTTTTGAGCCGGGTAATATTGATCAGCTCATTGGGACTGAGATCGGAAATGGATTTTATTTTCCGGTAGAGGGTAGGCCGGCTCATGTTCACCAGCTGGGCCAGCTTCTCTACATCCAGACTGGTATCTTCCAGGTTGTCATAGATCGCCTGGTTCAGTTTCTCCAGGAATAGTTCGTCGGCTTTTGAATAAGCCATGCTTTTGATATGCACAAGGGGAGAGCTTGCAAAATACTCCTTGATCTTGGCCCGGTTGGCCAATAAGTTAGCTATCTGCACCTGCAGGTATTCCGGAGAGAAAGGCTTTTCAATATAGGCATCCGCCCCCAGCTCAAGCCCTTCGATCTTGGATTGCAAGGTGTTTCGGGCCGTCAGCAGGATGACGGGGATATGGCTGTAATCGAAATGGCCTTTGATGCGCTTGCAAAGCTCAAAGCCATCCATCACCGGCATCATGACGTCACAGATCACCAGCTGGATAGCCTCTTCCTTCAGCAGGTCGAAGGCCAGCTGGCCATTCAGGGCCTTGATGACCGTGTACTTCTCATTTAATTCATGCTCGACGAACTCAAGGATCTCCTCATTGTCATCTACTAATAATATAACGGGTTTCATTTAATGGGTTTCATGAATTACTATTGGTTTTTTCAGGTCTGGTGGATAGATCGAATTCATTATCCTGATGGACAGGCAGGGTCAGGGAAAAAATATTCTGAGCCTTTTCCGCGTTCAGCCACCCGTCTTCCCGATTTTTCAGCACCAACAGTCCCTTATGAAGCTGTACCAGGGAAAGTGTCAGGGCCAGCCCGATACCGGTTCCTTTTTGCTTTTCCGTTGCTGGTAAGCGAAAGAAAGGCTCGAAAATCTTGTCTTTCATCTCATAAGGGATCGTATAGCCATCATTTTTGATCTCGATCGTAAAAAATGGATCGGCTTCCCGAAAGGGGAGCAGCGCTACATACACTTCCTTTTCCGCATACTTGACCGCATTGCTGCACAGGTTCGTAAGGATCTTGATAAACGCATCCGTATCCACGGAAGCAAAGACCGGCAGGGCAGGGAGGTCGATCCGGAAGAGCAGCCCCTTTTGCTCCGCCAGCGGCTTGAAGTTAAGATACGTGTCTTCCAGCATTTCGGAGATATTGGCCCTTATAAAATTAAGACTAAACCCCTTGATCTCCGTCTGCCTGAAATCCAGGAGCTGATTCGTCAGATCGATCAGGCGGTTGGTATTTCGGTCCATGATCCGGAGGCTGTCTTTTATTTCAAGCAGGTCGCCCGCCTTCCGCATCACTTTTTCCAGGGGACCTTTGATCAACGTCAACGGAGTCCTGATCTCATGAGCGACATTGGTAAAGAACTCGATCTTTGCCTGGAAGATCTCCTTCTCTTTGGCGATTTCCAGGTGTTCGATCTTTCGCTTGTTCCTTTCTTCTACCCGGCGATGATAATTCCGGATCCCGTAATAGATCAGCATCAGCACCGCCAGTGCATACAGAAAATAAGCCCGGGGACTCGCCCACCAGGGGGGCAGGATCTGGATATTCAATGTCGTTTCCTGCTTATTCCATATCCGGCTGCTATTGGCTGCCTTGACCTTGAAAATATAATTGCCGGGAGCCAGCCCGGTAAAATAGGCTTTCCGGTTTGTCTGAAGATAAGTCCATTTCTGGTCGAGCCCTTCCATTTTATAAGCATATTCCGTTCGTTCAGGGGCCGTATAGCTCAGCGCCGCAAAATCGATACTAAAGGAGGACTGGCTGTGGGTGAGAGTGACTTTATCCGTATAGCTGACCGACTTCTGTAAAACGGAGCCCGGTTTTCCCACCTGCGCCTCTTTATTGTCGACCTGGAAGCCGGTAATATAGACGGGGGGAATAAAAGAATTGGTGACGAATTCATCAGGACGGAAACAGATCATCCCTTTTACACTGCCGAAATACATTTTTCCGGTAGGGTCCTTATAGGCCGAGCTGAAATTGAACTGATCATTTAACAGCCCGTTGTCCTTCGTGTAGGTATTCATCTGCCCCGTTGCGGGATTGAAACAGACCAGTCCTTTGGAAGTGCTGATCCATAGATTTTTCTTTTCGTCCTCCAGCAGGCTCAGGATGAAATTAGTGGGAAGGCCATCCCCGGTAGTATATCGCTTATAGTCATTCGTTGCCGGCCTGAATTCACAGAGCCCTCCTTCCGTGGCGAACCACAGGTTTTTTCCACTGTCCTCGAAGATGCTGTTTACCCGATCGCTGCTAAGGCTATTCCTGTTGCGGGCCTCATACCTGAAATTGGCTCCTTTCTTCGTTCGGGTATTATAGCAGTTCACGCCGTTGCCATAAGTGCCGGCCCAGATGATGCCGTTCTCATCTTTCAGCAGGGAGGAATACCAATTATTCACGGGCATCCCGGGCAACGGGTGAAAATCATTCCCTGCCCGGTCAAAAACATAAGCGCCCCGGGTAGTGCCGGCGAAGATCTCTCTTTCACGGGTCTCATAAAGACAGTAAATAAAATTACTTTTCAGCGCCGATTCTCCTTCGCCCTGGGAATAATGACGGATGACCTTGCCCGTGGTAATATTCATGACATCCAGCCCATGCTCGAAGGTACCGATCCAGAGCTCATTGCCCTGCACCAGCAGTCCGTGGATATTCGTATAGGTGATACTTCCTTTGGCGCCCGTAGGCAGGAAATGTGTAAAGACCCCGGTTGCCGGATTCAGCTTATTCAGCCCTGCGTCCTCCGTGCCGATCCATAAATTCCCGCCGCCATCCTGGTGGATCTCCCGTACGACATAACCGCTCAGGGAATTCTCCCCGCTCCGGGGAAAGATCTTTTTAAAAGAGTTATATGGTTTCGGATAGTAATTGACCCCTCCGAAATAAGTCCCTGCCCAGATCCCTCCTTCTTTGTCCTTACAAAAGGTGTAGACGGCATTATCGGAGAGGGAGTATGGATCGTTGTATTTCTTCCCAAGGTTGGTCAGACTTTCTGTTTGGGTATTATAGATATAGATCCCCGACTCCGTGGCAATCCAATATTCGTTTTCCGAAGTTTGAACGAAATTCCGGACGAAAATGGCTGTTTTGTCGGGATTGTAGGTGAGGATGTCCTTATAGGTGGAGTGTTGTATATCGAACAGTTTAGCCCCGTGGATCGAAGTCCCCGCCAGGATCATGCCATCCGAAGTGCCATAGATCTTTTCTATCCATTTATTGGGAGTCTTATTGGGAGTCGGGGGCGAAGCCATGAACAGATCATGATCGATAAAAGTGCCGGGACCGGCCCCGCCGCCGGTCGATTGACCTGCCGGACGGAATTCTTTCAGCGAGCCGGAGCTGGTGGAAACCCAGATCCTTCCGTCTGAAGAGCGGCAGAGGGAAGTGGCCTCAAAATACCGGGGGATATCGTAATATTCTATGTTTTTTTTCGCAGGGACATACCGGCACAGCGTCAATCCGGAAATAAACCACAGGTTGCCCTCTCCGTCCATTTGGATATCCCGGATCTGACCATTCGAAGTCTCCGGTAAGACGCTGAAGCTCTCGGTAGTCGCATCATGCCGGTAGAGCCCTTTTTCCGTGCCGACCCATAATGTCCCGTCGGGACCTTCATATAGACAATGGATAAAATTGCTGCCGATACTTCCGGAATCATCCGGGTCACTCCGGAAAATTTTAAAGGTATATCCGTCGAACCGGTCCAGGCCGTCCTTGGTCCCGAACCATAAAAACCCTTTTTTATCCTGTAAACTGCAAATGACTGCATTGTTGGAAAGCCCGTTCTCCACCTGAAAATGTCTGAAATAATAAGGCTGCCCATAGAGAAGGGGACAGGCTATAAGCAGAAAGATGGCAAGTATGGGCGTTTTGGAATCCACCAGGTGATTATGGTTGGTACAAATATAGCTGAACGACCGCCAAAGACCTAAACTTGAGATTTTTTGATGAAAGGTTGATACGAATTGAGGGACGGAACTGGGATTTTAGTTGCAATTTCGTAGTGTACATAGTATTACGTTCCTAAACGATTTGCATTATGAGATTGCTTTGCCGCATACCGCTCCGGCGCATCTACGCGCATTATTCAGCCCGATATCAGCGGGTCTTTTCCCAACATATCAATTCATCGAATCGACAATGTCCCGAGCCGGCCCGACCACATCCGGCCGCCCGCCGGTTTTTTTAGCGGATCCCCGATAATCGTAATAATGACACTTAAAAGCCTAAAAACCCAAATTAACGCTATATGAAAAAATCTAAAAAGAAACCCCACTGGAGCACCCTGCTGTCCTTGTGCCTGCTTCTCCTGGCCGCTTGCCCGGTTCTGGCGCAAACCCCGGTCAAAGGGACCATCAGAGACAAAGATGGCCGCCCTGTGGTTGCCGCTACCATTACTATTAAAGGTAAAAAAATCAGTACCAGCTCTTCTGAAAACGGTGAGTTTACCATTCCGGCAAACCCGGAAGATGTATTGGTCATTTCATCCATCGGATATGAAAACTATGAAATAAAGACTGGCCATAGCGCTGCCGTTCTGAATATTAATCTGGCCACAAAAGCAAACCCCTTAAACGATGTGGTGGTGGTGGGGTATGGAACGGTGAGAAAAAAGGACTTAACAGGGTCGGTGGCAGTGGTGAATGTTGACAATGCTAAAAAGACGGCTTCCTATGATGTTGCCCGCTTATTACAGGGCCAGGCTGCCGGCATCAGCGTACACGGTTCCGGAGAGCCCGGAGGATATGTCGCCATTAAAATAAGGGGTATCAGCACCTTTGGGGATAATAGCCCTTTGTTCGTGATAGATGGTATACCCGTGGGAGCTCCATACGATTTTGCACCGGATGATATCGAGAGCATCCAGGTATTGAAGGATGCTTCCGCGGCGGCTATCTATGGTTCACGTGCGGCAACCGGCGTAGTGATCATTACTACCAAAAAAGGCAAACAGGGACCGGCCAGGATTACGCTGAATAGCTATATCGGAGCGCAGAATGTTGCCAAAAAGATCCCGCTTACCAACAGGCCGCAATACCAGCAGATCGTCTCTGCCGCGGAGACGAATGCCGGGTTGACCCTGGCGCCCGCCAATGATCCCACGAATGCAGAATATGTTTCCAATATCAATACCGATTGGCAGAAGGAAGCCCTGAAGACAGGAGTGATACAGGACCATAATGTCGGCCTTTCCGGGGGATCTGAATTTGTATCTTATAATCTTTCATTGGGTTATTTCGATCAGACCGGCTACCAGGTCGGCCCTCAGGGTTATAACAGGTATACCCTCAATAGTAATATCCAGGGTAAAAAAGGCCGGTTCGCCTTTGGGGCTAAGGTTGCCTACACGCAGTCTCATAAGGGGAACTATGCGGCTACCAACGGACATGCCGTATTCGGAGGTACTGTCACCAGTATGTTAACGGCTATTCCCACCATGCCGGTATACGATTCTACCCGGTTGGGCGGATATGGCGGCAGCGATGCCGTCAAGAACAGAGCCATCTCCGCTAACGTAGTGGGGATCAACAAACTGGTGAATGATTACAGCAACAGGAACAGGGTACTGGCCAGCGCCTGGGGAGAACTTGAAATAGTGAAAAACCTGAAATATAAGATCAGCCTGAGCTATGACAGGACCGATTATAAAAATTTTCATTTCGAGCCTAAATTCAATATGGGGTATTACTATATAAATACCCAGTATTATATGTACGAGCAATTGGGGCAGGCGAATACCGGGTTGGTAGAAAATACGCTTAGCTATTCATTGAAAAAAGGAAACCATAAGATCGATCTTTTGGGCGGAATGACCTATCAGCAGGACAATTATGAATGGATGGCGGGCACCTCCACGGATACCTCAGACCTGAATTTTCAGACATTCGGGGCCGTATCGAATGCGAATGCCAATACGATCACCAGCTATAAGGGCACGGCTACTTTGTTCTCCCTGCTGGGCCGTATAAATTATAATTATGCCGACAGGTATCTGCTTACCGCCAATTTCAGAAGGGACGGATCTTCGAAGTTCAGCCCTTATAACCGCTATGGCAATTTTGCCGGTTTTGCAGGAGCCTGGAATGTCTCCAATGAAAAATTCATTCAGCTGCCCAAAGAGATAAGCAGCCTGAAACTGAGAGCTGGCTATGGTACCCTGGGCAACCAGAGCTCTTTAGGCTATTACGATTGGCAATCCTATATAAACAATGCCTCCAATTATGTATTTAATAACCTGTTAGCTACTGGTAGTACTACCGTATCCGTTACTGATCCCTCCCTGAAATGGGAAAGTACTACCACTAAAAATGCAGCCATAGACCTGGGTCTTTGGAATGAAAGGCTGACTTTCACCGCCGAGTATTTCGACAGGGTATCGAAAGATATCATAACTGCTATTCCTATTCCTTTATCGGTGGGATCCTTTCCTGCAACGCTTACGACGAATGCCGCCTCTGTAAAAAATTATGGTCTGGAGTTTACACTGGGTTACAAAAGTGCAGTGGGCCCCTTTAGATATAACGTCAGTGCGAATGCCTACACCTTA
Source organism: Puia sp. (assembly GCA_035555335.1). GTDB lineage: Bacteria > Bacteroidota > Bacteroidia > Chitinophagales > Chitinophagaceae > Puia. The sequence goes on from DATMGS010000021.1 coordinate 211,576, forward strand.
AAGAATAAGGTACTGAAATTAGGGGGCGCTAACAATCCCATATATGGAGCGGGCAGCAAGACCGAGGTAGGCAAAGAAGTGGGAGAATTGTATGGCTACCAGACAGAAGGTTTATTCCAAAGCGCCTCAGATATAGCCGGTCACGCTTACCAGACTGCGTTGACGGCGCCCGGGGACGTGAAGTTCAAGGCGCAGAACGGGAAGGATGGAAATAATTCCTATACCATTACCGATGCTAATGACCGGGTATACCTCGGATCGGCTATCCCAAAAATTTATTACGGATTGAATTTTGACGCCTCCTACAAAAACTTCGATATCTCTTTCTTCTGGCAGGGCAGTGCGGGCAATAAGGTGTTCAATGCCGTCTATGCATCTTTAATGGGAGGGCAATACGGCAATGCGCATACAGATGAGCTGCAGTACTGGACTGCAGCCAATACAAAGACCAGCGTACCCAGGCCGGTCATCGGGGATCCCAACGGCAACAGCCGGTTCTCGGACCGGTTCGTAGAAAGCGGTTCTTATGTCAAGCTGCAAAATGCGCAAATAGGATATTCCATCCCTTCCTCCTTGCTGAACAGAAAGCATATCTTCAGCAATCTGCGTATTTATCTCTCCGGTCAGAACCTTATTACGATTGCTAAATACAAGGGGTACGATCCTGATTTTATCAGCGATGGCCTATTTAGCCGGGGGTATGACTATGGCTCGTTCCCCAATCCGAGGTCATTCATGATAGGCATACAGGCAGGCCTTTAATCTTTAATTCTTAATAATATATTGTATGAAAATATTCAAATATATAGTCTTCGTTTTACTGGCAGGCTGGTTCTCGGCCGGCTGCAACAAACAGTTGGAGCAGGTGAATCCCAATGCGCAGACCTCCTCCTCCTTTTGGAAAACCTCCGCCGATGCCCTGGCCGGCATCAACGCGGCCTATGCACCCCTGTTACTGGATGGCGCTTATATGCGGTTTACTCCTATCTTGTTAGATGTACGGGGCGATGATATCCGGAGCAACAGTCCGTGGACGGCTATCTCCAATGTAGGTAAATTTTCTTTGGGGACGAGCGATCCGTCAGGTTACGGATGGGCTTTTGATGAATACTACGAAGGCGTTTACCGGTGTAACCAGGTGCTGGCGTATGTTCCCGCCATAACGATGGATGCCGGTCTGAAGAACCGCATCCTGGGGCAGGCTTATTTTATGAGAGGGCTATATTTTTTCCATCTGGTGAATTTATTTGGGAACGTTCCCTTACCGCTTACCCCTCCTGTCAGCACTTCCAGTTTTTTTGTTCCGCAGTCCACACAGGCCGAAGGATGGACGCAGGTAGAGACAGATTTTAAGGCGGCTATCGACCTGCTGCCGCTGAATTACACGGTTGTAACCGGAGCTGATGCGGGTGACCTGGGAAGGGCCACCAAAGGCGCCGCCATGGCATACCTTGGCAAGGCATATCTGTTCAATAAAATGTATACGGAAGCTGCCGCACAGTTCAAAGCCGTCATTGACCTGGGCGTATATGGGTTAATGGCCAACTATAAGGATAATTTCACTGAAGCTTACGAGAACAATAAAGAATCGATCTTTGAAGTGCAGTTTTCCTTAACGGCAGGCGGTACTGTCCTGGGATGGCAGGGTATTCCCGCGTCTACCTGGGGCAAAGGGTCTGCCAGGGCCATTACCTTCGGTGCGCCCGATTTCGGCTGGACGGACGTACAGCCTGGCTTTTCCGTGTACAATGAATTCTTCCAGGAAAAGGCAGTCGATAGCACGACAGATCCCCGGCTGGACGCCACGATATTTTATAACAAGCCCGGCGAGACCATTTATCAGACCATTTTTAGCGTTATATATGCCAATAGCTCTTATCTGACGGATATTTTCTGCCGTAAATACGAGAACGGAGATGGCAATAAAGCAAATGAATATGATTGGCGGTCGGGTATCAACGAACGATTGATGCGCTATGCCGATGTACTGCTGATGTATGCAGAATGCCAGAATGAGCTCGGCAATACGGCCGATTGTGGGAAATTTATACAAATGGTACGCACCAGGGCGAACCTTCCTGACCGTACGGCGGAATTTTCCTTATATACACAATCGCAGATGCGCGACCAGCTCGGTCACGAAAGACTACTGGAATTCTGCCTGGAGGGGCATCGCTTCGACGATATTCGCAGATGGGGATGGCTTTCCGATCCCGTAAAACTGGCATGGTTAAAGACAAGAGATGCTGAGTTCAATAGTTATATACCCGGAAAAGAATTGTACCCGATACCCCAATCAGAGATAGACAACAATCCCGGTATAAAGCAGAATCCAACTTATTAATTCTTCCCAAATGAAAATAAGATCCTTCTATTCATCCCTGGTAATGGCCCTGGCTGTATGTGCGGCGCCGGCATGCAGTAAAAAGAATGCTACGACTGGTAATACCACTACCGATAGCACGACGACCACGACCACGGCATTCGACATTAATTCCATTGAAGATACCTATGCGGATGTGTCGGCTTTTACGTACTATCCCAAATGGGGTTCTTATAATGTGCATGATCCTTCCATCAAAAAATTCGGGGATTATTATTATTGTTACAGCACGGATGTGGCTTATGGAACTTCTGTGAGGTCGGGTATACAGATACGAAAGTCGAAAGACCTCGTTCAATGGCAGTTCGTGGGATGGGTCTTTTCGGCTTTGCCGGCATCGGGCGCTAACTATATAACTCAGCAGGGAGGAACCCCTTTCGATGCTTTATGGGCTCCCTATATCCTAAAAGTGGGCAGTGAATGCAGGCTTTATTATTCTCTGTCTTCTGCGGTGGCAAGGTTGAGTGTGATAGGGCTCGCTACTTCTTCATCACCTGAAGGGCCCTGGACGGAAAAAGGTTTGGTCGTTACTTCCGCCAACGACAATACCACTCAGACCAATGCCATCGACCCCACTGTACTGACGACTTCATCGGGCGAGCAATATATGTACTATGGCTCGGCATGGGATGGTATTTACATCCTCAAACTGAATGCCGCTACGGGACTTGCCGCCACGATCGGGGATAAAGGCACGCGCATCGCCAACAGAGGATTCACCAATGGCGCTTATAATGGCAATATAGAAGGATCGGAAATTATTTATAATGCGACCCTCAATAAATATTATCTTTTTATCGCTTACGACTGGCTCCAGACAAAATATAATACAAGGGTTTGCCGAGCGGATGCGCCCACGGGGCCCTTCCTGGATTATAACGGCGTCGATGCGAATACCAGTATCGATCATACTCCGATGATCATTGCCCCTTATCAGTTCGCAGGTCATGGCGGTTGGCAGGGGACCTCCCACTGCACCGTGTTTACAGACGATAGTTCGCATTATTATTATGCCAGCCAGGCCAGGCCGGCAGTCAGCAGCTATTTTATGGATTTGCATGTACGCAAGTTATTCTGGACGGCTGACGGATGGCCGGTAGTGTCGCCGGAACGGTATGCCTGGGAAGACAATACCACCGTTGCAAAGGATTCTCTTTCAGGGGTTTGGGAACGGATAGCGCTGAATTATACGGTGGTGCCCGGGTATGGGGCCGAACAGGTGTCCCCTGATCTGCAGGTGGCTGCCCTGACTACCCTATCTTTGGATGGTACGATTACGGGCGCTGAGTCCGGCACATGGTCCTATTCGGCCCCCTGGTTGCAGCTCAACTGGGCCAGCGGCGTTATAGACAAGGTATTTGTACAAAAGGGCCGTGACTGGGAGAATAAAAAAAGCACGATTATCTTTACAGGTCTCAACAGTGCAGGCACGGCTATCTGGGGAAAGAAAAAATAAAAAAGTATTATTTAAGAAAATTACATGAAGACGAACAAACTGATCTTTGGTACGCTGATAGCCTTTCTGCTTTTTAAGGTTGCGAGGACGCAGCCCGCCGCGCCCTTATCCGCGCGCAGTTCCGGAGTGACGCCGGCTCCTGCGCGAGCCGCTTCTCCCGTCATCACTGTCAGAGCGGACCGTCCTACCGCCGACATTCAACCGACCATGTGGGGTGTCTTTTTCGAAGACATCAATATGGGCGCCGACGGTGGCATCTATGCGGAGCTGGTGAAAAACCGCTCTTTCGAATTCTCCAAACCTATGATGGGCTGGACTGTGCTGGGCAAGCCCGCTACGGAAGGAGACTTCCTGGTGGTCAACCGCCGGCAGGAAAACACCGCCAACCCGAGATTCCTGCGGGTGACCCTGCATAATAATGCAACCGGCAGCATCGGGCTGAGCAATGAAGGGTTCCGGAGTATGGGCATAAAAGAAGGCGTACAATATGATTTTTCCGTCCAGGTACATCAGCCCTCCGGCAATAATACCCTGCACATCGAACTGGTCAATCCAAAAGGAGAGATCATCGGGAAGGCTTCCCTTCCGGTCGCTGCCACGGGCGACGGATGGAAAAAGCAGGCAGTGTCCTTTACGGCAACCGCTACCGAACTGAAAGCAAAAATGAATATCTGGTTCGAAGGTGACGGTGTAATGGATCTGGATATGATCTCTCTGTTCCCCGGCGACACCTGGAAAAAGAGGCCCGGCGGCATGCGGGCGGATATGATCCAGCTCCTGGCCGACATGAAGCCCGGCTTTATCCGGTTCCCCGGAGGCTGTATCGTGGAGGGGCCCGAGCTTTTCCAGCGTTATCAATGGAAGAAGACCATCGGTCCGATAGAAGAAAGGCAACTGATTGTCAATCGCTGGAATTTTGAATTTGCCCATCGTCCGGCGCCGGATTACTTTCAAACCTTCGGGCTGGGCTTTTTCGAATATTTTCAGCTGGCGGAAGACATCGGGGCCGAGCCCCTGCCGATCCTGAATTGCGGAATGGCCTGCCAGTTCAATTCCGGGGAAGTCGTCCCCCTGGAAGACCTGGAGCCCTATGTACAGGATGCCCTGGACCTGGTAGAATTCGCCAACGGTGCTCCTGATACCAAATGGGGTAAGGTACGCGCCGATATGGGTCATCCCGACCCCTTCCATTTAAAGATGATGGGTATCGGCAATGAGAACTGGGGACCCCAGTACATCGCCCGCCTAAAAATATTCACCAAAGCGATCAAGGATAAATATCCCGATATCAAATTAGTCAACAGCTCCGGAACCGATCCCAATGGCGCCCGCTTTGATTATCTCAACGGGCAATTACGGCAGATGAATGCGGATATTATCGACGAGCATTATTACCGCAAGCCGGAATGGTTTTTCGAAAATGCCCGGCGCTATGACAACTACCCGCGCAACGGATCGAAGATCTTCGGCGGCGAATATGCGGCGCAGAGCGATCATACCGTAAGTGTTGACAATATGAACTGCTGGATCACGGCCCTGTCGGAAGCGGCTTTCATGACCGGCCTCGAGCGTAACGCCGACGTCGTCAGCATGGCTTCTTATGCGCCTTTGTTTGCCCATGCAGATGGCTGGCAATGGACGCCCGACCTGATCTGGGTCAACAACCTCCAGTCTTACGGCACCCCCGATTACTACGTGCAAAAGTTGTATTCCCTCAATAAAGGAACCAGGGTGGTGCCCATCACCCTGAACAACGAAGTGCTGGCCGGACAGGATAGCTTGTACGCTGCCGCCTGTATCGATGAGACAACCCATGACCTGATCATTAAGCTGGTGAATGCTTCCGGCAAGGAACAAACGAACACGGTCGCCCTGGAAGGCGTGAAGAAAGGAGTAGGACAGGGGCAGCTCACCGTCCTGCAAAGCGACGACCTGTATAGCGTGAATTCCTTCAGCCAGCCCCGGCACATCGCCCCCAAAGAGTCTACGATTGCGATCAAAGGGAATAAGATCTCTTTGTCGGTCGCACCGTATTCGTTTAGTGTACTGCGGATCCGATATAAATAAGCGCTATGAAAATGAGCGTTCTAAAAAAGACCTTTTGCTTCCTGCTATTATCGGGGGCTCTTTTGTTGGTTGGCCGGACCCCCGCCCGGGCGCAGACCACGACCAGCAGGCGGGTAAACGCTCCCGCCCACCCGCAGGATACCTTGCTGCAGGACATCCCTGTCCATGACCCGGTCATGATCCGGCAGGACAGCGTGTATTATGTATTTTGTACGGGGTTCGGCATTACGATGTGGTCTTCGACCAACCGGAAGGACTGGAGGCGGGAACCCCCTGTTTTCAGCAAGCCTCCTCAGTGGGCGGTGGATGCGGTCCCCGGGTTTAAGGGACATATCTGGGCGCCGGATATCAGCTACTATAATGGTAAATACTATTTATACTATGCCGTCTCTGCTTTCGGGAAGAATACCTCCTGCATCGGCCTGGTCGTCAACAAGACGCTCCATACCGACTCTCCCGACTATAAATGGGAGGACCTGGGCAAGGTCATTCAATCCGTGCCCGGCAGGGACCTATGGAATGCCATCGACCCCAACCTGGCCCTGGATGATAAGGGAACACCCTGGCTGGCCTTCGGCTCTTTCTGGAATGGGATCAAGCTGGTGAAGCTGAATAATGACCGCAGGGCGGTGGCGCAGCCGGAAGTCTGGTATACGATAGCCGCCCGGCCCCGAAATGCGATCCTTCCCGACAGTGTGGCCGGAGATGCCGCGATCGAAGCTCCCTTTATTTTTAAGAAAGCGCCTTACTATTATCTCTTTGTATCGTGGGATTACTGCTGCCGCGGCGAGAAGAGCACCTACAAGATGGTAGTGGGCCGGAGTGAGAAGATCGAAGGACCTTACCTGGACAGAGATGGCGTCCCGATGACGCTTGGGGGAGGGTCCCTGGTGCTGGAGGGAGACAAGAACTGGAATGGGGTAGGGCACAATGCTGTCGTCAGCTTCGGAGACACCGATTACCTGGTCTTTCATGGGTATGACGCCAATGACAAAGGACGGTCAAAACTGCGGATAGAAAAACTGGTCTGGCCCGGCGGCTGGCCCACTGTCGGGCGATAAGACCATTCCTTTCCAGGAGTAATCATTCCTTTCAGGAGCCTCAGGCAGGAGAATAGTGGATAGGATCGATGAGCAGGGTGTTTTTCAATAAAGAGATGCGCTCTTCGTTACCCTGCGCTTTAAAATAAGAAAAAATGTGTCGTAAAATTATCCTGTAAATAAAGACCCCCGTTCGTTTTTCCCTGGAAAGCTCCTGCCTTTTGCCCCATAGATCGACTAAAACATCCGCGGTAATCCCGATCACTTCTTTTTCATCGGGCAGGCCGGTCAACTTTGCGACTACTGAAAAGACCGATGGGCTGTAAAGATCAACAAAAGATTCGAGCAAGCTGGATACATTAATGGATAGAGAATATTTGCAGCCTGCAAGTTATCATGATGCCCGGCACCCTGCAAAAAATGACGTACTTCCTCATGAAAGGCATTGAACTTGTTCAATATATTTATTTTTCTTTACATTTGCTACGCTCCCGAATAATGACAACCTGGCGCCCTTATGGATCTTTCAATGCTATGTTATGAGCGGAGCGGATAAAAATTTTCATTCCCTGTTGGTCATTGATGACCATAATATGATCGTCAATGGCATTAAACTGCTGATCGGCGACCAATTCAGGGATTTCTACCAGGCCAATAACGGTACTGCCGGGATCGAACTGGCCCTGAAGCATCAGCCCCAATTGGTGATCGTTGATTATGTCTTACGGGATATATCAGGGGATATGGTGGCGAGGGAGATCAAATACCGGTGCCCCGCGACCAGGATACTGGGTTATTCCTTCAATGTAAATGCCACTCCTGTCCTGAAAATGTTCGAGGCCGGCATCCACGGATACGTGGCTAAAGGGAAGGGCGACGCGGAATTCAGCAAGGCGCTCACCTATCTCCTGGAAGGAAAGGACTATTTCTGCAAGGAAGCCCGTAATCATATTATCAACAGGGTCTCCATTGAAGAGGATAATACCCACCGGATCATCGCCAATACCGAATTTTCCGCTAAGGAGATCGAAATTATCCGGCTTGTCTGCAAGCAGAAGACGGCCAGGGAGATCAGCCGGCAGGTATACCTCTCGGAAAGAACGGTGGAACAATACCGCAGCAATATCACCCGGCGTATCGGAGCCCGGAATGTTGCCGGTATCATCAAATTTGCCTTACAATACGGGATCATCGACCTGGAAGACCTGTAGAACGAAAACATACTTCCTATGATTATGATAAGATTGAAATGCCCGTTGAGCCTACAACGGCAATTATTCCCTTTCCTATTGTCTTTCCTGGTTTTTGCCTGGGGCGGCGCCTGTGCGCAACGCCCTGATTCCCTCAAACAACACCTCTCCGGCCTGCTGGTCTTATACCAGGACCATACCCTCTCCGATACGGCCTACCTAAAGGCCGTGGACTCGGCCGCCCCCCTGCTGGTGCATGACGACAGCCTGGAGCAGTTGTTGTCGACTTACCGGCAGATTGCTTTCGGCAACAAGAGATTGGGCGCCTATCGCGCGAATTATTATACCGACCTCGCCCTTTATTCATACAATAAGAACAAATACGGAAGCGCCATTTATTATTCGGAAAGAAATAACGAGGAAAAAACAAAGGCCGGATTATTTGAAAAGAACGGAATACCCCGCAGTGAGCTATTTGCGATTACCGTATATTATAATAACAAGGACTATAAGAGGGTGTTTTCCAAATACGACAGCCTCCGGCCGGCGTTGGAAAGTTTGCCTGCGGCGATCTCTTCCGGCAAAGTCAGTTCCAGCCAGGCATATATTGCATTCGGAATCCTGAATAGTGTCGTTTATGCTTCTTATAATGCAAAAGATACGGTCAGGGCCAATGAGGGGATCCTGATCTGTGAGAAGATGCTGGAGGGCATACGAAAACAGCCTGAGAAATTCAGGGATTTAGGTACGGTCTATGATTACATTTACCATACGCTGGGCTATGCCAGGGAAAAATACCTGAACCATTTCGGTCAGGCCCAGGATTTTTTGCAGCAGGCGATTCATGAAGTGCGATCCCCGGGATTCCCTCCAAACTACCAACCCGCGTATACGGAGGAATTATATGCCGAAGTGTTTGACTTCTATTTTGAACATGGTAAGAAAGACAGCGCTCAGCATTACCTGGACCTGGTACGCGCTATGCAGGATAGCCTCGTTAAGTTCTCCAATCTGGAACAGAGTTTTTTGCTGGAGGGTAGCAGTAAACTCCTGGCAAGTAACGGGCATTTCGAAGCTGCATACAATGATCTGCGGAAAGTTTACCAGATGAAAGATTCCTCTTTTTATTCCGTCAGCGCTGATAAAGATAATAACCTGTATGCCCTGGCAAAAGAGGAAAACACCCATAATGAGCTGCTCCGGGCGGAGGCGCAGAAGCGACAGGCAGAACAATTCAATAATTTGTTTTTTTTCATCCTTGCGTTGCTGCTCTTTGGGAGTGTGGCGGCATTCCTTATATACCGGTCGGTGCAGCGGCAACGCCTGCTCAATCTCCGGTTGAGCCTGGCCCGGAATTTTCACGATGAGATCGGTCCGATGTTGCTGTATGCCAGTACCCTGGTAAAGAAGGAAGCAGAGACCAACGCCTCCCCCTGGGTCGAGGATCTGAGAATCCAGATCCTGCGGATTATGGAAGCGGTAAGGGGCATATCACACGATCTTAAATCGAGTGATATGAGTACGGTGCAAACCTTTTATAAGGATGTCCTCAGCTTGCTGGAGAAGATCAGGACTTCCACCGGGATCGACTTTACGGCCAAAATAAATACTGGAAACCGGGTATTGAGCCACTTACAGTATACGAATCTCCGGAAGATCGTCGATGAATTGATCACTAATTCCATCAAACATGCAGATTGTAGCCTTATTACCATCGATATAAAGACGGCGGAGCAGCATCTGCGGGTAAACTATTTGGATAACGGTAAAGGGATGTTGTCCGGAGGGCAAACGGAAGGGATCGGTTTACAGAATATACAGGAAAGAGTGAGGTCGCTGAATGGTGATTTTCAATTGTACAATGCCTGGCCGGAAGGTTATTCCATTGATATTTCAATCCCATTGTTATGAGCGGAGAGCCAAAGATGTTTCAATCCGTATTGGTCATCGATGATCATAAAATGGTCGTCATCGGCATTAAGCTGCTGATCATGGATCGATTCAGGGATTTTTACCAGGCTGGTAATGGAGCCGCGGGGATCGAGCTGGCTCATAAGCATCAGCCGAGTCTGGTGATCGTTGACAATGTACTTCCGGACATGTCGGGAGATATGGTAACGAAGGAGATCAGATACCGGTGCCCCGGAACCCGGATACTGGGTTATTCTTTCAATATGAATTCTGCTTCTATCCTGGAAATGGTCGGGGCCGGCATTCATGGATACGTGGACAAAAGCGGGAATGATGCAGAATTCATCAATGCAGTGACCCATCTCCTGGAAGGCAAGGATTATTTTTCCAAAGAAGCCCGTTTTATTATTAAGGAATCCTACTTCGGGGAGGAGCATACCGGGCTGATCGCGGCCAATACCGGTCTGTCTGCGAAAGAGATCGAAATCATCCGGCTTATCTGCAAACAAAAAAAAGTAAAGGAAATCAGCCGGCAGGTGCAACTACCGGAAGAGACAGTGGAACAATACCTTAAAAATATTACCAGTCGTATCGGCGCCCGGGACAAAGCCGGTATCATCAAATTTGCCATTCAGCAGGGGATCATCGGACTGGAAGACCTGTAAAATGTCCACCGGGAATGCCCTCTCCAGGGGCCGCTCCACTCCCTGGGGATAAAAATATCTTCTTTAGTAATAGTACGATTTTCCGTTCCTGCTGTTTATAGGTATACGAAAGAGAAATTTTTATCAACCTGAATTTGTAAGTCTGTTTTCTCATGTGAATCTCACTAAAGCCGGCGGGTTGTTCTCAACCTGCCTTTTTTTGCGCTGGATTTTTTGGCAAAAATAATCCAGCGCAAAAAAAGATAATGATTGCCCTGTCCGGGCAGCGGACCCGTGGTCCGCTTGGATACTATTAGGTCATAAAGAACCTATTCTACGTCTTAAAAGTCAATTATTTCTTCGCTTCGAACAGCGTCCATGGATTAGCCTTCATATCATGCAGATACTGGGCCTGCCATTGAAATTCCGGGTGCAGCTGGAAAAAAGGAGCGGCCAGGAAATCTTCTCCATTTGGATTGCCCATATGTGCCCAGAATTTAAGCTCCTTCGCCAGGGCGGCCGTCGTCACCTTTCCCTGCACCGTTCCCCCGGGATAGTAAGGCGGCCAACCCCACTCCGGACACCCTTTCGGGTCCGTATCGACCCTACCCGCAATGACGCAGCGACTTGCTTCCTTAGCCTGTGTCAGCTCATTGTACGTGTCGCCTTCAATCGTCTGGCCCGTAAGGACATCGATCCTGCCCTTATATGCTGCTGTCAGCTTCTCCCAGCGACGGCGGCGGGTATTCGGTGAATTCGTGGAGTCAGCCGGGTTGAACGTGGTCTCCTCCCTGATCAGCTTCGGATCGCTGGCAAAATTGGAGCCGGTATAGATCCCGTCCTTTGTACGCCAGACCTTGTGATTCTTCAACCCCAGCTCCAGCCGGGCGATCTCATTGGTCTTGGTATCTCCGACCAGCCAGTCGTTGGCATAACCGCCATTATTCCCCCTGGTCATGATCTTTACGAAATCGTCAATGCTATTCCCATACTGCGCCGCCTTGCGGGCCCGGACAAATTCCGGGATGCCCGATTCTTTAAACCCTTTGAACTGCGTGATCGTAGTTTCCGTAATGAGAAGCCCCGCGCCCGTAACTACAAAATCATCTCCGCTATGGATCAGCCCCGGCATCATATCCATAAAGAGCCGGTTGCCCTTGTCCGGAACGATATCCCCGATCACATTCCATCTTTCCCCCACGATATAATCCGTCCAGTTATTATGGCCGATGGCTATCTTCCCGTCAGCCGTATAGCTGCCTGTTGCAATAAAACCGCTGCAATTGCCCGGCGCCTTATTATTAGCTGACCCCGCCCTGGCCTTTTCCGCCAGCCAGGGTACATAGTATTGGGCGAGCTCAATATTGCCGTTCAGGACCACCAGGTCATAGACATCATAGTCCTTACCCCGGGCCTTCAGCCCTTCGCAGATCCCGGCGATCTCTTCCTGGTATTCGGGATCGATCTTCGTCCAGAACATTTTTTTCACAGCATCCCGGTAAAAATCCCAGTCCTTTCCGGAACTATGCGCGAGGAAATATTTCATGGTCTGCAGAAGATCATCTATCTCCGGGGCCAGCAGGTAGCCATGCTGGAAACCGATCGTGGAAGGGCTGCCTTCCAGATGTACGGCGATCCATCCGGCTTTATCTTCCCGGGAAGCTTTTGCCAGACGAGGGTCTGTCGATTGAGCCTTATTGAATAGAAAGGGTAGGCATGCGAGGAGCAGCAATAGCAGTTTTCTCATATTTTGGTAAATTACTGGCCAGGTAAGTTACTCAAAATACTTCACCCAGATTTACAAAAAATCCCCCGGATCCATGGATCCCCCAGCCATAATCCACACAGAGATTGGTTCGGGAGAACTTGTTCAGGCTGATACGCAGCCCGGCGCCATATCCCGGAGCAATATATTCATAGCGACCGGTAACCGGTTCGGAAAAGGACTGCGCATTGGCAAAGATCACCCCACCGAATAACCCGTTATTAGTGATGCCGAACCGGTACTCAGATTCCAGGTATAACATATTCTTACTTCTGAATCTCCCTTGTATATATCCCCTGGCCGTATTACTATAGGCGTCCCAGCCCGTACTGGGGAGCAGGAGGTAAGGGGGATCGCCTCCGCCGGTGGTAAACCAGTCATAGTTCCAGATAGCCAGCACATTATGGCTGCTCCCCGGCAACCGGATGAATTTGCGCAGGTCCAGGATCAGGGATTGCCAGTTGGCATCGCTGCCCATCCAGGTGAAATTCGGCCGGTAGGCGACACTTGCATAGCCCCCATTCTCCGGGTTGATCTGGTTCCTCCGGGAATCGTATAAAAAGTGGAGCGACACCCCCGAGGCGACAGCCGTCTTATGAAAACCGTAGCGCTCATAATCCGTCTCTTTTCCTACCGGCGGATCTATTTCCCGGATATTCCAGAAATAATCCAGGTCGTAGCCCAGTCCCAGGTAGAAATCTTTGGCCACCGTCTTCATAATGGCCTGATGAAGCCGCAAATAGGTATAGTCGATATTATAGCCGCTATCGGTAGCTGTATTGCCTCCCAGGCCATAGGTGAGGGAAGGGTATTTCAGGTAACGCCAGTCCGTGACGATATTATATTTGTTCCCCTTTGTCCAGATATCGGCCTGTATGGGAAATATAATCTGGCTGTATTGGGAATAAGTGATGCTCGTGAGGACGCTGGATAGATTCTGGGGAGATGCGCTGGTATAGAAGGCGAAATTGGAGCTGAAAACCCCGGCAAAGCCGGTCTGTAACGTATAACCCACCACCGGCAGGGCGGAAACATGCAATTTTCCCGCTTTTTGAGGAATGCTATCGATCCGTTTGGTATTCACCCTTTTCAGAAAAGATCGCCCCACATCGACCAGGTCCACCTTATCATTCGCATATTGCGCCCGTACCAACATCGGGCAGAGAATTACCAGGATCAGAAAGAAATGTATTTTGAGGTTGCTGTTCAACTATTTAAAGGCTATTAAAATATGAACTTATATGAAACCTTTCATATTGCGCATTCCGATAATATAAATTGCAGGTGTTTTTATAGCCTCAACGAAGAGAACTGGAATAGATTAGCAGATTCTGCCCACAACATTACGCTATTTTTCCGGCAGACGTTGTCCGAAAATAAAAAAATCATACTTCCAGCCACTCATTTAACTTATGCAGTTCCAGGATGGTGGTCCTGCCGTCATCGCTTTCACGGTACATGGGGATGAACTTTTTGTTAAATTGGATCTCTTCAAAGGTATAGGAGGTCCTTTGCTGGACAAAATTGGAATAGACATCATCGAAGCCCCTGATCAGGACATACACTTCCACGTCAGAAGCTTTCATATCTTCCGGGCCGAACCCCTGCAGGGGGCTCTTCTCATCGATGGGATGCACCACCGTCCAGTTCATGGGCAGGCTTTCCACTTTGGTGCGTTCCAGGATCAGGTCGTAATACTTGTACATCGCGACGCCCTCCTCCTGTACCTGCAGGCCGATATTCACCCGGATCTCGACATCTGTAAGGACATGCTTGTCTTTAAAGGAGGCAAAGCGGAACATAAGCGCCGTTCTTTCTTTATAAGGACTTACCAGGGCATGTTCGCTGAAGACCAGGTAGGCCCTGGGCCGGGCAAACCTTCCAAACATAAGGCCTGTAGCGAGGGCAAAGGAGAGGAAGCCCATCATCGCTTCGATGGACGCTACGAAATTGGCTCCGTCGCCGACCGGATTGACCCTGCCATACCCCACGGTCGTAAAAGTCTCCGTGCTGAAAAAGTAAGCTTCCTTGAATTTACCCCAGGGAGTGGTGGCGATGACCCCCTGCAGCTGGTCGATGCCGACAAGCAGGTAGAGTGCACTGTATAGCAGGTTGATGGTCAGGTAAAATAAGACGATCACTGCGGCGAATTTCCACCGGGACAGGGTCAGCATATTGTGGTAGACGCTGTACCGGTTCAAAAAGGAAATACCTTCTCTCCGCATATTGAAGGTGCCGTCGCGATTGATAAAGCGGCCTCCGTAATTGCTGGCATTATTCCCAAACCCGGTGTCGTTATTGGTCTTTAAAAAGGGATCGATCCTTTTGCTGGCCGCCATAGTTGTTAGTGTGGTTTATACGGCAAATCTAATCCCTTAAATCAGTATTTCCAGCCTTTGCATTTACTAAGATTGAGAAGAAACTTTCAGAGAAAGTAATAAAATAACGATGCACAGTAAGATGACGATCCTTAAGGGTCTTGTGGAGGAGGAGTCTTGTGGGTCCAGGTCTTTCATAATAACTTTTTTCGAATGGGATATTGCTGGACCTATGTAATCCTGAAATGTGCCAATTTTTAACACATTGATTATTAGTGTGTTGTTTAAATATGTCAGAATGATATTTCTTATTTTGGGAAAAAATTCTGCTTTTTGGAGGTCCCGGATCAGATCAATGCCTCATACAGCACTTCCACCGGATGGAGGGCTTTCCGTCCCGTTCCGTCTTTGATCTGGTGACGGCAGCTGGTGCCCGGCGCCGCAATGATGACATCCTCTCCCTGCTGGCGAACCGTTGGTAGCAATACCAGCTCCCCGATTTTCCGGGAAAGCTCATAATGCTCTTTTTCATAGCCAAAGGAACCGGCCATACCGCAGCAACCGGAGGGGATCGTGCTGACCGAATAGTTTTCTGGAAGCGAAAGCAGCTTCACAGAGCCCGCTACGGAGGACAATGCTTTCTGTTGACAGTGCCCGTGTAGTTTGATCGTTTTTTTCTCCCGGGTGAATTGCTCGCTGCGAATATTGCCTTTGCCGATCTCCCGCGCGAGGAAATCGTCTATAAAGAAACTCTGTTTGGCCAGTCGACGGGCGGCTTCCAGCTGACTTTCATCGGCCAGGTCGGGATATTCATCCCGGAAAGTGAGAATGGCGGAAGGCTCGATACCGATCAGCGGGGTGTCTTCCGTTATCACGGGACTGAGCAGCCGGATATTCTGATCCACGATCTTCTTTGCCTGCCGGATCAGCCCTTTCGAAAGCCAGGTCCTGCCGCTCTCCAGATGCTCAGGGATCACCACTTCATAACCCAATTTCTCCAGCAGGAGGATTGCCTTGATCCCCGTCTCCGTATCGTTGTAATTGGTGAATTCATCGCAGAAAAGATAAACGCGCCGGGCCCCGGCGGGAACGTTCGTGGGCGCTGCGCCGGCACCGTTCATGGCGGAGACTGCCTGCCCGGATCGCCCGCGCTCCTTTACATGCTTGCTATACCAGCTTTTGAGTGTCGTCTTATACAGCAGGGGCATCGACCGGTCCACGGCAAAGCCAGAGAGTTGCTTGATCCATTTCCCCGTTAGTTTATTGCTGACGGCAAAATTGTAGAGCGATGGAGCCAGTGCGCCCAGTCTGGCCGAAGCGGTAAAATTGGCGATCAACCGGCTGCGGAAAGGGACGCCATGCGCATCATAATAATGCTGGAGGAACTCCGCTTTCAGCTTGGCCACATCTACATTCGAAGGACACTCCGATTTACAGCCCTTGCAGCTCAGGCAGAGATCCATTACCTCATAGATCTCTTTATGGTCGTAGCGGTTGAGCTTTTCAGAATGAGTGAGGAACTCGCGTAAAATATTCGCACGGGCCCGGGTCGTGTCCTTCTCATTACGGGTGGCCATAAAGGAAGGGCACATGGTGCCGCCCGATAGATGGGTCTTGCGACAGTCGCCGGAACCATTGCATTGTTCCGCATGCTGCAGGATGTCCTGGTTGTGGAAACGGAAGATGGTAGGGAAGGCCGGCGTCTGTTGACCCGGCGTATAACGCAGCATGGTATTCATCGGGGGCGTATCCACGATTTTGCCGGGATTGAAAATGCCGGCAGGGTCCCAGCTTTTTTTGATCTCCCGGAGTAAGCCATAGTTTTTTTCGCCCACCATCTGCCGGACAAATTCCCCGCGCAGTCTTCCATCCCCATGTTCGCCGCTAAGAGAGCCTCCGTATTTTTTCACCAGGGTGGCGATCTCTTCGGCGATCGCACGGAAGAGACGATTGCCTTCCTCCGTTTTTAAATTGATGATGGGACGAAGATGGATCTCTCCGCTGCCTGCATGCGCATAATGCACCGAATAGAGATTATACTTTTTCAGGATCTCGTTGAAATCCCGGATATAAGCTGGCAGATCCTGCACATCGACGGCTGTATCTTCTATAACGGGTACTGCCTTTTCATCCCCGGGCAGGTTGCTGAGCAGTCCCAGACCCGCTTTGCGCAGGCTCCATATTTTTTTGGTGTCGTCTCCGAACAGGAGCGGGAAATGATAACCCAGCCCCGCTGCCCGCATGTCGGCTTCCACTTTGGCCGCAATCTCTTTTATCTCGTCCCGGTTTGTCCGGGCGAATTCCACGACGAGGATAGCGCCGGGATCGCCCTGTACGAAAAATCTGTTTTTGCTTTGCTCGATATTGTCCTTCGTGCATTCCAGGATATAATGATCGATCAGCTCACTGGCGCTGGGATGATAGTTGAGAGCGATCAGGTTGGCCCGTAAGGATTCGTCGATCGTATTGAAATGGACGCAGAGAAGTCCCGTTTCCGCAGGGGGGAGGGGAGACAGGTCCAGTTTGATCTCCGTAATAAAAGCCAGGGTGCCTTCCGATCCGGCGATCAGCGTGCAGAAGTTGAAATCCGGCAGGCCGGCTGTGAAAGGAGCCGTCTCCAGCAGCAGGTCCAGGGCGTAGCCCGTATTTCTTCTTTCGACGCTCTTCTTAGGGAACTCCTTCCGGATCTCCTCCTGGTTATTGGTATTGCTCAGGATACGGCGGATCGTGCTGTAAAGAGAGGCTTCCAATCCTTCTCCTTCGCACTTGGCATGAAACTCATCGAGGTTCAGGGATTGGAAGACTGTTTCCGTCCCATCGCTCAAAATGGCTTTTACTTCCAGCAGGTGTTCGCGGGTGCTGCGATAAACGACGGAATTCGAGCCGCAGGAGTTATTGCCGACCATACCGCCGATCATCGCGCGGTTGGCGGTGGACGTTTCTGGTCCGAAGAGCAGGCCATGAGGCTTGAGGAAGAGGTTTAGCTCATCGCGTATGACTCCGGGCTGCACCCGGACCCATTTCTCGGCCGTATTCAGCTCTATGATCTTCGTAAAATATTTTGATACATCGACCACCATTCCCTTACCTACGACCTGACCTGCCAGGGAGGTGCCGGCTGTGCGGGGGATAAGAGAAGTGCCTTCGGAACGTGCATAAGCGATCAGCTTTTTCAGATCTTCCACCGATCTGGGAACGGCTACCGCCAGCGGCATCTCCCGGTAGGCGGAGGCATCGGTCGCATACAGCGTGCGGGTGACGGTATCATCATAAAATTCTCCTTCCAGTTCCAAGGCTAATTTCCTCAGCTTATCGCTCATTTTGGGCAGTATTTAAGACATGGTGCTCAGAACCCGCAAAATTACGCGGTTTTATCTTTAAATGCGTTCCCGGGACAGATAAAGTCGTGTTCTATTCTAATCGTTTCCCCCTAAAAACCCCAACCAGCTTGCCTTGACAGCGGATTCGCCGTATATTGACCTCAAATCTAAATCCTGGAAAGACCTCAAAATCTTTACCCTATGAAAAGAGCATACTGTTGCTTTTACCTCATCCTTTTTTCCCTTTTTTCTTCCCTCATCAGCCAGGCGCAATGCAGCGGCAGCTGCCCTACCGGCGCCCTGACGACCTTGCCGGCCGGCGGCACCATCGCCGCGGGAACGACTTATTGTATTGTATTGCAGGGCCCGTCACCAACACTACGGCTTATACCATCAACGGGACCCTGATCGTGTCCTCCGGCTCCGTATCGATCGGTACGGTGACGCTGAACAAGACCGGCTCGATCCTGGTCAGCAGCTCGGCAAAGCTGTCCACGGGGAGTTTTACGGGTCAGTCTACGACCCCTGCCTCCACCATCGATAATATTACGGTCTGCACCGACGGCTTCCTGAGCATAAGCGGCGCTTTCAACCAGTGGGAGACCAATATCGTCCTGAATAACTATGCCGTATTGCTGATGACAGGATCCTGGACATCCAGCGCCTCTGATATCTATGCCAAGATCGGGGCGGGGGCCCTGGTGGATTTGTGCGGGACCTTAAATATCAACTCAAACGGTTTCTTCACGGAGACCTCTGCCAGTCCTTCCTATCTCGTAACCGGGGGAGGCGTCTCGGAAAGCATTGTCAATGGCTGGCTTTCCACCAAACAAAGCGCTTCCCTCATAAAATGGACCTCCTTAGCCACATCCGCTTTCGTGTCACATCCTGCCGCCTATACCTGCAATGGCTGTGGCAACAGTAGCATGGCTCCTCCCGGGATCACTCCTACGGTAGGCTCCTGCAGCGCGGATGCCAATTCCTATTTGTTGACCGTATTGCCCCTCTCTATCCGCCATTTTTATGAACAGACCTCCAGCCAGTCCCTGCAGCTCATCGCGGAGCTATACGCGGATGTGCCGGTCCGGCAGGTGATCCTGGAGTCTTCTACCGACGGAAGTAATTTTGCCGCCAGTCCTGCCGCCGCCAGTCCCAATGGCGCTATCCCTGCCAATCCTAATGGGGCTGCCCCCGCTGCCGCCCAATATACATTCACGCTCCCTTTATCCGAATCCGGCAAATACTACCGGGTCCGTGTTCTCTACGACGGGGGCTTCCTCTATTCCTCCATACTGCCTCCGGCGCAGCAGCCTGCAGCGGCTGCCGGTTTTGTCTTTCCCGATCCGGCCACCAATTTTGTGTACCTGTCATTAAAAGCCAATAATAAATTTACAGAGGTCTGCCTGATCAGTAATACCGGGCAGGTCTTGCAGCGCAGCACCTTGCCGTCCTCCTCCACCACCGTTCGCTTCGATCTGCCTTCCGGGCTGGCGCCCGGTATTTATTTCATCAAGGTGACAGGCCCGGGCGAAATGCCGTTGATTGCGAGGGTATTGAAGAATTAAAGGGCTGGTTCTGCTTATTTATGCTTTACGCAGATCCAGGGATATTCCATTTTTTTACGGAATATCCGGTTCCGGAGAGAACGGGGATTGTAAAGATAGCGGTGATTGAAGGCACTCAGTTCGCTGACGCAGGGGTGAAAAATGTGCTTCGCCATCTCTGGAAAGCCCAGAGAGGCATAATAGGACGCCGTATGCTTCCGGGCAGCTTCCAGCTCTTTCAGCCGGTAAAACCGGGTATCGAGGATATGGATCTCTCCATTTGGGGTCAATTGCTGCAGGGCTCCCCCCAGGATGCTCCGCAAAGAAGGGAAGTATTGGATCGAAGCAGCAAATACGATAATGTCGAAGGAAAGCCCCTGTAAGATACCCGACCGGAAATCTCCATACATAAACTTCAGGTTGGGCTGGTAATCGAATACCCGGGCCGCCTGTTTCAAGCCGATGAGATTCAGATCGAGGCCGACGACCCTGCTGCCGGGTACCATGGCAAGCTGGGAGGATAACCAGCCATTGCCGCAGCCGATCTCCAGGATGCTGACTTCCTGTTTTTTAAAGGCAAGATACCGGATAAGACGGCGGCAGGAGCGCTGCCGGATAAGCCATTCCTGGTGATGAGGATGGTTGTCCGTTATATCCGGCAAAAGGGCGACCTCCTCGTCGGTATAGGAGCGGTTCTCCCGGCTGCGGCTGCCGGAGTATTGCTCTTCCAGCAGCCGGTCCGGCCTGAACAGGCCGGGAATATATATGTTATTCGTTTGATAAGTGTCCTGCAAAATCAAGGTAAGGGGTTTTATATTGCCCGTCATAGCCTTTATACGGATAAACGGATGGAAAGGATGCCTTTTTTTATTCATTTTTACTTAATTTAGATTGATAACGCACGATTGCCTGCTCCATGGAGAAAACCCACGCTGATATAGCTGCCCTGCTTTATAGTGTCTCTATCAATAATGACGAGTCCTCGTACAGGCGATTATTTGACGTTTACTTTCCACCGCTTAAAAGATTTGCACGATACTTCCTTAAATCCCAGGAACTGGCTGAAGAGATTGCTTCCGATACCATGATGACGCTTTGGGAACAACGGGATAAATTGATGGAAATCGACAATATCCGCGTCTGGCTCTTCGTGATCGCCCGCAATAAATGCCTGAACACGCTCAAATACCAGCAGGCCCGGCCCACGCTATCCCTGGATAGCATCCATGTCGAAATCTCTTTCCCCGGTAAAGACCCCGAGCAGATCTTTATCAATTCAGAAATGAGGAAGAAAATGGAAAAAGCCGTCAACGCCCTTCCCCAACGCTGCAAGCTGATCTTCAAGCTGGTAAAAGAAGAAGGCCTTTCCTACAAGGAGGTCGCCGACATCCTCCATATTTCCTCCAAGACCGTGGACGCCCAGCTGGTGACGGCGCTCCGCAAGATCACCCTGGCCATTAAGCTGGATTACGCGCAATGATTTTGAAGAGGTTGAAAAATTATCCCGGGAAAGATAGCGCAAACGTTTGTGTCATTTTTTAAAGAGGAAAGTCTTTACATTTAAAACGTTATTATCTTTTTATGAAACTAACGCTATCTTATCGTTAAATGCTGGCTCAACAGGATATACAATTACTTTACCGGTTAAAACAAGGCGATCTGACAGCCTTTGACGAACTATATCTCAAGTACTATAAATTGCTTTGCACGAGCGCATATTTTTTTTTAAAAAACGAGCAGGAGGCCAAAGATCTTGTCCAAACTCTCTTTCTGGATATCTGGGACAAACAATTGTATGAGCATTTTCATGATGATATAAAAGGATATTTATTCCGTGCCACCAAGAACCGTTGCCTGAACCATCTTAAATGGCAAAGGGTGCAATATGAACATCATAAAGGCTATGCCGAGTTTCAGGATCATGCCGGGGTCTCTCACATGGAAGGGCCACCCGACAGTTATCAGCAATTGCATATTGCATTGAATGGCATGCCGGGCCAGAAAAAGGCAGCTATCCAAATGGTATATATGCATGGGAAAAGATACCGGGATGCTGCCGATAGTATGCGGATAAGTATCAACTCCTTAAAGACTCATTTGAAGACGGGATTAAAAATTTTACGGGGCGAGATCAATAGCAAGATGAATTAATCCGATTTCAGTTAATATTGTTGTAGTACGAGAAGATGATTAATTAGTACAAGAAGATGATTAATAAGAACGAACAGGTATTTCAGATGTTCATGGAAAAGCTGTCAGGTAGTATTTCTCCTGAAGATGAGGCCGTATTGGACGAAATGCTGTCGACCGACCCTTCCCTGGAAGAAGCCTGGCATTCCATGGAAGCCGAAGCGGCTTCGCTGAACCTTCCTGATTTCCTTAGCAGGACCAGCGCGGGCGAAGACCTGGACAAACTAAAGACACAGATGAAGGCGGAAGCCGGGCGTCGGTTCGTTAAAAAGAGGATTTCTTATAAAAAAACGCTCTCCATAGCCGCCCTCTTTTTAATAATAATAATGTCTGGCGCCTGGTGGGTCTTTTTTAAAAAGACGGTATTGATCAATAAAGAACAGATCAGCGCTGCGGTACGTAAAAATCAATCCTCTGTAAACCTTCAGTTAAGTAATGGGCAATCGGTAGACCTTGGCAAGGCCGGAGCCGGTAAGCCGATCGCATTGAGCAACGTGACCTTGAACACTGGCAGGGACGCCCTGGAATATACTTCCGAAGACACTACACAGAATATCTTGTCTGTTCCGGCAGGAGCCAATTATAAACTAGTATTATCAGATGGTACGGAAGTGCTGTTAAATGCTGCCACCCGCCTGCGATTCCCTTTCCGGTTCGCCAAAGCATCGCGGGAGGTATTCCTGGAAGGGGAAGCCTACTTCAAAGTGGCGACGGACGCCCGGCGTCCCTTTATCGTTCACACTTCCCTTACCCGGGTGAATGTATTAGGTACTTCCTTTAATGTCAACAGCTATGAAGAAGGAAGGGTCAAAACTGCCCTGGTGGAGGGCAAAGTGATCACACAGAGCAATGATGGACACAGCATGGAGCTTCGGCCGGGATATGCCGCCGAGTATCGGACGGCGAAGGGGTTCTCGTCGGAGCAGTTCGATGAAGAGGATGAGCTTTCCTGGATGAATGGTGTATATTATTTTCATGATATGCCGGTCATAGACCTTACGCATATTGCATCCCGCTGTTACGGCATTAATATCATTATCGATAAGGATAAGTTTGCCGGAAGGTCTGTGACCGGTTTGCTTGACAGGAACAAACTTTCCGATTTCCTGAATGACCTCGAGACCACCGCTCATTTAAAATATTATTATTCGGGTAATAACCTTTTCCTCGAATAATTTCTTCGATTTACCGGAATAATTTCTTCACTCTCATTCACCCATTTTAGTAGTTTTCCTGTAGCTAGTATGAGCCTGTTTATTTCTGACCGGCTTCCAAACCAGGTCTAAACATTTAAAACTGCTATTTATGAGAGAATTCCTGCAAAAAGGCCGGTATTTCCATCGAAGGTCTTTTCAGTTTCTTACCCTTTTCTTCTGCATCATGCTACTGCGGCAGGGGGCCGATGCCCGGGTCAATCAACCTTCCCCGCTGCAATCTCCCGTGAGTATTTCCGGGGACAACATTCCGATCTTACAGGTTTTGAAGGCTATTAAAAAGCAAACAGGGCTTACGTCTTTTTACAGTAACCAGCTGCTGAACGATAAGGAAAAAGTAAGCCTTCATTTCCGGGATGCCAGGCTGGAAGAGGTCTTGGCATACCTGTTCAAAGATAAGAACATCGGATATGAGGTCCGCGGCAATCATCTTTTGCTGAATGAAAAGCCCTTACCCGCAAAGGCGATTACCGTTCAATCCCCGGAGCCCCCTGATAAGAAAGCGACGGACACCGGGCATGTTAAAGGGCAGGTAATGGATGTGGATGGCAAGCCCATGGTCAACGCCACCGTAATGGTAAAGGGCAAGGCCAGCAGGGTTGTGGTGACGGATGAATTGGGGATTTTTTCCATAGTAGCCAGGCCGGGAGAGATCCTCATCATTTCTATGGTCGGTATGCAGACAGAGGAAGCAGCCGTACCGGCCAAGGGGACCATAAATGCGACTATGAAAATAAAGAAAGACAATATGGAGGAGGCGGTGGTAGTGGGGTATGGCAAACAGAAGAAATTAACGGTCACCGGAGCTGTATCGTCTGTTAACATGGCCGATATGCGGACACCCGTTCCAAGCCTTTCCAATGCGCTGGCTGGAAAAGTGGCCGGTATTATTTCCGTGCAATCCAGCGGAGAACCTGGATATGATAATTCCACGTTCACCATCCGGGGTATCAGCACTTTTACGGGAAATTCATCCCCACTGATTATCGTGGATGGTGTGCAAAGACAGGATGTAAACAGCACCTATGGCGGTGCTTTTAATAATATAGATCCGGAGGACGTCGCCAGTATTTCCCTGTTAAAGGATGCTTCCTCGACGGCCATGTATGGAGCCAAGGGCGCGAATGGGGTATTGATCATCACCACCAAAAGAGGGCAGGCGGGTAAGGCGAAAATTTCGGTAAAGGCCGAAACCGGTATGACGGGATTTACCAAAACTCCCAAAATGCTGGATGGCGTAAACTATATGAAACTGCTCAATGAAGCTAAGGTCAATTCCGGATCAGCTCCTCTGTATTCAGACGAACAGATCCAGAAGACGGCCAGTGGCCTTGACCCCTATTTATATCCTAATGTCAACTGGATCGACGCCGTCTACAGGAAGAACTCTTCTCTCACCAATGTCAACCTGAACGTAAACGGGGGCAGCGAGGCCGTGCGTTATTATCTTTCCGCATCATTCTACAACCAGGATGGGCCTTATAAGGTATCTAATCAGAATGGCTTCAATCCCAACCTGAATTTCAAACGTTATGATTTCAGGAGCAATGTCGACGTCAATATTACCAAGACCACTTTACTGCAAATGAATCTTGGGGCCATGTTGGTAAATTCGAAGTATCCCGGTATTTCGGCGGCTAATCTTTGGTATATATCTTATGCCACCACACCCGTGGGTTTTCCCACCAAATATCCGGATGGTAAATGGGCCGGCCCTGTGAATAATGGTGGAAATAACCCCCTTAACGAAGTACAAAATGATGGGTATACCACTGAATTCCGCCCATCCGTTCAATCTGTGTTCACGGTCACCCAGAAATTAGATGCTATTACCAAGGGCCTGTCGGCTTATGGCAGGTTCTCTTTTGATAGTTACGGAGAGTTTGATAATGCAAGGACCCATGCAAATGACCTGTGGAATGCCAGCGGACGGGATGCCACCACCGGTCAGTTACTATACAACCAGACAAGGGTAGGGTCACAGTTTTTAGGATATAGCCAAAGTTCCACGGGCGAGCGGATCATGTACCTGGAAGGAAATATCAACTATGAGAAAAGTCTGGGGGATCATCATATAGGGGCCATGGCCTTATATAATATGCGCAACCGGCTGGTTAGTACGGCTGGCGATGTAATTAGTTCCATTCCATATCGTAACGAAGCCTTGGCTGGAAGGCTGACTTATTCTTACAACGACAGATACCTGGCGGAAGTAAATGCAGGTTATACAGGGTCTGAAAATTTTGAGCCGGGTAAAAAATTCGGATTTTTCCCCGCCGTATCCGCGGGTTGGGTGATCTCGAAAGAACGTTTTTTTGATGCGCTTTCCAGGAATATCAGTCTGTTAAAGATCAGGGGTTCTTATGGCATCGTGGGCAATGACCAGATCGGGGACCCTCTGCAGGTAAACAGGTTTCCTTACCTGACACAGATAGGCGGGGGAAATACCGCTGGGTTTGGTTTGAACGGCACTGAGGTTTATGGCCAGACGGAAAATGTAATCGGCGTTCAGAACCTCACCTGGGAAAAATCCTATAAGAGCGATCTTGGCCTGGAAATAGGCATACTGAATAAGCTGAATATTATCGCCGACGTATTCAAGGACCGCAGAAAAAATATCCTTATTCAAAGGGGCACCGTGGCCTCGATAGCGGGTTACAATGGTTCAAAGATCTTCGCCAACCTGGGCGAAATGAACAACCTGGGGATGGATGCCAGTGTGGAGTATAATGACAAAATCGGTAAGGTGGGCCTAAGACTATTCGGGAATGTCACCTATAGCCATAATAAGATCGTATTCCAGGATGAGCCGGCCCGGAAGTATGCATATCAGCGCGGGACCGGACACCAGTATGGTGAATTTACCGGCTATGTTGCTGATGGGTTGTTCAAGGACCAGAATGATGTCGATAATAGCCCTGTGCAAACATTCAATCCGGTATATGCCGGGGACATTAAATACAAGAACCTGAATCCTAAGGATGACAACGTGATCGATACCTATGACTGGGAGTATTTAGGCAAGTCCTGGTTCCCTACCTGGCTATATGGAGCAGGCTTCACCGTCAGCTATCATAATTTCGATCTATCCCTGTTCTTCCAGGGAACATTCGGATCGAGTATTATGGCCAACGGATCCGGGTTTGCCGGAAATGGCTGGGGTGCAGATGGGGTGGGCGTCGTGCCTTTCTCAGGCATCGGACAATATCCCAACAACACATTGGCCATTGCGGAGGACAGATGGACCCCGGCGAATCCCCGGCAGAATGCTTACTATCCCCGGTTGACGATGGGCAGTCTATCCGATAATAATTACCTGGGCAGCACCCGGTGGCTGAAGAACGGGGATTACGTGCGGTTGAAACAATCCTCCATAGGCTATACCCTTTCTTCCGCGACATTAAAGAAAGGCGGTTTGTCCAGCCTGTATTTGTACCTGTCCGGTCAGAACCTGCTGACCTTCAGTAAATTCAAACTATGGGATCCGGAGATGGGTTCCAACGGCGCTAAATACCCTATTACAAGAATGATCACCTGCGGCATCAGGGCTCAATTTTAGTATCCTCTTAATCAAATTATCATGAACAACACAGTTAAAAATATTTTTTCTTTAGTCAGCCTGGTCTTTTGCGGGGCGCTATTATTGCCGGGCTGTAAAAAGTACCTGGACAAACAGCCAGACAACCTGCTGACCTCTGATATGCTCTGGCAGACAAGGGCCAATGCGGAGTCTTATTTATACCAGGTCTATGGTTATGTCCTGACTCCCGAAGATGACTATACTGTATTAGGGGCGAGTGATGAAACATCCTGTAGCGTTCAGGGGGTATCCGTCCGCAAAATGGTGACCGGCAACTGGAATCCGCAGAGCGGGTATTGGTACAATTGGGGTAATTATTATGCCGCGATCAGGCAGTCGATTGTTTTTGAAAACAATATAGATCTGGTGCCGTCCAGCCAATTAAGTGATGATCTGAAAAATCAATACAAGTCGGAAGTGCGGTTTTTGAGAGGCTGGTATTACTGGAAATTATTACGCCAGGTTGGCCCCTTTGTGAAGATAACAAACACCTTAAGCTTAAATGATGACTATACTAAATATGCACGTGCTCCTTTCGACACCTGTGTCGCACTTATCAACCAATTGATGGACCAGGCCGCACTGGGTTTGCCGACTGCATGGTCTGCTTCCAGCAACTATGGCAAGCCGACCAAGGGTTCCTGCCTGGCAGTGAAATCGCAGGTGGCCTTGCTGGCGGCCAGCCCTTTATGGAACGGGAATCCCCGGTTTGCCGGTTTTAAAAATCATGATGGCACTTCCCTGGCGCCTGCCCAATATGATGTCAATAAATGGAAGGCCGCCGCTGATGCCGCCAAAGCCGTGATCAATTTGAATGTCTATAAGCTGTTCACCAACCTGGATGAAGGGGATGCGCAATTTGATCCATATCTGTCCTGCCGGGATCTGTTCCTGACCAATTGGAATGATGAGATCGTATTCTCCACCAATACCAATGTCAATGATGTCACGAAAGCCTGGCAATGGGGATTCGAGAAACGCTGTGCTCCTTCTCCCGGAGGATACAATATGCAAAACGCCACGCAGAACGTAGTTGATGTCTTTTACATGCGCAACGGCAGGACCATCGACGATCCGTCGGCCGGGTATTCGGAGAGCGGTTTTGCTTCGGCGGACGACACGGCCAACTATGGCCTGACCAGGGATCAGGTGAACAGGGGGTATATCAAAGGGAACTCCAATATGTATGTCGGTCGCGAACCACGCTTCTATGTGGACATCCAGTATAATGGTAAGCCGGTATTGCCTGCTTCCACCCAGGATGACCTGAACTATTTCTCCTCTACCAACAATCAGGATGGCCGGGGAAGAGCGGAATTTTATTACAGTGGCAAGTCCGGGGTAGCCCTCAATAGTAACGGGGACATCACAGGGTATGATGTATTAAAGAATATCAGCCCTGCCTCAAATATCCGGAACAATTCGGTGCCTTACAGACCTTACATACAAATCAGGTATGCGGAGATGTTGTTGAATTATGTAGAGGCATTAAATGAATATGATCCCGGCAACGCCGATATTTTGACCTACCTGAATATGGTGAGGACAAGAGCGGGCATTCCAAACCTGGAGACGGTATATCCCTCCGCAGTGGGCAATCAGGTTGAAATGCGAAAATGGATCCTCCGCGAAAGACAGATAGAACTGTGCTTTGAAGGGGACAGATATTTCACGCTCGTCCGGAGATTACTGATGGGTAACCCTGAAAACCTGGCTATCTACAGGATGAATACAATTGCTAATGATAACAGCCAGGGTTTTGCCTTCACGGATTACAATACCAGGATCTTGTTTCAGACCCGGTACTGGGATGATAAAATGTACCTTTTCCCGATGCTACAGACCGATATCGATATAGATAATTCTCTCGTACAAAACCCCGGCTGGTAGATCAATTTAATTACTCAAATTTTATGTTCATGAAAAAATATATTATCGCAGCTTTTTTTTCCCTTGCCCTGCTGGCAGGTATGACCGGTTGCAAAAAAGACAGTATGCCTGGTCATAATGCCGGAGCTGCAATGGCCATAGATAGTTTTATCGCTACACGTGGAGGCGGAGGTACGGAAGTATTGATCTCCGGTACTAATTTTTCTTCCGATACTTCATCCATTCATGTATTCATTAACGGCAATCCACTGGCAATAGTCGCCGCTACGTATCATCAGATCATGGCAGTGGTGCCCAAAAAATGCGGATCGGGCCATGTGATCGTGAAGATAGGCGGCGATAGCGTCGTAAGCGCCGGTATCTTTAATTATAGCTTCACCCGTACCGTCAGCACGTTCGCGGGCAACGGGATAGCCGGGTTTGCCAACGGGCAGGGCACGGATGCTCAATTCAATTTTAACGGTCAGAACTGGTACAGAAGTTTGGGCCTGGCCATCGATGACAATCTGAACCTGTATGTGGCTGACCCGGGCAATCATTGCATCCGTAAGATCGACAGTCTGGGGAATGTTACGACTTTCGTGGGCAATCCCAATAATTCCGGGTACGCTGATGGGGTGGGGTCCTCAGCCTTATTCAGTTTACCATATGGACTGGCATTGGACGCCGCCGGTAATTTATATTCCGCCGATCCCGGCAATGGAGATGTCCGGAAAATAACGCCGGATGGCACCGCCACTACCTGGGATCGTTGGCCATATCCCTGGGGCATAGCCGTAGACAAGACCACCGGCAACGTGTATTACACCGATGCCGGCTCTTCGGGGCACGTTTACCCGGTTACTGCTGCCGGCAGCGGTCCTGCGATAGCTTCAGGCCTCAGTTACCCGAGTGGTCTCGGCTTTGACAAGAGCGGCAACCTTTATGTTTCTATAAATGGCGAGGATGTGATCCGGAAGTTTGCTGCCGGTACCTGGGTGAGCAGCATTGTTGCCGGACAGTCTGGTAGTGGCGGATATGTCGACGGAGCGGCCACTGCTGCGAAATTCGACCATCCCTGGGGGCTGGCAGTAGATGCATCCGGCAATATATATGTAGCCGGCAATGGTACATGGGACGGTGGCACCTATAACACCGATCAGTCGATCCGGTATATAGAGGCGGGCACCTTCCAGGTCAGCACTTTTGCGGGCAGCGGCGCTGCCGGCTATACAGACGCCGTTGGGGCTGCAGCCGCTTTCAGCGCTCCCACCGGCGTAGTGGTGGATAAAAATGGTACCGTATACGTACTCGACAAGAATAATAACAGGATCAGAAAAATTGTTTCCGAATAGAAATTCCATGCAGACTAAAATGATTCATCTTATAATTATCGCCCTTGCCCTGCTCTCCTGCAGCAAGAATAGTGTGCCCGATTCTTCGGGTAATACAGCCAATACTGTCCATATTTATTATGTATCTCCAAACGGCAGTGACGCCAACACCGGGACGATCAACGCACCTTTCCGCAGTATCGATATCGCTTTGGGCAAAACCCTCCCCGGAGACACCGTATTGGTGCGCGCTGGAACATATCATGAAAAAGTCGCTTTTCCTGGCTCCGGCAGGCTCAATAAATATATCTCCCTGAAAGCCTATCCCGGAGAAACTCCTATCATCGACGGCACCGGCCTTTCCATCTCAGGGAAAGAAGCCCTGGTCACCATTCGCGGCGTAAGCTTTATTTTATTCCAGGGCTTCGATGTATGCAACTACACGAGTTCCACTCCCTGGGTGAATATTAATGGCATAGAAGTCGACGGGGGATCAGGCAATATACAGGTGAGGCAGAACAAGATCTATAATATAGCACACAATGTCGCGCTGGCGGATGGAAGGAGCGGGCACGGTATTGAAATATTCGGCAATGCGACTACTCCCATGACGAATATCCTGGTGGAAGAGAATACGATACACGATTGCAAGACCGGCTACAGCGAAAACCTCACCATTAATGGCTATGTAGACGGCTTTACCATACGGAATAACACGATCTACAATGCCGAGAATATTGGCATCGATGCGGCGGGAGGCTATGCGGCCAACAGTAACCCGACCTTAAACTATGCCCGCAATGGGCTCATCACCGGGAATACCCTGTATAATGTGGAAACTTCAAGGGGCCCGCTTGGCGGCTACGGCGCCATTGGCATTTATGTGGATGGGGCGAAATATATTACGGTAGAGCGAAACAAAATATATGATACGGACAGAGGCATTGGCATTGTTAGTGAGAACAATGGCTTTCCTACCCACTCCTGCATCGTAAGGAATAATTTTGTATATAATAACTGGCGAACAGGTATCTACCTGGGCGGCTACCTGAATTCTACCACGATAACGGATAGTTGCTATGTCATAAACAACACGTTGTATAATAACAATAAGGTCCTTGGCTATTATAACGAGATTGAAGGGGAGATCAGGCTAACGGAGTATTGCATGAATAACGTTATAAAAAACAACCTGGTCTTTGGACGCCCAGTGGACCTGCTGGTGCATAAGTACACGACGACAGGAGGGGGAAATATCATCGATAATAATCTTTACTATACCACCGGCACTGCCGCCTGGCTATGGAACAGTGTGAATGATGCACCCGTAACAAGTTTTTCCGCCTGGCAGACCCTCTCTGCGGGCGATGCCGCTTCCACCAATGGCGTTGACCCGCTACTCGTTAGCGCTGACACCAGCCTGCCCGACCTGCATATCAGCCCCGCCTCTCCCGCAAAAAATACAGGCCTGGTCATTTCGGCGGCTATCAACGGCAGTACAGATATCGATGGCAATCCCCGCATTGTAAACGGCAAAATAAATATAGGAGCACAACAGTAAAAAGATGAAAAAATCAATAAAGCAATTCTTATTCCTGGCAGTTTTCGGATGGATGCAAATTGGGAACACCATCGGCCAAAATTTGGCCCCGATGTCTGCATTTCCCGGCGTGAAGGAGCTGGCAATACGCCGTGTTCCCTGGCTGGCCCCGCACCTGGTATTTCGTACCCTGGGAAAGGCAACCGGGCAGCCGGCTGAGAAAGACGCGAAAGAGGTATTTGAGCTTTCCACTAAGGATGGCATCGTGCAGATTGCTGCTTCGGGACCTAATGCGGCGGCCGTCGGACTTGGCTGGTATCTGAAATACTATTGCCATCGTTCCATGAGCCATATGGGGGATAACCTGTCGGCTGTAACTCCTTTGCCTGTGATAAAGGAGCCTGTAAGGGTCGATGCCAGCGCCCAAATAAGATATGCGCTGAATTATTGCACCTACAATTATACGCTCAGTTTTTATAACTGGAAGGACTGGGAGCATGAATTGGACTGGATGGCATTGAACGGCGTTAACACCATGCTGGTCGCCAACGGCGAGGAGGCCGTATGGCAGAATGTATTGAGGAAGATAGGGTATACGCAGCAGGAGATCGATGCTTATATCACCGGCCCCGCCTATAATGCCTGGTGGCTGATGGGAAATATCCAGGGATGGGGCGGCCCGATGCCGCAAACGCAAATTGACAACAGAAAAGTCTTAGTGCAAAAAATGCTGGCCCGTATGAAGCTTTTGGGCATAGAGCCCGTAATGCCTGCCTTCTTCGGGATGGTACCCAGCACCTTAAAAAATAAGTTACACGCGCATATCATCACGCAAGGCAACTGGGGCGCTTTTACCAGGCCGGATATACTGGATCCGACCGATACAGCTTTTGATCGTATCGGGGAATTGTTCTACGGGGAAACAAAGAAATTATATGGCAAGGATATTCATTACTTCTCCGGGGACCCTTTTCATGAAGGAGGCATCACGGATGGGGTGGACCTGGGTAAGGCCGGCGTGAATATCCAAAAGACCATGCAGCGATATTTCCCCGGCGCCGTATGGGTATTGCAGGGATGGCAGGAGAACCCGCGGGTAGAGATGCTGGCGGGACTGGACAAGTCTAAAGTACTGGTGCAGGAATTGTTCGGCGAGACTACCAACAACTGGGAAAAAAGAAAAGGTTATGAGGGTACGCCCTTCGTATGGTGTATGATCACCAACTATGGGGAAAGGCCGGGGCTGTTCGGAAAATTGCAGCGTTATGCCGATGAGCCCTATCGCGCCGCCAACGGGGAATTTGGCCCCTACCTGAAAGGGGTAGGTATTATGCCGGAGGGTATCAGCAACAATCCCGTGGCCTATGATTTTATGTTGGAAGTTGGCTGGCATCGGGAGCGTGTCGATGCAGCGGAATGGATAAAAAACTATGTATTGTACCGCTATGGTAAATACAATGAAGATATCCTGAACGCCTGGAAGTTGTTCCTGCAGACAATTTACAGCAGCCCGGAAGGTTACCAGGAAGGTCCACCCGAAAATATTTTATGCGCCAGACCTGCCCTTCAGATCAAATCGGTCTCCAGTTGGGGGACCCTGAAAAAGAATTACGATATTGATACGTATTTGAAGGCGGTAAAATTGTTTGCCAATGCCGCATCTTTTTTCAAAGGCAGCGAACCCTATGCCATCGATCTTATCAATTTTGCCCGCCAGGCGGCGGCAAATAGGGCGGATACCGTATTTACCCGTTTAGTGGGCGCCTATAATCAAAAGGACCTGGCTTCCTTCAACGTGCAGGCACAACATTTTTTAGCGCTATCTGACGCGACGGACACTTTGCTCAACGCGCATCCTTATTTCCGGTTATCCACCTACCAGCAGCAGGCATTGGCAGGGGGACACACGGCTGCAGAGAAAAAGAACAATCTTCAGAATGCGATGATGCTGGTCACTTATTGGGGAGAGAACAATCCAAAGGAAGATAACCTGCATGAATATGCCTATAAGGAATGGGCCGGTATGATGCAGCCCTTTTATAAGCAACGGTGGGAGCTATACTTTGATTATTTGCGGAAGCAGTTGAAAGGAGAGCCCGCCACGGAAACCGACTGGTTTCATTGGGAGCGCCAATGGGAAAAGGAACATGAGAAGATCATTCCCGCGCCTGCGGCAGCTTCCTTAACGCCGGCTGTAAATGCTGTCCTGTCACTATGCTCCCCGCGCAGGGCGCAAAAGAAAAGTATCGGGAACGAAACGTCCGAAGAAAAGCAACAACGTATGGCCTGGTGGACACATGACCGGTTCGGAATGTTCATCCATTGGGGGCTGTATGCCCAACTGGCCAGACACGAATGGGTCAAACGATATGAAAGGATGAATAATGATCAATACAAAATCTATTTCGACCTGTTCAACCCGGATCTGTTCGATCCGAAGACCTGGGCAAAGCAAGCCAAAGCTGCCGGCATGAAATATGCCGTGCTGACTACCAAGCATCACGAAGGCTTCTGTTTATTCGATTCGAAATACACCGATTATAAGGCTCCTAACACGGCCGCCAAAAGAGATCTTGTCAGGGAGTTCGTAGATGCTTTCAGGGCCGAAGGAATAAAGATCGGGTTTTATTATTCGCTGTTGGACTGGCACCATCCCGATTATACGGTAGATGGATTACATCCGCTGCAGCCGGCAGTCGAATCGGATTCGGCCTATGCCCGGCTGAATAAAGGCAGGGACTGGAGTAAATACAGGACCTACCTCCATAACCAGATAAAAGAGCTCCTGACCAATTATGGCAAGATCGATATCCTGTGGCTGGACTTCTCCTATCCTAACAGCAACGGTCATGGAAAAGGCAGGGAGGATTGGAATTCCATTGAATTGCTGAAGATGATCCGGAAACTGCAGCCGGGTATCCTGGTAGATAACCGGCTGGACCTGGACGATTATACGGATGGGGCGGATTTTGTCACCCCGGAACAGGTAAAGCCTTCGGAATTGAGCAAATATGGGGGATCACCATTCGAGACCTGCCAGACATTCTCCGGCTCCTGGGGGTACTACCGCGATGAAAATACCTGGAAGACGGACCATGAATTGCTGACTTTACTGATCACTTCGGTCAGTAAGGGAGGGAATTTAATTTTGAATGTGGGGCCAACCGCCAGGGGGGTATTCGATTACCGGGCCCAACGGGCGCTGGACAGTATCGGCATCTGGATGAAGTTCAACGGCAAGGCTATCTATGGATGCAAGGAAGCTCCCGAAGGCTTTATTGCCCCGTCAGGTACCCTGCTCACGTATAATCCGGAAACAAAAAGGTTGTATGTGCACCTCATGGACTATCCCAACGGCCCGTTGCTCCTGCGGGGATATGCAGGTAAAGTAAAATATGCCCAGTTCCTCCAGGATGATTCGGAAATTAAATATACCGTATCGGGCGGAGAGGCGGGCAATACTGCCTCCGGCGGCGATATCAGCTTAAGCCTTCCTACCCGGAAACCTCTGGTGGAAGTTCCTGTGATTGAACTGGTGTTACCATGAGAAAAAACATTTTTTTTGCCTGCTGTATGACCGCCCTCTTTCAGTACGGCGCCGCACAGGACCTGGTAGTAGAAAATAACTGCCTATCGGTCCGATGGATGGAGAAAGACAAAAAAATAGTATCCGCTGTTTTTACCGATAAGCTGCTACAACACTCCGTTCATTTCGGCAAAGAGGATCTTTTCCGGGTTGTTCTGAAAAACGGAAAGACCATCGGCTCGGAGTCTTTCCGGCTCAGGGGCTCGCCTGAGTTCTCTGTGGTCGAAGGCATTCCCAATGCTGTTAAAGCCGCGGAACGACTCCCTGCAAAGAAGATCACCGCGCAACTGTTTAACCAGGAATATGGGATTTCCCTGCGATGGGAAGTCTTACTAAGGGATAGTACCAACTATGTCCGGCAGCTTTTTAGCTTTTCGGCAAAAGACACCCTGTCTATAAACAATGTCATTTTTATCCGGTTGCGGGCAGATAGCCTCGTCACCGTGGCAGGTAAAGTTGACGGCTCGCCGATAGTACGGGAAAATCTGTTCTTTGGAATAGAACACCCCCTTAGCCAGACGGCAACGGATAGTCAGTATACCACCTGCTTTCTTTCCAGGCAGTCGCCTGTGACGGCTGCCGATAGCTTTAACGCTTCCACGGTATGGGGCGTGGCGCCGAAAGACCAGCTGCGGCGGGGATTCCTGAATTATGTGGAGAAGGAAAGAGCCATGCCCTACCGGCAGTTCCTGCATTACAACTCCTGGTTCGATATCTCCTGGGCAGACAGAAAATTAAGCGAAGACTCCTGCCTGGACAGAATAGGGACTTTTGCTGACAGCCTGATCGTTAAAAGAAAGACGGATATGAACGCTTTCTTATTCGACGACGGCTGGGACGATAATCAGACGCTCTGGCAGTTCAATAAAAGTTTCCCGAACGGGTTTGCTCCCCTGCGATTACTAGCCGGCAAATACCATAGCCAGCTGGGGGTATGGATCTCTCCCTGGGGCGGATATGATGAGGCCAAACAACAACGGGAAAAGTATGGCAGGCTGCAAAACCCGCCTTTTGAAACGGACGAAAACGGGTTTTCATTGGCCGGCCCAAATTATTATACACGTTTTAAGGCAGTAGCCACCCGGTTCGTAACGGACTATGGGATAGCCATCTTCAAATATGATGGCATCGGTTCTATCAGCGGCGCTAATGGCGATGCCGATGGGAGCAGCGGCGGCAAAGTAATCTTCCGGAAAGACTTCGAGGCGATGTTGAAACTGGTGGGTGATCTACGGAAGATCCGGCAGGATCTGTATTTCAGTCTTACAGTCGGCACATGGCCCTCTCCTTTCTGGCTGCAGCATGCTGACAATATCTGGCGTTCCGGCTGGGATAATGGGTTGGCTGGCCAGGGGCCGAAAAGACAGCAATGGCTCACCTTCCGCGATGCCGGGGTTTACAAGAACATTGTGTTACGCGCTCCGCTCTACCCCTTGAATGCCGTCATGAACCACGGTATCTGTATCGCTAACAACGGCCTTCCCGCACAGTACGAAATGGATGAGAAAAATATCTCGGACGAGATATGGTCATTTTTCGCGACAGGGGCCAGCTTGCAGGAACTCTATATCAATCCTCATAAACTATCCGCTGCCGACTGGAATAACCTGGCTAATGCTATTCGCTGGTCGAGGGAAAATGCCGATATTATGCAGGACGTCCATTGGGTCGGCGGCAATCCCGAATCGGGAGAAGTGTATGGATATGCAGCCTGGGCGCCACGGAAGGCGACCCTCTCGCTTCGCAATCCTTCTCCTGAAAAAAAGACATTTACGATAACGGCCGGCAAGGCATTCGAGCTCCCTGCCAGCGTGGAGCACACCGCCTATTCTTTTTACCCGGTCAATAAGGGAGACAAGAAAGAGGTATACTCTGCCGGGGAAAGTCTTACCGTCACACTGGAGCCTTTTGAAACGATCGTATTTGATGCTATTCCACTGCAATTGTTTTCTCAAAGTAATGGAGGGCATACTCCGGGTGCCGGAGAGTATAAATGGTGGAATCCTGCTGTCAACAGCTTCCCCGTGCTGGAAGGACAGGCATGGCCGAAAGAGGTAAAGAGCCCTTATGACCGTTTCCCCGGGCGTGCGCAACAAACACTGAATCCCAATGTATGGAATATCTCCCATAGCAGCGCGGGTTTGTATCTTAAATTTAAAACAGACGCCGCGGATATCGTGGTGCGGTACGTCGTGCAGAACAAAGGAAGCTTTGCCATGTCGCATATGCCTGCAACGGGCGTCAGCGGCATAGACCTGTATGCAATCGATCATAATGGGAACTGGACCTGGGCGCCGGGGAAGTTTTCATTCGGGGATACGATAGAATACCGGTTTTCCAACATAGCCGTCGATCATGAATTTCCCGGAAGGGACTGTGAATACAGGCTTTTTTTGCCATTATACAATGCGGTAAGCTGGATGGATATAGGCGTTCCTGAAAATAGGCACTTTACGGCCATGCCCCTGCAGCCCGAAAAAGCAATAGTGGTTTACGGCACTTCCATCGCCCAGGGAGCCTGTGCCTCAAGACCGGGTTTGGCATGGACAGCTATCCTGGAGCGGATATTCGACAGGCCCGTTATTAACCTGGGTTTTTCAGGAAGCGGCCGGCTGGAGAAACCGGTTATCGACCTGATGGCAGAGCTTGATGCAAAGATGTATATATTGGATTGCCTTCCCAATCTTACCGCTGGTGCTGGATTTACCGGGCAGGAAGTGGCGGACAGGATCAGCGGGGCCATACACGGATTACAGGAAAAACACCCCTCTATTCCTATTCTGCTGGTAGAACATAGCTCGGGGAATACTACCCGTATTATCGATACTGCGCGTCATGCTGAATTTGGAGAAGTGAACCAGTCATTGCAAAATACAGTTGCCCGGTTAAAAGCAGAAGGCGTACGTAATATTTACATCCTGACCAGCAAGGAGATCGATCTCGATATAGATGCGACGGTAGACGGTTTACATCCCAATGACATTGGTATGAAGAAGGTGGCGGATGCTTACGAAAAGATCATTCGTTCCATTCTTCATGAACCGGTGGGGGGGTACGTTACTACCTTACCCGTTGTTCAAAGCCGCGATGGCTACTACGACTGGAGGAGCAGGCATGCTGAAGTGCTGGCGCTCAATAAGGCAACACCGCCGGTAAGTGTGATCCTTGCCAATTCGATCATTAACTATTGGGGTGGTAAGCCCGCGGCTCCTATAAGCCGGGGCGCCGGCTCCTGGGATCAATACCTGGAACCCCTGGGCGTCAGGAACCTTGGATTCGGATGGGATAAAATTGAAAACGTGTTATGGCGTGTTTATCATGAAGAGCTCGACGGGTATAAAGCCAGGCATGTAGTAATAATGATTGGAACGAATAATCTTTCCTCCAACTCGGATTCAGCAATTCTTGAAGGCTTAAAAATGCTTGTTCAGGCAGTAAAGGAACGGCAACCAGACGCGGATGTGTTATTATCGGGTTTGTTTCCCAGGAGGAATATGGAGGAGCGGATCGCCTTGCTTAATCCGGAAATTGCCAGGCTGGCGGGAGCTATGCATATCAGGTATATAGAGCCCGGTAAGACGCTGCTGGCCGGGACCGGGAAAATAGACGAATCGCTTTTTGGAGACGGATTACATCCCAATGCTGCCGGCTATCAAAGAATAGCTACGGCATTGGCGTCCTGGCTTAAAAAATAAGTACAGCTTAAATGAACCCATAAATAATGATAAAGAATTTTAAATATACTTTCATTGCCTTCTTATTGCAAATGGTTATCGCGCATGCACAAAACGATCCGGGAAAATATACGGCGCCGAAGGATACCATGGTCATCAAAAAGCTTTCTGAGTGGCAGGATCAAAAGTTCGGCTTGTTTATGCATTGGGGAACCTATAGTCAATGGGGCGCCGATGCAAGCTGGACCATTTGCCCGGACGACTGGGTAAAGCGGACCGGGCCTTACAGTAATAATTATTTTGAGTACAAACAAGCATATGAAAACCTGCAAGCCAGCTTCAACCCTGTTGCTTTTAATCCCGCCAAATGGGCGAAGGCCGCAAAAGAAACCGGTATGCGATATGTCGTATTCACCACCAAACACCATGATGGGTTTTGTATGTTCGATACCAAACAAACCGACTACAAGATCACCAGTCCCAAAACAGCTTTCTCGGCGAATCCCAAAAGTAATATCACCAAAGAGATCTTCGATGCTTTCAGGAAAGAAGGTTTCATGACCGGCGCCTACTTCTCCAAGCCCGACTGGCATAGTGAAAACTATTGGTGGCCCTATTTTCCGCCCAAGGATCATAATGTGAACTATAGTCCGTCCACTTACCCGGAGAGATGGCGGCAATTCCAGGACTATACCTATAATCAGGTGGAAGAGCTGATGACCGGGTATGGTAAAGTGGATATTCTCTGGCTGGACGGAGGATGGGTCCGTCCGCCTGCGCAGGATCTCAATATGCCGCGCATGGCGACAATGGCCAGAACTCACCAGCCAGGGTTGATCATAGTAGATAGGACGGTATCCGGCGAGTTTGAAAATTATACGACACCCGAACAGGAAGTGCCCGAAAAGCCGTTACCCTATCCCTGGGAGACCTGCATGACAATGGGAACCACCTGGAGCTATAGTCCCCATGATACCTATAAACCTGTCTGGCAGCTGGTTGAGCTGCTCGTAAAGATCGTTTCCCGGGGCGGCAATTTCCTGCTCAATGTCGGGCCGGATGGACATGGCGACTGGGACCCGATCGTCTATGATCGTTTGAAGGAGATAGGGGAGTGGATGAAGATCAATGGGGAGGGTATTTATGCTTCTCAGCCGGTGGTTCCTTATTCTGTCGATAATATATATTTTACACAGTCGAAAAAGGAACGGAAAATATATGCCTTCTGGCTGGCTGGAAAAGAAACGGTGCTCCTTTCCGAAAATATTCAGCTTCCGGCGACCCTTGCTCCCGCTATTAAACAGATATCCTTGTTAGGTGCGCGGCAGAAACTGAAATGGACCGTTACCGGCGATCATATTATTATTCATATACCTGCTGCCCTGCGGCAAAACGCCTTAAAGCAGAGCGCCGTGTTCCGGATTGAATACTGATTTCGGATCGCCGCACACCCGGTTGAACCCCCAAAAATTATTCTAAACTCCTATAGGGAGTTTCTCTCCCCGCATTGTCTATCTACCAGGGCCTTCCCTGCGATATGACAGATACCAGGATTATACAGTTGATAGCCCGGAAATTATCCGGTGAGGCGACCGCCGAAGAACGGGCCGAGCTGGACCAGTTGCTGACCCGCGACCCGGAGGCCGTCTACTATGTAGAACTGATCACCCAGCTTTGGGATGAAGAGCGAATCCGGGAGATCGGATCCCGCGAAGTGACCGATACGGATATGGCCTATCTCAGGCACCTGGCCCGGCACCGGCCGGCATTTGCTCCGATACCCCCCATCCCCCCTAAAGGGGGAGTTGCGACTCCAACGGAGACCCAACACCCGTCGCATTCCATGCTGCCGCAGCAAACCATCCCGGCGCTGATCACCGACCTGAACCAGGCCCCGCCGCCGCCAACCAAAAAGCGCCGCTCCCGGCAACTCGCCTGGCTGCTCTTATTCATCCTCCTCACGGCAGGAATGTTCTATGGTCTCCCGCACTTGACCCGCTCTGTCACACCCGCAACGAACGGCAATACACAGTTCTCCACGGAACTGGGCTCCCGCCGCCAGCTCCTCCTGCCGGACGGCACCAAGGTCTGGCTCAATGCCGGTAGCCGTCTTAGCTATGACTCGGACATGCTTCGGAAAGATATCCGCGCGGTGACCCTCTCCGGAGAGGCCTTTTTCGACGTGGCAAAAGATAAGGACCGCTGCTTCGTGATCCACACCGATAAGATCGCTATCCGCGTATTGGGTACGGCCTTCAATGTCAAAGCCTATCCCCGCGACAAGATTACCGAGACCACCCTGATGCGGGGCTCTGTCGAGCTCACCGTCAATAACAAGCCTTATCAGAAGATCGTCCTCAAGCCCAAAGAAAAATTCGCCCTCATCGACGATGGTCAACCCGACCCCAGCTCCGACCCTGGCGTCGACCCGGACTCCGCGTCTGCCAAGTCCGGCCGGCCGGCAGCACCGCATACCTCCAACAAAGAGAAGCTGGTCATACAGGACGTCGTTCCGGTGGAAGTGGACGATAAAGAATATGTAAAAGAAGTGTCCTGGGTGGAAGACAATTTAGTTTTCCAGAATGAGACCCTGGAAGAGCTGGCGCCGAAAATGGAACGCTGGTTCAACGTGCAGATAGAGCTTGACAATGCCCGGATCCGGTCCCTTCATTTCACCGGTATCTTTCATAAAGAGACGGTCGAACAGGCCTTCGCCGCCCTGCAGTTCATTCAACCTTTTAAATTCAAAATAACCGACAACCATGTATACATCCATTAACGACACCTGAGTTGACTCCGTCGGTTGTAAATAAAAAAAGCGGGAAATGCTGTAACATAACCCGCTTCGGTTTACAATCGAAGAAAGGGAAGAACGAGTTCTTCCGGAATCAAGATTGCTTCACCTAACAATAATTAAAACTATGAAAAAGTTTTTATTTCATAGTGGAGTCTTTTTGCCTACTACTATACATCAAAGACTGCTGCTTATGTTCAAATGGGCCTTCTTTTTTATTTTTGCCCTCTGCCTGAAAGTCTCCGCCAGGGGATATTCCCAGAATAATAAAATAAGCCTGGACGTCAAAAATATGGAGTTCAGGAAAGTCCTCTCCCTCCTGCAGAAGAAAGGCAGGATCCACCTCCTGTACAATAACGAAATGCTGCCGGCAGGCAAAGAGATCAGCCTCTCCGTCAAAGACGAAGGAGTGCTGGATGTCCTGCAGAAAATATTGATCCACACGGGCCTTAAATACAAAGTCCTGAACGATGAACTCGTGGTCATCGCCCCCGAGGGCGCCGAGACTGCGGAAAGTAAAATCAAAGGCAGGATCCTCGACGAGCAGGGCCGGCCCCTGGCGGGTGTCAGCGTACAGGTAGAAGGAGCCCGGGGCGGGGTGACAACCAATGCCAACGGGGAATATGAAATCGATATACCCGAGAATGGGAGGCTGGTCTTCTCCTATATAGGGTATGTCCGGCAAATCATCCAACCGGCAAACAAGGGAAACCTCGACATCGTCCTGAAGCTGGATCCTGTCGCCGCCAACTTAAACGATGTGATCGTCGTCGGATATGGCACGCAGAAACGCTCCGACGTAACAGGCTCGGTCGCCTCCGTACCCAAATCGCGCCTCTCGGAAATCCCCGTCACCAATGTCCTGCAGGCTGTAGAAGGCACGGTGGCAGGATTTACGGTCTCCCAAAGCTCTTTCGCTCCGGGCAGCAGCGCCGACCTCCAGGTCCGGGGATTGAATTCCATCAAGGCCAGCACGAGCCCGCTCATTGTTCTGGACGGCGTTCCCTTCCCCGGCTCCACCAACGATATCAATCCCAACGATATCGAATCTATAGAAATTTTAAAAGACGCTTCGGCTACGGCGATCTATGGTACCCGGGGATCCAGCGGCGTCCTGCTGATAACGACCAAAAGAGGCCGTACCGGCAAACCCGTCATCCGCTACAGCGGTTATTCCGGCCCCGAATATTTTGCCCATACCTTCCGGCCGATGAACGGTCCCCAATACGTTCAAAAGAATATCGACTTTAACCAGCAGCGGGGTGTCGTCCCGTCCAATCCCGTCTTCGACTCCGTCATCAATATTGCGGAAGTGGCGAACTTCCGCGCCGGGAAACAAGTCGACTGGATAAAAGAAGTTTCGCAGTCAGCCCTGCTGCAATCCCATAACCTCAATATCTCCGGGGGCAATAGTGACGTCAAGTATTATATCAACGGGGAATACACCAGTGACAAAGGAGTGCTGAAAGGCTACCAATATCGCCGGGTCAGCGTCCGGTCCAACCTGGATGCCAATCTGGCCAGCTGGCTTAGCATCGGGACTTCCCTGTTCTATGCCAATAATAATTATGACGGCGGGCATATCAACCTCACCTTAGCCGGGCAGATGAGCCCTTACGGGCAGGAATATAATGCGGACGGCACCTATGCTATTTATCCCATGTATACGCAGCTGCTCTACACCAACCCCCTGCTGGGTTTGTACCAGCCTACGATCAACCGGGCCAACAATATCACCGGTACCGGCTATCTCGAAGTCCGGCCCTTCCAGGTCCCCGGCCTGAAATACCGGCTCAATGGAAGTTATTCCTCCCTTCCCGGCCGTTATGATTATTATACAGGCAGGAATATGGGCGACCTGATCGGGCATGCCTATGCACAGAATACGGAGACGCAGAACTGGATCCTGGAAAATATCCTCAGCTATGCGAAAGACGTCAAAAAGCATCATATCGATGTGACTGCCCTGTATAGCGCCCAGCATAATAATTTTTTCGTCACCAACCTGTCTGCCAACACCTTTATCAACGACCAGCTGGGATTTAATAATATCAATGCGGGTCAAACACAGGCAGCCGGCAACGTAGATACCCTGAATCATTCCGCAGGCCCCTCTCAGTACGCCCTGCTTTCCCAGATGGGGAGGATCAATTATTCCTATGCGGGAAAATATCTGTTGACGGCCACTGCCCGACGGGACGGCTATTCCGGCTTCGGAGCGCTCACCAGCAAATACGGCGTCTTTCCTTCCGTGGCCCTGGCTTGGAATGTAGGCAAAGAAGATTTCCTGAAAATGTCTACGGCTGTCAATTCCTTGAAGCTAAGAGTGTCCTATGGGACTACCGGCAACTCGGCCATCGGACCCTATCAGACCCTTACCACCCAATCCGTGACGCAATATGTGTACAACGGTACTACGGCAACAGGCTTGCAGGCCTCCAGCCTGGGCAACGCCAATCTCAAATGGGAGAGTACGACGGGCACCAATATCGGGATCGACTTCGGCATCCTGAACAGGATTGACGGAACGATCGAAGGCTATATCACGAAGACCCGGGACCTGTTATTATCGCGTAACCTGCCCATTCTTACCGGCTATTCTTCCATCCTGGATAATATCGGCAAACTGGAGAACAAGGGGATCGACCTCAGCATCCACTCCATCAACATCCGGTTAAAAGATTTCACCTGGGAGACCAATCTGAATTATTCCTTCTACCGGAATAAAGTCACACAGTTATATGGCGATGGGAAAGACGATATCGGCAACAGCTGGTTCATCGGAAAATCCCTGGGCGCTATTTATACATACAAAACACTGGGTATCTGGCAGGCCGGAGAAGACCCCTCTGCTTCCAATCCCGGCGCGAAACCCGGCGACCTCAAATTGGCGGACCTGGATAAGAGCGGATCGATCTCGGCGACAGGCGATCGTACCATTGTCGGGTACACCGTTCCCAAATGGACCGGAGGCATCATCAATACCTTCAGCTATAAGAACCTCAGCCTGCGGATCTTTATCCGTACCAGTCAGGGAGCAATGAAGAACAATCCCGTCCTCAACCCCGCAGACCAGGCCGGAGCGATCAACCTGCCCGCCGAAGTGGGTTATTGGACGGCCGCCAACAAGAGTAACGCACGCCCTTCGCTGTCCTATACCAATCCCCTTGGTTATGCCTTCCCCAGCAATGCCAGCTACACGCGGATCCAGGACATCACCCTCAACTACAAAGTACCTTCCCGGATCACGGATGGTTGGGGACTGGGATCCCTCTCCTGTTATCTCAGCGGCAGGAATATCCATACATACACGCATTGGATCGGATGGGACCCGGAAAGTACTTATAATGGCGGTACTTCTGTCAATTACAATAATTACCCGACGGTGGCTACCTATGTTTTTGGTATCAACCTCTCTCTAAAATAATTTCTTACCCAAAATAGTAAGACATG
Organism: Puia sp.; assembly: GCA_035555335.1. Lineage (GTDB taxonomy): Bacteria > Bacteroidota > Bacteroidia > Chitinophagales > Chitinophagaceae > Puia. The sequence continues at coordinate 256,448 of DATMGS010000021.1, forward strand.
AACAAGTTTTTTATCTACATAGCAGGGCTCACATTGCTGACTGTCTCCTGCAAAAAATCTTTCCTGGACGAACATCTGACGTCCAAATATACGCCGGGAAATACCCTGGTGGATTCCCTGGGTTTTGAAGCGGCCATCGCCGGATTACAGGCCCAGGTCCGTTCGCAATATACTTTTGCCGGCGACCAGGGCCTGATCGGCTGCATGTACCTGGGCACGGATATGACCAGTTCCATTCCTGTTCAATCTACGGCGGCTATGTTGCCTTATTATCAGTATGCAACGCTTAGCTCGACGGACCTTGGCTCCCTTTATTACTGGCAATGGGCCTACACGACGATCAACAATGCCAACCTGATCATCCAGGGAGCAGAAAGCGCAGCTGTGACGGCCACCTCGGCGGCCAATAAAGCCTATATCGATGCGGAAGCGAAGTTTTACAGAGCCTATGCCTATAATTTTTTGGCCACATTGTGGGGACCCGTGCCCCTGATCACCATTCCGTTGACTGCTCCGCGGATCAATTTCACCCGTACTACCCTGGACAGTGTGAACGCACAGATCACCCAGGATCTCAATGATGCTGTTGCGACGCTGCCTACGGCCAATGGGGTACGAAAAGAAGGCCGGCCCAATATTGCTATGGCCCAGCAGCTGCTGGCGGAAGTATACCTGCGTCTGAATAAACCCGATCTGGCTAAGACGCTTTGCCAGACCATCATCGGCAGCGGCGTCTTCAGCCTCACCAGCTCCCGTTACGGCGTGCATGCTTCCCAGGCCGGAGATTACTACTCGGACATGTTCGTCTATGGCAATCAACGCCGCGGACAGGGAAACAAAGAAGCGATCTGGGTCATCGAGCAGGACTATAATATCCCCGGAGGCTCTACCACTTCCGACCAGCACCGGCGGATGTGGGTGCCCGCTTACTATGGTACGCCCGGTATGCTGATCTGTGATTCGCTGGGTGGGAGAGGGATCGGCCGCATGCGGCTTAGCCGGTGGATCATGTACAACCTGTATGATAACAACGATATGCGGAATTCGATCTATAATATCCACCGCACCTTCTATTACAACGATCCTGCCAATGCCAACTATGGTAAACAGGTAGTGGTAACGGGAACGGATACCCTTACAAGGATCTGCCCTTCTACCACGAAGTGGAACCAGTATAACCCCCTCGACCAGTTCGGATATGGCACGACCAAAGACCTGATCATGATGCGGCTGGGTGAAACCTGGTTGCTGCTGGCGGAAGCCCAGTTCAAGCTCAACGACCTGCCTGGCGCCGCTGCGAGTATCAATGCCCTGCGGCAAAGAGCCTATCCCGATTATCCGCTCCATGGTCAGGTACAGGCCTCCGATATCACCCTGGATTTTATCCTGGACGAGCGGGCCCGGGAGCTGGTAGCGGAAGAGAACAGGCGGATGACCCTGGTCCGGACCGGTACGTTGTTGGAGCGGGTACAGAACTATGGCGACCAGGGAGCGACTGCCATCACCGGCCTGACGGCAAAAAACCTGTTATTGCCTATTCCGCAGACCGAGATCGACCTGAATAAAGATGCGGTGTTAACGCAGAATACGGGGTATTAATAATTACTTTTAGACCATAAATTGATGTTTATGGATCGACTCCTCTGGGTGGTTTGCTTTATCTTTTCAGCGAATACTTTTGGCCAGCCTGTGAAGGCAGATAAATCCGCACCAGCGGATTTATCTGCCCACGCGCCCACAGGTCTTTCCGACCGCGAATTCTGGCTGGCGCAGCTTGACCGCATCGCCCGTCCCGTCATAGAGAACCTGGCCCATGACGAACTGAAGAAGAATATGCCCCTGGTCTTATCCAAAAGGACGGATAACCCCCAGACCAGAACGCAGGCCGCCTATCTCGAAGCCTTCGCACGGACCTTGAACGGGATCGCTCCCTGGCTCAATGGGGAAGGAGGCTCGCCAAAAGAGATCGCCCTGCGTAACCAATACCGGCAGTGGATCCTGCCAGCCATCGTCCATGCGGTAGATCCCGCTGCCAGAGACTATATGGCCTGGGATAAACCCGGGCAGACGCTGGTGGATGCATCCTTTTTCGCATTTTCTTTTTTGCGCTGCCCCTGGTTATGGCAGCACCTGGATACCACTGCCCGGGAGCAGGTAGTAGACGCCCTCCGGCTTACCAGGAATACCAAACCCGGATTTTCCAACTGGCTCTTATTCTCCGGTATGATCGAGGCCTTCTTCTGCCAGCTGGGAATGCCCTGGGATGAAATGCGGATAGACTATGGCATCCGGCAATTAGAACAATGGTATGTAGGAGATGGGGTCTATTCGGACGGCCCCTCGTATCATTGGGATTATTACAACAGCTATGTCATCCACCCTTACCTGGCGCAGATCATGGACATCGTCAATCAAAAGAACGGCGCTTACAAAGGATTGGCCGATAAGTTGAAAGTCCGGGCCGAACGGTATGCGATCATCCAGGAGCGGCTCATCAATACCGATGGGACTTACCCTGCTACCGGGAGGTCCATCGTATACCGGGGAGCGGCTTTCCATCACCTGGCCGATATGGCCTGGAGGCAAAAATTGCCGGCGGCGTTAAAACCCGCACAGGTACGTTGTGCCCTGACAGCCGTTCTCAAAAAGACCCTGGAGAGCCCCACGACCTTTACAAAGGACGGCTGGCTGAATATCGGTGTCTATGGGTCTCAGCCGGATCTGGCGGACACTTACAACACGACCGGTAGCCTCTACCTTTGTTCAGAGCTATTGCTGCCCCTGGGATTACCGGCCTCCGATGAGTTCTGGTCGGCGCCTGCATTGCCCTGGACCGCACAAAAAATATGGAGCGGGCAGGATGTATCCGGGGATCATTCGATAGATTAGCAGGATTTTTGATCTTGATTGATCTTGATAGGTCTTGATCTTGATAGGTTCTGATCTTTTCAGCCGGATAGATTGATCCGGATCTTTTTCGAGTCTTTAATTTTATTATAATATGTACAGGATTATCAGCCCGTTATTCGTACTCTCTTTGCTGCTGACCGGGTATACCGGCAGCGCGCAAAAGAATCACGGCTTTCAGCCAAAGCCCGCCCTGGTCCGCCTCATCGATGGAAGCCTCCGGCAGGCCGCCAACCAGTATAAGGTCCTGATGGGCAAAGTCCCTGCCGATCGTCTCCCCAAGACCTATTATGCGAACACGGATAAGTTCGAGACCAGTAATTCAGGGTGGTGGACCAGTGGCTTCTACCCCGGCACGCTCTTGTATCTGTATGAATACACCAAGGATACCAGCTTGCTGCGGGAAGCCCTGGCGAGATTGACGCTGCTGGAAAAAGAACAGTATAACAAAGGCACCCACGACCTGGGCTTTATGATGTATTGCAGCTATGGCAATGCGGAACGGCTGGCAGAACATGGTATTCTCCTGAAGAATGCCGGAATGCCGCCGGGCCAGTCTGCCTCCTCCTACAGCGACATCCTGCTGAACAGCGCCCGTTCCCTGGCTACCCGCTTCAATCCCAAAGTTGGCTGCATACGTTCCTGGGACAGCCCACCCTGGAAATACCCGGTCATCATCGATAATATGATGAATCTGGAGCTGCTGTTCTGGGCCACCAAAGCCAGTGGGGATTCGTCTTTCTACAAGATTGCCGTGACCCATGCCAATACGACGATGCGCAATCACTATCGTCCGGATTACAGTTCCTTCCATGTCGTGGATTATGATACGGCTACGGGGAATGTGCTGGCTAAAAAGACGGCGCAGGGATATGCCGATTCTTCGGCCTGGGCCCGGGGACAAGCCTGGGGCCTTTATGGGTTCACCGTTATGTACCGCTGCACCCATGATCCAAAATACCTGGACCAGGCGGAGCATATCGCTCAGTTCATCCTGAACAACCCCAATCTGCCCGCCGATAAGATTCCTTACTGGGATTATAACGCACCGGATATTCCCCGCGCGAAGCAGACCACAGGTCTGCCGGCCGAAGGCCCATCATCAGCGTCTTCGCGGGCCGGGGGTACGTTCCAGCAAACACCCGGCCCGCTACGCGACGCTTCGGCCGCTGCGGTCATGGCCTCCGCGCTGATAGAGCTAAGCCATTATGCAGGGCCGGAAAAGGGTAGGGGATACCTGGATATAGCCGAACAGATCATCGTGTCTCTTTCCTCCAATAACTATAAAGCTGTCGTAGGCTCCAACGGAGGATTTCTTCTGCGGCACAGCGTCGGACACCTGCCTGCCAGATCCGAAGTCGACGTGCCCCTTACCTATGCGGACTATTATTTTGTGGAAGCCATGCTGCGATACAAGCAGCTGGGCAACGAAAAAGCGGGCTCATTCGCCGGCGGCGTAAAAGCAGCCAGGGCCGCTATCGATCTCAGCGCCCTGGAAGCCGCGCCCTTCGCTGGTCTCCCTGCTTCGGAGCCAGCCCCTGCGGCGGGCCTCGGAGCTCGGACTGCCAGCTCCACCCCCGCGAGCTCCGTCTCTCAAGGCTCCACCTCCCGCCTGGTCAACGTCGCCCCAGGCTGGGCGAAGAACTCCGTCAATACGGTCATCTTCCGCCATAATTCCCTGGTAACGGTAAAGGACACACAATTCATCGCTTTTTATGACGGCGACCGCAACCTCGTCTTAGGCAAGCGGCGACTCGAAGATACCTTTTGGCAGCTCCGGACAACCCCCTATAAAGGAAATACTGCCGATGCACACAACGCTATCAGCCTCATGGCTGACGGAGAGGGATATCTGCATGTATCCTGGGATCATCATAATAATCCGCTTAGGTATTGCCGCAGCATCCGCCCCGGCTCCCTGGAGCTGACCGATAAAATGTCCATGACCGGCAGCCATGAAGCCCAGGTCTCCTATCCGGAGTTTTATAAGATGCCGGACGGCGACCTGCTCTTTCTCTATCGGGATGGCGCTTCCGGAAATGGCAACCTGGTGATCGACCGCTATGATACAAAGAAAAAAGAATGGGCACAGGTACAGCAGGACCTCATCGACGGCGAACACCAGCGTAGCGCTTACTGGCAGGCCTGCATGGACGACCATGGCATACTCCATCTCTCCTGGGTATGGCGGGAAAGCCCCGATGTCGCCAGCAACCACGATATCTGTTATGCCCGCTCCACGGACGGAGGACGCAGCTGGGAAAGATCCAATGGAGAAAAGTATCAGCTGCCCATCACCGCAGCCACCGCGGAATATGCCAGCAGGATCCCCCAGCACAGTGAGCTGATCAATCAGACCTCCATGTGCGCCGATGCGGCCGGGCAACCTTATATCGCTACTTATTGGCGTGCTGCCGGCAGCACGGTTCCTCAATACCAACTGGTCTGGAATGACGGTAAAGCATGGCAACAGCAGACCATCACCCGCAGGACCCTTCTTTTTTCCCTGTCGGGGATGGGCACCAAGAAGATTCCCATCTCCCGGCCCCAGATCCTCTTAGCCGGGAAAGGCAAAGAGCAATCTGCGTTCCTCCTATTCAGGGATGAAGAGCGGGGTGATAAAATATCGGTTGCCAGCTGTACGCATTTTCCCGCAGGGGAGTGGCCGGTCAGCGACCTGTGCACCGCGGCGGTAGGCTCCTGGGAGCCCACCTACGATACCGAACGCTGGCGTCACCGCCAGGAACTGGATCTCTTCGTCGAGAAAGTAGAACAAGGCGACGGAGAAGGACTCAAAGAGACCGCGCCCCAAATGATTGCCGTGCTGGAATGGCGGCCGAAATAAGCTTTTGGTCCGGGTCCGGCGGCATTAACGGTCACAGAGCATCATCTAAAACAAAGCTGGCAGGAGCATATGCTTTTAACATAAATGAAAGCTTGTCATCGGTTATTTTTATAGGCTTACCGGTTACTTCACCGCGAAGGTTTACAGGAGTTGCTTTTGTGTATTTTGACCCCTTGGGTAATGTAACTATAACATTGCCCGAAATCCCCCCTTGTTCCCATAACCGTAACAGGGTTGAATTTGAATTAGCGGTGGTTGTTGCAAAAACAGGATTGTCCGGACTATTGTGTCGGAAGGCGGTAACTTGTATTCCTTTTCGAGATACAGAAACTCCGGTTTGTTCAACAGGAAGGCTACCTGCTTTACCATCGGCTTCAGCTATCAGCAAAGGAGTTCGTGCTTCAAGAGATGGTGTAACCAATCTTGATTCAGTTGTGCTGTTTTTGGTAAAAGTCCAAATCCTGACTTTTGAACTCCATGTACCCGGGTACCAATAACGATAATTTGTGTTCCACTGGTTATTATAAAGATTGAGGTAGATAACCGGTTTATGAGGAATGAAATCTTTAGAGAACTTCCAAATCCCAGGTCGGTCCAAACTTATAAGAGGGTGATCAAATGGACAAAACCCAATTCCGGACCCATCCTTATCAATTATAGTAACCCCCGACCCAACAGCATATAAATCTTTATCGGCTCCTTCCATAATATCTTTCGAAGGATCCATCATGCCTAAAGAACGTCCAACGGTGAATTTAGCTGAATGTATTTTGAACGGGAAACAGAACCAGTCCGCCTCAGGCCAGTTATCTTTTGTCTTGTCTTTAATAGTAAGTTCCATATCGACAAAGGGCCTATCATCCTGTAAGGTTACCCGCAATGAAGAAGCGGGGAAATGATTAACTGTATCAGCAGACATGTCAATTAAGGCTATTTGCTGGTACCCGTCATTTGTAATTTTCAAAACACCATTTTTAGGTGATGCTGCCCGGTAAGGAACTTGTTTCTCAGAGATCATTCCCGGCTTGTGCATACCAGGATGCGGCCATACTCCTTTTGCGCCATAAATGTTCATGGCACGGCCCTGTTGATAATCGATTACATATTTTAGGGTTTGTTCGTAGGTAAACCGCTCGTTCATATATTGTCCCAGTCCTTGTTTAGCCTTAGCATCAACCCACTCCCTTCCTGTGCGTTTGTCGATCAGGGATGAAATAACCCCACAGGCAGGATCAAGTTTAATTATGAAATACTTGTTTTCTATGGTATTTGAGCTTGACCCGGTTGAAGTCTTTTCCACCAAATCCTTTTCAGTATAGGTCTTATAGCCGGAAGGCGGCACATTCTTAGCATAGATATATTTATGCTCGCTGCTCACTTCAACCCATTCCGATCTTCTCCATGGCAATGGATTGTAAACTACAAAGCGTTTGCCGTTGTGGTTTATATTTTGGGCCAATACAGAAAGGTTGCTTGCCAGCAGGGGCTTAATAATATTTTCGGTTGTGCGGATATAATCGGTCTTGTCTTCCCACGATCCTTCAAGGTCTTTATAACTTTCAGGCGATAGTTTTTTAAATGCCTCCCCATATTTATCGACAGAAGCAGAACCTCCCCATGTATGTTCCGAATAAAGCAAAACATTTTCATACGCTTTCGAAATATCTTTGGTGATATCAGCAACAACGATATTCCAATTTTTGAGTTGCGTATTTAGCTCTTCCGTAACGGGGATAAACGGGTTAATATTTCTGGAAATTTTCATGCCTCCGGGGTCACTCATACAACCATGTATCCACGTATCCGGCGCTTCTGCTTTAATAACGGGCAAGTTAGGATGTTTAGGAAGAATTGCATCAGCAAAGTCTTCAAGACGACCTACCCTTATCTTCACACCCGGCATTTTTTTCGCAGCTTCATCAAATAATGCTTTCACATCGCTGGCACTTGGCGGCCCGGAATTGTCAGTGGTAACAATAATAGCTGGCCATACTTTATATGGCCAGTTTGCAGGAGGTATAAGATTTCTTCCAACACCTGGATCCTTGCCTCCCCATTCAAATGGCCAATTCAGTGCTGTTGTAGTACCATAAACCGGTGAATAAAGTGTCAAAATACGGCTTCCATCAGGACCCTGCCACCAGAAAAGCGGAGGGTACTTTACGGAGAGACTGGGCCAGTTGCACCCAATGTGCATAAATTTTATGCCACCTTGTCCCAATCCTGTAGCCAAAACGCTCGCCTGTGAAGGTACATCAGTCATTTTTGCACCACGCGGCAACGGCAATCCGTATTTGCGGGAAACGTAGGACGATGATTCATAAGATCTTGCAACATCCTCTGGAAACAATATTTGAGACTGAACTGAAAATGGCATTGCATGAGTAACAAAGCGGCCTGATTTGAATGCTTCTTCCAATCGCCGATGGCGTTCGGGTGTCTGCCCTGGCCAATCTTCCAATACCTTGGCCATCACCCAACCCGGTGCCGTCCATGAAAATTGCTGATCTTTAGGCAAATCTTTAGTTTTGTCCATTATATCTAAAGCTTTGTCAATCATGTCTGTACGATAAAACTGTACAATGTCTTTCACACGATGAGTATAACCTATATCGAAGTGAGTTTTGAATATTACAATGATCTCCTCAACCTTCGGATTTATATAGGTAGTATCAAATGGCTTGATCTGGCCAAACGTCGATATGCTAATAAGCAGCAAGAAGGCTATTATTACTTTTTTCATATTACAGGCCGGCAAGATACTTCCTAAACTAGTTTTTGCCTAAAACTGGTTCGAGTTTTGTACCACCTCGTTCACTTGACATAAAAGCCACTGACTATCAGTGGCTTTTGCTTTGCCTGCGATTTCTTGGGTTTGTAATTTGTTCATATTTTTGCGGAACAGTCCGTAATTATATATTTTATATGAACGTACAAGAACAAATCAAAAAGTATATTACCAGCCAACCTGAACCAAAGCGTAGCGATATACAAGAGTTGCACCAGCTCACACTTCAAGTTTTACCAGGTTGTAAATTATGGTTCGACAATGGCAAAAACAGCGAAAATAAAACTGTTAGTAACCCTACTATAGGCTATGGATTTCACACCATAAAATATGCTGATGGAAAGACCAGGGATTTTTTTCAAATTGGTTTGAGCGCAAACAAAACCGGAATCTCTGTCTATATCCTTGGTATCAAGGATAAGACATACTTAGCCCAAACGTATGGAAAAAAACTAGGCAAGGCGAGTGTGACTGGGTATTGCATTAGGTTCAAAACGCTAAAAGATATAAACATTGATATACTTGAAGCGGCAATACGATATGGGGGTGAGGCTCAGAATGAAAAAAGTGAGCCGATGAAATAATTATTTTCAAATCATCAATAAACCGGTTCTAAATTTGTACCATACGGTTCGCCACGCTCACTTTGCTACGTGCATTCGTCGGCCATTCTATTGACTTGAGCAAACTTATTATTCCAAAACTGGAAAAAGATTCACCGTGAGCAAATAAGGTTTGTACGGATTTATATGTTTTGTAGCTTGCAATTATTATCGGCCTAAAAGACGATTTCACAATATGAAACAAGCCATGAAGCATAAAAGTGACTTGACGGGAAGGGAGATTACTTTCACCGTCAGCGGAAAGCTGAACAAGCTTAAAGGCAAGGTTCTGGCTCCTAAAAAATTGGCAGATGCCAATAATCTTCTACGGAAATTAAAGGCCCCTCTGCCTAAATAATATTTTTAAGCATTTTAGTTACTCCATACATTCAGCATACACTGCTAAAAGTGCCATTTTGGAACCGGTAAAAAAGGATAACCGTTTCCAAAACTATAAACCACGTACATGACCAGATACTATTTTCTTTTTTTAGGGGTTGCTGTCTTTTTCGGTAAACATTCATTGCAGGCTCAAACATATACTCCTGTACCCTTCGATTGCCGGGATAGTATTCCTGTTTGGATGGCAGCCAGGAAGGTACCAGCCGTTGGGGTTGGTATCATAGAAAATGGCCGTGTCAAAGAAGTTACGGTGTTCGGCACCCTGCCGGACAAAGCTCCCTATCCGGTGAATACCCTTTTTAATGTCGCCTCTCTTACCAAACCGGTTACGGCGATGCTGACGCTGAAATTAGTCAATGCGGGACAATGGGATTTGGACGAGCCGCTCTCCAAATATTGGATCGATCCGGATAAAAGAGCTTACCCCTTAAACTAATAAGTGTTTGAGATCCTGTGCCATGGCGCGATATCTTTCCCGAATTCGTAAGCATTTTTCCCGAATTCGACAATTGAACAGGGTATCTGTCTATTACCTTCGCACCACTCCTGATTTGCCTACTGATTCTTGCTGATCTCCCGTGGGGAGGCAGCCTTTATGTCGATCCATGAAGGAGCGATGATCCGTGTGCAAAAGCCAAGCTAAATTAAATGAGAAAGAAGACTACCATAGTAACGGCGTTTATTATTATAGCCATTGTCGCCTTTACCGCCTGTTCCAAGCTACTCCCCTCCATGATCGATCCGTCAAACGGATTGTGCGGGCCTGTGAGCCTTTCCAGTGCTCAAACGATCCTTTTTTCACAAGGAAACGACCAGTTTTTCGCGAATCGTACGTCGTCAACGGGGCTAGGTCCTTATTTTGTCGCGACGGGCTGCGGCAGTTGCCATTCCAGTGATAACCGGGGGCATCCCTTTACCATTCTTACCCGTTTCGGTCAATCGGATACGACGGGTAATACTTTCCTGGCGGAGAGTGGCCCTCAGTTGGGGAGCTTCTGTTTACCAGGCTATACCCCGGAACAAATCCCTACGGGGGCTACCAGTTCCAGGTTTATCGCTCCTATCACCGCTGGCGTCGGTTTTCTGGAAGCAGTGCCCGATTCTGAAATATTAGCCCTGGCGGTAGCCAACCAGAGTAATGCCGATGGCGTCAGAGGGCACCCCAATTATGGCTCCATCCCCTCCTATGCTACGGCATTAAATGGAGCTATCCCGAGAGCCGATGGAAAATATATCTGCCGGTTTGGCCGCAAGGCTTCCACATATGATTTGCTGCAACAGGTAGCGACTGCCTATAACCACGATATGGGCGTTACATCCAGCTTTCTACCCTATAATCCATATAATTACCTGGACCAGACGGCTCCGGTGACTGCCTCCGCTCCCGAAGTAGATAACGCAACGATGAATTCCGTGGTGTTTTACTGCAGGTGTTTGCAGACCCCTGTTCAGCGCAATGCGACTGACGCGACCGTCTTAGCTGGCAATACAGTGTTTATCCGGATAGGCTGCGAGACCTGTCACAAACAAACCCTGACCACCGGCTATTCCCCCATTGATGCACTTTCGTATCAGACCTTCAATCCGTTCACTGATTTATTGGTACACAATATGGGCCCGGGACTGGATGACGGATATACCGAGGGGAATGCACAAACCTCCGAATGGCGTACAACGCCTTTATGGGGTTTGGGCCTGGCTCCGAACGTACAGGGCGGCTATACCTATTTACTACACGATGGCCGGGCGCATAGTATCGAGGAGGCCATCCAGCTGCATGGAGGAGAAGCGGCTGTCAGCGCCAGCCGGTTTAACAGCCTGTCGCAAACAGACAAGGATGCACTCCTGAAATTCCTGAAATCCCTTTAAACCGTATGGAAAGAAAAGCATTTTTGAAGACCTGCGGCTTTGCCTGTTTAGGCGGAACGATGTTGGCTACCCTGCTCGAAGGTTGCAGCGGTAGTAAGGTGATTGAAGGAACGATCGATCATTCGGACCTGGTGGTGCCTGTTTCTTCTTTTCAATTGCACAAAGATTCCTTCAGAAAGTACGTGGTGGTGCAGCATGAAAAATTGAAATATCCTGTTTGTGTCTATCGCTTCAGCGAAACAGCCTATACGGCCCTGCTGATGCGCTGTACCCACCAGGGAGCTGAATTACAGGTATTTGGGGCCCGGTTGCAATGCCCCGCGCATGGCAGCGAGTTCAATAATAAGGGCGTCGTACAGACTGGCCCTGCAGACACCAACCTGCGTACCTTCCCTGTAACCCTTTTCAATAATCAACTTTTAATCTCCCTGAAATGAAAATACCTATATTGGCTGCGGCCTTCACAGCCTCCTTCTTCTTTTGTCATGCGGTCCATGCGCAGATTGACAGCAGCCTGTTAAAATCTTCTGCACCATCCGACACGGTAAAACGAACCCTTACCATGGACGCTATTTATAACCGGCCCTTCCTCAAACTAGGCAAAACACCCGTTTCCATTGGCGGGTATGTGGAATCCAACTGGCAATATGTCTCTACCTCAGGTATTACGGTAGGCAACCAGTTCCAGTTCAGAAGGTTTAGCTTGTTCGTGGCTTCTACGATCACCAAACGGATCAAGTTTTTATCAGAAATAGAGTACGAGAATGATCCCAGCGGAGATGCAGGTGAAGCGGGCAAAGGAGGCGAGTTCCAGGTAGAATATGCGGCACTGGATATCGAGCTGCATCCCTTGCTGAATCTCCGGGGTGGCATGATCGTCAACCCAATTGGCGCCTTTAATCAGAATCACGATGGCCCGAAATGGGAGTTTACGGACAGGCCCATCGCCATGACGCAGATGCTGCCGGGTACCTGGAGCAATACGGGATTTGGGATATATGGAAAGGAATATACCAACCATTGGATGTTCGGGTATGAATTTTACCTCACCGGTGGATTTAATGACTCTATCATTGACAACAGCCAGGGCAAAACCTTTTTGCCGGCTGCCAAAAGCAACCTGTCGAGATTTACGTCGAGCGCCAGCGGAGAGCCCTTGTATACCGGCAAACTTTCTGTCCGCCACGATAAAGTAGGCGAGTTAGGCTTGTCTTATATGGGCGGCGTCTATAATACCTGGCGGGTAGAGGGGGCGCCTATCGATAATAAAAGAAGCCTGCATGTCTTTGATGTTGATTTTAATACGACCCTGCCCCGGCTGCATACCAACATCATCACGGAATGGGCCTGGATTTTTGTTCAACTACCACAGGACTATACCCCGGAATACAGTAACAAACAGTTCGGCGGTTTTATCGATATAGTACAACCCATCGTCCGGGGAAAGATCCTGGGTTGGGATAATGCCTCCCTCAATATCGCCGTGAGAGGTGAATATGTAGACTGGAATGTAGGAAAATTCGCGGCCACCGGAACCCGGATGTACAATGATCTGTGGAGCATTATGCCGGCAATCAGTTTCAGGCCTGCTTCTCAGACGGTGCTGCGATTTAATTACCGCCGCCAGAAGCAAAGGGATATTACCGGCAGTACCATCGGTGCAACCATCGGGCCTACGGCAGGATTCAGCTTTGGTCTTTCAACCTATTTTTAGGGTCGTTAGAGATTCTGCTTTATTGTCAACCAACCGACTGCCTGAATTCCAAAGGCGAAAGGTTGGTTTTTGTCTTGAATAACTTGCTGAACGACTGCGGATGCTCAAACCCCAATTCGTAAGCTATTTCACTTACTGATAAATCGGTGGCGGACAATTTTTCCTTTGCCTTTTCCATCAGCTTATCATGGATGTGCTGTTGGGTACTCTGACCTGTTAATGTTTTAAGCAAACCACTTAAATAAGTAGGCGATATGTTTAATGCTTCGGCAATATATTGAACGGTTGGCAATCCCTTTTTCGCCAACGTATCGCTGCGGAAATATGCTGCAAGAATCTCTTCCAAACGATGGAGGATTTTGTGGTTCGTTATTTTCCTTGTTATGAATTGACGATGATAAAACCTTTCAGCATAAGTAAGCAATAATTCCAATTGAGCAATAATTACATCCTGGCTGAATTTGTCAATGTTTGAGTGATATTCCTGCCCGATGTTTTGCATGATGCCCATAATGGTTGTTTCTTCTTTCTCCGAAAGAAACAAGGCTTCATGTACCGAGTAGTCAAAATATTCATATTGCTTTATTGTTTTGGCTAACTGGGTATTCCATAAAAAATCAGGATGGACGAGTAACAGCCATCCCGAATGTTGTAATGCCGCACCTTTCTCAACCTCGATCCCAAAAACCTGACCGGGCGAAATAAAAAACATGATCCCTTCATCAAAATCATATTCCTGCTGCCCGTATTTCATCTTGCCGTTGAAATTCCTTTTCAATGAAATGGAGTAAAAATTAAAGATCACTCTCATTGATTCATCGTAGGGCAGCTGCTTAATGGATTCAAAATTTATCACACTGATTAATGGATGCTCCGGTTTAGGAAGCCCCATAACCTGGTGATATTCGCTTATCGTTTTAATCCGATGAGGTTGAATGTTTGCCATATCGCAATTTAATTACATTTGTTTAAAGGCCCTGGTTTTTGATGTTACAAAGTTGCGCAATAACAAAGAAACAGAGGTAGCCGAATCTGCTATTGTTGTAGTCAAATCTATGTATGCCTCCGGTAAAATGCCAATTCTAATCCAAATGTGGCGGAATCGTATAATATTGGGGCGAAAAATGATCAATCGGATGGACTGCCAGGAGAAATTTCTGCCATAATGAGTAGTTTCGCCAGGATATGCCCAAAAGCTATTTATGCATATTTTTGATCCTATTGTTGACGAGGGTCACCGCGCAATCCCAGGCCCTTCTCAAAGGCCGGATAACCGACGCCCAAACACATCAGCCGCTGGCAGGGATCACCGTGCAGCTATTGCCGGGGAAAACAACCGGTATTTCCGACCAGCTGGGCAATTTTTCTTTCCGGGGGCTGAAGATGGAGCCCTCCGGCATCACTTTTTCCTCCGTAGGCTATGGCATAAAAACCATTTCTTATAACGAGCTGAGACAAGCCGGTTACCAGGTCACCCTGACAGGGCAAAGCGTGGAGCTGACCAATGTAACCATATCGGCCCATGCCGGCGAACAGTATAAACCCATCAGCTGTACCGACATCGCCCTGCGCGGTGTCAACAACTCGCAGGAAGTGCTGCGCATCATTCCCGGTATCGTGATCGGCCAGCACCAGGGAGGCGGCAAAGCCGAACAGATCTTCTTACGGGGATTCGACTGCGACCACGGCACCGATATCAGGCTGGAAGCGGACGGGATGCCCATCAATATGGTATCGCATGCCCATGGTCAGGGCTATGCGGACAGCCATTTTATCATTCCCGAGACCATCGCCAGTGTGGATTTTAACAAAGGTCCTTATACGGCTGCCAAAGGCGACTTCGCCACCACCGGGTTTGCGGATTATCATACCAGGGATGCACTGCCCTATGATCTGGTGAAAGTAGAAGGAGGCATGTTTAATACCTGGCGCGGATTGGGAATGTTCAACCTGCTCGGTGAGAAAGCCCGGCAGAAAGAGCAGTCCTGGTACATAGCTTCTGAATACCGCTATTCGGATTCGTATTTTGATAATCCTCAGCATTTTAAACGCTTTAACCTGTTCACCAAATACAATGGTAAATTGCCCGGACACAATTTCCTTACCGTGTCGGCAACTACTTTCTGGAGCAAGTGGAATGCATCCGGTCAGATCCCCGACCGGGCGGTGTCCGAACACCTGATAGGGTTTTATGGGGCTTTGGATCCCTATGAAGGAGGCATAACCTACCGGACCAATGTGAACGCTCAGTTGCTTACTTCCCTGGGCAATGGAGATGTAATCAAAAACCAGGTATACTATTCCAATTACCATTTTGATCTCCATACCGATTTCACGTTTTACCTCGTGGATACCGTCAACGGCGATGAAATACGCCAGCGGGAGGCCCGTGACATGATGGGCTATAATGGCAGCTATCAGCATATCGGGTATCTCGGTAAGACTAAGCTGACCGCCGAAGGCGGGTTCCAGGTAAGGCTGGATAAAACCAATAATACGGAACTGTCACACACCGTCGATCGCTATACGCTCCTGGGCCGGATCAAGCTGGGCGATATCTCCGAATTAAGCCTTTCGCCCTATCTCAGCGAGACCATCGACTTCAGCTCCAAATTCAGCATGACCGCCGGCCTGCGTTTCGACCAGTTCTACCATACCTATAATAACAAACTGGCATCCGATACGACCCTGTCAGGGATCGGCATTTATAAAGCCCATGCGAATACGCTGAGCCCTAAGCTCAACTTCTACTACCATGCCGGCAAGGACCTGCAGATCTATCTCACCACCGGTCGCGGCTTCCATTCCAATGATACCCGGGCCGTGGTCGTGGAGCATGGGGTACAGGTATTACCTGCCGCCTACAGCGCCGATCTGGGTGCGGTCTTCAAGCCAGCCCCTAACCTGCTCATCAATGCCGCCATCTGGCAAATTTATCTGGCGCAGGAGTTTGTCTATGGTGGCGATGGCGGAACGGTGGACTTTAATGGTAAGACACGACGCTATGGATTCGATTTTTCAGGTAGGTATGAACCGCTGAAAGCGCTGTATGTCGACCTGGACCTCAACTATGCTCATGGACGGGCCCTCGAAGCGCAAAAAGGGCAGAACTATATTCCGCTGGCGCCCATTTGGACCAGCAGCGCGGGCATCACCTATGCGGCTAAGAAAGGGTTCAATGGGAGCCTGCGGTACCGTTACCTGGCCGATCGGCCCGCCAATGAAGATTACAGCCTGACCGTCACCGGTTATTTTATCACCGATGCGATGGTCAATTATACCCGGGGAAATTACGAGATAGGGCTGGTGGTCAACAATATCTTCAATACCAAATGGAAGGAGACCCAGTTCGCTACAGAAACCCGTTTGAAGGGAGAAGCTCACTCGGTAAATGAGATCTGCTTTACGCCGGGCACTCCCTTTGCGGCGAAGCTGAGTTTTGCCCTGCGCTTTTAAGAGATTATTTCCTACGCACTACAACATCCTGATCGCGGCGACCAGGACAAAGATCGCAACGGCGCCGGTAAGAAAGTTTAGAAAAAGGTCGAGCCGTTTTTGATGCCGGGATTCAAAATCACAATATCCCTTGATGAAACGGTGGGCGACATAATAGATGGCTGCTCCAAAAAGGATCAAACAGAGAATCTTCAGGAACGGGTTGGTGAACATCAGGCTGCTCAGCCCGATGACAAAACCTGCCACAAAGACCAGGGTCGGTACAAAATCATTCGGATAAGTGACCCAGTTTCGGTTCTTATTAGGGGCTAACGCTGCCAGTAGCGCATCTTCGATGGCTATTACTTTTTCCCGGGGCTTATTATAATCCTGCAGGGCGATCGAAAGAAACGAGTCGCCGCTCCAATGTCCGAATTTCATCTCCAGGACGAAGGCCAGGGATGAGAATGAATCCCCCTCTTCTTTGTACAATAATTCGATCGTTAAAGCTTCTGTGTCGTTATTGAACAGGAGTTGGGTATACTTGGAGAGGGGTATATAGACCTCTCTGACGTCGGATCCGTATATCGTGAGGGAAGTATGATTGGAAAAAGCGTTAGCATTACCGAAATGAAGGATGGAGGGGACCTTATTATTAAGAGTCTCCACTATATTCTGGATCATCTGTCTGTTTACCGAATACGTGCTCAGTCTTCTCCACGTAGTATATTTCTCCATGTTGGGTGAAGTTTTAGCGCTGCCAATAAAAGCCTCTGATAAAGATTTTGCTAAGGTGCGGGTGGGGTAGTAAGTTAAGCTCTATTTACCAGATTCACAAGATTCCAGGATCTTTTTCACCATCCCATCCATGGACGCATTCTCTATCCAGCGGACGACGGCTACCAGACCGTGAACGGGGTCGACATAGATGAAATTGGTGCCGTTGCCGATATGTACGAAGGCGGAAGCCGGAGCGCTGGGTAACAATTTGTGGTCGGTATTGAGGAACCAGTTCATATAGCCATAGGTAGGTTGGGCCGTCGTAGGCGTGAGGGCCTGTTGTACCCACTGTTCGGAGATCAGCTGCTGGCCATTCCAGTTGCCCCGGTGCAGGGTCAGCAACCCAAAACGGGCCATATCATAGGCATTGATGAACATGCCGCCCCCCCAATGTCCGCCGCCGCTGACAGACTGCACCGGTTGACCGTCCAGTACGATCCAGGAATTGCGGTAGCCATTCCATCTCCAGGTATTGGAGGCGCCGATGGGATCCATGATATAGGTCTTCAGCACCTGCGGCAGGGGCTTACGCCATACGCTCGTGGCGGCGAGGGCCAATGCATTCACCCGTACATCATTATATTTCCAGACGGAGCCGGGTGCATTCCGCTTACGGGTAAGCCATTCCTCCGCCTTGGGGCCCGGTCGGTCGGCCCAGTCGGCCTTACCCCAGAGAACGCCTTCCCAGTCGCTGGTCTGACGGAGCATCACGTCCCAGGTGAGGGTGCGGTTATGAGGGCTGGCAAAAGGATAGAGTAATTGAGGCTGCCCCAGCTCTTCCGCCGTGCGGGCGGGCGCCGCGGGGTTATACACTTCTATAGGCGGCACATAGGCCGCGACCGTATCCATGACGGAACGGATCAGCCCCTGATCAACGGCTACTCCGACCACCGTCGAAAGGAAGCTCTTCGTGACGCTATGCGTCATATCCACCCGTAAGGGCTCGCCCCATTCGGCGACGATATATCCTTTGTAGAGAATGATGCCGGTGGGATCATCCCGGTCTGCGAAAGGCCCGATACCCTCGCCGAAAGGCTCTTTGCCAAAACTCTCGGCCTGAGCCAGCTCCATATTCCGCGGAGCCCTGGCCTCATTGTCCCGGGCAAAACGGATCGCTTCCTGTAATTTGAGGGAGTCCAGTCCCAGAGAGGCGGGAGACCGATGCTGCCACTGCCCCGCAGGCGGGAAATAATCCTGCCCGTTTACACTAAAAAGTCCGGTCAGCAGCAGGCATAATAAGAGTGCGCGGTTCATCCACTGAAGTTACAATTGCCGCTTCAACAATCCAAGATCCAGTTGTTTGTCATAAGTCTTCAGCGATCCGGCCAGCTTGACGAGGGTGGTCTTCGCTTTGCCAAAATGGTCCATTTTAAAGACCGGCGCATTCAGGTCCAGCACCTGGTCGAAAAATAAGGTAGAAAGATAGATTTGTCTGCTCACCAGCTTGTAGTCTTTAGGCATGTCGAAATACCAGACTAAAAACAAACGGCCTTTGATCGTCAGCCATTCCGTCTGCAGCCCACTATATTTCTGTCTGAGCTTCTTCTTATAATAGCCCAGCTCATAATTCATATATTTTATCAGGATCTCTTTTTCGCGGTCCGTGGTAGGATGCCTGGGGTCCACCGTCAATGCCGCCGGCACCAACGTGGATTGCAGCACCTGCCCGTCGATGGTGATAAAACCCGGGATATCCGAAGGCTTGGCCGTTTTCGAAGTCGTTTCCATGGTGAAGGAATGCGACGGACCGGCATAGGCGATCAGGGACTTTTTCTTCCCGACCAGCAGGGTGGCGTGTACATCTTCATCGGATGCATTCTTCTGGCAAAAAGCCGGGACGGCGGCCAGTAGCAGAAGCCATAAACTTATTAATTTCATGACGGTGGGGTGGGGGTTAGGCTATTTTATCTTCCTAAACGGCAATAGGATCGAAATCGTATATTCTTCGACCCGCAATCCGGTCAGCAATGCCTTTTGTGGGGCGAGCCCCCCCTGTCGAACCGTTTATCCGTCATAAATGCAATTTTAGCACTTCCTTTCTTGGCTATCTCAAAAATATCAATACTTTTGGCCCCCTAAACCAAAAAAGATTACAAAGGCTCCAACTCACCTGGCTGACGACTGCACCATTATCCATTTATGCTCAATTCCATTTCTATTAAAATACAAAGTTTCCCAAAGACATGAAGAGACCAATTATGATGACGGCAATCGCCGTAATAACGGTATTGCCCGCCTTCGCGCAGCGTAAGCCGGCAACACCCGGCAGCGACACGTCAAAGCCAAAGACTCCGCCCATACCCGGCTTCAATGCGCCCAAACAAGGCCCCAAGCCCTATAAGGAGATTATTACGGACAAGGCCGTTTCTCACCAGGGATTATTCTCTGTTCATAAGGTAGAAGACAAATGGTATTTCGAGATCCCCGACTCCTTGCTGAAGAGGGAGTTTATGGCCATCACCCGTTTCAGTAAGACGGCAGGCGGCGGCGTATACGGAGGAGAGCTGGCGAACCAGCAGACCCTGCAATGGGAAAAAGGTCCCAATAACACTCTTTTTCTGCGGGTGATCACCCTTATCAATATGGCCGCAGACTCCACCAACAATATCTACAAGGCCGTTAGTAATTCCAATGTCAACCCTATCGCCGCAGCCTTCGATGTCAAGGCCTTTGGCAAAGACTCCTCCAGCGTCGTTATCGACGTGACGGATTATTTCAAAGGAGATAACCTGGTCGTCAGCATCCCCGCCTCTGCTAAAGGAAGGATGAAGCTTGGCGGACTGGCCCCGGACAGATCCTATATACAACATATCAGCACCTTCCCCATCAATACGGAAGTAAGAACGGTAAAGACATTCTCGGCAGGCGGCGGCCCTCCCTCCCTTTTCGGGCCCTCCGGACCCTCGCCATCGGATGCCGCAGGCGCTGTCACCCTGGAGCTCAACACCTCCTTTATTTTGCTGCCGGCCGTTCCCATGAAAAAAAGACTGTTCGATCGCCGGGTAGGCTACTTTGCGGATGACTACACCGTATACAGTGATGAACAGCAAAAAATAGACAACCAGGAATTCATCGTCCGTTGGAGACTGGAACCTAAAGAAGAAGACAAGGAGAGATGGCGCCGGGGCGAGCTGGTAGAGCCGGCCAAACCCATCGTCTATTATATCGATCCGGCTACCCCCAAAAAATGGCGGCCCTATCTTATACAAGGCGTGAACGACTGGCAGAAAGCCTTCGAAAAAGCAGGGTTTAAGAATGCCATCCAGGCAAAAGAATGGCCGGAGAACGATACCACCATGAGCCTCGAAGACGCCCGCTATTCCGTACTGAGATACTTTGCCTCCGACATAGAAAATGCCTATGGCCCCAATATCCATGACCCCCGCAGCGGCGAGATCATCGAGAGCCATATCGGCTGGTACCATAATATTATGGAACTGCTCCACGACTGGTACATGGTACAGACGGCAGCCGTAGATCCCAAGGCCCGGACCATGCACCTGGACGACGCGCTCATGGGCGAGCTGATCCGTTTCGTATCCTCCCATGAAGTGGGCCATACGCTGGGACTGCGCCACAATATGGGTAGCAGCAGCACCGTGCCGGTGGAAAAATTAAGGAGCAAGGCCTGGCTGGACGAACATGGGCACACGCCCTCCATTATGGACTACGCCCGGTTTAACTATGTAGCGCAGCCTGAAGACAATATACCAGAAGCCGATCTCTTCCCCCGTATCGGGGAATATGACCGCTGGGCCATCCAATGGGGTTATGCTTATTCCGGCGCCAGCAATGAAAAAGATGACAAAAAGATCGTCAACAAATGGATCGTCGACAGCCTGAAGAGCAATCCCCGGTTATGGTTTGGCGGCGAAGGCTACGGTACCGATGCCCGTGCTCAGACAGAAGATCTGGGAGACAACCCCATGAAAGCCGGCGAATACGGTATTAAGAACCTGCAGCGTATCCTGCCCAGCCTGCCCGAATGGACCAGCGAAGAAGCCGATAAGTATGATAACCTGAACGATGTCTATAAGCAGGTAGTAGGTCAGTATAGCCGCTACATAG
Organism: Puia sp.; assembly: GCA_035555335.1. Lineage (GTDB taxonomy): Bacteria > Bacteroidota > Bacteroidia > Chitinophagales > Chitinophagaceae > Puia. The sequence goes on from DATMGS010000021.1 coordinate 277,858, forward strand.
GACATGTGCTGAAAAATGTAGGATCTGTCTACGAGACCTTCCACAGCGTGGAGCAACCCGGTGATGTATATGCGCCGGCTCCCAAAGCCCGTCAGCAGGAAGCCGTGGCTTTTCTGAACAAACAATTATTTCAGACGCCCCGCTGGTTGCTGGATTACCCGATCCTGAATAAGATCAGCAATCCTGCCGGCGGAGATCCTGTCGGTTCCATGCAGGTTGCCGCTCTGGGAAGCCTCTTGTCTGCCAACCGGCTGAATAGCCTGCTCCAGTCGGCCGCCCGCTTCGGCGATGCCAAAGCCTATACGGCAGAAGACCTGCTGGCCGACACCCGCAAAGAGATCTGGAAAGAATTGGCGACGCATCAGCCCATCGATGCTTTCCGCAGGAACCTGCAAAAGGCCTATGCAGAAGCTATGATCACTATCATCAGTCCTGCGCCGGCGCCTACGGGATTACCTCCCGGATTTTCCTTCGGGCCCGGCACGAAAAATACCGACCTGCCTTCCATCGCAAGAGCCGAGCTCGTCGCGCTGAGAAGCAGGATTCAGGCCGCTATCCCTGCCACTGCGGACAGGCTTAGCAAATATCACCTGGAAGACCTGGCCTTCAGGATCGGTCAGGCGCTGAATCCGAAAGGCTAAAGGCGCCACAAAAGGCGCCACGGGCGCCTTGGCGAAGCCCATCATGAGACCCGGCGTAAAAATGCCGGCATTTTTACGCCGCTCGAGAGGCAGTATCAACGATACTGCCTCTTTTATTTAAAAGGTTAACAGAGACCGTCAGGTCTCTGTTTTTGGAACGAGGGGAAACGTTTTCGTTTATCCAAAAAGGTTTTCATCATCGGAACGATGGCGGCGAATCGGATGATCGGCAACAACCTTCTTTTTTGAGGATGCACCCTTGCGGGGTATCAGGGAGTCCGCAGGGAGGGTGAGCTTGATGAATTTTCCAAGGTTTTCATCATAATACTTACAACGTACGTTGCCCTTTCTTTCATTGACCTCTTCCACGATCAGAGGGAGGTCCAGTAAGCTTTGAAAAGTAACTTCTTCACCTGGTTTCAGATAATCGTACATGCTAGGATATTTTAAAGGTGACCGATATAGGTTTAACTATAGTAAGATAAGAAATTCTCCAGTTGCTCTCAAATTTTATCGGTGAATACACTTATTGCCTTATATAATTTCCCCTTATTGAAAACACTCCGCGCAGGACGACGTACTAACTATTATCAATAAATTTTTTGTGAGCATAAAAAATGCCTTCTTCGGTTGCATATACGGTGTATTAACCCGGGTAACTATTCTTTCCCTGTTTTTCCACCCATTTTATGGGGGTGGCATTCAATACCCGAATTTTATGGTTTTAGTCCCCGCTTTGAATATCTTTGGCGCTATGAAAAAGCATACCACGACCCTTCTTGTCTTATTCCTCTCCTGCTGCGCCGGCCTGCTTTCCCTGGGCGCCAGCGCCCAAAAGGCTAATTGGCACAATCTGGACCTGAAAACCGACAGTGTTTTTGGCATCAGCACCGAAAAAGCCTACCAGGAGCTGCTCGGACATAAAAAAGCCAAAACCGTCGTAGTGGCCGTTATCGACGGCGGCGTAGATACGGCCCATGAGGACCTGAAATCCGTCATCTGGATCAACCCTAAGGAGAAGCCCGGCAACGGCAAGGATGACGACCATAACGGCCATGTGGACGATATGCATGGATGGGACTTCATCGGAGGGCCTAAAGGAGATGTAAACTATGACAACCTGGAAATGGTGCGGATACTCCGGCGCGACAAACCCCGGTTCGACAGCCTGACGGATGCTACCGTTTCCCCCAATGACAAGGCGGCCTGGGATGCCTACCGGAAAATGGACTCCGAATACACCAAGAGCCTGGAAAACGCAAAAAATACCCTCCAGGGCATCAATGGCTTCAAAAATATCCTGGACGGGGTCCTCACCAAAATAGGCAAGGATTCTCCGACCCTGGCCGACTTTGAGAAATTCCAGCCCCAGGGACCCGCCGAGACCCATATCCGCAAAGTCGTGCTGAGCGAGCTGAAAAGAGATCCCGATTTCCAGAAGTTTAAAGAAGACGAACTGGGTGGCGCGATCAAACATTTTCAGACCCAGGTCGACTACCAATATAACCTTGCTTTCGATCCCCGGCCGATCATAGGGGACGATTACAATAACCCTGAAGAACATAACTACGGCAATTCCGACGTGACCGGCCCCAACGCCGATCATGGTACCCACGTATCGGGGATCATCGGCGCCGTAAGAGATAACGCCATTGGAATCAAAGGAGTCGCCGACCATGTCCGTATCATGGCGATCCGGGTCGTTCCGGATGGAGATGAACGGGATAAGGACGTCGCTAATGGCATCCGTTATGCCGCGGACAACGGGGCAAAAGTCATTAATATGAGTTTTGGTAAAGGATATAGTTGGAATAAGAAGGTGGTGGATGATGCCGTCAAATATGCCCTGTCGAAAGACGTGCTCCTGGTGCATGCGGCCGGCAATGACGGGAAAGACCTGGGCAAAGAGTCCAACTACCCCACCCGGGTATACGAAGAGGGTGGTATAGCAGATGCATGGATAGAGGTGGGGGCTTCCGGGCCGGATGATGATTCCACCCTGGCAGCTTCCTTCTCCAATTATGGGAAGACCCAGGTGGATGTCTTCGCCCCCGGCGTCGCCATTTATTCCACCACCCCCGGTTCCAAATATGCCAATCATGATGGCACCAGCATGGCCTCTCCGGTGGTAGCAGGTCTGGCGGCCCTGATCCGGGAATACTATCCCAAATTAAAGGCCGTACAGGTAAAGGATATTATCATGCGTTCCGTGGTGAAACCCACTCATACCGTGACGATAAACGTAGACGGAGCGTCCCGCCAGGTGCAAATGTCGGAGCTTTGCATCTCCGGCGGAGTGGTCAATGCCTATCAGGCACTGCTGATGGCACAAACGTATAAAAAATAGGGGCTCAGGTCCGTAAATAAGGGCCGGGCCATGCAACATATCATTTTAGAAACTGTCTTTCTTACTGAAAGGGTCCTCACCGGGACCCTTTCGGCATTTATAGGGGTCTTTCAGTTATATGGAACCCTTTCGGCTTTTTATAACCTAACCAAATCCTTCCTCCGCTATGTTCCAGAACTATTTCCGCATCGCCTTCCGGACCTTATGGAAGAAAAAGACCTTTGCCTTCCTCAACATCCTTGGCCTGACAGTCGGCATCGCCGCCAGCCTGCTCATCTTCCTGGTGATCCATTACGAAACCAGTTACGACGCCTTCCAGTCCCGCAATGACCGGATCTACCGGGTGGTCACCACCTATACCAAACATGCCAACGGAGAGAACGCCGGCTACGAGAGCGCTGTTCCCCTGCCGTTACCCCAGGCCATGCGCCTGGATTTTCCCCAGTTTGAGAAAGTAGCGCCTGTCTGGAACATAGGAGGCGCGCAGGTTCATGTGCCCGGAAAGAAAGGGCTGGAGGATGAACATATCTATAAAGAGAATGAGGGGATGTATTTTACGGAACCCGACCTCTTCGTACTATTCGACTACCAATGGCTGGAGGGCAGTGCGGCCGGACTGACAGAGCCCAATACCGTCGTCCTTACACAATCCCTTGCCGACACTTATTTTGGCTCCTGGAAGAACGCCATGGGAAAGACGATCCAGATGTGGTCCTTCCGCGTTCCCTTCCGGGTTATCGGTGTCTTTAAAGACCTGCCGGTCAATACCGATATGCAGGTCCGGTATGGAGCTTCCTATGCCACCTTCCGCAACCTCAACGGCCCCACCGCCTTCACCGACCCCAAACAATGGGGCGGAGTCCCCTGGAGCTCCGAATGTTTCCTTTTGCTATCGAAAGGCGCACATATAGAACCCCTGCAAGCGCAGCTACCCCGATTCGTACAAAAATATTTTCCTGTGGACAAAGTGCAGGGTACCACCGTTACCTCCCTCTCCTTCGAGCCGCTCCGGACCATGCACCTGGACGAGCGGTGGTATACCTTCAAGGGAGATGCGCTCACCCATAAAGAGCTTTGGTCCCTGGGACTGATCGGAGCCTTCCTGCTGATCGTGGCCTGTATCAATTTTATCAACCTGGCAACGGCCCAGTCCGTCAGCCGGGCCAAAGAGATCGGGGTGAGAAAAGTGCTGGGCAGCGCCCGCGCTCAGATCCTCCGGCAATTCCTGAACGAGACAGCCCTCATCACAGTCCTGGCCCTGGTCCTGGGTTGTTTGCTGACCTGGGCTTCCCTGCCTTTCTTCCGTGACCTGATGAAGAAACCGCTGGCCCTGGACCTCTTACAGAGTCCCGCAATCATCTTATTCCTGGTGATCACCGGCGTAGTCGTCACCTTGCTGGCCGGCTTTTATCCCGGCGCCGTCCTTTCCGGCTTCAATCCCATCGAAGCGATCAAGAGCAGAATTACGGCTAAGCAAGTGGGTGGTATCTCCCTTCGGCGGGGACTGGTGGTGCTTCAGTTTGTCATCGCGCAGTTGCTGATCATCGGTACGGTGGTGGTGATCCGGCAGATGCAGTTCTTCCGCAGTCAGCCGATGGGCTTCGAGAAGAAAGCCGTAGCCATGGTCGAGCTGCCCAGCGATAGCACGGACAGGCTCCAATATAATTACCTGAAGAGCCAGGTCTTACGGATTCCCGGTATAGCGGCGGCCAGCTTTTGCATGGATGCCCCGGCTTCATGGGGTGCGTACAATGAGGAGATCTATTTCGACATGGAGCCGGTGAAAAAAGATTTTTCCGTGGCTGTGCAGCTGGCGGATACCAGCTATCTGAATACCTTCCGCATTTCTCTGCTGGCGGGACGTCTGCCTTACCCCTTGGATAGCCTGAGAGAGATCCTGATCAATGAGACCCTGCTAAAAAAGCTCGGATTAAAATCTTTCGGGCAGGCCATCGGAAAAACGATGGCCCTCTCGCAGAGCCGGGACAGGAAATATACCATCGTAGGCGTCATGCATGACTTCAGCAGCAAATCCCTGCGGGAGCAGGTGTCGCCGCTGGTCCTGGCCTATAACCCCAATGCCTACAATTATATCGCTTTCCGGATGGACCCCGACCGGATGAAGACCGTTCTTCCCGAAGTGCAGAAAGTATTTACACATTTGTATCCCTATTATATGTATGACCTTAATTTTCTGGATGAGCGGGTCGAATCCTTTTATCATACGCAGCTCATTACCTCTCAATTGTTCAAGGTCTTTGCCTTTCTGGCTATTTTCATTTCCTGTCTGGGGCTCTATGGGCTGGTGTCTTATATGGCATTGCAGAAGACAAAAGAAGTGGGGATCCGGAAAGTATTGGGCGCGTCCATACAGCATATCGTTTACCTGTTTTCCCGGGAGTTTACCCTGCTGATCGGTATCGCTTTCCTGATCTCGGCCCCACTGGCCTGGTTTTTCATGCAGCGCTGGTTATCCGACTTTTATTATCATATCCATATGGGGTGGGAAGTGTTCGGGTTGGCTATTGCCCTGTCGATCATTATTGCCTGGCTTACAGTGGGATACAAAGCGGTCCGCGCCGCCATCGCCAATCCGGTCAAAAGCTTAAGGAGTGAGTGAAGTAGAGAAGTGTTATTCTTTAGGTGGAAGTCCCAATTGTTCCAGGACTTCTTTTGGAAAACCGACTTTTTCCAACCTTCTTTGAGCGGCTTCGCCTTTTCTAATAACAAAAGGGTCATTGCTGTAATCCCTCATATTGTAATTTATCTTACAGGAAGTATCTATTTTTCCCAAAGAAAGCTCATTAGTGGAAGTATGTTCTTGTTTCGTACTCATAACAACCAAATTTACTATTTAAAGTTACATTTTTTTCGTCTAATTAAAAACGCTTCATAATTCACATTTTTCTCAAAAGCTTTCCATCTGTTGTCTGCAGTAAGGCCATACACATCGAAAACAGTATAAATCTCATTCCATAATTTGCTGATTCCCATTTGATAGCGCCTTGTTCTCGCCATTGTGCTTCCCTCGGCATAAACCAGTGAATCCGGAAATTGCTCCGTAAAACTTAATATGATATTGGCAACCGTTCCCAATACTTTCTCTGCATCCCCATTATTACTGACAATAGTATCATTAAGCCATTTTTCTTTTTCATCCCAATCCCCGAAACTCAGGTAGAAATAAGGCACACCATCCGTGACTTTTAAATCAAATCTAACTACTTTCAATATCGGGCCCTTGGGACCGATACTATAAAACTCATACTCATGCCTAGTAGCGTTTTTTTCATATTCATACCTCTCCAGATTCATAACCTCATCAATTTGGCTTGCAAAAGAAAGGAAAATTTTAATTCACGCTAAAACAATCTCCCTTTTTGGGAAAAAAAGTTGCCAATCAACTTATCCCGATTTGCCTATCTACATGGCAGGAAATTTGATAATTTTGAGGCAAAGACAGATAGCTATGATCGATTTATTGCCAGGTCTCCCCGCGAACGTCGTTGGCTTCAAGGCAACCGGGGAAGTCACCCGGGAAGACTTTGAAAAAGTCGTCTTCCCCGGGATCAAAAAGCATACGGATACCTCCCGGAAACTCAATTTTATCTTTTTTGTCGATACCCCCCTCCGAAACTTCAGTACCGGCGCCTGGGTCCGGGATATCTGGCTGGGCGTGAAGAAATTCGCCGCCTGGCATAAAGTGGCCATTGTCTCGGATGTGGAGAAGATCCGGAATTTCACCGACTCCGTCAATCATATCTTACCGGGTGAATACAGAGGCTTTCTTCCTGCCGAATACGAAGAGGCTGTCAAATGGGCGGCTATGGAAGAGAAAGCGCCTGCGGCTAAAGAGTCTCCCAATACCGGAACACCCGCCCCGGAACCGCCACCCTATATCAATGAATTATTACCTGACCAGGTAAAAGGCGCTTCAGCCGAGATCTCGGCGACCGTAACGGCCGATAGCGAAGAGCAGGCCGGCTATATTTTCGAAAGGGCCAGGGAGAGAGTGCTGGACGTCAATAACTGGACGGATCATTGCCGGCCGATGTCGGTCTCCTTCCAGTTGACGGATGATGCCGGCGAATCCCTGCAGGGCAGCGCCACAGAAGGCGATTTTATACAGATCGACCTTCCGGGATCCGGAGCCCGCGACGGACAGGACCATGACTGGGCAAGAATAGAGAAAGTAGAAGCACATGCCGCCCCATCATCGGGCAGCCTGTTCCTGGTGCAGATCCGGCCCTCCTACGACCCGCAGACAAAGGGATCTTCCCGCATCGCCCATTTCCTGGAAGATGCCGCCACCAGTAGTTTCGTCATAGAAAAGAAGGACAGGAAAGTGACGGCTACCGTCTTCGGCCGTAATGAAGTTCCCAACACGTCCAATCCCGATGCTTCGGACAAGCCGCGTAATGGAGCAGTTAGCTCCCTGGGCGTGATCGGCCTCTCCAAAGGACAATGGAAATCCCTCATGGAAGGATTACTGGAAAGGGAATAAGGTATCCTCCGGATCGCCCCATCCCGGGTAATAGTGGCCAAAATGCCCCAGTTACCAGTTTCATACCAATGCAATTCCCCCCTGGCACAAAAGTTTCTGTATTGGATCTGCGAAACATTTTTCACAAAAGTTAAAGCAGTTATATGTCAACAACACAAACAAGACCGGTATCCGATACCGCCAGGAACTCGAAATTGCAGCAATTCTTCGTCGACCAGCTGGAAGATATCTATTGGGCCGAACAGAAACTGGTAAGGACCCTTCCCAGGATGGAAGAAGCCGCCAGCTCCAATGAGCTGAAGCAGGCATTCAACAACCATTTACAGGAAACGATCAACCATGTGTCGCGTCTGGAAAAAGTGTTCAACCTGATCGGGGAGCCTGCACGGGCAAAAATATGTCCCGCCATGTCGGGGATTGTGGATGAAGGAGAAGATATCATTGACGAAACGGGAGAACACACGGCTCAACGGGATACAGGTCTTATTTTCGCCGGCCAGAAGGCAGAACATTACGAGATCGCCAGTTATGGCGGACTGGTGCAACTGGCAAAGACCCTCGGTTATACCGATGCCGCTGAAATATTGGGCGTCACGCTGGCCGAAGAAAAAAAGGCGGACAGCAGGCTGACCCAGATTGCCGAAGGAGGCGTCAATGACCAGGCGGCCCAGGAACCTGCTGAAGATTAATAGGAATTAATAGAGGATTAAAAAGAGGTTAAAAAAGAGGACTTAAAGAAAAGATAAGAGGGTGTCTCAAAAGTTGAGACACCCTCTTTTTGTATATGGGGGGCTATAGAGCGTATAGTATAGGTTATAAGGAGCAGGAGGATACCGTAAGTGGATGATTAGGAGACTGCTTTGGCCGGGAAGGTTGGAACGGTAGG
>DATMGS010000022.1:0-36421 GCA_035555335.1 Puia sp.
GGCAGTAAAGCTATTGGGCCCTGTCCAGGTGAAGGTGGTTCCTGAGGTGGAGGATGTTCCCGTCAGGGTGACGCTTGTCGTGGAGCAGGTCAGGGATCCGGAAGGGGTGGCCGTTACATTGGCCGGTGCCGTGGTAACCTGCGTCACCGTGGTGCTGACCGTGGTGGTACATCCGGTGGTTGGATTGGTAGCGGTCAGGGTATAGCTACCGGCTGCGGTGGCGGTAGCGGTGGCGCCTGAGGCAGTAAAGCTATTGGGCCCTGTCCAGGTGAAGGTGGTTCCTGAGGTGGAGGATGTTCCCGTCAGGGTGACGCTTGTCGTGGAGCAGGTCAGGGATCCGGAAGGGGTGGCCGTTACTCCCGCCGGAGCTGTGGTATTGGACGTGACGGTTACACTGGCCGTCCCTGTTCCTGCTGAATTTGTTCCTGTCACCGTATAGGTACCTGCAGTGGAAACTACTGGATTGGCGGATGTTGAAGTAAAGTTATTTGGTCCGGTCCAGCTATAGGTCGTCGTACCTGTCGCGGTCGTAGTTGCCGACAAGGTTGTAGAAGGATTCGTACAAGTAAGCACCCCTGAATTACTGGCAGAAGCCGTAACGGCTATACCCGAGACCAAGCAAGGCGCTGTTTCTTTAAATACATCGTAATTTTCGATATAAAATTCAGCGTTTCCTTGAGTAGTATCATACATCCTGACGACGATCTGTACAGTGCTGCCGGTAAGCGCGGGCGATGTGACTGTAGGGGTTGATGTATTTCCGAAACTTCCGGTATAAGTGCCAATCAATGTCTCCGCCCCTCCGTCTAATTTATAAGAGACCTTGACATATTCCGCACTGCTGAGTGTTCCTTCCGACGAAATTTTAGCGTCTACCTGGATGCCTGTATAACCTGCTATGGAAAAAACCTTGGAATACCAGACTCCCTCCCCCCCTAAAGTTTGGGCTTTGAGCCGATGGGATTTCACTGCGAAATAGACGGCATTCGGCACCTTGGAAGCATCCAGGTACCATCCGACTGAACTTGTATCGGACGTAGCTCCATTGACATCGGCTGTATTATTGAATGATTGTGCGACTATCGGGCAGGCTGGTGTGAAATACACACGATTGCCGACCTTTCTGAGGGCCTGCCTGCCGGGTGAGGCATCGGCATGATTCCCGGATGAGACATTTGCATGATCCCCGGGAGGGTCGTGTTTGTATCCGGGGGGTGAAGCCGTAACAGCTCTTCCGAACAGTGACGATAGTAAAATGAAAGATATAATACAGATATTATACCTTTTCCTGCGTAAGGATAGATTCATATGTATTGGTTTGGTTTACGGGGTATATTCTTTGTGATTCTGACATGCGAACCTTGAGATTATTGTCACGACTAAATAGGATAAGGGTAACTATATACTATAGACGAGGAAACAAAGTACCGATTTTTGCGGGAGAGAACAGCGCATATCTTCGGGAAAGAACAACGGAGACGGGAACCTGGACTGATATCAATAAATAGGAAATATATAGAAGGGGAATATACAGTGGGATCAGTCGATAATACATAATTATCGTTAGAAAAGAAATGAATGATTTATAAATAAACCCGCTATAGAGTAACGGTATGATTTTTACCTTCTTTTTCGTTACATTTACTCCCGGGGTCATCAGGTGATCCATTGGCTTAAAATTATTATCTTCAACGTCTAACGGAAAATAAAAAATGAAAATAGCGTTCCACGGCGCCGCCCGGACAGTCACCGGCTCCAAACATTTGCTGACTTTAAAGAATGGGAAGAAATACTTATTGGATTGCGGCATGTTCCAGGGCCTGGGGGCGCAGACGGATGTGCTCAACCGCAATTGGGGTTTTACTCCGTCGGAAGTGGATTATCTCATCCTCTCGCATGCGCATATCGATCACAGCGGGCTAATCCCCAAGCTGGTGAAGGATGGCTTTTCGGGTAAGATATTTTGCACGCCGGCTACGAAAGAGTTAACGGCGATCCTGCTGGAAGATTCTGCCGGCATTCAGCAGGACGATATCAAATATGTCAACAGGCGAAGGAAGGCGGAAGGATTGCCTTTCCTGCAACCTCTCTATGACGAGAAGGATGCCGAACGGGCCGTACAACTCTTCACCACCGTGGAATATGATACCTGGCATACCATCGATGAGGATGTACAGGTGCTGTATACGGATGCGGGACATATCATCGGCAGCGGTGCCGTCCATCTCAGGATCAGGGAAGACAATAAAGAGACCCATCTCAGCTTCAGCGGAGACGTGGGGCGTTATCGGGATGTTATTTTGAAATCCCCGGAAGAATTTCCGCAAGCCGATTATATCCTTATCGAATCCACTTATGGCAATAGCCTGCATGACCCGGCTGACACTACCCCCGAACTGTTATTAAAATGGATCGTGCGGACTTGCCTGGAGAAGAAAGGAAAACTCATCATTCCCGCTTTCAGCGTAGGCCGTACACAGGAGATCCTTTTTGCCCTCAATCAGCTGGAACTGGAGCACCGCCTGCCGCCTGTCGCCTATTTCGTAGACAGCCCGCTCAGCATTGCTGCCACGGAGATCGTAAAGAAATATCCACAGTACTTCAACAGCACCATTCAGAAGATCCTGGAAACGGACAGTGATCCTTTCTCTTTCGAAGGGCTGAAGTATATAAAGACCGTAGAAGAGTCCAAGATGCTCAATTACCGCAATGAACCCTGTGTCATTATTGCCGCCAGCGGCATGGCCGATGCCGGCAGGGTCAAACACCATATCAGCAACAATATTGAGAATTCCCGAAATACGGTACTGCTTGTAGGGTACTGCGAGCCGCATTCCCTGGGCGGCCGCCTCATGGGGGGAGCTAAGGAGGTACATATCTTCGGGGTATTGCATGAAGTACATGCCGAAGTCGGCAGCATCCGCAGCATGAGCGCTCACGGAGATTACGAAGACTTGAGCCAGTTCCTTTCCTGTCAGGACCCTGCCAGGGTGAAAAGGTTATTTATCGTACATGGTGAATATGAAGTACAACAGGCTTTTAAGCAGCGATTGATCAAAAAGGGCTTTGTGGACACCGAGATCCCGGAATTGCATTACGAGACCGGGCTGGCCTGATAGGTCAAAACCTGCTTTTGATCCTCAGTACCCGTACTTTCATGGATAATTATTGCCGGGGAGGCACTAAAAAAATACCTTGCTTCCTGTAAATAGCATCCCATGAATCAGTTGCTGACCCGATACAAATGGCATATCCTTTTCTGGATGGCCTATTTTATTTTCTGGACCCTGTATTCCGTATATGGCTATGGCTCTCAGCCCTTCCAGGCATTCCTGATTACTTTTGTCTGGTTCCTGGGGCAGGCGTCCGTCAGTTATATGACTATCTATTGGCTGATCCCCCGGTTCTTCAACACGAGACGCTATTACATTTTAGCCCTGCTCCTGCTGGCAGGTTTGCTGTTGTCGGCATTATTTATTCTGGCTGTTATGACCGGAATATTTCATCTCTTCAGCAAAACCATTCCTTATATTCATAAGTCCGAATATTTTTATATACTGATTGCAAACTGCTATACGACCTTCCTCGTCGTCGCCATTAAATCCATCCGGGACAAGCTGCGCAGCGACAGGAGGAATACCCTGCTGGAAAAGGAGAAAACGGAGAATGAGCTGCGTTTCCTAAAATCCCAGATGAACCCCCATTTCCTGTTCAATGCCATCAACAGCATCTATGTCCTCATTAAAAAGGATCCGGATTTTGCCGGGCTCACCCTGGTGAAATTTGCCGATATGCTACGCTACCAGCTATACGAGTGCAATGCGGATGAAATCCCCATCGAAAAAGAGATCGGCTACCTGGATAACTACATCGAGCTGGAGAAGCTCCGCAAAGGCAAAGAGATCCGGACCCAATATACGGTCGGCGCTACTACCTGCAATTTTATGATAGCTCCCCTGCTCCTCATTCCCTTCGTGGAAAATGCATTTAAATATGTAAGTTCATGTCCGGATAAGAATAATTTTGTGACGGTGGACCTGAATTACCAGGACGATATCTTCGAGTTGAGCGTGGAGAACACCATGGACGAAGACAACGTGATGCCCAAAGAAAGGACCTGGGGAGGGATCGGACTGGAGAATGTGAGAAGAAGACTGGAGCTCATCTATAAAGGGCGTCATGCACTGGATATCAGCACTACGGGAGATATCCATTCCGTCCTGCTGACAATAAAGGTAAAATGAATATACGCTGCATCATAGTGGACGATGAACCCCTGGCCCGGGAAGGGATGGAGCTGCTGGTAAAAGAAGCCGGCTTCCTGGAATTACGGGCCACCTGCAGTAATGCCCTGGATGCAAACAAACTATTGGCGCAGGAAGAGATCGACCTGATCTTTCTGGATATACAAATGCCCCGGTTAAGAGGCATCGACTTTCTGAGAAGCCTGGCTGTCCGGCCTTTGGTGATCATCACCACCGCTTACCCTAATTTTGCACTGGAAGGGTTCGAGCTGAATGTACTGGACTATCTTCTTAAGCCCATCACTACCGAGCGCTTTCTCAAAGCGGCTAACAGGGCATTGGAGGTATTGGAATACAAAAGGCCTGCCGCCGGTATAAAGGAAGAAGGCCAGCCTCCCGACAACTACTTTTTTATCAAATGCAACAATGGCTATGAAAAGATCTTCTACCAGGAGATCCTCTTTATCGAGGCATTCCAGAACTACAGCTGTATCCATACCTCCCGGTCAAAATTTATGACCCTGACGCCCATGCGGGCCCTTGAAGAACAACTGCCTCCGGGAAAATTCCTCCGCGTGCAGAAATCCTTTATCGCCTCCATCGAAAAGATACAATCCCTCTCCGGCAATGAGATTACCATCGAAAAACATAAGATCCCCCTCAGCAAGAGCGCCAAGGAGGATCTTATGAAAATTATCGATCGACGGCTGATAAAAAAATGATTTCTTTATTCCAACACCGGCTGCTCTTGCTGCACTGGGCGGGTTACCGGCGTGGACTTCGCCGTTTTCAGCGACACATAGTCATTTACAAAATACATCATTACAATACAGATAAGGAAGGCCCCGATCGTTACATAACCCAACACATCATAATGTAGCAGCTTCCCTTCTGCATTCTGCGAAATAAGCCATCCTCCGAGGATCGAAGCGATCCCCCCGCCTAATTGTTGCACGGAAGAGTTGATGCTCATAAAAGCTCCCCGGTCTTTCATATCCGGAACGGCTGACACCAGTGCCTGCGTCGGGATCATACGGGAAGTAACGGCCGTATGCATCAGCGTATTCAGGATCAGCACCTCCCATAAAGGAGTTATGGCCAGATGCGTGATGACCAGCACCATAATCGTGGCTAGTATGCTGCCTCCGATGAACAGGCGGTATTTTCCGATCTTATCGCTCCATCCCCCGATCATCGGCCCGGTGAAAAGACCGGCAAATCCTGCCACGATGAACACGACGGGCAATATATGCTCACTGATCCCGACATTGCGCACCAGGAAAGCACTGGAATAAGGCATCATAAGGAACCCTCCCGTTGATAAAAAGACCGTTGCCATAAATGCCATCAGGTACCTTTTTTGGGAAGCGGTCTTCACCAGGTGCAACAGAGGTTTCTGAGCCGCCCTCTCCTGAAGGTGTGCATTTACCGGCTTCATCCACCGGAGAATGGCTACTCCTGTCACGAGGCAGAGACCTACGATCATCAGGAAAGGCATATGCCATCCGAACTGGTTGGCAAGGAGCAACCCCACCGGGATACCTGCTACCTGGCTTACGGCAAAAGCCATCTGCACATAGCCCATTACCCGGCCCCTCACCTGCAACGAAAAAAGATCGGCGATGATCGCCATATTCACGGAAAACAACACGCCGCCGAACAAACCCGTGACCATTCGGGCAAATAAGAGGAATTGATAACCCGGCGCTATTCCGCATAAAAAGGTGCCCAGGATAAAGCCTGCATAAAAAAACAATAACATCTTCTTCCGATCGAATTTATCGGCAAATCCGGCCGCAATGATACCCGCGATCCCGGCGCTGAAGGCATAGGCGGATACCACCCAGCCGAACTGGGACGGCGTTATGTGCAGGATACGGATCAGCATGGCCCCCAGTGGCGCCATTACCATGAAGTCAAGGATAATAGTGAATTGCAATAAAGAGATCAACGCGATAATAAATACCTGGTAACGGGTGAATACCGGGGTGGTAGCAGTTGATGAATTCATAATTTATTTTTTTTAAAAGTGATTCCTTGTTTTTTAAATGAATATTCATTTATTTAAAATGTAAAAAAAATAGACGGAGCGATCGGTCAACAGGCCGTTAGGGCCTCAACGCCTTCAAAACCAATGACAAAGTTTGCATTAGCATGGTATCGGTCAGTTCAAACTTCTCGCCGTTCAGGTTCATCCCTGCCTTATGATACCTTACCAGGTTATACAAAGGGGCGAAGGCCACGGACCAATATACCTCAAAAGGCATCGTCACCAGCTCGTTATTCTCAATGGCTTTGCTTACGAACCGGTGCATGATAGCGGAAAACTTCGGGTTCTGCGTTTTCATCGACTTACACAACAGGGGCGTAAAGTTAAAATGTTCCAAAAAATGCCCCCTGTCCGGATGATCGATAATATATCTGGCCCTGTTCTTCCATTGCACTGCCAGTCCGGTCGCAAAATCCATTTCCGGATCAAAACCTTCCAGAACACACGCGAAATATCTTTCCTTTTCCCTTTTATGCAACTGCAGCAGCATATCTTCCTTGTCCTTGAAATAAATGTAGATAGTTGCCGGGGAAACCCCTGCCGTCTTGGCCAGTTTTTGCATGCTCAACCCTTCAAATCCTTCCTCCACGATCATTGCCAGCGCAGATTGAAAAATGGCTTCCATCTTATTTTCATCCCTTGCTCTCATGAGTACAAATATAAATGAATATTCATTCTTTTTGGAATCTTTATTTGGCGGAGTCGTATTTTTTGAGTGGAAACTCTTTTCCCGGGATGGCGAAGACATTGGGATCGATAGCATTGCGATTGACGATCGTAGCCGTATAAATGATCGTTCCTTTCTTATAAGTATATTCATACTTCAGTACAAGCCCCGGGATAGAAGCAAAAAGAGGTTCGGCATCGTACAAGCCCGGTTGTTGAATGGATGGCGTGTAATAGACTGTAATGTTCTTTCCGTTTTTCAGCGTAAGAATAGCTTTTTTGCAGGTATAATTTAAAACGTGGATGGTGTCATCCGTCAAATGACAGGTGACACCTTCATACTTCTGATTATACAGCTTCCAGTCGGCGGCTGTCAAATAGCATTTGTACTTATTTTTCCCAGATTCCTTCAAAAACACCACCTTGGGGGAAGACGTATGCTCTGGTAAAATAAGGATACTCTGCATGCGCATCAGGCTGACCAGCCGAAGCCTCACCTGCCGATCTCCTGCAAAAATAGTTTTGACCCCGCCATTATATGTCTCTCCGATACCTGTGTTCTTTTTTTTCGATCTTAGCCAGATGGAATAGGAGACGGTGATATCATGCCCGTTGATAGGGGAGCCCGGAGGCAGGGGAGGAGCCGCCGGCATCCGCACGAAGGAAAATACCGTGCAAAGAATAAAAGTATAAAACAGACGGGTCATTGCTGCCAATATTAAAAAGGATAATTGCTTATTTAAAAATAAACTCTCCCAGATCAAGAGGATCCAGGGGGTTCTTCTTTAAGGACTGATCGAACTGTATTTCATCGGATTTTTTCCATTTATCCAGTTTCTCCCTGCTTTTCCGCGCCTTGCGGGTTGGACTTCCATTCGATTTGAATAAACTCATCTCTTTCATCATCTCCGACATCGGTTGGGAGATATAGATATTGGTATACTGATCGATATGGATCTTCCAGCTCCCCTCGTCACTACGATTGATAAAGTCCGGTATTTCATTATATTTCAGGCTGGCGAAAGTGATCAGAAGATCATTGTCTGTAAGGGGAAGGCGTTGCCCGTTCAAACTGAAGGATAAAAATGTTTTGTATTTACCTGCTTTAGCGGGAACAATGGAATCCTTGTCGGAGAGGTCATCTGCCAGCGCGTTAGTCCCTGAAAGACTGTCCTTTTTTGCAAGACTATCTTTTTGGGAAAGGCTATCCGGTTGTTGGGCGGCCACATTTTTACCGGAAGCAAAACCCGTAGTGTTTTTTTTATTCAGCGTCGCCACAGAGACCTTCTGTGAAATAGTTGTCCGGTAGACGAGCCAGCCAGCGAAGGCCAATAGCAGACAGGCCGCGACAGCCCGGATACCATAAAATGAAAGGCCCTTCTTTGCCAGACGGGGGGGCGGAACAACGGCATTGAAAATTAATTTTTCGACAGATGAACGAAGGGCAGCAGGAGGCAGAATTTCAAAATTAACCAACTTAGCCAGGTTCACTCGGGCGCATACTTCCACGAATGTCCCCGGTGGAGGAAGTATTTCATATTCCTGTAGACGATTCCATATGTCAGGTTCCCTGGTCATTAGTCTTTAGTAAGCATTTTTTGTAACAAAACACGTGCCCTGAATAATTGTGACCGGCTCCCTTCCTCGGAAATATTCAGCAGCTCGCCGATCTCCTTATGACTATATCCTTCCACCAGATATAAATTGATGACAGTACGATATCCATCGGGCAACTGCCTGATGAATCGCATAAGATCTTCATTCGTTAAATTATCGTACCCTGTAAGATTATCCGAAGCGACATCGACACCTTCGCGGATAGCGGGAAGTAAAAGATTTCTTTTTTTTATACAATCGATGCAGGTTGCAACAAAGACCCTTCTCGACCAGCCTTCAAATGAACCCTCTCCCCGGAAACTACCCAGATTCCTGTATAGCTTTACACACCCCTCCTGAAACCAATCATTGGCGTCGGCGGCATTGCCGGCATAACGTAAGCATAAGCTATACATCTTACCGGCTATAGTATCGTAAATCTCCTGGAAAGATCGGTTATCCCCTTTGGACGCCTTCTCCGCTAAGACTTCAAAAATGGGAGAAGCGTTGCGTGTCGATTGCATCCGACAAAGATCTATTTTTTACTACATATTTCCTATTAGGGAAAACCATGGTTTTAGCCTTTTACGCTATGCAATCGATTGTTTAATTATATAAAAAAAAATTTTAAGATCACGCGAAACGTTTTCACAAAATCTACAGTCTATACAGTTATCGAGATCGTCACCCCCTGATTAACTCCCGTGATAACTATACAGATCAATGGTCTCAAACCACTGCTATGTACACTATTCAATAAAATTATTCAGTTTAGAAATTTACACTTAAAAGCAAGCGTTGTTTATGAGAAGGATTTTTTTTATGTTATTGATGACAATGACAATGATAAGCTATGGACAAAAGCCATCGATAATCGGATTTAGCGCAAACCTCGTTGATTTTTCCACTTCCCTGCCCAAAAGTGAAAAATTCGATCCCGGATTTTCTCTTATGTATTGGAAGGGCATTACCAAAAAGATAGATTTTTCCATCCGCTATAACGGACTCTTCACGGATTACACCAGGAGTGCGGAAAGTTCGGCTGGTTACAGCAATGAATTCGAAGCTTCCCTACATGCCCGTCCCATTAATGACGACCATTTATTGGCCCCCTTTATTTCAGCCGGTATCGGTATCGGCAACTATGGCAACCGATGGGCTCCCTATACTCCCCTGGGCGGAGGGCTGCAGCTCAACATGAAAGGGGAAGGGTATATTTTCCTGCAAGCCAATTACCGGGCCAGCCTCAACAAGAGCAACCTGGATAATAACATGTTCTATTCATTAGGTTTTACACAGATCATCGGATCGCCTAAAGCGGCGGCGCCTGTCGTAAAAGAATTGCCTCCTCCTCCTGTCGTAGAAGTGAAAGACCAGGATAAAGATGGTGTTCCGGACAGTCTGGATGCCTGTCCCGATATTGCCGGATTGCCTCAGTTCAACGGCTGCCCTGATACCGATGGCGATGGTATTCCGGATAAAGATGATAAATGCCCCAATCAGAAAGGCGTTGCCAAATACAATGGCTGCCCTATACCGGATAGTGACGGAGATGGCATCAATGACGAGGAGGATAAGTGTCCCAACACGCCCGGAACGGCCAAATACCAGGGCTGTCCCATACCCGACCGTGACGGAGACGGCGTCAATGATGAACTGGACAAATGCCCGGACATACCGGGAGATGCTTCCAACAACGGTTGCCCTATCGTAAAAGAAGAAGTAAAGAAACGGGCCGAATACGCAGCGCAGCATCTTTATTTTGTGTCAGCCAGTTTCAGGCTCCTGAAGAAATCATTCAAGGGTCTCGATGAAGTAGCGGCATTGATGAAAGCAGATCCCGGTCTCAAACTTTCTGTGGATGGTTACACGGATAATACCGGCAAGGCAGAAAAAAATCAGCTGCTGAGTGAGAATAGGGCGAATACCGTTAAAAAATATCTTATCGGAAAAGGGATCGAAGAAAGCAGGATCGCGGCTACAGGATATGGTCCCTCGAATCCGGTAGCGGATAATAAGACGATCGCCGGCCGCGCTAAAAACAGGCGGGTTGAGTTCAGACTCAACTATTAAAAGAATGAAATGAATAAAATATATTCCGATGGTCGCGAGCAGGTTGTATGAAGTCGGTAAAGTTGGTTATGTTAGCAGGTTAGGTAAAAGGTAGATTAGAACGGGAATTCCCGGAAGGGGCGGGGGATGGGGATTCCCCGCCCGCCGGGATTATTCCGTACCCTGCTTGTTTCTGATAGTAAATGGAAAACATATGAAGACAAGTGATTTGGAAGAAGAGAAAGCCTTGTTGACCAAATTAAAGAATAAAGAAATCCAGGCCTTCAAACGTTTTTACGAGGAATATTCCGAAGATCTCCTGATCGTTGCCTTTTGCTTGTTAGAAAGTGTTAGTTTGGCTATTAAGGCCGTTGATGATCTGTTCGAACGATTGTGGATGGAAGCGACATTCGAATCCATCGACCCTCCCATTCACCGCTTCTTATATAGAGAGCTGCGGAAAAACTGCGAAAATAAAAGGAATGGATTATCCCTATAAAGGGTTTAAATTCGTAATCTTAAATCTTAAATCCATGCGTAAAATATTACCCCTCTTAACTTTAGTTGTTATTCTTCAGCTTAAAGCCCACTCCCAGGCTTTCCCCACGAAGATCGATTTTCAGAAAACCCAGCAGCCCGCTGCCGCCATCCAATTACCTTACGCATCCGGTACGGTGGAAGATGCCGTTAAAGAATATATGACCAAAAAAGGATACAAGAGTTCCAGTACAAAAGGGTTTATCGTGTTCAGGAGCGCTCCCCTGGATAGCGTGGATACCGATCTCAGCGATCTGTATTTCACTATCGAACGCAAGAGCCGGAAAGAAAGTGATGTGACCATCATTACTTTAGTGCCGGCAAAAAAAAATGAAGACCTGCTGACCCGTTCTCAGGGTGACAGCACCAGGATCGATAGAGCCAGATCCTTCCTTGACAACATGGCTCCCCAGGTGGAGGCCTATCATGTGCAGTTGCAGACCAATAGCCAGGCGGATGTCGTAAAGAAAGCAGAGAAGAAACTGAACAGCCTGATGAGTGACCAGAACGATCTCAATAAGAAGATCCGGAAATTACAATCGGATAGTGCGCAGAATAAAAAAGACGAGATAAAAGTAGCCGCGGATTTGCAGGCTAACGTCAACACCGATGACGATACCAAGAAGAAGAACCATAAGAAACTGGACAAGCTGCTGGATCAGGAAGGCGACGTGGCTAAGAAACTCAGGAATACATTCTCCGACCTGGACCAGAATAAGAGAGACCTGGCCGCCCAGCAGCAGGAAGTCGATAAGCAGAGGCTGGCATTCGATGCCATTAAGGCCAGGCAGAAGAACTGATTATATCATTTCATTTCGGGTACTAAAAAAATAAAACATGGAAATTCTTCTAACGGTAATTATCGGCGCAATAGCCGGGTGGCTTGGCAGCAAAATTTTCGAAGGCAGCAGCCTTGGATTGCCGGGCAATATAATCGTGGGTATCCTGGGGGGATTTATCGGATATTGGGTATTGGGTAAATTGGGCATTAGCCTGGGTAGCGGATGGATTGGCGCCATACTGACCGGCGGGATAGGTGCTATTATCATTTTGGCTGTTCTGAACCTGGTGTTTAAAGGCAAATAAGGTCCGGCCGGGGCCGCTTTCTTGCCCTTGGTTTTCCGATTTTCTCCTTATTTTTAGGGTCATGCATTCATCGCCGACATCCCAGGATTCGCCCGTCCCACCAATATCCCCGGTAAATTCGGCATCCCCGTCTGCGCCGCGGCGCCAGGCATCATCGGGTAAACTCCGGCCTTTACAATTGGCGGCCATTATTTTCCTCACTGTCTCGGGGGGGCCTTATGGTCTGGAGCCGCTCTTCTCCTATGTGGGAGATCATGGCGCTTTGCTGCTCCTGCTCATCACTCCCGTTTTGTGGGACGTGCCTACGATCCTTACGGTACTGGAGCTCAATAGTATGATGCCGGTGACAGGAGGGTATTATCAGTGGGTGAAACATGCCCTGGGCATACGATGGGCTTTCTATGAAGGATGGTGGACCTGGCTGTACACTTTCGTAGATCTTGCCATTTATCCCGTACTTTTCGTCGGGTATGCCGCTTTCTTTTTCCCGGAGATAGCCGTCTATAAGGTACCTGTCTGCCTGGTTGTCATCTGGTCTTCCGCACTCCTGAATATCCTGGGGATCGTACCCGTCGGGAGGGCTTCGCTGGTATTGGGCACTTTGGTGCTGACCCCCTTCCTCCTTCTTTTTATTGTTCTGCTGACGACGCACACGGCCGCTCTCTCCATTCCGGCGCCCTCCTTAAAAGGACTGAGTTTTTCTCCGGTAGCGCTGGGCTTGTATACGGTGATGTGGAATTTTATCGGGTGGGATAATGCCACTACTTATGCGGGCGAAGTGGCCAGACCAATCCGGTCTTACCTTGTATCGGTCTGTATCGCCTTTGTGCTCATCGTCGGGATCTACCTGCTGGCGGCATTGGCCGTTCACCAGTCGGGGATCAATCCGGGTGTGCTGACCGAAGGGGGCTTTCCTGTGCTCGGCGTAATGGTAGGGGGGCGGTGGCTGGGTATTCTTATAGCCGCGGGAGGGATGGCCAGCACGACAGGGCTCTATTCGGCCGTGCTGCTTTCGGTTTCCCGGGTACCGCAGGTCATGGCAAGCGACAACCTGTTGCCGGCCAGACTATGTACGCTCCATCGCCGTTTCAAAACGCCTTATGTCTCTATCATTGCCTCTTCGGCCATCGTCAGCATACTAATTCTATGGACTTTCTCCGACCTGGTCATTATGGATATCATCCTTTATGGCGCCGGACTGTCATTGGAGTTCGTGACCCTGCTCATGCTTCGCGTCAAAGAGCCTGACAGGGAAAGACCCTTCAGGGTCCCTCTGAATAATACCGGTCTTTTTTTGATGATGCTCCTGCCGCTCTGTATCTATACTATTGCTCTTTCCGGTACTATTTATGCGTCGGAAAGGATGGCTATGCCGGTTTTCTTCGCCCTGGGCATGCTCTTTTCCTCGGAATTGATCTGGAGACTGATTGTCTGGAGAAATCCCGATCTGGCTCCGGCGAAGACTCTCCGCCCCTGATCACCGGCATTGTTACCCGGCTGCTGATCTTCTCCCGGTATGGCGGCCCATTTTCTCCCGCCCCGCAAGTCCTGTATGTAAACAAACTTTTAACTGTGGCGTAACGCTGGGGTAATACAGCTGTAGGATCTTTGCGGCGACATAAAGATAATAGCGCTGTTATCCTATTTAGAAAAACAAAAATCCTTTTGTATGTTTACCCAGACAGTACGTCCTTTTTTAGGAGCCATGCTCCTGCTGACTTTCGGTTCTCTGTTTTCTTCTTCATCCGTTTTTGCACAGAAACAAAGTTTTCACTCCACCATCCGGTCTGTAAAAGAAGTAAATACCCTGCTGGATTCCATGTCCATGGAACATCTGCAGGTCAATATCTCTCAGTTGGATAAGAATAACATGAAGTTCCGCATTGCCGTTTCCAACCCGCTAAGCCGTTATATCACCATTACCATTAAGAAGCAGAACGACATCTACTTCTCCGAGATGATCCCGACGGCCAATTATGAAAATATCTACGACCTGAATCAACTGGAAGACGGGAATTACCAGGTTCAGATCGTCGGCGGTAAGGAGCGGATTCTGAAAACTATCAGTATCCATACCTCGACCCAGATCAACCGGGAAGCATTGGTAGACTAGCCACCTCCCGGTATCGCTCCCACCCGAATTAACAGTTCGGGTGGAAAATAAATTTGCTTATCCGATATTATAAAAGTAACTTACTCGTATGCCCCCATGGCGCTCCGTTTAGCCTGATCTGCTAAATAATTCCTCAGACGACTTCTCACATTGGAGCTGCCATAGCTAACGTAAAGATCCTGTTATGACATTTTAAGAAGGTTCATTCCTTCAGGAATCTTTAACATGAATGGTTGTGCGCTGCATTCATCCGGGGTATGTTTATGTATTTTTTATCTATATGAATAAGCTACGAATCGGAGTGATCGATCTGGTTTGCAAAGGGCCTGCCAATACATTATGGGGTAGGATCATGCACGCCAATCTGGCAAGTATTATGCCGCAGGTAGTGGCCACCTGGTGTGAACAACAGGGCCATGAAGTGAAAATGATCTGTTATACCGGGCGGGAAGATCTCACCAGGGAACTACCGGATGATGTGGATCTCGTCTTTATCAGTTCCTTCACGCAGGCCGCCCTGCTGGCTTATGCCCTAAGCAATTATTTCCGCAGCAAGGGTACGGTGACGGTGTTGGGCGGTCCTCATGCCCGGTGTTACCCCGATGATGCCGTCTTATACTTTGACTATGTACTGGGATTTGCCAATCAATCGACGATTGCAGAAGTGCTGGATGACTGTACGGCCCATCGGCCTGTCGGAAAATACCTGGCTGCCCGCCAGCAGCCTCTCCATCTTCCCGGGGTAGCAGAGCGTTGGAAATATATAGAAGCTACCTTAAAAAAAGCGCCTTTTCTCAAGATGGTGCCGATGATCGGCAGTATGGGCTGTCCTTATACCTGTCCTTTTTGCATCGATTCGACGGTGCCTTATCAGCCCCTGGATTTTCAGGAGATGAAGGAAGACCTGCAGTTTCTGCTCACCAAATTCAAAAAGCCTACGATAGCCTGGCACGACCCTAATTTTGGAGTACGCTTTGAAGAGAATATGGAAGCTATCGCTTCGGCGGCGCCCCTGAAAAGTTTCCGGTTCCTGGCGGAGAGCAGCCTCTCGATCCTTACGGAAAAACATCTGAAAGTATTGAATCAAAATGGTTTTGCCGCTCTGCTCCCGGGTGTGGAGACCTGGTATGAGCTGGGTAATAAATCCAGGACTGCGCATGTCACCGGAGAAGACAAGGTGAGGCAGGTTGCCGGCCATATCAATATGATCTTTAAATATATTCCCTATGTACAAACAAATTTCGTACTGGGGTTGGATAGCGACAAAGGAGCCGAACCTTTTGAACTGACGAAACGGTTTATCGACCTTTCACCCAGCGCTTTCCCGGGCTATTCCCTTCTGACGGCTTTTGGAGAGGCGGCTCCTCTCAACCTGCAATATCAGAAAGAAAATCGCGTCCTGCCTTTTCCCTTTCATTTCCTCAACAATCACCTCGCCATGAATATCAAACCCAGGAATTACGAGTGGGTGGATTTTTACGATAAGGTGATCGATCTTACGGAATACACTTTTTCGCCCCGGGCAATCTATCGCCGGCTGAAGACCACTCCGGATTTTACGGCCCGATGGATGAACCTGATGCGGGCTGTCTCTTCCGAAGGATATGGGCGTCTTCGTTTTTATCGCCAGGTACGGGAGAATCTTATCAGGGACAAGGCCTTCAGAGAATACTTTGAAGGAGAATCGGATGAGTTGCCGGGATTTTATACCCGGATAATTAAAAAAGACCTGGGCTCCTGGTGGAGCTGGCTTCCTCAGGGCGCCCTGCGACACGACTCCAATGCTTATCTCCATAAGACAGACAGAAAGAAAGCGCCCCTGTTTTCAGTCTGATGGAAATGCTATCGGATCGCCGGCCCGGACATTTTCGCAGTCGAAGAGGCGGAATTTGTCTGGCGAAAACAGATAAAGCAGGCGATAAAGCCGCTATACATAAACAGGTTGGCGACTATCATATCCAGCAAAAAATAGACGGATCGAAATTTCGTAAAATGACTTAACAGAGGTGTTAACACACCATATATACAGCAAAAAATCAGAATGCCGGAGGCCATCCAAAAGAAAGGATGGCCGCCCAGCGGAATGTCAGCTTTATGGAGAAGAACATCCGCCAAAAAAAGACAGGCCGCTATCAGATTAATGAAAAGACAAAAGAGTATGATGGCCTGCATAAGCCTGACGGAATCCGGAGTCAGGTAGAATGATATGCCTATGCCTATTGGCAGTATGATGAGCAAAATGGTATTCATACGTTTTATCAGCGGGACCATAGCTGCCCTGAAAAAAATATATACTATGAAACTGCTTTCCACAGGATCGAAATAGCTATATAACCAGGGCCTGGGTGTGTAGGTAATTACCCATGCCGCCATCACCGTCTCGACCAAAAAGGTCAGGCCGGACAAAAAGACCAGCAGCTTGTATTCAAGCGGATAGGTTTTCCGTAAGAACAGGCATCCGATAATGAAGGTAGCGGCTAAAAGACCCAGGTAACAAAACGAAGACGCGTAGTAGACATACTTCATGCGTAAATTTATATAAAAAACCGGATAGGCCTCCGCCAGAGGTGGTAGGAAATATTTCCTAGATTTATTTGGAAAGTAGGAAAAGTTTCCTACCTTGAGGCTATGAAAACCGGAAAGAACAAGGACATCGGTAATATAGAACCCACCAAATCGGAATTAGAGATCCTCCAGGTACTATGGCAACATGGCGCTAACACCGTCCGTTTTGTCAATGACCGGCTGAATGAGGATAAGCGGGAAGTACAATATGCTTCGACATTGAAACTAATGCAGATCATGGCGGAGAAGGGGTTGCTGATCCGCGACGAAAGCCAGGTCAGGCATATCTACAGCCCGGCGTCGGAGGAATATAAAACGAAAAATCTTTTACTGGACCGATTTCTAGACTCGCTTTTCGACGGCTCGGTCAGCAGTCTGATGTTGCACCTGCTGGACAACAAGAAAGCTTCGCAAAAGGAGCTGGATGAGATCCAGAAGTTGCTGAGCAATTCAAAAAAAAATAATTCCTGATCATGCGACTGTCCTTAATTGATATTTTCTTATCGGATGAAGCAGTAAGAGCCGTTTGCTGGACGCTGGTGCATTCGTTGTGGGAAGGGGTGCTGGCGGCAGCGTTGGCCGGGCTCATCATTCTTTGTACGCGGAAGCTACCGGCAGCGCTGAGATACAACCTGCTGGCCGCCGACCTGCTGTTGTTCCT
The DNA here is from genome assembly GCA_035555335.1 of Puia sp. Classification (GTDB taxonomy): domain Bacteria; phylum Bacteroidota; class Bacteroidia; order Chitinophagales; family Chitinophagaceae; genus Puia. The sequence continues at coordinate 17,571 of DATMGS010000022.1, forward strand.
GCTGGTTGCCGGCGCCACTTTGTTCTACGAGTTCAGGCAGGAAGATCGGGATCTGGCAGCCGCCGGCCCGCGAATGACGGTTGGGGAAGCCGGCAGCGCCGGAAGGACGGTCGCGCAATTTGGGCAGGAAAATTTTATCGCACTTATCGGGCAGGAAAGTTTTAGTCAGCGGGCGGGTGAGTACCTGAATACGCATGCTGCTATGGTCACGCTGGTCTGGCTGGCCTGTCTTTCGGGGCAGATGCTGCGGTTGACAGTTGGATTGTTCCAGGTCCGGCGTCTTCGCCGTAGTAGTATTGCTCCACCCGGGGAATGTTGGAATGAAAGGCTTTTGGCCCTGGCCCGCCGGCTGGGCATCAAAAGAACGGTAACGCTGCTGCAATCGGCGTTGGTCAAAACGCCTGCGGCATTCGGCTTCTTAAAGCCTTCTATCCTTGTGCCGCTGGGTATGTTATCCAATCTTCCGCCCGACCAGGTCGAAACGATCCTGCTGCATGAGCTGGCGCATATACGACGAGGTGATTATGCGGCGAATCTGCTGCTGCATCTTACGGAAGCCCTGTTCTTTTTCAATCCCGGGGTCCGGTGGATAGCCACCCTTATCCGGCAGGAAAGGGAGGCTTGCTGCGATGATATGGTGCTGGCCGGTATTCCTGACAGGGATAGCTATTTCGCTGCGTTGGTGGCTTTTACCCAATTGGCTGTCGATGGACGGTTTGTCAGCGGGCTCTCCAATACTTTACAGCTTGGCGGCGGCAAGACCGATCTCTTGTGGCGCATCCGGCGAATGCTCGAACAGGAAAATAAAAAACTACAAGTTATGGAAAAAGCAATCTTATCTTTTGGGTTGATGGCGATGGTGTCGGTCAGCCTGATCAGTATGAAGGAACGGGACAGGCAGGCCGCAAAGCCGGGTGAGCCCGTCCGGTTAACGGTAAATGCGCCCGTGCAGATCCTGACAGGCGTACATACTGATACGGTGCCGCAGGAGCGGCGGGACAGTTTCGCCGGACAAAAATTGACCATTAAGTCCTTAACGATCAATTCAACTTCCAGTAACGACCGGGTAAAATACCATGCCCTGGCCATTGATGACAACGGCAATCGTTATGAGATCAGAAAACAGAACAAGGAGGTGACAGAATTCAAGTTGAATGGCGAGCTGATGCCAAAAGAGGAATATGGCCGCTATACGTATGTTTTTGATAGTATCGAAGTGGCAAGGAAGGCGATCCCCAAGCCGGTGCCGCCCGTCGCACCGATAGCAGCCATGGCGCCTGCCGCGCCTCCCGCTCCGGCGCCTCTTGCCCCGGCGCCTCCTGTCCCCGTGCCTCCGGTCGCGCCTGTAGGGCCTGTCGGACCCAATGGTCCCGTCGGACAGGAGGGCCCTGTAGGCCCTGACGGACCTGCTGTTGCGCCGGTCGCTCCTCGTGTTCCGTTGCAGCCGGCTGAGGTCGCGCCTACCCTGGCCAGCCCGCTTGTCTATACGAAAGAGCCTAACCCTTATGTAAAGAAAATCATCGCCGACCTGGTGGACGGCCGGCTTATCGACCATGTTGATAAATTGTCTTTTACCCTGGACGGCAACGGACTGATCGTGAACGGGATCAAACAGCCTGATGAGATCTATGCTTCATTCAGATCAAAATATATCCGGCATCCCAAAGACCATTTTATCTATTCCCAGTATTATACACAGCATGGCAGCGGCTCTCATTGTGAAGTGCACACGGAGCCCGGCAGTTCCTCCTCCGAGAGTAAATAGAGCGGGTGCCGCTATGGCCTATCGATCGCTCTGGGCTTCTTAAAAATTGTTAAAATGATCTTATTTTACAATATTGGTTGATACATCAACCAATATTTTCTATATTTGCCAAATGAATAGTGATAATGGGCATTCTGCCCGACCGCCTTTGATCACTTCCCTGATAGGCAGGCTGCATATCAGGATTCGTAAGGAATGCGACAAAATATTCCGGCAACAGGGATTTCCTGTTGAAATGGACCAGATTCCGGTTCTTGCTTTGCTATATTATAAAGACGGATTGTCTCAACAGGAAATCTGTTCCTGTCTGCAACGCGATAAGGCCTCTGTCAATAGAACCGTATCCTTTTTAAGCAAAAGGGATATGGCAAAAGTAGTGCAGGATGTCACAGATAAGCGGAAAACCCGGGTTGAATTGACGGCAGCCGGAAAAGAACTGGCAATACAGGTTGATGCCGTTGTTAAAAAAGTTGATACGATCCTGACCTCGGCTTTAACGGAAAAAGAAGTGGAACAATTTTACACCCTAACCAACAAGCTTATCGAAACTTCCTTTACTTAAAAGATCTCCTTATATAGTACTCCATGGTATTGCGGTGCATGCCCGCCTGGTTGTCTTTTTCCTGAATCAGTCTGATTCAATGGATTGTTTTGCCATACGGGATCCATTTTGCAATTACTTTAAACACATTAACGAAAATGAGAAGAAGCATATTCCTGGCTGGCATACTATTACCTATCCTTAGTTATTCGCAAAGCGCCGATAGCAGTATACACTCAAAATTAGTCACCACTTCTCCGGCATTAGGAGGCGTCACTATATCGGACATGGTAGTCCCTATAAAGGCTAATGGGAACACATTTACAGTGCAACAATCGGTGGTAGATGTAGGCATTCCGATCTATAAAAACTTTACAGCAGCTCATCCGGTATTTATAAAAACGGGAATCCGTTATCAGGGGCTGTTTCTGTCGGGTGAAAAAAATATAGGCAGTAATAATTTTCAATCGGTGACCGTTCCTTTGCTGGTTAGTTATAGCCTTTCCCGTTCCACCAATGTCACCTTCATTGGTTCAGCGTCTGTAGCATCCGATTTCAGGCGTAACATCGAGGCGGAAGATATTATCTATTCAGCAGGCGTCCGGATTGGCTTCCATCAAAGAAGCTCTTTTAAGTTTGGTGTCACAATGATCTATCTGAGCGATTACAGCGGTAAATACCTGCTTCCGGTTCCGGATATTGACTGGACCATCAATAAACGATGGAGCCTATCCGCTATTTTGCCGGCCAGAGTTTCGGTAAAATACAAGATTTCAGCGGCTCAGTCCTTTGGGATCACCGCAGGACTCAACAATGGCCAATATAGTCTGAATGACCAACCGAAAAAGCAATACCTGCAATTGCAGCAATACAGTGGCGGGCTCATCTATGATCTTAAACTGGGCCGGAACTGGAAAGTGAACCTGATAGCAGGTCATTCCTTCTCGCAAAGACTGGAAACGTTCAATATTGATCAAAAGGTATCTCTTAACGACTTCGGCAAGTTGAATAAGCGTGCGACTAATGTCTCTTACCGTCAGAATTCCTTTATATTCCAGGGAGGGATCAGTTACCAGTTCCGATAAACCTGTTTATACCGGATCCTACAGTCAATCACCCCGATAAAACCCGTGTTTACCGATCCGCTTTCAAATAATTTGTTAAATGCCTTTAATTTTCAGGTGATATATCAATAGTAGTTTAGTTTTCGGTTGCAATGCATATCCCAAAACTTTTGCAAAACAATATATTGGCGGCCCTGTTAGTCTTGTCTGGCCATATAGCCGCCGGACAGGTGCAGATAAAAGGAACGATATATGACCGTTCCCTGCGATTTGCGTTACCGGGTGTAAGTGTTATGGCAACATCGGGGGGCGGAACGGCGACGGATTCGTTAGGGCATTACAGCATCCGGCTCTTTTCCGGAGATTCCATTTATTTCTCCTACCTGGGTAGGTTCACCGCCAGATTCCCTGTGAAGAACCTTTCCCCGAACCAGCCATTCGACATGAGTCTCCAGGTGGCCATCGACTCCCTGCCTTCGGTATATGTGCGGCCCAAAGATTATCGCATGGATTCCCTGGAAAACCGGGAAGAATATCGTAAAATATTCGACTATGGAGGTCCTGACTATATAAACAATATGAAGGTGGGGAAAGGGGGAAGGATGGGCGTGGGCCTGGATTTTGATATGTTGTTCCAGGGCAGGCAGATTCGTAGAATGGAGGCCTTCCAGCGCCGGTTGCAGGAGGAAGAGCGTGACCGATATGTTGACCACCGGTTTACAAAATCCCTCGTAAAAAGGATCACCGGGCTGCAACCTCCCGCCCTCGATACGTTTATGCGCCAATACCGGCCCAGTTATGAGTTTATCCAGGGCTGTGAGAACGAGTATGAATATTACAAATACATCTATGACTGGGGTAAATATTTCTCCGAACTTTGGAAAAGGGATCACCCGGACGGGTCACAGTGATTTGAACAACCACTCAATAAACCCGCCTGCGGAGGGTAAGGGGGCAAAACAGAAAATTTCATTCGATCAAACCCCGATATTAAGTTTTTGATCTTGAAAATTTACAAAGAGCTTTTAATAGACGACGATTTTTCCGGTTCTTCCATCAAGCTCCTCATGCTTGAACTATTCTCCGGCGATAAGCAGTTGACTACCCCCAAGGCCGGTCTGGATAAACACCCTTGAACAGGTGTTGAATGACCGCTGGAACGAACTGCTCAGCCTGCAAGATTTATCTGTCGTAGTGGGTGTGCACCCTGTTACCATTTCAAAACATTTCAGCAGGTATTTCAACTGCACGCTCGGGCAATATATGCGCAAGCTCAGAATAAACAAGGCGATTTCCCTGGTTAAGTCATCCGGCACTTCCCTCACCGATATTTCCTATGAATGTGGTTTTGCCGACCAGAGCCATTTTATCAGGACCTTTAAGCATATGACCGGCTTTCTCCCCATGCAATACCAGCGGTTATAGGCCTGCCCGGTAATCGAGGCAAAAATCATTCTATTTCCGATTGTCCTTTGTGCTCTGCTATGCATGGCTTTCACGGCTTTGATCAGTACGATGTGTATACCTGGTTCCTCAAACTCGGTCCTTTATCCAACGCCAATAAACTGTACTTCCACAGCAAGCTTCCTTCCTGGAATCTTTTCATGCAACACCACAACTATGATTCGTTCTGGCAAACCCAATCGCCCTTGCGTTACATGGATTATCCCCGCATCCCCATGCTGCATGTGGGTGGAATATGGGATCCGGAGGACATGAATGGTCCGCAGCTTATGTACGGAGCAATGGAAAAGCGCGACAGCAATAACCGGAATTTTATTTGTCTTGGTCCCTGGATACACGGGGCATGGAATTGGGACAGCATCTGGAGACTTGACCGGTATGTGATGGGTAGCAATACTGGGTTATTGTTTGGGATAATAGTTGGCAGGTTAAATGTGCCACAAATTGCGTGTACCGTGTCGGGGAATTGGTTCGAACATTTCGAGCGGTTTGTGCAACGGGTTACGTACATCCAGGGCTTCGTAACTCCCTCAATTTCATGCAATTTTTGAAGTTTCGGCTTTTGAAAACGTGCCACAATGTGCCACAAGATCGACTTTCGTGGTGAGCGTAGGTATTGGCAGGCGTATCAATCCGTTATAGCACATTCCATCTGAAGACCCCCCACCAGCTGTATTGTATTGTCGATAATTAAAAATTAATTATCGATTATTTATAAATATTTATTGAAAAACAATAAATATTTATTATTTTTGATCGATCAAAACGCGAACAGATATGAAAATAAGCACTAAACAAACGCTAAAGGTATTAAATGTCCTTTCCTGGATCATATTCACCGGCGTCTGTATCGAAGCCGGCGGTTTCATCTTCAGCACCTTTTATACGCTGGAGATAAACCCTATCAATGCTCATCGATCCTGGCCTGGGCTCGATCTTTCGAGTCTTTATGATTACGGTCGCGGATACTTTCTTGCAGAGATGTCACAAATAAGCCTTGTATCCCTTATGAGAGCAGTTTTGTTTTATATGATCATCGACATCCTGCAAAATAAAAAGCTGGACATCACCCGACCCTTCAGCAAAAACGTGGGCCGATTCCTTTTCAGGATATCCTACCTGTCCTTGCTGATTGGCCTGTTCTCCTGGTTAGGCGCCAAATATACCGAGTGGCTTGTGTCGAAAGGTGTAAAGCTGCCCGATTTACAATACCTGCGTCTGGGCGGAGCTGATGTATGGCTGTTCATGGGCGTGACCATTTTCGTTATCGCACAGGTTTTTAAAAGAGGAATTGAAATCCAAACCGAAAACGAATTAACCGTCTAAGTCATGCCGATTATCGTAAACCTTGACGTCATGATGGCGAAGCGGAAAATATCGCTCAACGAACTTTCGGAGAAAGTCGGCCTGACGCTATCCAACCTTTCCATCCTCAAAACCGGCAAAGCGAAAGCCATACGTTTCAGCACCCTCGAAGCCATTTGCAAGGTGCTGGATTGCCAGCCCGCTGACATCCTTGAATACAAAGAAAAATAGCAGCGAACACCAATTAATCAAAGGTCGACATCCACACCGCGATCATCACGGGAACACAGATGCCTTCAAACAGTGTATCGCTAACCGCGCCAGCCTCAATGAAAAAGAACCGATGGGCGGCTCTAGCCCCCTCATCAGCGCCAGCCTCTTTGGCCGGACCGAAATGGCCAAAGCCCTCATCAACGCCGGGGCTGATATAAACTTTCAAAACAACGACGGCTCCACCGCCCTCCACACCGCTGCCTTTTTTTGCAGAACCGATATCGTATACCTTCTCCTTGCCGCCGGCGCGAACAAAACCATAAGAAACAAATATGGCCAAACCGCCTACGAGCTCGTCACCGCCCCTTTCGCCTCCGTCAAACCCGTATACGACGCCCTTGGCAAAATCCTCGCCCCCATCGGCCTGACCCTCGACTATCCTTATATCGAAAAGACGCGACCCCTGGTCGCCTCAATCCTACAACAATGAACAGAAGACACGATATCGACTGGCTACGGGTCATCGCTATTGCTCTGTTGCTCGTCTACCACACCGCAATCGCCTTCCAGCCCTGGGGCATCCTGCTCGGCTTCATCACCACAGACAGGCCCCTTCCATCGCTATGGCTCCCCATGACCATGATCAATGTATGGCGCATCCCGCTGCTGTTCTATATCTCCGGTATGAGTGTCCGCTTTGCTTCTCAGACCCGAACCTGGAAACAACTTCTCCAGGAGCGCTCACGCCGCATATTTATACCGTTCCTATTCGGCGTTTTCATCATTGCTCCCCTCCAGGTAGCGCTCGTACAGCGTTACTATCGCCAAAGCATAACTTACATCCCCAATCCCGCGTACCTGTGGTTCCTGGGTAACATCTTCGTATATGTGTTGTTGCTGTTACCGGTTTTCGGCTTTTTCAATGCGCGCCTACATCTGCGACCGCGTCTATTTTCCACCCCTCTTGCCCTGGCTCTTGTCATCGCCGCCTTTGTCCTCGAGGCCCGGTGCGACGCCCCCCATCTATGAGTTGTACGCACTCACGTGGCACGGCTTTTTCATCGGCCTGCTTGCTTTCTTTTTTGGCTATTGTTTTATGCTAGCCCGAATCCCATTCTGGAAGATGCTGTTAACATGGCGATGGTTATTTTTGGCTTTGGCCATTGCCCTTTATATCCACCGTTTGTTACAGCCCCAAATGAAAGTACCCAATACCTGGCTTGCCGTCGAATCCTGCTGCTGGATATTCGCCGTACTCGCCTTCGGCCATCGCCACCTAAACCGACCAGGCCGTGCCCTCCAATATTTGAGCCAGGCCGCGTACCCTATCTATATCATTCATATGATATTCCTGTACCTCGCGTGTTGGGTGGTATTCCCATTGGCGGCGAATGACTGGCTGAAGTTTGTATTGGTTCTTATATTTACCATTACAGGATGTTTTGCTTTATATGAACTTGTCATCCGAAGAGTGGGGCCCCTACGCGTGCTTTTTGGATTGAAGGCCACCGAACTGCATCAGGAAATCTTAATTCATGGAGACCCGGAAGGTTTGAAATCATTAGCAACGCTATTAATAAAATTAGCTGACACAAATCAGAACGATATTACTAACCTCCCAATAGAAGCAAGACATCATGTACATCTTCGACCAAAATATGATTTAAGTAATAGCTCAGATAATGTAATAATCGGAAGACTAGATGCAAAAGGGGACAGGTGCTTTTTATGATAGATACGTCCCTCCAAAAAAATAGTTTCAAAATGAGACACTACCTCGATAATGAGGGTACCTGCGGATGGTTGAATATAGTCCTGGGCTTCCGGCGAAAAAAGAAAGGTCCCAGTCTGTTGACCAGGACCTTTTGATTGTCTTGTACCGTGTCCGGGAGTTGGTTCGAACACTTTTCAAAATTTGTTGAAAGTTTGCTATATATAAAACGGTTTAAAATGACTGGATTATGCTAGCAGAAAATTCAAATGTCAAGGCGGGAAAGGAAAGCCGTACCACACATGGCGCGTAGAATGTGTTCGAAGTCCCCGACAGGTCAGACGAAAAGCAACCAAATCCAATCCTTGGGGCAGCCGGAATCAAAGCGTTCTCTTTGGTGGAAGTTTTGGTAATAACATAAAATACTTCTTTCTATTGCAAAAAGCGATCAGTAATATGTGGTCTGCCCAACCTGCGGCAAGGTGATTGCCGCTTTCGATGAGGAAGAACTTCGCGAAGCTATAGATGAATCCTCCGCGCATGAGTTGAACGCTGGTTTCTACAAGGCCGATATTTCCGTAATGGATCTAACCCAATGCCTATCATTGCATTTTTATATATTCGTTGTATGAAAAATACCGCGTCATACTTTAAACTATTTACTTATTACCTCATGTTGGTCTCTTGCAAAACAGCGGGAGCACAGACAGCAAATATAACCAAACCCGGTGAACCGGATATTCATACAGAAGACGTAAGCCTGTTTTATAAGGTCTATGATGAAGCCGGAGGTCACCCTACTACGGAGCAACTTCAAAGTGATTATCTTGACTTAGGTACCGACGGGCTGCGCACTTTCGCCCGCTTAAGAAATACCACAGCGCAGCGCATTGAAGAGGCGATAGAAAAGCAACCGCAACTTTATGCTACAGCACGCCACGGTGCCGAAGTGTTGCCGACCGTCAAAATCCGGCTTAAACAGGCCCTGGGCAAGTTGCGCGAGATTTATCCTGCGGCCAAATTTCCGGCTATTACTATTGCTATTGGCCGAGGGAAGCCGGTGGCTATAGGCAGTCCGGTCTCAGGTGTTCAGATCGGGCTGGAAGCGCTGTGCGGGATCACGTATTACGATAAAAACCTCGAAGACAGGTTCGTGCACGTAATCGCTCACGAATATGTGCATGTGCAGCAACCGCAAGAAATGACAGACGACCCAAACCCAACAGTGCTTGAAGGATCACTTGTAGAAGGTGCGGCTGATTTCATTGGCGAATTCATTTCAGGCGGTTTGAGTAATATACAGCTGGCTGTGATTGTCCGCGGACACGAAGCTGAGATCGAGACCTCATTTCTTGCTGACGAGGATAAGCGCGACCTAACAAGCTGGCTGTATAATGGTACGATGGATAAGTCGGGCGACATTGGCTATTGGGTTGGATACCGCATCGTCAAGAGCTATTATCAACACGCTACAGATAAACAAGCCGCTATCCGGGAGATCATTGAAATAAAAGACCCTAAAGCATTCTTGGCTAAAAGTGGTTGGTATCCTGGTATTAATCTATGATTGGCGCACCCGCTTCAGCAACGATTCCAATCGGCCAAGTAAATCTAAGTAGTATCAGAGCAGACCTGAAAGATGGCACTAGTTCGATCGCAGTTGAGTTTGTGAGTGAATTTGCCCCTGTTTATTAATCAGGCAAATAAATCCCCCAACTTTTCAACATGATCCGGTACTTCGAACACCTATGATCACCTATGATCCATCCGGCGTTGATTCATAACTATCTGAGCATAAAAGAAAAAAGGCCGATCTTGGTAGATCAGCCTGATGATTTTTTGCTAAACTTAGCATGTTGTACCGCGTAGGGGAGTCGAACCCCTCATTCCTCCGTGAAAGGGAGGCGTCTTAACCGATTGACCAACGCGGCATTTTGGTTGAACTTTGTCAAAGTACCGTTCCTCGCTTTGCCTTGTTCGCTATCTTCGCTTTCGCCCGATAGCTTCATCGGTTTTTTCGCTAAAGGAGTGCAAAGATATAGGCAACTGGAAATACTGCCAAATTTTTTACAAGCTTAGTTTTACAATTCTTCATAAATGCCGTCCAGACAGCATTTTACCGCTTCCAAACAGGCCCCGCTTCCGGAATACGCTCCCAAATTTTCCCAAAAGGCTTACCTGCTGCCGGACCAAACCCACCAGCTTCCAGAATCGTCTTGCGGGAAAGCTCCCTCTTCTCCTGCAATCCACCCCTTCCCGGCAAGCCTGAATCCAGGACTTGCTCCTCGTCCCAACCTCACCCGGTAACCGCCTCGCCGCTGCCGGCCCATTTCCCCCAATCCTATTATGTCCAACGTCCATTCCGGTCGAACAAGCCCCTGGATACAAGAAATTTAGAAGATCTTTAAAATTGATAGCCAAAAATTTACAACACCGTAACCTCTCAAAAGTGTAACTTAGCTGCCTTAAATTAAAATTCAAATTCTTTAGTTATGAGCACAGTTAAAGTTGCTATCAATGGTTTTGGCAGGATCGGACGTTTGGCCTATCGCCAGATTCACGGTCTGGAAGGAATAGAAGTAGTGGCGATTAATGATCTGACCAGTCCTAAGGTATTGGCTCACCTGCTGAAATATGACAGCGCGCAGGGCCGTTTTGAACAGGATATAAAAGCGACCGAGAATTCTATTGTCGTCAATGGCAAGGAAGTTAAAATATATGCTCAGAAAAGTCCCGCTGAAATTCCCTGGAAACAGCATGACGTAGACGTAGTATTGGAATGTACCGGCTTCTTCACCGATAAGGAAAAAGCTGCTTTACATCTGACCGCCGGCGCCAAAAGAGTCGTCATTTCCGCTCCCGCTACCGGTGACATGAAGACCATCGTTTTCAATGTGAACCATGACATTCTCGACGGCAGCGAAACGATCATCAGCTGCGCTTCCTGTACGACCAACTGTCTGGCGCCCATGGCAAAAGTACTGGATGACAAATTCGGTATCGTCAGTGGCCTGATGACGACGATCCATGCTTATACCAATGACCAGAATACACAGGATGCTCCCCACCCCAAAGGTGATCTGCGCCGCGCCAGGGCCGCAGCCGCGAACATCGTCCCCAACAGCACCGGCGCTGCCAAGGCTATCGGCCTGGTTCTGCCCAAACTGAAAGGTAAACTCGATGGAGGCGCTCAGCGCGTCCCCGTCCTTACCGGTTCCCTTACCGAACTGGTGACTATCCTGGATAAGAAAGTAACCCTCGAAGAAGTAAACGCCGCCATGAAGGCCGCCGCTAACGAAAGCTTCGGATATACCGAAGATGAGATCGTCAGCAGCGATATCGTCGGCATCACCTACGGTTCCCTGTTCGATGCTACCCAGACAAGGGTCAATAGCGCCGGTGACCATCAGCTGGTAAAGACCGTGAGCTGGTATGACAATGAAATGAGCTATGTTAGCCAACTTGTCCGCAGCCTGCACTATTTTGCCAAATTGATTTCCAAATAAGATTTACTCAGGCGGCCCGGTGTATACACCGGGCCGCTTTACTTTTATTATTATTTATGAGCCAATTCAGCCAGCACAACTTTGCGAATGAAAAAGCCCTGATCCGGGTGGATTTCAACGTTCCCTTGAACGATAAATATGAGATCACCGACGACACCCGCATGCGGGCGTCTATGCCTACCATCAAAAAGATCCTTGCCGACGGCGGCAGTGTTATCCTGATGAGCCACCTTGGCCGCCCAAAAGACGGACCTACAGAAAAATATTCATTAAAACACCTGGTCCCGCATTTACAGGAGCTGCTCAACGCTCCCGAAAAACCCGGCCAGCCTTCGGCAGCTACCGTGCCCGTGCTCTTTGCCAATGACTGCATCGGCGAACAAGCCTATATGACGGCCGGCATGCTGCGGTCCGGAGAAGTCCTGTTGCTGGAGAACCTTCGCTTCTACAAAGAAGAGGAGAAAGGTGATAAGGCTTTTGCGCAGAAACTGGCCAAGCTGGGAGATGTGTATGTCAACGATGCCTTTGGAACAGCCCATCGGGCTCATGCTTCCACTGCGGTGATCGCTGAATTCTTCTCCAAAGAGAAAAGGATGTTCGGCCTGCTCATGGAGAGCGAGGTCAGCAGCGCGGAAAAAGTAATGCACCAATCGGAGAGACCCTTTACCGCCATCATCGGCGGCGCCAAGGTATCCGATAAAATACTCATCATAGAGAACCTGCTGGAGCGGGCTACTGATATCATCATCGGTGGCGGGATGGCTTATACGTTTATGAAGGCTCAGGGAGGCAAGATCGGAAACTCCCTTTGTGAAGACGATCGCCTGGATACAGCCAGAGATCTGCTGAAAAAAGCCGAGGCCAAGGGCGTCCGCATTCACCTGCCTTCGGATTCCATTATTGCCGATAAATTCGATGCGAATGCCAACGATTCCTCTGCTCCCAGCAATAACATACCCGATGGATGGATGGGGCTGGATATCGGAGAGAATGCCTGCGAACAGTTTACCAACGTACTGCATCGGTCCAAAACTATTCTATGGAATGGCCCGATGGGCGTCTTCGAAATGAAGAAGTTTCAACATGGTACCAAGGCGATCGCCAAAGCCGTGGCAGAAGCCACCGCAAAGGGCGCTTTTTCCCTGGTAGGTGGCGGAGATTCGGTAGCTGCCGTCAATCAATTCGGCTATGCCGATAAAGTAAGCTATGTCTCTACCGGTGGCGGAGCCCTGCTGGAATATTTTGAAGGCAAGGTATTGCCAGGCATCGCAGCTATCAAAGGATAATTTTCTATCGATCTTATAAATGAAAGGGGCTGTATCCATCGATACAGCCCCTTCTTATTGGTGCAGCAGCCCGGCTGCTTCCTTTTTTCTTATCTGACCTTGATCACGATCTTCCCGAACTGCCGGGCATCGTCCATCCACCGCAATGCGGCTTCTCCTTCTTCGAAAGGGAATATCTTGTCGACTACGGGCCGGATCGCATGCTTCTGCACGAACGAGATCATCGCACGGAAGTCTTCGGGGCTGCCCATCGTAGTCCCGAGCACATCCAGCTGCTTCCAGAATATCCGTCTGGCCACGAGGTTGGAAGGATTGCCCTGCGTAGAGCCATAAAATACGACCCTTCCCCCCGGGGAGGCGAGATCGAAAAGATCGTCCATACCTTCGCCGGCCGCGCCGTCAATGGTGACATCAAAAGAACCTGCCAGCGATCGTAGGATCTCCACCCAATCCGGTTTTTTGTAATTGACTCCGCCCAGGGCGCCCAGGGCCATCGCTTTATCGATCTTTTCATCGCTGCCTGACGTGACATATACCTGTGCGCCGGCCGCTATCGCATATTGCAATGCAAACAAAGCGACGCCGCCGCCAATCCCCGTAATCAGGACTTTCTCTCCGGCGTTCCCGGTCGTGTGACCCGCCCCCGCTGCTTCGGCTCCCATCTTCAACCGGGCCCGGGTGAACACAGCCCGGTAGGCCGTAACTCCCGCCAGGGGGAGGGCCGCCGCCTCTTCAAAAGATAAGTGAGGAGGCTTCTCTGCCAGGCTCGTCACCGGCACTCTTACATACTCTGCAAAAGTGCCGTCATCCGGCAGACCCAGTATGCGGAACGCCTTCTGATCCTGATGCGAGGCATGGTCCCCCCAGTTCAGGGCCGGATTAATGATCACTTCTTTTCCGATCCAGCTCTTTGCGGCCCCGCCTTCCGTTCCTCCAATTTCCATCACCACCCCGGCTCCGTCCGAACCCGGAATGGTAGGATATTTGAGCCCTGCATATTGCCCCTTCTGGATCCAGACATCCCGGTGATTCAGGGCGGCCGCATGGACTCTTATCAGCGCCTCTCCTTCCGCAATCTGCCAATTGGCCCTTTCCTGTAATACCAGCGGTTCGTTCTTTCCGGTTAACACCAATGTTTTCATTATAGAGTAGTTCAGTTTAGCAACCTCGATCTTAATATTTAAACACCTTTCCTCCGGCCATCACTTCCTGCGTCTTCTCATCGAAGGTCACCCTTTCTCCGGTGCGATAAGCCGCATTGGCCATGATCACCGCGATAGCATGATTATAGCCGGCTTCGATAGGCGCATTGGGCTGTTTCCGGCTTCGGACACATTCCATCCAGTTGCGTACATGCGACGTTGTTAGCGGATCGCCTCCCGTGCTGGCATCCGTAGATATTTTCACGGCCATCTCCTTCAGGGATAGCTCGGGCAATAAGTTGGGCGGCATACTCATCGCCTTGGCATAATTCTCTTTTAAACCTCCTGCCGGCGATATTTTGTTGGTATCCAGGTTGAGCGTGCCTCCATTGGAAAAATAGATCTCTTTGGTTTCTCCTTCGGAATTGGTCTGCCGCGAAGTGAACAGCACCTGGAACCCTGTCGAAAGATCATCCAGCGGACCATAATCGAATACCGCCGTAAGCGTATCCGCATTCTTACGTCCGTCCTTCCAGGCATAGATTCCCCCGTTCGCTGAAACACTGCGGGGATGAGGTAGGCCCGAGAACCAGTGCACCGTATCGATCTGGTGGCTCATCCATTGCCCGGGAATACCGGAAGAATAGGGCCAGAACAAGCGAAACTCCAGGTGTTTGCGGGCATCGAACGGCTCATAAGGACGGTTGATGAGAAACCGTTTCCAGTCCGTATCTTCTTCCCTCATCTGGGAGACCAGGGCAGGCCTGCGCCAACGCCCCGGCTGATTGACATTCCAGGTTAGCTCTACCATCACAATAGGTCCGAATTTCCCCTCTTTGATAAAATCTGCTGCTGCCTTATAAGTATCCCCGCTCCGCCGTTGCGAACCGATCTGCACGATCTTTCCGGATTGCTTTACGGCTTGCAGCACGGCCCGGTTGTCCTCCATCGTTTCGGCGAGTGGCTTTTCGGTATAGGTATCCCTACCTGCTTTCACCGCTTCCACCGTATGATACGCATGCTGAAAATCCGCTGTGCTGATCATGACGGCGTCGACTTCCTTGATCGCATACAACTCATCGTTGTTGACGCAGGCTTGTATGGAATGACCAAACTTCGCAGCCAGGAAATCCTTCCCTTCTTCTCTTCTTTTCTTCCAGATATCCGATACGGCAATGATGTCGAAATTCAATTCCTGATTCGATTTCATGAAGGCGGGAATATGATCGTTGCGATGCCGGTCGGAGAATCCCACTACACCGACCCTTACCCGGTCGTTGGCGCCGATGATCCTGCGATAACTGCTGGCGCTGAGGCCTAATGCACCCATATAACTGGCCATGCCGGCCATAGAACTTTTGCGGATAAAATCTCTTCGGGTCGTTGTCATGTTACAATGAATTTTTAGTGATGGATCAAGACAATCGCAGACAGAAGATTTATCCCGCCGTCTACCCGATAAATTTACTAATTTAGAATATTATCAGAGGCAGACTCTGCATTATAATTAGGTAAAGAGGGCTCCTCACTTAAAAAATACCTTTAATATGATTGCTTTCGGACCTTATTCCCATAAAGGATTGCCCCTACTCTTTTTCTGGCTATCCTTTCTTCCGATACAACTTTTTGCTCAATCTGACAGTGATCCCTCGACCCGCAGCCGGCACGCCATTGAGCCCATTACCCTGACACTGAGCTCCGACGCCCATAAAGTCACGATCCTGGCCGGAGGCCGGCCCTTTACGGAGTTTATCTATCCTGACACCCTGGAGAAGCCAACCCTTTATCCCATCTACGCTCCCGATGGACAGTTGATCACCCGGGGATTTCCCCTACAACCCCGGACAGGCGAGCCCGTTGACCATCCTCATCATATAGGTCTCTGGTTTAATTATGAGAACGTCAACGGGCTGGATTTCTGGAATAACTCTTATGCCATCCCCGCTGAAAAAAAGCGTCAGTACGGCTGGATACGGACAGATAAGATCCTCCGGGCCGAGAGTGGTCCGGAAAAAGGGACCCTGCAATACAGCGCCAATTGGACAGACCAGCAGCAAAATGTCCTTTTAAATGAGCTGACGACCTATACTTTTAGCGCCAACGGCGCTGAAAGGGTGATTGATCGTATGACCACCCTCACTGCCCGACAGGATATTGCCATGCCGGATGCCAAAGACGGCTTACTGGGATTAAGGGTTACCCGTGAATTGCAGATCCCTTCCAATACACCGGGGCAATTCGTGGACGATAAAGGGAATATTACCAAAGTAGCGGCCGGCAATGCGCCGGATATCAACGGCGATTACCTGACGGAGAAAGGTAGAAAGGGTGATAGCGCCTGGGGGACCCGGGCTGACTGGTGCCTGTTATATGGTAAAAAGCAGCAGGATACTCTCAGTGTCGCAATCATCGACCATCCGGCCAATCCGGGCTATCCCACCTACTGGCATGCCCGGGGATATGGGCTATTCGCTGCTAACCCATTGGGACAGAAGATCTTCAGTAATGGGAAAGAAACGTTGAATTTCCATCTGAAGAAGGGCGATACCGTTATTTTCCGGTATCGTATAGTCATCGCCGCAGGAGATAAACGACTGTCTACCGGCAGGATCCGGCAACTCGCCGATGCTTTTGGCAAACTTAAATGAGATAAAACCCCGCCCTGCCTAATTTAAGCTTCTTGCAAAAGCAAAAATCTTACTTTTGAGAGCGTTAACCTAAAATCAAAAAAAATGAGCACGAAGAATCTGACATTAATAGTTGTAGTGATTTTTGTTTTATTGTTGGGAGGTTGTGGCTGTAATAGTTACAATGGATTGGTACAGGTAGATCAGGGGGTCAAAAATGCCTGGAGTAATGTAGAGACCAATTACCAGCGTCGTACGGATCTGTACAATAGCGTGGTGAAGACCATCGAGGGATCTGCCAATTTTGAGAAATCCACTTTGAAAGAGGTGATCACTGCCCGGTCTAAAGCTACCAGTGTGACCGTAGATATCAATGACTCTGCCTCTCTGGCCAGGTACCAGCAGGCTCAGGGCCAGCTGCAGGGATCGTTCAGCCGGCTGATGGCGGTTGCGGAAGCTTACCCGGATCTGAAGACCACCAAATCCTTCCAGGATTTCCAGACCAATATCGAGGGTACTGAAAATCGCATCAATGTGGCGCGCCGGGACTTCAACGCTACGGTGAATTCGTATAACCTTAAGGTAAAGACTTTCCCGAACAACATCTTTGCCGGCATATTCGGCTACCATGAAAAACCCTATTACAAATCCGATCCCGGTAGCGAGAATGCCCCTGATATCCAGTTCAACATCAAGTAAATAATAGTCTCCGGCTGTCATCGGTCATTTCCCGGTGGCAGCCGGATATTTCCTCATCATAAATTTCCTGCATTGCACATCCCATTTTTTCGCCGGAAAGAACTTTTTACAGAGACTGAAAAACAGCAGGTCGTAGGATCTATACAAGCGGCTGAGAAGCGGACGAGTGGCGAAATACGTGTGTTTGTGGAAAGCCATTGCCGTTTCGTGAATCCCCTCGACAGGGCGACAGAGATTTTCGCCGGGCTGAAAATGGAAAAGACGGACGCCCGAAATGCCGTCCTGGTCTATGTAGCCTTGAAAGACAGGCAACTGGCCCTCTACGGAGACAAAGGAATTCATGAAAAAGTGGGGACGGCCTTTTGGAATGAAAAGGTAAAGCTGATCCTGTCGCATTTTAATAAAGCCAACTATGCTGAAGGCATAGCCCTGGTAGTGACTGAGATCGGCGAAGCCTTGTACACGCATTTTCCTTATGACAAGGGTACCGATAAAAATGAATTACCCGACGATATCGTGTTTGGCAAATAAATCAAGCGAATGAGTGTAATGAAGAAGATCCTATCAGTAGTCCTCCTTTCTGTTTCTCTCTTGCTGATGCTGGGAAAGTCGGGCTATGGACAGACGGTCCCGCCGAAACCCGACCCTCCGCGGCTGGTGAATGATCTCGCCCATGTAATGACGCCTGACCAGGTGATGTCGTTGGAACGAAAACTGGTGGCGTATGATGACAGCACCTCTGTCCAGATAGCGGTGGTTACTGTGTCTACCATCGGGGATGCTTCGATTGAAGACTATGCCCTGGGAATACTTAGATCGTGGGGAGTGGGAAATAAAAAGACGAATAACGGACTGATCATCCTGGCCGCTATCCAGGAACGTAAAGTATATATCGCTACGGGGTACGGTATGGAAGGTTCGGTGCCGGATATCACGGCTAAATCGATTGTAGACAATGAGATCCTGCCCAATTTCAAAGGCAATAGCGGGGATAATTATTACCGGGGATTCGATCAGGCGGCCGACGCGATCATCAAGGCGGCAGCCGGCGAATACAAAGCGCCACAGGGCTATGTAAAACACACGCGCAGAGGCGGCTCGGGCGGCGGTAATCTTGTCGGGCTGATCGTTATCATCCTGATTGTCGTCTTCCTTTTCATCGGCCGTGGCGGGGGGGGAAGAGGCGGTGGCGGAGGGCTCTTTGGCGGCGGCGGTATGTTACCTTTTCTGTTAGGCACCATGCTGGGAAGCGGTAGCAGGGGCGGCGGCGGCTGGGGTGGAGGAGATAGTGGCGGCGGTGGCGGCGGCTTTGGTGGATTCGGAGGCGGCAGCGGTGGCGGCGGTGGCGCCGGCGGCAGCTGGTAATATATTATAATTATACATGAAGAGAGGGTGTCTCAAAAGTTGAGACACCCTCTTTTTGTATATGGGGGGCTATAGAGCGTATAGTATAGGTTATAAGGAGCAGGAGGATACCGTAAGTGGATGATTAGGAGACTGCTTTGGCCGGGAAGGTTGGAACGGTAGG
>DATMGS010000023.1:0-394388 GCA_035555335.1 Puia sp.
AGCCTGAAACAACCCTATTTATTCGCTCACTGGACCATTGGCGCACTGCCATCGGTTGGATAATAGGAGCCGGATGAGGCGTGAGCCTCACGTCCGGTTCTGTGAGAACTTCAGGCTGAAATGCTTGGATTTACTCGTTGAGTGTCCTGAACAACCCCATTCGTTCATCCAAAGGCCGGCCTGCCAATGACCGGTTATAAATTTCATTTCCTCCATAGTATGCCAAATGCAATTGTAAAAATTGAGCACCTGTCCCATAAGTATGCCAGCAGCTGGGCTATACGGGACATCAACATCGAGATCAGCCAGAGCGGCATCGTAGGACTGCTTGGCTCCAACGGAGCAGGCAAATCCACCACCATGAACATCCTCTGCGGAGCCCTGAACCAGACCGAAGGGAATGTCTTCATCGGTGGCATCGACATGCGCAAAGAACCCGAGGCCGCAAAAAAGCTTATCGGATTCCTGCCCCAGAACCCACCCCTGTACATGGACCTGACCGTCGACGAATACCTCGTCTATTGCGCCAATCTTCGCAAAATGAAAAAAGCAGAGATCAGACCCGCACTCGAAGACGCCAAAGAACGCTGCGGCATCGCGCATTTCAGCGACCGCCTCATCCGTAACCTTTCCGGCGGTTACCGTCAGCGCGTAGGCATCGCTCAGGCCATCATCCACCGGCCCCAGCTGGTCGTACTGGACGAACCAACCAATGGTCTCGATCCTAATCAGATCATCGAGGTTAGGGCTTTGATAAAAGAGATCGCCGCCGACAGGGCGGTGATCTTCTCCTCGCACGTTCTTTCCGAAGTACAGGTGCTGTGTAAGGAGATCAAAATGATCGATAGCGGCAAGATCGTATTTTCCGATTCCATGGATGCCTTCAATAATTATGTGGAGCCGCACAGCATTTTACTATACCTGGAAAACCCGCCCCCGTCATCGGTACTGTTGCAGATCCCGGGGGTGACCAAGGCGGACTTCCTCACCGAACGTCAACTGCGGCTGTACTTCAGCGGTGACGGGGAGATCACGGAAAGGATAGTCGCAGCCAGCGTATCGCATGGCTGGCGACTCCGGGAGATCAATCTGGAGAAGAGTTCCATCGATGAAATATTTGCCCAATTATCAAATTATTCCGGACGGCCATAGGTCGTCGGCGTAAGCGAATAAAACTAAACTGATGAAGACGACATTTGAAATTGCAAAGACAGAGCTGGCCCAGCTGTTCTATTCCCCGATAGCCTGGTTTTTATTGGTAGCATTCCTGTTCCAGTGCGGGCTTGTTTATACCGGCACGATTGAAAATTACCTGACACAGCAGGAAATGGGAGGCGAAAATCTGAGGTACCTGACTTACCTGACTTCCAAAATATTTGCGCCGCAATACGGCATCTGGCCTTCCCTGGTGAGGAACTTATATCTGTATCTGCCGCTGCTGACCATGGGGCTGATGAGCCGGGAGATCAACGGCGGGACGATCAAGCTGTTGTATTCTTCTCCGATAAAAATAAAAGAGATCATTTTCGGGAAATTCCTGGCCATGATGTTCTATAACCTCTTGCTGGTGATCGCTCTTTTGCTGATGGTCCTTTTCGGGCTGTCCAATATCCATGCGGCTGATGCAGGGCTGTTATTCTCGGGACTGTTCGGCATTTACCTGCTGCTGTGCGCGTATGCCGCCATCGGTCTGTTCATGTCCTGCCTGACCTCGTACCAGGTGGTGGCAGCGCTGAGCACTCTGGTGTTGCTGGCTGTCCTGAACTATATCGGGACCCTGTGGCAGGATATAGACTTTGTAAGGGACCTGGCCTACTTTTTATCCATCTCGGGAAGGGTGGACCATATGCTTCTGGGACTGATCACGACCAAGGATATCCTGTACTTTTCAGTGATCATCTTTATCTTTTTAGGGTTCAGCATTTACAAGCTGCAGTCGGACCGGGAGTCAAAACCTACGTTCGTCAAGGCCGGCCGTTATGTGCTCATCGTAGTGGGCGCACTGGTGCTGGGGTATACCACCTCCCGTCCCGGCTTTATCGGTTACTTCGACGTCACCGCCACCAAAACGATGACATTGGCTGCCAGCGCCCAAAAGATCCTCAAAGAGACGGGTGATGAACCTATTGAAGTCACATCCTATATCAACCTGCTCGATGGTCGTTTCTGGTATGGGATGCCCGATAAGCGTAACCAGGACATGGCCCGATGGGAACCTTATCTCCGTTTCAAGCCAAATATAAAGTTCAACTATGTCTATTTTTATGACAGCACCGGGGACAAGAACCTCTTTAAATACAATCCCGGCAAGACGGTGCAAACACTGGCTGAACAATATGCCAAGTCGATGAAGCTCAGCCTGGATAAGTTTAAGACACCTGCGGAGATGCGGAAGCTGATCGATCTGCGGCCGGAGCAGAACCGGTATGTCATGCAGTTGAAGTACAAAGGCCGGACAACCTTTCTCCGGCTCTTCGATGATCAGATGGTCTTCCCGTCGGAGACGGAGACTGCTGCCGCCCTGAAAAGGCTCATGCAGGCTGCAATGCCGAAGATCGCGTTTGTACAGGGAGAGCTGGAACGCAGCATCGACAAAATAGGAGACAGGCATTACAAGTCCCTCACGAATAGTATCACTTTCCGGTATTCACTCATCAATCAGGGCTTTGATGTGGAGACGGTCTCCCTCAAAGACCAGGAGATCCCGACGGATATTGCCGCCCTGGTCATCGCCGATCCCAAAGTCACTTTTGATACGGCCGTTCTCCTGAAAATTCAGCGATACATCGCTGCCGGCGGCAACCTGCTGATAGCCGGGGAGCCGGGTAAGCAGGCCATCCTGAATCCTATCCTGCAGCCACTGGGCGTTCACCTCCTGGACGGTATGCTGGTGCAGAAGACGAAGGATTTTTCGCCGGAGCTGGTGCAGCCATTCCTGACTCCTTTCGGAGCTAACCTGACCAGGACGTTACACGGGGACGCGGAAGACAGCTTGTGTGTAACCGTTCGCGGAGCAGCGGCGCTCTCTTATGACAGCAATGGTCCTTTTACGGTCACCCCGCTATTGATGACAGATGGAAAATCCAGTTGGAATAAGAAAGTTCGGCCAAATGCCGATGAGATCGAGGCGGCTGAGAATACGGAAGGTGCTAAGCCAAAAACTCCCTTTCCAGAGATAATCTATTCTCCCGCAGACGGAGACCAAAAAGGGCCTCTACCGGCCGTGCTGGGACTTACCCGCATGATCAATGGGAAACAACAGCGTATAGTCGTCTCCGGTGATGCGGATTTCCTCAGCAACTCGGAACTGAACCGCTTCAGTCCCAGGACCTGCAATTTTGACTTTAGCACCGCTATATTTAGCTGGTTTAGCAATGGGGAGTTTCCTATCGACAGTTCCCGTCCAAAGTCAAAAGACAACAGCCTCGAATTGACCAGCGCCGGGCTGACCTTCCTGAAGATATTGCTATTGGGCATCCTGCCCGGGCTCCTGCTCATCGGAGGCGCGATCCTGCTGATCAGGCGTAAAAGAAAATAGAACTAACTATGAGTTTCACGACAGACCAACAGACCCTCAACGACCTGAATATCTTTGGCAGGTCCGGCGAAGATTCGATAGCCGGCGTCTTCCAGCGCACGGCCACCCGCAATGGAGCGGCCTTGCTGGAAGAAATGTTCCGTCATCCGCTGTCCGATGCATCTTCCATCAACCGGCGCAGCGCTATCTTTCAACACTTTTCTTCCACTGGGACTTCTTTCCCTTTCCAAAGGGAGTTATTCGACATTGCCGAACGATATCTTTCCATCACCGATGAAAGGACCCGGCTGTCGGGGGAACAGCAAAACCTGGGAGAAAGGCTGACGAGCCTGATAGCGGAAGACAATGAATACAAGACCCTTTACAGAGGGATCACGGCCCTTATAGAAATCTTTCAGAACCTGCACTCTTTTTTGAAAGAGGTCGGAACCGCCTCGCCCTATCAATCCGAAAAGGCAGCTATCCAAACGTTGCTGGCAGCCGAAGGACTGCCAGCCTTGCTGAAAGAACAGCGTAAAAGCAAGCTGCCTTATGCCCGCGTAGTTACCTATGACAACTACCTGCGTTTCCGTCACCGGGAGGGAATCCGACGGCTGTTGCAGCACATTTATCAGTTGGACGTTTACATTTCCGTCGGCCAGGTGGCTGTCGAAAGAAAGTTTGTATTCCCCCTTGCGCTGCCGGCGGGTGAACATCGGGTCAGTATGCAGGGCATTTATCATCCACAGGTAAAGCAGGCCATTCCCAATACGCTGGATATAACGGCCGATAACCATGTTCTTTTCCTCACCGGGGCCAATATGGCGGGGAAATCCACTTTTATGAAGACCCTGGGCATAACCCTGTTCCTTGCCCATATGGGATTCCCTGTCCCGGCAAGCCGGATGGAGTTTTCCGTGCTGGATGGTATTTATTCGACCATCAATTTGCCGGATGATCTTGGCATGGGCGCCAGTCACTTTTATGCCGAAGTACAGCGTATTAAAAAAATCGCCGGAGAGTTGGGACAAGGCAGGAGGCTCTTTGTCATTTTCGACGAACTTTTCCGGGGAACGAATGTAAAAGACGCCTATGAGGCTACTATTGCCCTGACAGCTGCCTTTGCCGGGAGACGGGACTCCATATTGGTTCTTTCCACGCATATCATCGAGGCGGGAGAGGTGTTGGCGCAGCAATGCCCGAATATCGATTTTATCTACCTGCCTACCCGGATGAAAGGATCAACGCCCGTCTACTCCTATAAATTAGAAAAGGGCATCACCGCCGACCGGCATGGCATGGTCATCATCAACAATGAAGGCGTCCTTGATATACTGAGAAACGGTACCCCGAAAACCTCCGGCGATAAGGACGGGTTTGCGGCTGGCCCTGCTATCGGATTTACAGCGGACAAGCAGACACTGGACGATCTGAACCTCACCGGCAAATACAAGCCGGGTTCTGTTTACAGCCTCTTCAACCAGGTGCAGACCGGGGGCGCAGAGAGATTGCTGGACGCCATGTTCCGGCAACCCTTGTCAGACCCGCAGGAGATCAACCGGCGCAGCAGCGTATTCCTTTACTTACAGGGCAAGGCGCTTGACTTCCCTTTCACCAGACAGCAGCTTGGCCTGGTAGAAGAATATCTGAATGCGGGTTCGGGTGGGAACAAACTGGTGACAACAACCGGCATCCTGCGCCGGCGGATCATGGAGGCGGTTGTAAAAGACGAATCCTACGGTCCTATCAGACAGGGTGTGCAGACTACCATGGATTTTCTCCACGGCTGCCGGCAATGGCTGGGTCAGTTCGACGAAAAGGAGATCAGCCCTATACACGGGCAACTCAGCACTGCGCAGCGCATCCTGGCCGATCCCCGGCTCGCAGACCTGGCCGCTGATCAGGGCGCTGTTGGCCGGGGCGCCGTCTCTCTCTCCTGGCAGATGGTCGCCCGATATCACCATCTCTTTGGACATACTTTATATAAAGAGATCAGTCATCTTTGTGAAATCCTGTATGAACTTGATCTCGGTATCGCTGTGAGCAAAGTAGCCCGGCAAAAAGGATTCACCTATGCGCAGGCGCTGCCAAAAAGAGACGCTATCTTCCGTGCGGTCGACCTGCGGCATCCTGCCCTGGACAAAGGGGTGGGTAATGCGATAACGATGGGACCCGAAAGCAATGTCCTCTTCCTGACAGGCGCGAATATGGCCGGTAAATCCACCCTCATGAAGGCTTTCGGGACCGCTATCTACCTGGCGCATATGGGCTTCCCCGTTGCCGCCGCGGAAATGGTATTCTCTGTGAAAGATGGTCTCTGCTCCTCCATCAACGTACCGGACAATTTAAGTCTTGGATATAGTCATTTCTATGCGGAGGTACAGCGGGTCAAACAGGTGGCAGCCGAGGTCAGCAGCGGCAAGGCCCTGGTGGTCATTTTCGATGAGCTCTTTAAGGGCACCAATGTTAAGGATGCTTATGACGCCACCCTGGCCGTGACGGCAACTTTCTCCGGATACAACAATTGTTGGTTCGTTATTTCCACGCATATCACCGAAGTAGGGGAGACCCTTAAGGAAGAGCCAAACAATCTTCAGTTTAGTTACCTGCCTACCATTATGGAGGGCGCCCGTCCAAAATATACCTATCGGTTGGAAAAAGGGATCAGTACCGACCGTCATGGAATGATGATCATTGGTAATGAAGGGATTTTAGACATTATTCGCCGCTGAGGATTGATCTACTGTTTACTTTAAAATTCATCATGATATTGAAATGTTATTTGCTGAATATCATGTTGGAATCATATGTGGCTGATTATTAATGATTTGTCGGGTTTGTTTATTTAATGTTTATTTTATGTTTTTTAAATACTTTTAAAATAATTATTTTATATTTGTGGTGTCATTGCCCAGAGGGTGAAGGACATGGCCACGCAAAGCCCATTTGCGCTACGCACTTACGGGGTGCGTTTTTTTTAACAAGTCCCTCTTCCATCTCTGAAGTTGGCATATCTTTCAAAATAAACAGGTCGGGAATCTTTATCTACGCAAAACGCGGTAACTATCCTTAAATCGGGTTCCACTTCCTTAGTGACTACCATATAGTCCTTCGCAAAATACCAAAAATGTTCTTTGCAAATACCTCGTTCATCTTTCCACCTATAGTAATAAATACGGTTACTAGCATGATTTTGTAATATTGGTTTAATCCAATGTATCCTATTAGCCCGCTCGCTCTCATAAAACCTCATCCCTGCTATCTTAACATCGCGGGAAATCAAATGGAAAAAGGTCTCACAATATGGCTTGTACTGAGTTACTCGCGCCGGCCTTTGATCAATTTTGATGCTCTTGCCATTCAGGGTAAATGGATTGGTAACAAAGTCCGCTATGAATACATCATGTAATTCAGCAATGGTAGGCAGGTAACTAAACTGATAATGTGATCCGTAATCGTGCGGGGCTGGCCAACACCACCGCGACGACGCAGGCCGATATTTTGCTGGCTATAGAGCAGGAGCGCAGGATCGAGCTTTTTGGCGAATACGGGCATCGCTGGAATGACCTAAGAAGGACCGGCCGTGCCGATGCCGTATTGGGCGCCGAAAAAACAGGATGGACAACCAATGCGGCTTTATATCCCATTCCGAAATACGATAGAGATAATAATCACAACCTGACGCAAAACCCCGGATACCCCCAATAAATATGAAAAAATGTATTTTCCTGATTGCGGCTGGCATACTGTTGCAGGCACAGGTGCTGGATGGAGTGGGTCTATCTTAGGTTTTATGATCATGCGC
The DNA here is from genome assembly GCA_035555335.1 of Puia sp. Taxonomy (GTDB): domain Bacteria; phylum Bacteroidota; class Bacteroidia; order Chitinophagales; family Chitinophagaceae; genus Puia. The sequence continues at coordinate 7,323 of DATMGS010000023.1, forward strand.
AGAAAAAAATGCTGATCGATAGCTGCCAGCTGCAACAGGGAAAATGCATTTTCAAGAAAAATCAGTTTGTTTTTATTCTGATTACAATTAATGAATAGGGTGGGACCTCATAAGCAAAAGATTTCCCCGCCACAAAATCCGACGTCTCCGGAACAACGTTCCGTGGATTGGTAAAAGTATCCTCCGCCAGCGGCGCACCGGTCAGAACCGTGCAGGTAGCCTTCGGATGGATCCGCCCAAGACCGGAAAGATCTCCCCGGACCTGTATAGCTACAGGACCCGCATTCACCAGTTTGAGGATCAGATCGCCTGTTTTACTGTCCTTTACACAAGATGTTGCAAAAGTCTTTTTCGCAGCATCTGACGCCGAAACAACATCCGATGCCGGAGTAATAATATTGGAATAATAAAGATCCCCCTGGTTCGTGGAAAACAGCTGCTGCACATAGTAATTCACCGTCGGACAAACACCGGTGCCGGTAAAATAAATGAGATCGGGCGTCCACTGCGTGTGACCCTCCCGGGCAAGCAAGGGGGCATAAGAGGCAAGCCGGACGACATCGCCATTGCGTTCAAGCGAAGTCATATACGCGGCCTCTGCCAGAGCCGATCGTAGGGTATTCTTCTGGTCAATATCACGCGCTGCATACTCGCCGAGATAGATCTTCGATTTAGTACGGTCGTAGGAATCGTAGCGGTCCTGCATGGCCAGGAACTGATCGGGCTCCAGGTAATAATGCTCGTCAACAAAGGGAATGCGCTGCTCATGGGCGAACTTCCATCCCTCCTCATAATCCGGGCCCGAGGGCGATGGCCCGACAGTGCCGATGACAGTGATCTCCGGATGCTTCGCATGTATGGCATCAAAGACCATTTTCCACCGTTCCCGGAATACAGGCGTCTGTGCATCCTCATTGCCAACACCCAGGTATTCCAGGTGAAAGGGTAGGGGGTGTCCCGCCGCCGCCCGCCTGGCTCCCCAGGTGGACTCCACCGGGCCATTAGCGTATTCGATCAGGTCCAGGACCTCCTGGACATAATCGGGCATCTGATCCATTGGCAGACCACGCTGCCCCGTACCATTGCTATGACCGGAATTCTGGCAACAAACCCCGGCTGGAATGACCGGCAACGGCTTGGCGCCGATATCTTCACAGAACTGGAAATACTCGAAATAGCCCAGTCCCGCCGTCTGGTTATAACGCCAGATATTGGACTGCTCCTTTCTCTGCTCCACCGGTCCGATAGTGTTCTTCCAGCGATACATATTGCCCAGCCCATTGCCATGCGCCAGGCATCCACCCGGAAAACGCATAAATTTCGGGTGTAGACCGGCAATCACCTGCGCCAGGTCCGCACGAAGCCCGTTGGACCGGTTATGGAATGTTGCCTGCGGAAATAAAGAGATCATATCCAGGTGAAATACACCCGCTCCCGTAGTAAACACCAGCAGCCGGGCGCTGTCATCGGTATTACCGGATGAGATCGTCGCAGTATAGTTGGCCCAGTTTTTTGTCAGTTTGGAGAGAGTCGCCTTGCCATAAACAATACCGATCTTGCTTTCCAACACCACCACCAGCGGAGCAGCCTGCCCGGCTGTCTGTCGGGCAAACAAGGATAAATTATATTTTTCTCCGGCTTTGAGAACGATCCCATCGAAGCCGCTATTCATAAGACCTACACCGGCGCCCCCACTTTCCACGTTCAGAACGGCATAGTGCGGGTTGTTAAAATGAAGCGGATCGGCCGAATCCACGGCAATCGTTCCCTTGCCGCCACCCCGGGCGACCAGCTCCCAGGAGGTAAGCGCATTCCAGTTGTTGACCTCGGCATTCGTATATTCAAAAGAACGGTTCTGGACCAATTCCGCATACAGACCGCCATCGGCAGCATAGTTAAGATCCTCGAAAAAGATCCCAAAAAGATCAGGACTGATGGGCTTGCCGGTCGGAGCAGGTTTAAAAACCTGGCCGCCGCCCTTAAGTAACCTCACCTCATAAACGCTCCCAGTTGCAAATCCTGCGGTGGCTGAAAAGGTCACCCTTAATATTCCATTAGCCTGTTGCAAAACTTTCTCCGGAATAAGGTAATCAACGGAATACAAATCATTGCCAGAAATGTCGTCAGGAACGCTGCCATGAATGCTATCTGGATCTACCGTTGCTATGAGCTGCTCATTAACCAGGATATTAAAGCGGCGATTTTTGTCACCACCGGAATAAGTAACCCGCAATCTTCCGGCCTGCTTTTCTTTATCCGTCATTCTGTAGCTGAACCATCCCTTCGCATCGCGCCAATGCCGGTCTTTCGTAACTCCGGTAGTTGAATTTTCGCTTTCGATAAAATGATCCGATTCGGGCTGCTGCTCGCCTGCAATAACAACGTCAACGGTACTTTCCGCCAGTTTTTGTTTCTCAGCTTCCTGGTTGGCTGTTTTTTGCTGTGTTTCCGCCAGCTTCCCGGGCGTTACGGTCTGCCAATAAATCACATACCGGGAGTCATGCAATCGGAAGAACGGAATTAATTCCAGGTTTTTATACGTTGAAGGATAAATCAAATCGGACGCGGTAAATGTTAAGGTCTTATTGGGCTCAGCATGGATAAGAGAAGCAATATTGGTACTATCGCTGACAAACACCGGCATGTCCTGCAATGGGTACTGTTGACCATTCGCGACATGCCCCATCCGGCTGTCGTCTGCAAAAAGACCTGTCAAACCGGTGCTGTCCGTTTTGGCAGCCAGGACTATCGGACCATGGAGTACGGCTACATAATCACTCCCATCAGGCAATCGCTCCGTAGTGGTTTGCATAGGTAAGGTAACTACTATTTTGTCGCCTTTTTTCCATATCCGTTTAAGGACGACATACCCCCCCTGCACCATGCCTGCCTGACCCACAACTCCCTGCGTCATGCCCCCCTGCGCCTCAACTCCCCCGATAGGGTGCCCATTTACACTAATTGTCAACTTACCGGGTTGCACCCAAACCGGATACCTTATTCTCAGCGTAAAATCCGGCTTTTTTACAGCTTCTATTACTAACGAAGTCTTTTCTTCGTCCGGGAAAAGAGTTTGCTGCTCAAGGACAAGGCCTTTCTCTTTCCAGTTCAAACGAGAAGGAATAAACAGATTGACGAATAAATCGTTCTCATCATGGGCATAAATGAGTTCTCCATATTTTGCATGGTTTTCCATCCCCGATCCCACACAACACCAGAAACTGGTTTGCGGTTGGGAATAGACCCTGTAATGACCAGGTCGCATCGGGGTAAAATATACAAAACCACCCGTACCGGGATGTTGCGTGGAAAGGATATGATTGTACAAGGCCCGTTCGTAATAATCAATATATTTCCCCGACCCGTCCGTTTGATACAACATCCTGGTCAGCTTGAGCATGTTATAGGTGTTGCAGGTCTCGGGCCCCTGCTCGCTGGTCATCATTGAGGAGAAATCATCGGCCGGATGAAAATGCTCCCTTACGCTGTTTCCCCCTATGGCACAGGTCCTGTGCCCGACTACGGTTTCCCAAAAGAAGCTCGCCGCCTGGGAATAAGAACGATCCCCGCCGACCTGGGCAATACGCTCAAACCCTATCACTTTAGGGATCTGCGTATTCGCATGTAAATGGGTAAGTTTATCCTCCTTATGCTCCAGGGGTTCCAGTATCGCCTTATGCGAGAACTTACAGGCAGCATCCAGGTATTTCTTATCTCCGGTAAGAGCGGCTACATCCGCCAACACCTCATTGGGCCCGCCATGTTCTGTTTGCAACATATCCTGCATCTGTTGCTCCGTAAGACTATTTGCCAGACGGACAAACCAATCGCTGAATTTCAGGAGCATTTCCTTTGCCACTAAATTGCCGGTATACAAATAAGCATCCCGCAAGCCCGCAAATGCTTTATGGATATTATAGAGCGGCACCCATTTTTGTTTAATTACCCCGACATTACCCTTAAATATTTCAGCCCATAAGGCCCGGCTGCCGGGAACTCCGCCCAAATAACCATCCCCATTTTTATCCTGGCATTTTTTTAACTCACCAAGTAGGTAATTCAATCGTTCCAGCACTTTATTGTCCCCCGTAGAGGCATACATAAGTGATAAGGCCGAGAGATAATGCCCTCCGATATGACCATCCAATCCGCTATTCTCCCAGTTACCATAACTTTCCGCCTTAGGAGGCAGGCCGGCTTCCCGCAAGAAAGGAGCCAACAGCCTGTCCGGGTCTAATGCCATCATATACTTCAGGTCGGTATTTTCAGCATCTTTGAAAATGCCGGGAAGTAACTGCACCTCCTGCAACCTGAATAGGCTTATTTTGGGAGGCATCTGCGCACCAACTGAGGACGCAGCAATTAATGAAGCAGCAATTAATAAGGCGGCAACAAAAACATTCTTCATAGCTCCAAATTTTACTCCGGCTTTCACTTGCCGGCTTGCACCTGTCAGCTTACAATTTTACAGACATCGCCTTCCCGCTATATTTTACCACCTTATTAAAGGTCGATGCCATACCGGGTCCTATTCCATTCTTCTTATTCACCAGAACTATTTGGAAGACCCTGTTGGACAGCATACCCGGAAAACTTCCTTTTCTTTCCCCGATCGTCAACTCTTTCGATTGGTCATTCCATTTCAACGGTATGGTAGCAAAAACACCTTTTTCGTAGTTGTAATTGTCGTTTTCATCCTCATACAGCGTAAAACTCCCATCAGCCCCTTCATAAATCCTGATTTCCAGCTCTGCAGGTTTCTTCTCATTGGCATATTGTATAAAAGGTCCCATGGGTACGATCGACCCCGCTTTTACATATAAAGGCATGATATCGATAGGAACATTGCGGCTTAATGCCTGCCCCCCTTTCACTTTCTCTCCCGTCCAGAAATCAATCCAGTCAGCGCCTGCAGGCAAATAAATGGTTTGCGACCTTACTGAATCGAAATCAGTTCGCCTGTTACCGTTTTCATCCCTCACGTACAGCGATTCTGTCACCGGACAAACAAGGAAAGATTTTCCAAACAGGTACTCATTATTTATATCCCATACTTTTTGATCCCGGCCGAAATCCATCGCCAAAGCCCGCATCATGGTGGAAGCGTTCGCCGTTATATCCCATGCCGTAGAATAGATGTAGGGCAACAGGCGGTAACGAAGGCCGATGAATTTCTCCTGAACATCATAAGCCCAGTACCCCTTCCCGCCAAAATTATAGATCTCCCGGGGAATATCGGTTCCATGGGAACGCATCATCGGGCAGAACGCCCCAAATTGAAACCAACGCACGTATAATTCCTGGAAACCAACGTCCTTTATACCCTGCCATCTTCCGGCGAAAAAACCCCCGATATCGCTATTCCAATAGGGTATCGCACAAAGAGAAAGGTTCAGACCACCGGAAATCTGCTTACCCAATGCATTCCAACTCGATTGCACATCGCCCGACCAGGAAGTGGCGCCATAACGTTGCTGCCCCGCAAAGGCCGAACGGGTTAAAATAAACACCCGCTTATCGGATGTCGTAGCCCGCTGGTGGTCGGAGACCCCGCCGACAGTCATGAGCGGGAAGGCATTGCATACCTTGCGGTAGGAACCCAGCCAGGTGCTGTTATCAAAGTCCTCCTCCTTACTATCCATATGATCCGGTTCGGATGAATCCAGCCACCACCCATCCATGCCCAAAGAAAAAATATTCTTATTCATATGATTCCAATAGATATCCCGCGCTTCCGGGTTATAGGGATCATAAGGCCTGTCTCCGGAGGGCGGCGGCCAGGTGGTAAAATTCAGGAGCATGTTTTTTTGCTTGAACTCCTGGTAAAGGGCCGTTTTCGGCCCGAAAGAAGGCCATACGGAAATGATAACATGGGCGTTTAACCGATGGATACTGTCGATCATCCCTTTGGGATTGGGAAACCCCGGATTGCCGAATTCGGTAGAATTCCAGTACGCATCATCGGAGCTCCAATATTGCCAGTCCTGAACGATGCCATCCAACGGCACTTTCAAAGAACGGTATTTCTGTACTACCCCGACGGTTTCATCCTGGCTTCTATAGCGCTCCCTGCTCTGCCAAAAACCAAAAGCCCAATGGGGGAACATGGGTGCCTGCCCGGTAAGACTACGCATTTGCGCCACTACGCCATCGGCATTGCCCCCATACATAAAGTAATAATCAGCACAGTCACCCACCTCCGATTCGAAAGAGGTTTCCTGCCAATTATCGACAAAAGTCGTAGCGGAATAGTTATCCCAGAACAACCCATAGCCTTTTACCGACTGAAAGAAAGGAATACAGATCTGCATATTGTCCTGCCGGAGGAAAAGCTTTTGCATACGTTGATTCATCATTCCCTTCTGATGCTGGCCTAAACCATAAATAGCTTCCCCTTTGTCTAATAGAAATGCCTGACGGACAAGGAAGGTTTTCGTATCTACATCCTGCACCGGGGTAAACTGAATGCCATAGTCCTTTTCAGTAAAAAGAGGTTCTCCGGGAAGGGTAAAATAGCTGATCTTACCTGTCTGTACATCCAATTGAACCTTCATGGCCGAAGACTCCAATACAACTTTATTTCCCTCTTCTGTAATTTTAAGATCGGTCTTAATCGGTTCTTTAATGACCGAAAGGCTCTTTTTTTCGAAAGGAACCCCTTCCGGTGACTTCAAAATCCGCACCGTTCCCGGATTGAAAAACTGAATCTCCACCTGCACCGATTGAATGGTTGACTTTATCCCTAAGTCTGTCTTTTGATAGCTTTGTGAAAGGCCATGCTGAAAAACGAACAGCATGGCCACGAGTGGTTTTAGATATTTATTACGCATATTAATGTCAATAATACACTTAATATCCGGAATTTTGAACAAGATTTGCATTTTTAGCAATCTCGGTTCTCGGTATGGGGAAGAGCGCCCTGTAATCGCCATTCGGTGAATGGGATAACCATGATTTACTGGTAAAAGCCCCAAACCGGATCATATCCGACCTGCGACGGGCTTCCTGGTGAAACTCCCAACCTAACTCGTCGAGAAAACGGCCGTATACAATATCAGCCCCCCCCTCATAAGTAGAGTCCAAATGATTTCTAAGCCCATAGCTATAACTGCTGCCTTGTGACAGATCGGCGCCGGTAACAATGGCTTTGGCAGGATCTGATTTAAAATCCCTTTCACGAACCTGCGTTACTAAGGTAGCTGCCCCATTGGCATCCCCACTCCGCAATAAAGACTCCGCCTTCATCATCAATATATCGGCATATCGGAAAAGCGGCCAGTCATTACTCAAACGATTAGTAGCTCCCATCGCTATTTCGAATTTACCCAAACGGAAACCATCCACTTCATCCGATATATCGACACCGGGAACATAATTACGATAAGCCAATGGCTTTCCGGTAAATACCCCCATTGTACCAAATATACTATCCCCGGTAGCCGTAAACTGCTGCCCTTTGATATAGTTATCCTGGTAGCGGCTGTCTACCGTATCGAATGTACTGATAAATTGCGGCACAGCGCAGACACCCCCCCAGGGAGAATACTTAAGATTATAGGTCGCCTGGTTCTCTGGTTCCAGCGTCTGCATGTGAACATCAAAGGAGTTCCAATCAGCTACATACTTAGAATCGAATGGCAAGGCAAAAATGATCTCCTTTGAATTTTGATTCTCGGTTATAAACACATTCTTTTGGTTGCTTTCCAAAATGAATTGGGACGAATTGATAATGGTATCGCATACAGTGATACACTTGTCCCATGCCGGGGTACCTGTATAAACGCCCGCATTCAGGTACATTTTAGCCAGTAAAGCAAGACCTGCCCATTTGTTAAATTTACCATAGGTCGCGGTACTGTTGGCGGTGCTGACAAGCGGAATATTGGTGATCAGGTCATTCACAATAAAATTATACACCTCCTGCCGGGTATTTTGTTTTGGCAAATAGCCTGCAGGCACATTAAACTTGTCCACGATCGGGACATTCCCATAACAATCGCACAAAACCCAATAATAGGACGCCCTCAAAAGTTTCATTTCGGCGATCAGCGCTGTCGTATCCGCTGCTGCAACAGGAATAAGGCCCGCCTGCACCTGGTAAATAATCCGGTTACAATCAGTAACCCCCTGGTAGGCCCTTGTCCAGATATTTATCACGATATCATCGTCGGTCGTCCATTTATGTTCATGTATCCTGCGGTATACGCCGCCATCCACCCATCCATTCGGGCGCGCGGGCGTCAGCATCTCATCCCCGGAAACCTCCTGAGCCCTGTAAAGGGTATTCCATTGCAGGAGAAGGCCACGCCAGTCCACATAACCCGCTCCTGCCAGGGCAGCCAGATCTGAAGAAGTAGGGGTAAATTCACTCGCTATAATCTGATTATAGGAGGTGCTTTTCAGTTTGGTACATGCCGCAAGCAAGACCATAAAAAGAACAAGGAGAGTCGTTCCGGTATATGTAATATATTTTAACTTTTTCATTGCTGTAGTAATTAATGATTTTTGTCCCTATGGTTCTCTGAAAATTAACCCCAGGGACAAAAAGGGCTAATTATTGGCCTTCGGCCGATGGACCTGTGGTCCATCAAAAAGTTACATTAAGACCAACGCTGAATGTACGGGTGGTCGGATACTTCCAGGGCCCATCGACTCCAGGGTCCAGACCTGCTGTAGGGGTTTGAGCTACCCCGGATTGAGCATAAGAGGTTCCATTCCGTAAACTTACTTCAGGGTCTATCCCTTTATAACCGGTAAGGATAAAGGCATTGAGGGCCGCTACATAAAACCGGGCCGATTGGATATACTTAATACCTGTCTGGTTAAAGCTATATCCCAGCGTGATATTATCGATCTTCCAATAATCTCCGTTCTCGATATAATAGCTGTTGAATTCCACCGGCGATTTTAATTGGGTCTTCCCATACACTTTATTGAAAGTGGATGTAAGGACGTTGTACTGGATCTGGGTAGGATTTTCGAGCATCATACGCTGTAAGTTGGCCACCTGGAATTTGAAGGCGCCTCTTTGCGTAATACTTAAATCCCAGTGTTTGTACCGGAAGTTATTGTTCCACCCGGCATAAAACTTTGGAAGGCCATTACCAATTACTCTTTTATCCCCAAAAGAGTGGGTGAGGTTCGAGTATTTTACTGATTTCCCATCACTGCCTTCATAAACCCACTGACCGTAGTTGGCGACATCAGCCGGATCGTTCCCAATGTCTCTTACTTTAAAACCATAGAAATCACCAACAGGTCCCCCCACTCTTAACAGATGGGAAAAGGTCTGAATAGGAGGGAATATGGCCCCAACCTGTAAATAATTGGTCGATGTCTTATAAACATCGTTCGACAGGCTTACTAATTTATTGCTGTTGGTAGAATAACTGACACTCGTATTCCATTCGAAATCCTTTGTTTTAATGGGAACAAAGTTGAGCATCACTTCCAATCCCTTGTTTTCCATAGTCCCTACGTTGGCCAGCGTCTGGTTATAGAGGTTGGGAGGGCTGGGAACGTCATATAAAAAAAGAAGGTTGTGGATCTGGCGGTTATAATAATCGATACTACCGCTAATGCGGCTATTCAGCATGCTGAAATCAAGGCCGACATTGGTCTCACGTTTTTCTTCCCATTTTAAATTCGGGTTGGCATTTTGCGTCGGAGTAAGTGTCTGTATCCAGCTTCCATTCGATAACACAAATCCACCGTATCCGACTACTGCTACCCCACGGAACAGATCCGATGGTTGAGACCCTGTAACCCCATAACCAGCCCTTATCTTTAAGTCATCAAAAAGTTTCTGGTCACGCATAAAAGATTCTTTGGAAATTCTCCAGCCTGCCGAAATAGCCGGGAAGGTTCCCCAGGGATTTTTGGTGCCCCATAACTGGCTGGCTTCTTCGCGGCGGACACTTGCCATCAAGAGATATCTTTGGTCATAGTTGTAGGTCACCCTGCCAAAAAAACCAACTAAATTCGTTGCACTTCGGAAGCTGTTGATCAGCCCCTGATAGTCCCCGCTGCTGATGGCCCGGCCAAGACCTATATCATTCCAGCTAAATCTGTCGGTAGGGAAATCCCAGTTTGACATAGAATGACTATTATAATCATTCTCCTGGTAACTATATCCGCCAAGGATCATAAAATTATGCTTCCCGACAGACTTTGAATATTCAGCGGTCAATTCGGCCAGGCGGTCGATGGATTGGTCTCCTCCAACACTGGCAGTACCATTTTTCCCGTCACGCAACGTGGACACATTTTGCTTAGTCTCCGCATACCCGTTTTCACTGGTCCTCTTACCGTATGAGAAGACCCCGGAAAGCTTTAAGCCAGTAAGCGGTGTAAAGACGATAGAACCTTTATACCGGGCGTTTTGCTCATCTGATTCTCCATCACTCTCCATCAAATCGGATACAGGGTTTTCATAGTCAAATTTGGTAAGTTCCTGGAACCATGTCCCATCGGCATTCTTAACGGGGGACGTGGGGTTTTGCAGCGTCGCCTGCCTGTAAATGTTTGAGTTAAAACCATTCCATTTGCGGGAGGAGCTAAGCAGGTTCACATTAATTTTCAGCATATTATTAAACATGCTATGGTTAAAATCAGCCCGTCCTGAGAATATCTGGTTATAAGACTTTGAAAACATGCCTTGCGCATTGTTATAGTTAAGGCTTACCAGGGCATTCGTTGTTGAATTACCACCACGAAACGTTAAATTATGAGACTGGATCAGGGGTTTTCGGGTGATTTGTTTCAGCCAATCCGTACTGGCGCCATTGTCCGGCATTTCCGTTTTGCGATAACCTGCCTTTATTTGTGCCCTGAAATCGGCCGCAGTGGATAAATTAAGCTTCCTGGCGATGGTTTGTGTACCTACATAGGAGCTATATTCAACGGAACTTCTATTATTGGCCCCCGCTCTTTTTGTCGTGATCAGGATGACCCCGTTGGTGCCACGGGTCCCATAAATAGCGGCAGCAGCACCATCCTTTAAGACATCGATGGATTCAATATCCTGGGTTGACACCGTCCTCATATCCCCGGGAATCCCATCGATCAGGACCAACGGGTTCTGGTTGGCGCCCATCAAGGTTGTTTGCCCACGCAAAAGTATCTGGGTGGAGCCGGTGGGATCGCCATTGGGGGATATGACGGCTAATCCGGCTATCTTTCCCTGGAGTAACTGACCGGCATCTACTACACTTCCTTTAATGAAATTCTCCGCTTTTACCGATGCCACCGAGCCGGTAACATCTCCTTTCTTTTGGGTGCCATATCCGATCACCACTATCTCCTGCTGCTGGGAAATAGCCTTTTTCAGGGAAACATTTATTTCCATTTTTCCCCTGATAGGTATTTCGGCGGTCTCCATGCCGACGGATGAAAAAATAAGAGCAGACGCATCCTGCGGCGTTTCCAGGCGGAAAAACCCTTTTTCATTGGTCACCGTGCCGATGGAAGGGGTTCCTTTTACATATACCGAAACCCCCGTCAGGGGATTGCCGGATTCATCCGTTACTTTCCCGGTGAGGGTGATAACGGCATTTCCGGTGACCGCTTTTGAAACCACGATCACTTCATCGTCTATAAGATCGAATTTCAGCCCCGTATTTTCAAGCGCCGATTTTAAAACAGCCGAGACCAGTTCCTCCTTCACGGCAACGGTCACCAGGAAAGTCTGGGGAAGAATGTCATTACTGTAAGCAAACCGGTAGGTGGTCTTTTTCTCGATCGCCTTAAAAAGGTGCGGGATGCTGACATCTTTCAGGTTAAGGGTCACTTTAGCGTCCTGGGAGAAGCCGTTGGCGGCAACATGCAGACACCCAATAATTAACAAAGCAGTCGTTAGTTTCATAATCCTTAAGACTTTGACAAGCAGTGCTGTTAGCAAGGTATCCCCTGAGGGATGGTTTTTTTTCATACCTTTAATTGTTTAAAGATTAATAATGGAAACAGGCGTATATAAACAGTGCAGCCTGCTTCAGCTTTAAATGAGGGGAGATGCGTCAACATCTTCCCTTTTTACTTATTTATGGATCAGTATAGTCCGGTCACCATCGAATTCATAATTAAATTCCTTTGTAGTTTTTAAAATGTCGAGTACCCGCTCTATCTTTTCCTTTTTAAAGGTGGCGGTAAAATGATATCGTTTAACATCCTCAGAATCAGACCCGAAAATGATCTTCACTCCATACCATCTTTCCAGCCGGGGACCGATTTCATCAAAGCCCTCGTCGTCAAAGACAAGACTATTGTTCGCCCAGGCCAGCTCCTGTGCCGTTCCATCCTCCATTTTTTTCACGGGAACGATAATCACCTGTTCCGGGGCAGCCACTTGCTTTATCGCCGGGGTGGGGGAGGCAGGCTTCTCCTCCTCTGTTTCCGCATCTTGTTTCCAGGAAATTTTTTCATTGGGATGCAGCAGGATCTTTTTATTATTTTCCTTTTTCAGGGTGATTTCCACCAGGCCGCGTATCAACGCCGTTTCAGCCATCTTATCTCCTAAGTAAGACCTCACATTAAAGGCCGTTCCCAGAGCCCTGATGTCCATATCCGCCGTGTGAACGATGAAGGGGGAGTTCTTGTTCTGGTGGACGTCAAAGAAGGCTTCTCCTCTTAAAAACACTTCCCGGGTGTCCTGCCCATAGGTTTTGTTCAGGGTGATCTCACTGCCGGCATTCATGGTGACCTGTGTCCCATCGGGCAACTGGAATATCTTTTTTTCCCCTGGCTTGCTGGCATATCTTGCCTCTGTCTTCCCCGGTAATGGCGCCTGTTTAGGACGAAACAGGTACCATCCGGCAATAACCAGTAATATCGCGGCGGCGGTCATGATTTTCCACCTGTAAAAGCCAATCCCACGGCGGGCAGACCGGTCGTTGATGGAAGAAGGCCGGTCATTCATGGAATATACCGGAGCGGCCTCATTCAATTCTATCTTACGCTGAAGCTGATCCAGCTGCTCCCGGAGATCAAGGTCCGCGATCGTATTAAAAAGCAAACGGTATTGTCTTACGGCCTCTTCTATCAGCTCTCTTTTCCCGGGATTTTGGACCAGGTAATTTTGCCAGTATTGGATATCCTGTTCATTCCCCCCCCGGCAATAGCTGGAAAATGATTCATCTTTAAGCAAATCTTCTACCGAGTGATACAGGTTTTGCATGGTGTGATTCGGCCAGGGGATTCGTTACCCCCTCCTTAAAGTAGAGTGAGAAGGCGGGGATTTTTACCCTTATTTTCTAAAAAAAAAAGAAATTAGTGCCGCGATCAACAGGAAATTCGATCGGATGCCCGATCTGGCGGGGATTTGAAGAGCTTCGTTCTTTATTTTGGCGAGGGCTTCATGTATCTTATTGTAAATGGTCCTTCGGGTAAGACCAGTCTTCCGGGCAATGTCCTCATATCCCATTCCCTCATAAAATTTAAGGATGATCAATTCCCGCTGACGGGCAGGCAGGGCATTGATCAGGCCGGCGAGGTTTTTACTGACCAGTTCGGTGTTATTTCGTTCAATCAGCTTTTCTTCCGGGGAAGTTTCAAAGAAATCTTCTTCTTCCTTCTTACTCCAGGCCACTTCCAGGCGCACCGTTTTCCGTGCCTTCACCCAGTCATTGGTCAGCCTCCTCAGGAAAGAGATGATTATATAACTCCTTACATTCCTGGCGACCCGCAGGGAACTCCTCATTTCCCAAAAATAGAGGAACTGCTGTTGGATGACATCTTTTACGAGACCGGCATCCGGAGTATGTTTCAAACCAATAAAAAGGAGGGTGTGATAGTAGTTGGTATATAACTGGTATAAGGCATCCTTATCACCGTTCAACAAGCCTGTCCAACTGGATTGGTCAATATTTATCTCAGAGCTATTCATTTCCTATAGCAGCAATTTTAGCATCGTTTATTCTCAGGCAATCACAGGATAGAAGGTTGATGGCTTACCTAAAATTAAGTGTAATTTTAACATTAAAAGAAAAATATTTTAGCGGGGACTACGGCGCCCCCCCTTTTTGACAGTTTTTGTGCAAACGTTTGCCTTGTTGTAAAACCCTGAGGGATATATCGATGGACCCCTGAATGGGAATAAACCTATTTCAGTATAGTAAAAAGTTTGTATAATTATAACCGGTTTTTATACATTTACATGATATAATGCGCTTTTAATTTTTTGCCAGGACTAATTTATGAAGCTTTATACGATTGTTTGCCTTGTTTACCTGGTATTGGGTATTCATAATACTGCCAGCCCGGAACCCGTTTCATACCTTGGTATAGAACAGGGATTGTCAAATAATACGGTTACCGCCATTTATAAGGACAGATTTGGGTTTATGTGGTTCGGAACCCTGGACGGACTCAACCGTTTCGATGGCTATACCTTTCAACAGTTTAGAAACAAATCCGGCGATCTTACTTCTCTTCCGAATGATCGGATTACCACGTTAAATGAGGATAATACAGGGAACCTTTGGGTAGGTACGGAAAAAGGAATAGGTGTTTTAGATAATAAAACGCTGCAATTCTCCAATATTTTCTATATCCCATACGGTGACAGGTCCGGCAAAACACAGCTCTATGATAAAGATGCAAAGGACATTAAAGGAGATAAGAACGGTAATATCTTTATTTGCTCATCAGATCTCGGCCTTCTGTTTTACGGGAACAAATCCAAAGCGGCTATACAAATCCCACTGACCGACCGTAACAACAAAAAAATCTCCCAATATTCGGCAACTGCCATAACCATCGACGACGAAAATAACGCATGGCTCCTGCTTGACCTATATGGATTATGTTTCTACGATCATAAAACCAGGTCCCTTGTTATCAAGGGAAATGGCTTTCCAAGCGCCAACTGTATCAAACAGGATTTTAATGGGAATTTCTGGATAGGAACTAAAGAAGGTCTCTTTTTCTATACTACCCGATCCAATAAGGTAGAGAAATGGACACTGAAGGATAATACCTTGAACAACAGCATAATCTCGGATATCCATTTTGATAAGAACAGGCAGTTATGGCTGGCCTCGGATGGAGATGGCATAGCCGTCATCGATGTGTTTGGCGCCGGACAGTACCATCTTATGAAACAAGGGAACCCCGGAACCTTATCCAGTGACGCGATCAATACGATCTATGAAGACGAGCAGTCCCGGAAATGGATCGGGACCTTGAGAGGCGGAATTAATGTGATAGACAATAAAATAAGCCAGTTTAAGACGATCGCGCATGACCCTTATAATAATAGCCTGGTCAATAATTTTACTTTTTCTTTTTGTGAGGATGAAAATAAAAATATATGGATCGGAACCGACGGAGGAGGCATCAGTGTCTGGAACAGGAAGTCAGGCCGCTTTTCAAATTATGTGCATACCCCGGGAGACCATCATTCTATCAACAATAACCAGGTCTCCAGTATCATCAATGATAACCAGCAGAACATCTGGATCAGCACTTTTGGGAGTGGTGTAAATAAATTCAATAAAGCTACCGGCCATTTTGAAAATATACCATTCGACAAGACCGGGAATGATGCCGTTTGGAAACTCTACCTGGATGGAGAAAAAAATATATGGGCGACTTGTCTCAAAGGGGATTACCCTGATTTGGTGCTGGATAGATTATATAAATATGATAACAATAAGAATAGCTTTATCCCGGCCCCTTTTGCAATCAACTCCGATATTCTTTCCATTACAGAAGATAATGAAGAGAATTTATGGATGGGGGGCTTCACAAGCCTGCTCTATGTGAACAAAAGAAGCGGCATCACCCGGTCATATAATCTGAACACCACCATAAGGGCGCTGCATAAAAGCAATACTGGAAAATTGTGGATCGGTACTTATGGAAAAGGATTAATGTGCTATGACAAAACCTCAGACCATTTCACCAATTATACCGAAGAAAACGGTCTTTGTAATAATACCGTACTGAATATTGAAGAAGATCGAAAAGGGAATATCTGGGTGAGCACCTATAATGGCATATCGAAGCTTAACCCATCGACCGGTAAATTCGAGAACTTTTATGCAAGCGATGGCCTTCAGTCCAATCAGTTCTATTACAATGCTTCCACACGACTGACTTCAGGCGAAATGCTCTTTGGCGGAATCAAAGGCTTTAATATTTTCAATCCCGACAGTATCCGTCAGTTCCAGGATTTCCCGCCCTTATTGATCACCGGCCTAAGAGTGTTTAATACACCGGTTAATGCCAACAGTGAATTTAGCGAAAAGGCCGCTAACATCTATACTATCGACCATATCAGGTTGCCTTATGATAAAACAATACTTTCTTTAGATTACGTGGCGCTGGAATATTCTCTGCCGGAAAAAATTCAATACGCTTATTACCTTAAAGGATGGGATAAATCCTGGAATTATGTAAACAAAGGGAGAACGATCAACTATCCCCACCTTAACGAAGGGGAATATATGCTCGAAATTAAATCGACCAATGCCTCCGGGATCTGGAATACAAAGGAAAAAATAATATATATTACCGTACTTCCCCCCTGGTATCGCACCTGGTGGGCCTATCTCCTCTACACGGCACTGGCGGCAGGCGTCCTTTATGCCTATTTATGGTATCACAAAAAACAGACCCGGCTGGAGTATGAAGTTAAATTCACCAAAGAACTGAACGAGAAGAAAATTTCCTTCTTTACCAATATTTCCCATGAATTAAGAACCCCATTAACGCTCATCGTCAACCCGATCAAAGAACTGTTGCATAACAATGGTAAGAATATAGACCTGATCGATATCAGTTCCGTATATCGTAATACCCGCCGCTTGCTAAGCCTGGTAGACCAGCTCCTGTTATTCAAAGCCGCAGAAGACGAAATATCCGAATTAAAGCCGGAATGGCTGAATATAACGGATGTCTGCCGGGAAGTATTTCTGTGTTTTAACAACCAGTTGAAAGCCAAGTCATTACAAAGCCATTTTGAATGCGGAGAAGATATTTACATGTATGCGGACCGGGAAAAAATGGAGATTGTCCTGTTCAATCTATTATCGAACGCCATCAAATTCACCCCGGATCAGGGTAGTATAAGCCTGATATTATCTGAACAAAATGAATCCCAACAAAACGAACCCGAACAAAATGAAAAAGTGGAAATAGTAGTGAAAGACAGCGGCCGGGGGATTCCCGAAGGAACAGGGGCCAGATTATTTGAGAAGTTTTACCGGATCCAGGAGGCAAATGATACAGCCTCTCCAAGCGGATTCGGGATCGGGCTCTACCTTACAAAAAAATACGTCGATCTCCATCACGGTAATTTAACCTATACCAGCAAATTAAACGAAGGAACGGTTTTCAGTATCCTGCTGCCTAAAGGCAATCCCGGGTTTGCGCCCCCGGCTTCCAAGGGAAATACCTGCCCCGACGCCTCCTCCCGTCAGAACGGGGAGAGAGAACATGCTAACTCCCCTTTATTGAAGGAATTAGTGATTGAGCCCATCGAAACGGTATCGTCCACTACCGGTCCCGAAATGGATAACCTATTGTCAGGCAATGTTGTTACGGACAAAGCGGCCATCCTGCTGATCGACGATGATGTGGAATTGAGACATTATATTAAGCAGCTGATAAAAGACACCTTTATTATTTATGAGGCTAATGATGCAGTCAAAGGGTTCGAAATCGTAATGGAATCAGAACCCGATATCATCGTTTGCGATGTGGTAATGCCGGGAATGAGTGGGGTCGAGTTTTGCTCGAAAATGAAAGAACTGCCGTCTTTAAGCCATATCCCCATCATTTTGCTGACCAGTAGCTCCTCTCCTGAGATAAAACTCAAAGGAATAGAATGCGGAGCCGACGATTATATTACCAAACCTTTTGAAAGCGAATTACTGGTGGCGCGGATCAAAAGCATCCTTAAAGGCCGGAATACGCTTAAACAATATTTTTTTAATGAAGTAACACTGCAGAATAATAGCGTAAAGATCCCGGAAGAATACAGCGCATTTCTTTCAAAATGCATCGCTATTATTGAAGAACACATGGAAGA
Source organism: Puia sp. (assembly GCA_035555335.1). GTDB lineage: Bacteria > Bacteroidota > Bacteroidia > Chitinophagales > Chitinophagaceae > Puia. The sequence goes on from DATMGS010000023.1 coordinate 25,351, forward strand.
GGACGACTTTTCCCTCACTACCTTCACACAGGAAATATGCATGAGCCGCTGGAAGCTCTCTAAAAAGGTGAAATCTATTTCCGGCCTGTCCATCTCCGAATTTATAAGGTATATCCGGCTGAGAAAAGCCGCCGAATTAATGATACAAACAGACCTCCAAATAAAGGAAATCTCCTTCCGGGTAGGAATCCAGGACCTTAAATATTTTAGAGAACAATTCTCTAAGCTTTTCGGGATGAACCCTTCCGATTTCATCCGTAAATACAGGGAGATGTATATCAAAAAAAACAATATCAGTGACGGCTTTGCCCGCCGCTGATTCACCTTCCACCCACCCCCACCACCAGGATCACCCGTCGTCCATCCACTCATTACCATCACCAGGACCCTCAGACAGGGTCTTTTTTGATTTTTACCCCCCTTGATTGCCCCCCAGCCCCCCCCTCCCTTCCCTTAATTCTTGCGATAATTGTGGCAGGCTAACAGCTTAACAACGAAAACTTGCCATTATGACAAAACTTGACTTCAAAATCAAAGACCGCGGTCCGCGTTTGCGCCTCCCGGCTATTCTCTGCTGGATCTTACTCTCCCTTTTCAACAATGCTTATTCACAGACCACACCCATAACGGTATCCGGCCTGGTGAAAGATGCCAATGGCGTCACATTGACCGGCGTCACGGTTAGGGTAAAAAATGAAAATATCTCCAAAGTGACCGGGGAGGACGGAAAATATACCATCAACGTCCCCTCGGCCAGATCGGTGCTTGTATTCACCTATGTAGGATTTATCCCCTTCGAACAAGAGGTAGGTACCCATACGCATTGGGACATTTCCTTAAAACCCAAATCCGGAGATCTGAATGATATAATTGTAGTGGGCTATGGCACCCAGAAAAAAGCCACCCTCACCGGCGCCGTAGAGCAGGTAAGCAGCCAGGTCTTTGAAGACAGGGCCGTCACCAATGTCGGCCTGTCCTTGCAGGGACAAACTCCCGGTTTGCTGGTAACCCGTACCTCCCCAAGACCCGGTAACGAAGGACTGGCCTTTCAGATACGGGGCGCTACCTCTGTAAATGGCGGCTCTCCGCTGATCATCATCGACGGGGTGCCTGCCTTGAACTACTATTCCTTTCAGAATATGAACCCCGATGACATCGAAAGCATCAGCATATTAAAAGATGCCGCCGCTTCCATTTACGGCTCCAGGGCCGCCAATGGGGTTATCCTGGTGACCTCCAAAAGAGGCAAAGGCAAGGTCAAGGTCGAGTATAGCAATAATATCCGGACCACTACCAATGGTATCACCGCTTTTTCACCCAATATGCAACAATATGCCACCATGTGGATCGAAGCCAATAAGGAAGAGACAACACCCAACTGGTGGGGCTGGGCTTCTTTAGCCAATATGCAGAAAATGCAACAGGGCGTTGAAGGTATGTATCAGACGCAATACTGGGGCAATATTTACCTGGGCAATGCCAATCGCATTACCGAAATGTTTGCCCAACGGTATTCATACCAGCATAACCTAAGTATCTCTAACAGAACAGATGTATCCGGCTACCGCCTTTCTTTTGGCTACGCCGACAACCAGGCAACCCTCGCTACCGCTTACGACGGACAAAAGCAATATAACTTACGCTTTAACTACGATTATAAACTATCGGACAGGATAAAGCTGGAAACAGGCATTAGCATGGTGGATGCAGTTACCAGATCTCCTTCCGTCGGGCTCGATGCAGCCGTATATGGGCAGGAAATGCCGTTCTTCCCCGCTAAAAACCCCTACGGAGAATGGTATGCCGACTATGGCACAGTAGGAGACAGGCAGCCTGTAGCAGCCACTTCCGATGGTGGAAGAGATAACAAGAGCGATCTTACCGGAAGAATAGACCTGAAAGCCACCGTCAAAATAGTGAAAGACCTAAGTTTTGAAGGGATGGCTTCTTACCAGGATGAACAATACAGGCAGGAAAGATGGGTAAACCTCGTGCAGACCTACGATTGGTTCGGCAACAAGGCTCAGCAAACAGTTTCAGCTACCCAAACAACGCTAAGTCCAACTAATCCCTCTGACCTCACCCAGAATAACCCTGGATATCTCACTGTTGCCAATGAATTCTTTTACCAATATTATTCAGGGTTGCTGAAATATAATAAAACGTTTAATGGGGTTCATAATTTTTCCGCCGTAGCTGGTATAAATGCCGAAAAGTGGCAAGGAAAATATTTAGCTGCTGGCAGATTAAACTTTACCGATCTGGGGGTACAGGATTTGAATGTAGCGAATACTACAACGTTGGGTAATAGCGGGGGGAAATCACAGAACGGTACTTATTCTTATATCGCAAGAGTAAACTATAACTATACAGAAAAGTACTTACTGGAATTATCAGGCCGTCGGGACGGAAACTCAAAATTCGATATTGGATATAAGTATAAGAACTTTGCCGCCGCTTCCGTAGGTTGGGTATTTACCAACGAAGACTTTTTAAAAGAGATTACTCCTATAGTCAGCTTTGGTAAAATCCGGGCCAGTTATGGCAGTATGGGAAACGATGTGGGACTTGGTAACTTCGATTACACTTCCCTCGTTAACCTGGGTACTACCGTATTGGGTTCACCGGCCGCATTACAAACATCTTCTTCTTTAGCAAATAATGGACTGATTAGCCATTCAAGGACATGGGAAAAGGTAGAACAAAAGAATATCGGGATTGACCTTTCTTACCTGAAAAGCCGGCTGACAACCACCTTCGATTATTTCATAAAAGATAATGTGGGCATGTTATCCCTGGTGGCTTATCCATCTGTTTTGGGCGGCACTCCCCCTAAAACCAATAGCGGCCACCTGAATGTCAAAGGATGGGAAGGCATAATAGGCTGGAAAGATTCAAAAAAAGACTTCTCTTATTATATCTCCTTTAAGATAAGTAATACCCACACGCTGTTAAAACAGCTCCAGGGAGCCGATAACTATAGTGCCGGTAAAAATTATGATCCTAATGCTGGTGTTTATGGTGTCAATGGCTATCCCCTAAAGCCATGGTTCCTGTACAAAACGGCCGGATATTTTCAATCTCAGAAGGACGTGGATGCTTACTATGCCGCCTATGCCGCAGGTGGCGCCGAAATGGCCCATGTACCTGCCGGCGGCAGCTCTGCCTTACGCCCCGGCGATACCAAAAGAGTTGACTTAAACGGCGATGGCGTAATTACGGCAGCCGGCAACGCTAGCAGTGACCTTAAATTCATGGGTGATGGAGACCCTCATTTTACTTTTGGGCTTAACCTGGGCGGCTCCTGGAAAGCCTTTGACCTCGGTGTTTTCTTCCAGGGAGTAGGCAAGCAGCTGATTATGCGCAATGGCTGGATGGCCTATCCCTTCATGGCAATCTATACGAACCAAAATCCTAACTTCTTAGGCAAGACCTGGACTGCCACGCACACTAATGCGCCTTTCCCCCGCTTGACGGTGGACAACAGCCGGTCAGCCTGGAATTATGCCAACAATGACTTCATGCTGCAAAACAGCCGGTATATCCGCCTGAAATCGTTGATCCTGGGTTATACACTGCCTCAAAGCATTTCACGCAAAGCCAAATTGAACAGGTTGCGTGTGTATTTCTCCGGAAACGATCTGTGGGAATCATCCAGCATTAAGGACGGTTACGATCCGGAAATGGGTGAAACTTCCCAGAACTCCGGCTATCCCTTCTACAGGACCTGGTCATTTGGGCTAAACGTCGGTCTGTAATCCTCTTTAATAATAGTAGTATAAAAATATACATAGTATGAACAAGATAATATACATCATATTGGTTGGAGGCCTGCTATTGGGGGCATCCTCCTGCCAAAAAACATTCCTGAACCTTAATCCCCAGGATACCTTTACGGATGTGGTCTATTTTAAACAGCCCAGTGATTTCAAGACCTATACCACCGGTTTTTATAGCCAGTTAATGGGCTGGAACTGCCCCTATAGCGACGGCATTTATAACTATATGGATCTTGCCTCCGATCTGTCTACCTATTTTTCCGGCGGTTTCTCCGTCGATGAAGGCCGGGGAACATTAACCATACCCACTGGCGACACGCATTGGGATAAGAGTTATAGCTGGATCCGCTCTACCAATATCTTATTATCAAAAGCCGCTGCCTATACGGGTAGCGGGGATATCTCCCAATATGTTTCCGAAGCCTATTTTTTCAGGGCTAACGCTTATTTCAATCTGCTGAAATATTTTGGCGGGGTACCCCTCGTTACCACGGTCCTGGATGTAAATTCAGCCGCATTGACAGGCCCCCGTAACAGCCGTTACGAAGTGGTAACGCAAATCCTGTCAGATCTGGATAACGCCATCGCCCATCTGCCATCCGAACAATCTATTCCTGCTACCGACAAAGGCCGCATCAGCAAATGGGCCGCCGAAGCTTTCAAAGCCCAGGTGGAATTGTACGAAGCTACCTGGAGAAAATACAACAGTACTACTACCGACTTTACCGGTTCGGCCGGCCCTGCATCCAACCAGATAGCTCAATTCTTAACCGATGCCGCTGCTTTGACAAAAGATGTAATGGACAATGGAGGGTATGCATTATGGAATTATAACACCACCCCCTCTATTTTAAATCAAAGCTATATCTACCTGTTTAACCTGGAAGACGCAGGTAGCAACCCCGCCGGCTTAACCAAAGCCAGTAATAATGAATTTATCCTGTACGGGGTTTATGATTATACCCTCAGAAGAGGAGGGGTAAATTTAACCTGGACATCCTGGATGATGACCCCCAGCCGGAAAATGATAGATATGTTTCTATGCACCGATGGGCTGCCTCCGGCAAAATCCCCCTTATTTCAAGGCTATCATGCAGTAGGGGATGAGTATCAGAACAGGGATCTCAGATTATCCTGTTATGTGAACCCCGCGCCAGCTTCCGGCTCCGTAAAATTAGTAAGCGGCGGTGCAGGTTACGGCAATACAAAATTCGCAGCCTATAAATATGGCACTTACCGGACCGATAACACGGAATCTCCCAATTATTCCATTATACGTTTGGCAGGAGTATACCTGATGTATGCGGAAGCTCTATACGAATTAAACGGGAGCATTACCGACGCGCAACTGGACGCATCCATCAACAAAATAAGGGATCGGGCAGGGGTAGCCCATTTATCCAATGCCCTGGTCACGGCCAATGGGTTGAATATGCTGGATGAAATACGTAGGGAAAGGACCTTAGAGCTCTATCACGAAGGCTTCCGTTACGACGATCTGAAACGATGGGGCATTGCCGAAACTGCCTTGAACGCCTCCGCCTGCGGCGAAGTAGTAGGCGATGCGTCTTATACTACTGAGTTCAGAGATGCCACAGGCGCAGCTACTTCTCTATACACGCCTTCAGTATATGTATGGGGTGAAGAAGCCGTTACCACCGCTGCAGGCACCTTGAACTGCATAGTGATCGACAGTAAGGCCAACCATCATTTTGCAAAGAAAGATTATTTATATCCCATCCCTCAGGGACAAATCAACCTAAACCCGAACCTGAAACAAAACCCCGGGTTCTAACCTAATAATTTATTTAATTATGAAACAATTAATAAAACATAACACCCGCTTATGGCTGGTGATAACCATCGCAGCCCTGTTTACCGGTTGCGAAAAAGGTCCCAATATTAAAATAGTCCAGTACCCTGCACAAACGGCATCGGGCATGAGCCCTGTCAGTGGTTATGCAGGAACTTATGTTACCATTAGTGGAAAAAACTTTGGTGTCCTGATCGGCGCCGTAAAAGTATTTTTTGGCGGAGTGACGGTAGATTCGGTGATTTCCTGCGCCGATAATCAGATCGTAGTCAAAGTGCCGGCAGGGGCTATTACCGGAAAAGTAACTTTACAGGTATGGACACATACCAACGATTCTATTGCTACTTATACCGTCATCCCCACACCGGTAATTACATCAGTTACCTCGGAAGGTCCACTTGGATCAGGTATAGCAGCTAAAGGCGATACCGTTATCATTAAGGGAACAGGTTTTGGTACTGATTTGTCGAAAATCGCGGTAAGTTTTAATGGTACCAGCGCTACAATAATCTCTCCTCTAACAGACACTTCCATCAGTGTAATAACACCAACAGGTTATGCTTCAGGGAGCGTTATTGTAACTGTAAACGGATATGCTATAACAGGGGCGCCTCTTCTAAATCCGGATGTCAAGGGCGATATAACTGTTTTTTATCTTAAAAACTACCAACAGCCCTTTACCAGTACAGCAGCCAGCGGTACCGGCAGGTGGAGAGATCCGACAGACTGGATCGTAACAAGCCCGATTTTAAATCATACATATGGAGGTTGGGATTCGGATGACGGTACCGTATTGGCAGTAGAATCGGGCTGGGGAGCGCCCTCGATCGTTAACGGGAAAATGTATCAAACAGTTACACTTCCGGTGGGTAATTATACTTTCAGTGTGGTTATGGGGAATAATGGCTTTGTTGGTCCTGTATATATTGATGCCGCTGCTGGTGCTACGCTGCCGGATGCAACGCTCGTTACTACAAATTCTCTGGGTTATCTTCAGATGGTATCCACTAATACATGGCAAGGCCAAACCTCCACGAGCAGTTTTAATTTTACATTAACCCAACAAACTCAGGTCTCTTTAGGCTTCGTTGTAAGTATGTCAGGAAACGAGTACATGAGAGTGACAGCTGTAAAACTTGTTTCATATTAAAAACTAAAAAAAGTACCATGAAACGCTTCCATTTTTTGCTTGCGCTGAAACCTGTCATTTTTTTGCTTGCGCTGCCGGTTATAAGCGGTTTGCTGTGGGTGTCCTGTGGCAAGAGCGGAGGAGCCGGCTCGGCAACAAAGACCGATACCACTGCCACTACTACCATTAAGTACATAGACACCCTCCCGGACAATACCCCCATGACCCATCCGGGAGGGCTGCAGGTCGCCGAAGACTTTGTCCGCATGAAAGCCAATCTTACTACAGAACCCTGGCTCTCGGGATGGAATAAATTAATCGCCAACTCCCATGCGCAGTTAAGCTATTCACCCAACCCAACGGTAAAACTGATCAGGGGCGGTAGTTCCGCTGAAGAGCCGGATCCGGACAATTATTGGAACGCCTATAATGACGTGGCGGCCGCCTATCAGACCGCCATAAGATGGAAGGTCACCGGCGATACGAATTATGCCAATAAATCAATTCAGATCCTCAACGCCTGGGCTGCCACCTGTATCGGGATCTATGGCGATCCCAACTCCGCATTGGCCGCAGGAATCTACGGATTCCAGTTTGCCGTAGCCGGCGAATTAATGCGGGATTACAGCGGATGGAAACCCGCGGATTTTCAGGCATACCAGCAATGGATGCTGAAAGTCTTTTATTCCTATAACCAGTCTTTTTTAATCGGTCACCAAAATAGCTGCCCCGAACACTATTGGTCAAACTGGGATCTATGCAATCTCGCTTCCGCTATGGCAATCGGCATCTTGACAGATCAGCGGGTAATATACAATTACGTGGTAAATTATTTACAGCATAGCTCCAATGGAAACGGCAATATTCAAAAAGCCATTAATTATGTATTTACTGGCACGGATGCAGGATTGGCGCAGTTGCAGGAAAGCGGCCGTGACCAGGGACATGCTACCCTTGTAATAGCCTTATTGGGGCCTATCTGCGAAATGGCTTATCACCAGGGCGATGATTTCTACGGATTCAACGACAACATGCTCCTCAAAGCCTGTGAATATACGGCCAAATATAATGTAGCACTGTTAGATGTGCCCTTCCACAGTTTCGAGTATTACACCTGTGTATGGTATCCGACACTAACACCCAACCCGATCACCCAGATAGGTTCGGATTCAAGAGGCGCTATCCGCCCCATGTATGCACTGCCGTATAACCATTACGCAAAACTCAAAGGATTGTCCGCCCCCTATACGCTAATGGGCGTTAACCAATCCCAACCAGAAGGCGGTGGCGGCGACTATGGGCCCAACAGCGGCGGTTTCGATCAATTGGGATTTGGCACCTTATTGTATTCAAGATAAGTAACCCTTAAAAAAAGAATAATGTTTATCGCAGCATTCGCTATCTGTGTATCAGCATATACACAAATTAAGACAGATACCATTAAGCCCGGTGAACTATGGCCTGATGACAGAGGACAACATATCCAGGCGCATGGCGGAGGAATTATAAAAGTTGCAGAAACTTATTACTGGTTCGGCGAAGATCGCTCTAAAGACAACGATCCGGAAAAGAGATATGTGGCCTGCTACTCGTCTACCGATCTGACCCATTGGGAATTTCGCAACCAGGTGATCAAAACGGCCGATCCAGAGAACTTTGGAAAAGATTTTGTGCTCGAACGACCAAAGGTGTTCTATAACACCCAAACCAGGAAATTCGTAATGTACCTGCATATGGATAATGGCAGCTACAGTGCCGCCCGGGTGGGAATAGCCGTATGCGATAAGGTGGATGGTGATTATAAATACCTCAAAAGCTTCCGGCCGCTGGGCCATGAAAGCCGCGATATAGGCCAGTTCATCGATGATGACGGATCGGCTTATCTTATTTTCGAAGACCGGCCCTACGGTTTCAGGATAGCGAGGCTATCGGACGATTACCTGGATGTCGAAAAGGAAATTTGCCTGATCCCGGCACACATGGAAGGCGGAGCCCTGGTCCATTATAAAGGACTTTACTATGCAATTGGCTCAGCATTGACAGGCTGGGCCCCCAATCCCAATAAATACGCTACGGCCACTTCGCTGGCAGGCCCCTGGTCGGCATTTAAAGATATCGCGCCTGCCGAAACCAACACTTATGGCTCCCAGTCTACGATGATGCTTAAGGTAGTGGGAAAAAAAACAACGACTGTAATATTTATGGCCGATCAGTGGAAGCCTCAAACTCAATGGGAATCCCGGTATTTGTGGTTACCCCTCGAAATAGGAGAAGGTAAGCTCTGGCTGCAAAAGCCAGGACCATGGAAATTGGATATCCGGACGGCAGAAACCACCTTTATTTCCGATGACAAACCTTAAACAGCACACCGATTAAACCTTGTAATATGAAAAAAAAACTACCTTATCTTTTTACAGCAATCTTTCTCGTATTGCTTTCAAATCTGACCATGGCGCCCAAGGCCCATGCCCAGACATTTATTCATCCGGGCGGCTTGCACACCCTGTCTGATCTCGACCGTATGAAGGCCAACGTAGCTGCGGCAGCACATCCGTGGATAGACGCATGGAATGTGCTGATTACGGATGGCGAGGCACAAAACACGTACACTGCCACCCCATACACGAATATTGGCGGCTCCGGCAACCGTCAACAAGCTTCACGGGACGCCCATGCTGCCTATCTCAATACAATACGATGGTATGTTACCGGCGATGTGAGCTATGCTGATTGCGCCGTCAGAATCTGCAACGCCTGGTCCAGCACGGTAAATCAGGTTGCCAGTGGTGAGCTCTATCAGCTTCCCATCAACAATTTTATGCAGGTAGCAGAGCTTCTGCGAATATACTCCGGCTGGGCGGCGGTGGATATTGCCCGGTTTAAGACCATGGCCCTCACGTATTTTTACCCTGCCTGTCATAATTCATTGGCTCAGTGCGGGCTTCCTTCCAGTTGGGATAGCCCGCTGGCTTCATCCATTATGGGTATCGGGTTGTTTTGTGATGACGCAGCTAAGTATAACGAAGCTGTAACCTATTTTGAGAGCGGAGCAGGTAATGGCAGCCTCTTACATGCTGTTTCACTGGCATCAGGGCAGGTAACAGAGATGGGACGCGACATGGTACATGGCAATATCGGCTTGTCCTGTCTGGCGGAGATGTGCCAGACAGCCTGGAACCAGGGGCTTGATCTGTACAGTTATTCCAGCAACCGGTTACTGGCAGGCTTTGAGTATTATTGCCAATATAATCTTAACCATTCCGTTACCTGGGCGCCTATTAATGATTGTGATAATGATAACTTCTTAGGCATTTCCTATTACAATGCACGGGGATACCTGACGAACAACCCGACCTTTGAAATGGTTTATAATCATTATGGTGTTCTAAAAGGGCTTAGTACGCCATACACCAAAACGATGGCTCAATTAGCCAGACCGGAAACACAGAATGCCGACTTTTTTGGGTATGGTACTTTTACCCAGACGCTGAATGCCGCTGCTTCTCCTTTTAAGCCATATGCCACTCCTGCTGCACCAACTGCGCTGGTAGCGACGCCCGGTGTTGGAAAAGTCTACTTAACGTGGACAGGCCCGGGCGGAGATGTAGCTAATGGGTATAATATACTCCGTTCAGCAACCTCCGGCGGCCCCTATACCAGCATTGGTTCCTGGACGAATAATACCCTGACAACCTATACTGATTGGACCGTAACCAACGGTACTGCCTATTACTATAGGGTGTCAGCCAATAATCAGTCAGGTACCAGCGGCACTTCAAATGAAACCAATGCCCAACCCGTAGCGACGACCACATCATTACCTACCGGATGGACAAGCAAGGATATTGGCACTACGGCTACCGTTAGCAGCACCGGTTATGCCAGTGTGGTCAATAATACGTTTGTCGTCAACGGTACAGGAACTGGTCTGGGGGGTACTTCCGATCACTTTACGTATACATACGGGATGGTAACGGGTGATGTGACCATTACTGCGCATATGGCAAATTATATATGGGCCTGGACCGGGGATAAAGCGGGATTGGTGATACGGGAATCGCTCGATTCGAATGCAAAATCGCTCACGTTATACCAGGGAGACCTGGGCAATCGTGTTACTTCCTTTCAAACAAGAAACGCCACCGGGGGAAGTACAACCTCGGTGGGAGGCAATAAATTCAGCTTTTTCCCGTGGTACCGGCTACAGCGGTCCGGCAATACCTTTACAGCCTCCCAATCGACCGATGGAATCACCTGGCAGATCATCGGAACAAGTACTGTAGCCATGAACAGCGCCTGTTATGTGGGACTGGCCGTTTGTTCCGGCTCAACCGGAAGCTTCTCCAATGTTACCTACGAAAATGTATCCATTTCTGGAAACAGTCTCCAGACAATTCCCGACGGGACCTACAGAATTATTGCCCGGCACAGTGGCAAAGTACTGGATGTAGTTGGCGCATCCACAGCCGATGGCGCCAACGTGGATCAATGGACGTATAACGGTGGAACCAACCAGCAGTGGACCCTGACCAACCTGGGAAGTGGCCAATACAAGATCATCGGAGTGGGTAGCGGTAAGTCACTGGATGTAGCCAATAACTCCACGGCTGACGGCGCTAACATAGATATCTGGCCATACAGTGGTAGTAACAACCAACGTTTTACGTTTACCGCCACGAGTGCCGGGTATTTCCGCATTACGCCCGTAAACAGCGGCAAAGCCGTGGATGTAGCCAATAGCTCCACGGCTGATGGCGCCAACGTGGATCAATGGACTTATAACGGTGGCAATAACCAACAGTGGCGTTTTGTGGAGGCTACCGCCGCTGCCACCGCCACCGCATTGGAGACTTCCACTACAGCCAGGACCGCAGCAGCGGACTCATCGATTAACCCAGTAAAAACCACTTCCGACCAGGTGACCCTTTATCCAAACCCGGCAACGGATCAACTGAGGGTGATGCTCGGCAAAGACTTTGAGAAAGGGGCTATTATCACAGTCTGGGATAATAATGGCCGCCTGTTGTCCACGCAGCCGGTCAAAGGCGCCGAACAGGTACTTAAACTGGGCAAACTTCCATTCGGGATTTATCTTATAAAAGTAAGCGATGGGACAAAAAGTATAACGAAGAAGCTGCTGAAAAAATAAGGTAAAAAAACTTAATAAATTTCTTTTCAGCATACAAACCCGACGATTATGAACGCACGGTTATCCTATATATTCTTAGTCTGGATGCTATCTTGCGGTGTAACTCAGACGCAAGCCCAGACATTTGTTCATCCGGGCGGCTTGCACACCCTGGCCGATCTCGACCGTATGAAGGCCAAAGTAGCTGCGGCAGCGCATCCGTGGATAGACGCCTGGAACGTATTGATTACTGATTGGGAAGCCCAGAATACCTATACCGCCCTCCCATATACGAATATCGGAGGTTCCGGAAACCGCCAGCGGGCATCGCAGGACGCTCATGCCGCTTATCTTAATACCCTTCGATGGTATATTACCGGCGATACTACCTATGCACAATGCGCCGTCAGGATCTGTAATGCCTGGTCCAACACGGTAAATCAGGTTGCCAGTGGTGAACTATATCAGCTTCCCATCAATAACTTTATGCAGGTGGCAGAGCTGTTGCGAATATATCCTGGTTGGAAGCCTGCGGATATCGCCAGTTTTAAAAATATGGCCCTCACGTATTTTTATCCTGCCTGTCATAATTCATTGGCTCAATGCGGACTCCCTTCCAGTTGGGATAGCCCGCTCGCATCATCCATTATGGGTATCGGCGTGTTTTGTGATGATTCCGCCAAGTATAACGAAGCCGTTACGTACTTCAAAACAGGGGCAGGTAACGGTAGCCTCTTACACGCTGTTTTATTGGCATCAGGACAGATAACAGAGATGGGACGCGACATGGTACATGCCAATATCGGCTTGTCCTGCCTGGCGGAGATGTGCCAGACAGCCTGGAACCAGGGGCTTGACTTATACAGCTATGGCAACAACCGGTTACTGGCAGGCTTTGAATATTATTGCCAATACAACCTGAACCATCCCGTTACCTGGGCGCCTATCAATGATTGTGACAATGATAATTTCTTAGGCATTTCCTATTACAATGCACGGGGATACCTGACGAACAACCCGACCTTTGAAATGGTCTACAATCACTATAATGTTTTGCAAGGCCTCAGCACGCCATACACCAAAGCACTGGTTAACCTGGCCAGGCCCGAAACCCAGAATGCGGATTTTTTCGGGTATGGCACTTTTGCCTACACGCTGGACGCCGCGGCCTCTCCTTTTGTCCCTTATCCCATTCCCGCAGCGCCAACAGCTTTAACAGCAAGGGCCGCTGTTTCGAAAGTATACCTGGCGTGGACAGGCCCGGGCGGAGATGTTGCCAACGGGTATAACATACTGCGTTCAACAACCCCTGGCGGCCCCTATACCAGCATTGGTTCCTGGACGAATAATACCCTGACAACCTATACAGACTGGGCCGTAACAAACGGTACCACCTATTACTACAAAGTGTCTGCCAATAACCAGTCCGGTACCAGCGGCGCCTCAGGCGAAGCCAGCGCACAACCTGTTGCGACGACCGCTGTATTACCTGCCGGATGGACAACAAAAGATATTGGCAGCACGACCGCTGTTGGCAGTACCGGGTATGACAGTGTTATCAATAACACTTTTGTTGTCAATGGCTCCGGCACCGGTATGGGTGGGACTTCCGATAACTTTACGTATACCTACGGGGTCGCAACCGGTGATTTCACCATCACGGTGCATATGGCGAATTACAATTGGGCCTGGACCGGCGATAAAGCGGGCCTGGTGTTGCGGGAAACGCTTAATCCCGATGCGAAATCGCTCACGTTATACCAGGGAGACCTGGGCAATCGTGTTACTTCCTTTCAAACAAGGAACACCACCGGAGGAAGTACCACCTCGGTGGGGGGCAATAAATTCAGCTTTTTCCCCTGGTACCGGCTACAGCGGTCCGGCAATACCTTTACTGCCTCCCAGTCGACGGATGGAATCAACTATGGCGTCGTTGGAACAAGTACAGTAGCCATGAACAGCACCTGTTATGTAGGAATGGGCGTTGCCACGGGAGCAACAGGAAACCTCTCCAACGTTACCTACGAAAATGTGACTATTTCAGGAGGAACTACGGCCCCTCCCTCGCCTCCAACAGGGTTAACAGCGGTTGTAGGTAATACACAACTACACCTGAGCTGGGACACCACAAGTGGCGCCGCCAGCTATACCCTGAAGCGCGCCACCGTTAGCGGCGGCCCTTATACCACTGTTGTTACAGGCATCGATTCTACCAGCTATACCGATACGGGCCGGGTAAACGGAACTACTTATTACTACGTGGTGACAGCCGCAAATTTTGCAGGTGAAAGTCAGAACTCTGCGGAAGTAAGCGCCACGCCGGTACTTAGTCTGGCCCCGGTTCCTGTTGGCGTAACGGCTGCATCTGTATCTCCCAGCCAGATCAACCTGTCGTGGACATCCAGTCTGAGCGCAGCTACCTATAACGTGAAACGGGCCACGGCAAGCGGGGGGCCTTATACCACTATTGCCAATCCAGCCACAACCAGCTATAGCGACACGGCGCTTGTTGATACCACTACCTATTACTATGTTATTTCGGCGGTCAATGCGATAGGGGAAACTGCTAACTCTGCCCAGGTGAGCGCCACACCGGGCGAAGCTTACTACTGGAAGTTCGATGAAACCAGCGGCGCCACAGCAGTCGATTCGTGGAACGGCAAGAACGCTACCCTGTCTTCCGGTGCAACCTTCACGGCAGGTGCCATCAATAATGGCGTTAGCCTGGATGGCACAGCCAATGGCTATGTCACCCTTCCTGCGGCACTGGTTAGCTCCCTTAACGACTTTACCGTTTCCGCCTGGGTAAAACTGGATGTAAATGCAACCTGGGGGCGCATTTTCGACTTTGGTTCAGGAACAGGAACGTATATGTTCCTGACAACGAAAAACGGTACCGACGGAACGCCACGTTATGCCATCACTACCGGTTCAGGGGAGCAGGGAGTCAACGGCAGCGCTGCGATGCCAACCGGTGTGTGGACACACATGGCCGTGACCCAATCCGGTACAGTAGCTATTTTGTATGTCAATGGCGTGGAGGTTGGGCGTAATACCAATATAACCCTCCGCCCATCGGGCCTGGGTAATACGACACAGAACTGGATCGGCAAGTCGCAGTGGAACGATCCGACATTATCGGGTAAAGTAGATGAATTCCGTATTTACAGCCGGGCATTGAGCGCTGCAGAAATATCCAATCTCGCCTTTCTGCTCCTGCCCCCGGCAACGCCGGCAAATCTGTCGGCTACAGCAGGAAACAACCAGGTGACATTGAACTGGACGGCCGCAGCAGGAGGAACCAGCTATAACATTAACCGGGCTACTGCTATTGGAGGCCCCTACACCATTATTGCAAACGCAACCACCACCAGCTATACCGATGCCGCGGCAACCAATTGCACCAACTACTTCTACACGGTATCGGCGGTTAATAACGTAGGTGTAAGCATAGCTTCTTTACCTGCCGGCACTTCATTAGGGCGTAAGCTTACCGGCACGCTGATTGGCACAGCCGGTTCATGGGGCAATAATCCCGCCACTACCAGGGCGGCGGCAGTGGATGGTGATCTGACAACTTTCTTCGATGCTTCGCAGGGCAGTGCCTGGGTAGGGTATGACCTGAGTGCCGATAGTATTAGTGTCATCAGGCGCGTGCGTTACGCGCCACGTAGTGATATTCCATCGCGGATGGTTGGCGGCGTTTTTCAGGGAGCCAATATGGCAGACTTCAGCGATGCGGTAACGCTGTTCACCGTTACTGCTCAACCGGCCGTTGGGGTACTTACAGAACAGACTATCTCAGATTCTATTCCATACCGCTACGTTCGTTACCTGTCGACTGCCTCAGGCTATGGCAACGTTGCAGAAATTGCGTTTTTCGGGCTAATTGCACACTTGCCGGTATTCAGCAGCGACAGTGTCGTTAATGCTACTTATGACTCTGCCTTCCGCTACACGGCCATAGCATCGAATATGCCAACTCAGTTCACCGCCACCGGCCTGCCGGATAGTTTAAGCATCAACACCTGTACCGGCATCATTTCCGGTACGCCGGTTCTTGCAGGTACTTTCCCTGTTAATATAACCGCCACTAATTTCTATGGCGCCAGTACTGATACGGTGAAGCTGATCATTAAACGAAATCAAACCATCAGCTTTAATAGTTTGAATAAAAAATGGATGGGTGATCCGGATTATACACTCACGGCAACAGCCAGTTCGGGTTTACCCATCACCTATACCAGCGCTGATACAACGGTCGCTACTATTGTAAGCGGAAAACTGCATATTGTGGATACCGGTACAACTATCATTACAGCATCGCAGGCCGGAGACAGTACTGACAAAGCCGCAACACCCGTTACGCAAACGTTCACCGTTATTCCCCTGCACTTGCAGGTGCAGCATCTTGACGGCTCGAATGGCATTACTTCGACCAATAGCATCGAGTCCCACCTGAAAATCGTGAACGTGGACTCGATCGGCATTCGTTACAACGAGTTGACGGCCCGTTATTGGTTCACCGCAGAAAATTATGCCGGCATCAATACCTGGATCGATTATGCTCAGGTAGGCAATAGCCATGTAAGCATAAAATATGTTCAATTGTCACAGCCGCATAGCGGAGCGCTGGGCTATATCGAATACAGCTTTGATTCTTCAGCAGGGACCCTGCCCGCCGGCAGTAATCCAGGAGAGATCCAATCCCGTTTCGCCAATATGGACTGGTCTGTGATGAACCAGGCAGATGATTATTCCTATCAGAACGATCCCGTGTATACCCTCAATAATCAAATCACGTTGTACCGCAATGGCATGCTCATCTGGGGAACGGAACCGGTATCGGTGCCGGCGGTGCTCAGCCTGAAGCCCTATTTCCAGAATCAGAACAGCAATCCTGCTACCAATACGATCAGCACTTATCTTTACCTGAACAATGAAGGGAACCTGCCGGTGGCCTACCAGGATCTTTCCGCACGATACTGGTTCACGAAAGACGGGTCTGCAGCTTTGAATGATTGGATCGATTATGCAAAATTGGGCAGCTCCAATATTGCCGGACAGTTCGTCCCGCTCAGCCCGGCAAGAGATAGCGCCGATACGTATTTTGAGATTAAAGTGGACTCATCGGCCGGAACTTTATACCCCTTAAGCAGTACGGGTAATATCCAGTACCGCATTGCGAAGACGGATTGGTCCAACTTCAGTGAGACCAACGACTACTCGTATCGCCCTGCCGGGCCCTTCGCAGTAAACCCTCACATCACCATTTATTACAAAGGGGCATTGGTATACGGTACGGAACCCACTTCAATCACTGGGACAGGGCAGGCAACCACCCTCCGGCAGCAGACCACCGGCAACCTGATAACGCCCGCAGCGGCAGCTATCCTTTATCCCAACCCTGTCACCGGCAATAGCTTTTATATTAAAACGTCCCCGGATCTTAAAAACACAATCGTTCAAATTAAAATGTATAATGCCAATGGTAAAATGATCCTCAACAAAGCGACCCAGACGGACGATTCGGGTATTGTGAAAGTGGAATGGAGCGGCAGCATCTCCCCCGGCGTCTATATGGTTCAGCTAAATAATCTGCTAATGATCAAAGTAATGATCCAAGGGAATTAATCAATATGAAAAGAGTAATCCGTTTAAAATCAATTATCAGCTCCCTTTTAATCATGGCCTTACCGCTCTGTGCATCGGCACAGGCGGTAAGGCAAAAAATAAATATCGACCGGGAATGGAAATTTGTATTGGCTGATGAGGCCGGCGCAGAAGCGGCCGCCTACAACGACACCAACTGGCGCAACGTCAATATTCCTCATAATTTCAGCGAACCCTATTTCCAGGCTGCAACATGGTACACGGGCTATGGATGGTACCGTAAGCATTTTGCCTTGCCCGGCAGTTGGAAGGGCAAAAGGATCTTCGTAGAATTTGAAGGCGCATTTCGCGAAGCGGAGATTTTTGTCAATGGCCAAAAAATGGGTACCCATCAAAGCGGTTATACCGGCTTTTCGATTGATATTACCCCTGCCATACATACAGGAGACAATGTACTGGCGGTAAGACTGAATAACCTATGGAATGCCCAATTGGCGCCTCTCAACGGCGACCACAACTTTACCGGGGGGATTTACAGGGATGTTTATCTGGTGGCCACCAATCCCGTACATGTGACCTGGTACGGCGCCTTTGTAAGCACCCCCAACATTTCTCAGGAGTCAGGTACCGTAAACATTAAGACAGAAATAAAGAATGATGGGAAGGTAACTGAATTTTATAGACTGAAAACGACCATTCTTGACCCTTCGGGCAAGCCGGTGGACACTTTTTCCACTTCACGCAAGATAGCCGCAGGAGAAACAGTTGAATATAATCAAACCGGTCACAGCATTCCTGCACCAAAGCTTTGGCATCCCCAACATCCCTATTTGTACAAAGCCGTCAGTACTTTATATAAGGGGAAAAAAGTCGTAGACCGGTATGAAACACCTTTCGGGTTCCGATGGATAGAATGGACTGCCGGCAAAGGTTTTTTCCTGAACGGCGAACGATATTATTTTAGAGGGGCCAACGTACACCAGGATCATGCAGGCTGGGCCAGCGCTGTGACGAATACGGGTATCGCGAGAGATGTCAGGATGGTGAAAGACGCCGGATTTGATTTTATCCGCGGATCGCATTACCCTCATGATCCTGCCTTTGCCGAAGCCTGCGATAGCCTGGGCGTACTATTCTGGTCGGAGAATAATTTTTGGGGAGCAGGCGGATTTTCCCGCGAAGGGAGCTGGTTTTCAAAAAGCGGCGCCTACCCGGTAAAAGCAGAAGACCAGCCAAATTTTGAAACGAGCCTTAAGAACAGTTTGAGAGATATGATACGGACTAATAGAAATCATCCTTCCATCATAACCTGGAGCATGTGTAATGAAGCCTTTTTTACGGAAAATAGTACCCTTCCCCGGGTTCGTGAATTTTTGAAAGAACTGGTAGCGCTGACGCATGAATTGGACCCTACCCGAAAGGCAGCTGTTGGCGGCGCACAGCGGGGGGATTTGGATAAAACCGGAGATATTGCAGGATATAATGGAGACGGAGCACGATTGTTCATCAACCCCGGCATACCCAGCGTGGTTAGCGAATATGGCTCCACCATTGCAGACCGCCCGGGTAAATACGAACCGGGTTTCGGAGATTTGGAAAATCAGCCTCCCTTTGAATGGCGCAGCGGACAAGCCATCTGGTGCGCTTTCGATTATGGGACTACCTTCGGCAGGCTCGGTCGGATGGGCATTATAGACTACCAGCGCATTCCTAAACGGGCATGGTACTGGTACCGCCATGAATACAAAAAGATCCCTCCGCCTGAATGGCCGGCAGAAGGCATACCCGCCGCATTACAACTGACAGCCGATAAAACAGTAATTGAACATCCCGATGGCTCAGACGATGTCCATTTAATGGTAACCGTATTGGATGCAGCTGGTAAGCCAATCAGTAACTCTCCTGGTGTGACATTCACTTTGGTTTCAGGCCCGGGAGAATTCCCTACCGGTTCTACAATCACTTTTTCGGAAAAAACGGATATCCCTATCCAGGATGGCAAGGCCGCTATTGAATTCCGTAGCTATTATTCGGGTAGCAGCCTTATAAGAGCTGCTTCTGCCGGGTTGAAAGATGCCTATATCACCATATTTTCAAAAGGCGCCCCGGTATTCACCTGCGATCGGAAACAGATCGTTACAGAACGTCCTTACGTACGATTTGAAGAAAAAAGAGAAGAAACTCCGGCAACAGGTGAAACCAATTTTACCTTTAATAAACCTACACACCCCAGCAGCGAGCTGGAAGGCCATTCAGGGCGACTGGCAAACGACCAGGATACCGGGACCTGGTGGTCAGCGAAAACAGGAGCGATAGGGGAGTGGTTAACGATTGATCTGGAAAATACCGTCACGATCACTGCTATAAAACTGTTTTTTCCCAAAGCAGGCAATTACAGGTATAAGCTGCAGGTGACAGCAGATGGCGACAATTGGGTGGATGTGTCGGATCAAAGCAATACCATAAGTACGGAGGTTAAACGAACGCATAACGCACCAGCCGGGACTACGGGAAGATCGGTAAGAATATTGTTTGCCGGATTACCCGAAGGCGAAAAAGCTGCAGTGGCAGAAATGGAAGTGTTTGGGGAGAACTGACCGGCAATAAAAGAATATTACAACAATACTGATTATCGCTATCTTTAAAAATCGCTTTTTTAACTGATTCTTATGTACGCACTTTATCTTAAAGGCTTTTTTCGGAGGATGCTTCGTAATAAAACCTACTTTCTCATCAATATCGTCGGGCTTTCGATTGCCTTAAGTGCGTCTATGTTGATATTAGTATGGATTCTGTACGAAAAAAGTTTTGACAGGACAAACCCTGATGCTCCCAACATCTACCGTGTTTATTCGCACATTAATATAAATGGCAACAACTTTACATCTTCCATGGCGCCGCCGCCCCTTGCAGATGTATTAAGAAAACAGTTCCCTGAAATAATAGAAAGTACCCGTGTGTGGAGCTATAATAATCTAACCGCTAGCAATGATGAAGGCGGTAGAACTGATAAAGTATTTAACGAAAAACAATTGTACCAGGCTGATTCTACTTTCTTTAGAATCTTCAATTTTAAGATGTTGGAAGGCGATCTCCGCACGGCGCTTGCCCTGCCATTGACCGTTGTGCTTAGCAAAGAAGCCGCTATAAAATATTTCAGCGAGAAAGAATATCGGGAAAATAAGATATTGGGTAAAAGCCTGGTGCTTGGTTTCTTTGGGCGCTGTAAAATAACTGGCATTACCGAAAATGTTCCGGCCAATGCTCATTTTCACTACAATATTATTCTCTCCAATATTTCCGACCCCTGGTACAAGTCTGGTGTTTGGGTGGACAACACTTATTATACCTATATTCTTTTAGCAAAAGGTGCGAATCCTACGGCATTGGAATCGAAATTTCCATCGGTAATCCGGACCTATCTTGACCCGCAATTGAAAACCAATTTCGGCACTAGTTATGATGAACTGAAAAGAAAAGGCAGTTATTGGGAATATAAGCTACAGCCATTAACGGATATACATCTGCAGTCTGATTTTGAACGGGAACTGGAACCTACTGGAGATATCGGCAGTCTTTATATTCTGGGTGCTGTCGGATGTTTTTTGATCCTCATGGCATGTATCAATTACGCTAATCTTGCTACTGCATATTCCATGGAACGGTCAAAAGAAATTGGCTTGCGCAAGACTTTTGGTGCCAGCAGATGGAGGCTTGCAATGCTTTTGTTCACTGAATCAGGGATCATCACTCTGATAGCCTCCCTGCTTTCGACGATCATTATTACTGCTTTTGTAAATCCGTTCGGTAGAATATTGGGCACAGAGTTCCCTGTGGGAATACTTTATAATCCGGCCATCTGGCTTTTATTTATCAGCCTTTCTTTATTGATCAGTTTTTTAGGGAGCGCTTACCCTTCACTTTATCTTTCCTCTTTTAATGCTATCAAAGCGATCAAAGGCCAGATCGCGGAAGGAAAAAATACGATCGGTTTAAAAAGAGTGCTGGTAATTTCACAGTTTGCTATCTCAATTGGGCTTGTATTAAGCACGGTGATAGTATACGAACAATTAAGTTATTTAAGCGGGAAATCGCCCGGCTTTAATAAAGAAAACATTCTTATTATCACAGACCCTGCCATGAGGCTTGGTCACAATGCCGATGCGTTTATAAAACAGCTAAGGCAAAACAGTGCTATTAAAAGCGCAAGCATATGTTCTGATTACCCGGGAAGTGGTATGGATAATTTTCCGATCGCAGTAAACAATCGTCGTGATAATACAGATCAGATGCTCACTAATTTTAATGCCGGGTATGATTTTTTACAAACCTTTGGTATTGAACTGTTGAAAGGAAGAGATTTTTCAGAAGCTATGGATATGGACACTGTAAGGCGTGTAATATTAAATGAAACAGCAGTAAGTAAACTCCAACTCGCAAAACCACTGAATAGTTTTATTCTTACCAAAACACTCAATGCACTTACCATTGAACAAAAACGGTATGAGGTGATCGGCGTCGTAAAAGACTTTAATTTTGAATCGCTGCATAAACCCATCCGCCCTATTGTTATTTTCCTTGATAAAGGCGGAAGTTTTATTTGCGTGCGCATTAAGCCGGGTAATATAGATAAGACAATCGAAGCTGTAAAAGATACCTGGAATGCGTTTCTGCCAAACACACCTTTCGAGTACAATTTCCTGGATGAAAAGATCAATGGTTTGTACCGGACAGAGATCAGTTTAAGCCGGCTGCTTATGATATTAACGATGCTTGTGGTGTTCATTGCGGGTATTGGATTAATAGGGCTGACGGCACTTATGGTTCAGCAACGTACAAAGGAAATTGGTGTGCGTAAGGTACTTGGCGCAAGTGTCTCGGACATTATGTACCTTCTTAACAGGCAATATATTAAAGGAGTCGTTATCTCATTTATTATTGTAAGTCCTCTATGTTTCTTCCTGATGAATCTGTGGCTTCGTCATTTTGCATACCATACTCCATTTTCTGTTTGGGTGTATATTATTACGGGCATTGCAGCCCTGTTGGCTACCATATCTATTACCAGCTTTCAAAGTTTTAAGGCGGCTGTACAAAATCCGGTAAAATCGTTACGAACTGAATGAATAGGCTATGAACGAAACAATGAGGTATTTCGAACGGCGCTACTATACAGTGGCGCCAATTGTAAGCGTATCCGTCGCTACAAGCGAAATAATCCAAAGCGATCATCTATCTGATTGACTTCTATATGAGATATTTTGTAGTATGGCTCCTGGTTTTTTTATGGTTCTTTGCGGAGAGCACAAAGGCTCAATCAGCTCTTACGTACACGGCTGCCCCCACGGCGACCTGGCAATGGTCCGTGCCTGTAAAAGGAGGCCGGACGAATGCCGATGCCAGGGCCTGGCTCTGGGTTCCCCCTTCCTGCAAAAAAGTAAAAGTTGTATTGGTCGCGCAGAACAATATGGAGGAACTGTCCATTCTGGAAAATGAGCATTTTCGCCAGGCGATGGGTGCGATGAGCATTGCGGAAGTATGGGTGTCTCCAGCCTTCGATCATAATTTTCGTTTTACGGAAGGGGCCGGAGAGGTATTCACGAAAATGATGGATGAGCTGGCCGATTCCTCGGGTTATGCTGAGTTGAAATATAGTCCGGTCATTGGGATCGGTCATTCCGCTGCGGCCAGCTGGCCGTATTATTTTGCCGCCTGGAACTCCGGGCGGACCCTGGCCTGTTTGTCGGTCAGCGGGCAATGGCCTTATTTCCGGCATCCGGCTTTTGCGCCGGACATCTGGGCGATGGATCAGAATATCGATTTCATCCCTTGTTTGGAGACGATGGGGGAGTATGAAGCGGCGGATACCTGGTCCGCGGAAGGGCTGAAAGAAAGGGCGCAGCATCCTCTTATGCCGCTGAGCATGCTGGCCTGCCCGGCGGAGGGTCATTTTGCCGCCACACAAAAAAAGATCGATTATATCGCCCTCTATATAAAAAAAGCGATCCAATACCGGCTGCCCGATTACGATCCTGATAAGGGGGCGCCTTTACTCCAAAAGATCGATCCTACGCGAACAGGTTGGCTGATGGATAAATGGCGTTTCGACCGGGGGGCTACTGCTGTGGCTGCGCCTGTTGGAAAATACAGCGGCGATGCTGCCGCCGCTTTCTGGTTCTTCGATGAAGAAATGGTGCGGGCAACGGAGAAATATGAATCGGCTTACCGGGATCAGCGGGCTCCATTGATCGGATATGTGCAGGAGGCGAAAGTTGTGCGGCAGCGGGATACGCATTTGCAGGTGAGCCTGCAATTTTTGCCCCTGGAAGACGGCATCAGCTTCGTTCTCAAAGGGGCCTGGCTGGATACGGTGCCGGGCGAGAGCTCGCGGCCGGCTGTCTGGACGGGGCTGCCTGCGGGTAGCGCCATCGGCCATCCGGGCAATGGCGGAACTATTCGTATCGATCGGGTGGCAGGTCCATTTGAAAAAATCAATGATACTACGTTCCGGCTGGCGCTGGAGAAGGACGCGCCTTCCTTGGAGCAAGGTAATGGCAAGGCGCCGCAAAACTACGTATTGACGTTTGTCGCCTCTTATTCCGGGGATGCCATTTATAAGCCGGCGGTTCAGCAGGCGGAGATGGTGATCCCGGCGGAGAACAGGGAGGGGCGCGAACAGCATATTCGTTTTCCGGTTATTGCCGATCAGCAAGAGAGAGCAGGGCCTGTCGTACTGACGGCGGTATCTGATGCGGGGCTGCCTGTATCTTATTATGTGTCAGAAGGGCCTGCAGTCATAAAAGGGAACAGACTGTATCTGACGAAAGCGCCGCCGCGGAGCCGTTATCCGATTAAGGTGACGGTAGTGGCCTGGCAATATGGAAGAGGTGGGGGCAAGGCCGTAATGACTGCCCGGCCGGTCCGGCAAAGTTTTTTTGTGCAGCCGCAGTCCGGCAAATTACCGGTGCAGAAGGTGGTGCGACTGGCGGAGCAGCAATATGATGCTTATATAAAAACGCATGCCGACATGGTCCGTTATCCAAGGAGTACGAACCCGGATGGCACGTTGAATGAATCGGATGCAGCCGGCTGGACGAGCGGGTTTTTCCCGGGTAGCCTGTGGTTCCTGTATAAGCTGACCGGCGGAGGGCAATGGAAGAGCGCTGCGGAAAAGTGGACGGAGGGGCTGGAGAAAGAAAAGAATGACAAGAGTACACATGATCTGGGCTTTATGTTATATGATTCTTACGGGACCGGGTATGCGGTGACGGAAGCCCCCGCTTATAAGGACGTATTATTGCAGGGCGCCAGGTCTCTGTCTACGCGCTTTCATCCCGAGGTGGGGGCGATACGTTCCTGGGATAATCCGGCCTTCCACTACCCGGTGATCATCGATAACCTGATGAACCTGGAATTCCTGTTCTGGGCTACCAGGGCCAGCGGGGATTCTTCTTTTTATAAGATAGCGGTGGCCCATGCCAATACGGATCTGAAATACCGATTCCGATCGGACAACAGCAGTTACCATGTATTGGATTTCGACCCTGTATCCGGCCGGTTGTTGCGGAAGATGACGCATCAGGGTTACTCCGACTCCTCTTGCTGGGCCAGGGGGCAGGCCTGGGGCATTTATGGATATACGGTGTTGTACCGGGAGACAAAGGACAAACGATATTTAGAAAGAGCTATCCGAACGGCTGATTATTTTATCGGGCAGACGGATAAGATCGCCGATCATATTCCGTATTGG
Organism: Puia sp.; assembly: GCA_035555335.1. Classification (GTDB taxonomy): domain Bacteria; phylum Bacteroidota; class Bacteroidia; order Chitinophagales; family Chitinophagaceae; genus Puia. Next base: position 50,563 of record DATMGS010000023.1, read on the forward strand.
GATTTCCAGGCGCCGGATATTCCCCGGGCGCCGCGGGATGCGTCGGCTGCTGCCGTGGCGGCATCGGGGATGATCGAACTGAGTAAGTATGCGGGTAAGAAATATTTTGCCAGGGCGGAGGAGATGCTGGCGAGTCTTTGTTCCGATGCTTACCTGGCTGCGCCGGGGACGAATAATTATTTTTTGCTGAAACATAGTACCGGTCACAAGCCGCACAATTCGGAGATCGATGTGCCGATCGTATATGCGGATTATTATTTGCTGGAGGCGCTCTGGCGCTATAGCCAGGCAACAGGGAACTGAGCCCTGCTGATGCAAAGAATCGATAAAAAAATGATCATGAAAAGATTGATGATATTGCTGATTTCCCTGCAACTGATAGAAGGACTCTATGCACAAGAGGGCAACCGGGGAATGCCGGCGGGCACAGCTATCCTGGAAGCAACCCGTATACGGCTTCAATCTCCTGATGGACGGGTCCGGGTGGAATTGTACCAGAAGCAGTCGGGGGATGGCAGGAAGTCGCTGTTCTACCAGGTCGCTTTTAAGGGACGTCCTATTATCCTGGAGTCGGCGCTGGATATCCGGATGGATAACCATATCATGGAATCGGCGCTGGCGTTGAAGCCGGATACGGCAACGGACTGGTGTGCAAGCCTGTTGTATCAAAAGACGGATAGCGGTAGCCGGGATAGCTCCTGGCGGCCGTTATATGGGGAGAATGCGCTGATCCGGGACCATTATAATGGGGTGACCTTGTCTTTTGTAAAAGCGGACCGGCCGAAATATACCATGCAGCTGATCTGCCGGGCTTATGATGAGGGGGTGGCTTTCCGGTATTATTTCCCGGAAAACCCTACGGGCGTATATTATCATATCACTGCGGAGAACACGGAATTTACATTGCCGCCGGATACGAAGGCCTGGTTTACTTCCTGGGCGCAGGGGCCTTATCAATTGCTGCCGCTACAGGCCTGGCCGGATGAGTCGGAACGACCCCTGCCGCTGCAGTTGGCGGATGGCAGTTATGTCTGTCTGGCGGAAGCGCAGATGGTGGATTATGCGCGGACCAAATTCAAATTAAGTCCGGACAAGCCGAATACCATTCAGACCGCTCTCTTCGGAGGGGTGGATGGCATTACGTATTTCGGTACCCCCTGGCGGGTCATTATGGTGGGGGAGCAGGCGGCGGATCTGATTCGGAATGAAGCGCTGCTGTTGAACCTGAACCCGCCGTCTGCGCTTGCGCAGACGGACTGGATCCAACCGGGTAAGATCATCCGGGAGATGACGCTTACCACCGAAGGGGCCAGAACATCTATTGATTTTGCCGCTGCTCACCATCTTCAATATATACTGTTTGATTGGAAATGGTATGGACCTGCTATGACTTTCAACACCGATGCTACGAAAGTGGTAGCGCCTATCGATATGGCGGGAGTAGTGAAGTATGGGAAGGAGAAGGGCATCGGCGTCTGGCTGTATGTCAACCAGCAATCCCTGCTGACACAACTGGATACGATCCTGCCTTTGTATGAGCAGTGGGGGATTAAGGGGGTGAAGTTTGGGTTTGTCGAGCTGGGATCTCAGCGTTGGACGGTCTGGCTGGAAGAAGCTATTCAAAAGGCGGCGGCTCATCACCTGATGGTGGATGTGCATGACGAGTGGCGTCCTACCGGTGAACAACGCACCTGGCCGAACCTGTTATCGGCGGAGGGAATTCGCGGGAATGAGGAGATGCCCGATGCTACACATAATACGGTCCTGCCTTTTACCCGTTTTATTGCCGGGCCCGCGGATTATACGATCTGTTATTATGATCACCGGATAAAGACCACGCATGCGCATCAGCTGGCGCTGGCGGCCATTTATTACAGTCCGTTGATGACGTTGTTCTGGTATGACAAGCCGGCTGCTTATCAGCAGGAGCCGGAGGTAGAGTTCTTTGAGAAGATTCCTACCAGTTGGGAGGAGACGAAGGTGCTGGATGGGCAGCCGGGGGAATTTATCACGATGGCGAGGCGCCAGGGAGAGGACTGGTTCCTGGGAACGATCACCAACGACAGCGCCCGGAGTACGACAATCGCTTTGAGTTTTCTGCCCCGGGGGAAGAAATATATGGCTACGATCTATTCCGATGACGCTACCGTGAAGACTGCGACACATGTGCGGAGGATGCAAATGAAGGTGAATGCATCTACCATGTTGACGGTGGGGTTATTGCCCTCGGGTGGGGAAGCTATCTGGCTTAGCCCGGAGAAATGACTTTTACGCTAGTAGAGAGGCTTGTCGCGAAGGGGGAGGGTTCGCGTGGAGTGGTTATGAGCCGGCTTTGCGGGTCGAATCGCGGATGAAGAGTTCGGTGGGGAAGATCTTCTTCGTGAATTCGGTGGGGGGCCTCTTGCTTTCGATCAGTTCGAGAAGCAGTTCCGTCGCAGTCTTGCCGATTTCGTAGGCGGGTTGGCGGATGGTGGTGAGGGAGGGACAGAAGAGTTCCGGGGAGTTGAAGTTGCTGAATCCGGCGATGGCCATCTGGTCCGGGATCTTCAGCCCTTTTTTACGAAGGATGGAATAGCATCCCATGGTGAGGCGGTCCGAGGCGCAGAGCAGGGCATCGGGCGGATCGGGTAGGAGCAGGAGTTCGTCCATTGCCTTGCCGATCTCTTCGGGCAGCATACCTCCGTGCATGCAATATTTTATATAGGTCTCATTGATAGCGAGGCCGGCTTCCTGTAAAGCCTGCTCATATCCCTCTCTTCTCTCCCTTGTGATGGAGATATGGGGGGAACTGGTGATATGGGCGATCTTCCGGTAGCCAGAGTCGATGAGGTGGCGGGTGCATTCGTAAGCGCCACCCCGGTTGTCGGCTACGACGCGGTGGGTGGCTAGCTGGTCGGTGACGCGGTCGAAGAATACGATGGGCAGCCCTTGTTCATGGAGTTTGCTGAAATGGCTCAGGTCTTCTGATTCTGTGGACAAGGATACGAGGAGTCCGTCGACGGATCTCCAGGTAAGGTTTTGCACATTCTTCATCTCGCGTTCATAGGATTCCTGGCTCTGCGTAATAATGACGAGATAATCGTTGTTATAGGCCACGGACTCGATGCCGCTGATCACTTCTGCGAAAAATACATTGGGGATATTGCAGAGCACGACCCCGATGCTGCGGCTGTGCTTGTTTTTGAGGCTTTGTGCGATGAGGTTGGGCCGGTACTGATGGATATCGGCATATTCCTGCACTATGCGGCGGGTTTCTTCGCTGATCTTATAGCTGTCTTTAAGCGCCCGGGAGACCGTGGAATAAGATAAGTTCAGGGCCTTCGCAATGTCTTTGATGGTAATGCTATCCAATCTCATTCCTTATATATTTCTGATTAAAAATACGACTTGTGCCAACGTTTGCCCAAATAAACTACACTTTGTTATGTCAATGTATTCGAAAATAAGAACGTATCTACTATTTCTCCTGGCCGCCTGTTTTATTCCGTCCTGTTTGGTATGGGCGAAGGCCGGCCGGGATTTATCCGCGGCCAAAGGTGATTCTTCCCTGATCGTGTATCCGGCCCCGCCAGGCAGCCCGGGGAATGACGATTTTACAGTGAAAGTAAGAAGGCCCGGACAGGCCTGGCAGGATCTTTATACGTACCTGGTGAAGGTGGACCAGGTGATAGAAGCCAGACATACGCCACAGGGCTCTTCTATGGCTTATTTTGATTTTTCCGGCACGGTGAATATTGCCGTTACCTGGAATAAAGGTACTATCCATACTGTCAGGATCAGGCCTTTGTCTTATGGTATACAGCCTGTCATCAACGGGAATACGATTCGTTTTTCTTTGTCGGAACCGCGTAATCTTTCCATAGAGGTGAATGGAGAATTATTTCACAACCTCCATCTTTTTGCAGGTCCGGTTGAAACCTGCCGGCCTTCTCCTACCGACCCTCACACCATTTATTACGGTCCGGGCATTCACCAGGTAGGTAGGGTGACTGTGCCGGGAGGGACCACCGTCTATATAGCCGGCGGCGCTTTGGTAGAAGGTCAGTTCCTCGTTAGTCACGTGGAAAATGTCCGGATACTTGGGCGGGGGATATTATATCAAACTAAGGGAAGACCGGTTTCGACTCCGGCTGCGAGTTCGGCTGCGGCTACAACTACAACTCCGGCGATTTCGGCCGGTAAGACCGGGAATAAGATCCGGAATGATGATATCCTGGTCGAGTTCTCGAAAAATGTGGAGATCAATGGGATCATCGTGCTGCCGGTCACCTACACGGTATTGATGGGGAATTCGGAGTATGTGACGATCCGGAACCTCAAATCTTTCAGTGCGGGCGGCAACAACGATGGTATTGATGTATTCTGTAGCAAGGATGTGCTGATCGATAGTGTATTCATGCGAAATTCGGACGATAATATCGCCATTTACGGGCATCGGTGGGGTTACTACGGGAATACCAGAAATATTACGGTTAGTAATTCGGTGTTATGGGCGGATGTGGCCCATCCGATCCTTATTGGTACGCATGGTGATCCTCCTCATCCCGATACGCTGGAAGAGATGAAATTCGTCAACCTGGATATTCTCGACCAGGCGGAGGCGCAGATCGGTTACCAGGGATGTATGAGCATCAATGCCGGCGATGCTAACCTGGTTCGCGATATCCGGTTCGAAAATATCCGCGTGGAAGATATCCGGCAGGGACAGCTGGTAAATCTGCGGGTGATGTACAACCGGAAATATAATACGGCGCCAGGCGGCGGCATTGAAAATGTTCTGTTTAAGAATATCAGCTATGAAGGCAGTCATGCGAACCTATCTGTGATCGCGGGTTATGACAGCCTCCGTAATATCCGGAATGTTACTTTCGAGGATCTCCGGATCAATGGCAAATTGATCTGGGATCGTATGCCGGGCAAGCCGGCATGGTATCTGACGGGGGATTTTGCTCATTTCTTTGTGGGCGAGCATGTCGAGGGGCTGAAGTTTATCTCGTCAGACGCTGCAAAGGATGCGGCCCAACCTGCGGTGGGGCAGACGGATGACCGTCGACCTGGGGACCTCGCTGGATCTGGCTTCGCGGCGGGACAAGGGTATTCCGATGAAATCTACCAATACTCCGTGCCGGTGGGTGGGCGTACAGCTTATCTATGGATTCCTCCGGCCTGTCGACAGGTCCGGGGGGTGATCCTGGCGATGGAGAATGCGTTGGAGCTTAACTGGATGAATGATCCGATCATCCGGAAAGAGGCTGCGGCGGATGGGTTGGCGATGATCTGGCTGTCCGATGGCAAGCCGACGGATATTACCTGGGAGATGAAGCCGGAGGCGGTACAGGCTTTGGATAAGCTATTCTATGACCTGGCGCTTGAATCCGGTTATGCGGAGATCGGGAAAGCGCCTATCATCGTTACCGGGCATTCCTGGAATGGGAGGATGGCCTGGACCTATCCTGCTGCCCGGGCTGAACGGGTTATCGCCTCTATTCCCATTCGCACCTATCCGATGCCTGACTCGTTGCTTTTTTCAGGTATACCGCTATGTTATATGGTGGGACAGACGACGGAGTTACCTGAATTTAGTGACGGAAGTCCGGGGGACCGGGATTTCTTCTGGCCGGTAGTGCGTCGTACGGCTCTTGCGTTGCGGAGTAAGAATGAGGATAACCTGATCGGGGTCGTCACCTATCCGGGTGGCTGTCATATGGACTGGAGTGATGAGCAGTCGCGATTTCTGGCTTTATTTATTCACAAGGCTTGTCAATATAGGTTGCCGAAGAGGGGGGCCGCGGGAAATGGAGAGACCGTTTTGCGCAAGATCGTTCGTAGTTCAGGTTGGCTGACAGATAGCGGTGGGATGGAAGCCGATCGATTTGCTCCGGCGCCTTATAAACAATACAAGGGAGACCCGAAGTCTGCCTATTGGTTTTTTGATGAAGAGATGGCCCGGGCGGCAGTAGCTTTTAATGGTGACAGGAAAAAAAGAAAGCTCCAGATGGTGAGCTTTGTGCAGAAGGGGGTGGCCCCGGATGGGGCGGTGGCAGCGGAAGACGCCGTGTTGCCCGTAGCGAAAAACGGATATGTAAAATATAAATTTTCACCGGAAGCCGATGGGTTGACATTCAAAGTAGGAGGTGGTTTCCTGGAAAAGATTCCTGAAGGGCTGATCGGTGCGGGGAATGTGCTGGGGCATGCCGGCGACGGCCGATCAGGCGGAAACCCGGCCTCTTTTACTTTCCGGGTTACGATGGGGCCTGCCATACAGGTGGGGCCTGACGAGTTCCGCATTCAGTTCAGCCGGCAGAAACCCCGGAATGTGATGATCATGGCGACGCAATCCGGAGATGCCATTTATCGACGGGCGCCTCAGCCTGCTCTCGTGGAGATACTGGCGAAACTGACGCAGGGGCAGGAGCAGTCGATCGATTTTCCAGTGATTGCCGACCAAAAAGTGGGTTTGCGGGCACAGGGGCTTAATCTGCGTGTACTGGGACTTAATGCCCGATCGGGTTCCGGATTGCCTGTGCGGTATTATGTATTGGCCGGTCCTGCCCGGGTGGAGGGGGACTCCCTTCGTATAACTGAGATTCCTGTACGTAGCCGGTACCCGGTGAAGGTGACGGTGGTGGCCTATCAATGGGGAAGGGTAGTAGCGCCCCTGTATCAGAGTGCGGAGCCGGTGAAGCGGGAGTTTTATATAAACAGGGATGGAATGGTTTCGAAGGCGGAGCCTATTACGAAGGATGGCTGGATTGAGAAAAACGGTCAGGGAAGTTATCCTTTCCCTGCTGTTACGGCGAAGATCGGTGGGTGGGTGGACAGTGGTTATTACCAGGGGGCTTCGCTGATCGTGGGCCGGGTAGCGGGGAGCGCATCGGGCAAAGTCGAGGTGATCTATGAAAAATATTTTGGCAAGTATACTCCCGGTACAGTTGCGTATATTGCTTCGGCCGGGAAGTGGCTGGCGGCGGCAACCATTGCGGCGGTGGTGGATCGGGGACTGCTGTCCTGGGACGATCCCGTAAAGAAATGGCTGCCTGCTTTCACCGGTCTGAAAGGGGAGGCCACACTGCGGCAACTGCTATCGCATACGGCGGGGTATCCGGATTACCAGCCGCGGGGAAGGCATCCCGATAATTACTCTTCCCTGCAGGAATCGGTCACCCATATCGTGGACCTGCCTGCAGACACGGTGCCGGGCGCGGTCTTCCATTATGGCGGTCTGGCCATGCAGGTAGCCGGACGAATGGCGGAGCTGGCTACGGGCAAGGATTGGGAATCTATTTTTCAGGAATATATAGCCGGTCCCCTGGATATGTCTGCTACGCACTATACCCCAGTGGACACGACACAGGGGCATAATCCTATGTTGGGCGGCGGGGCCAGGACGGCATTGCATGATTATTTTCATTTCCTGACAATGATCGTGAACGATGGGAGCTATGAAGGGAAAAGGATACTATCGGTGGCGGCTATCCACGAGATGCAGGCTGACCAGGTTGGTTCGGCCCGCCTGGCGCCGGGCGGAGGCGGCGAATATGTGGCAAGGACCCGGGGAAGGGTGGGGACGGATATTTACGGGCTGGGCGAATGGCGGGAAGAAGTCAATGCAAAGGGGGCAGCAGTCCTGATCAGCAGTCCGAGCTGGGCGGGAGCTTATCCCTGGATCGATAAAAAGAATAAGATAGTTGGATTTTTCCTGGCCCGGGTGAATGTGGAGAGGGCCAATGCAGGGCATTTTTCTGCTTTCTACAGTAGTCCGGTGCTGCCTACGCTGGTGCGGGAGGAGATAAAAGAAAATAAATTTTATGAGTAGATTTTTTTTAAAGGCTTGTTTGGTGATGGCGGCTATGGGGCTGACGGCTGCTGTATCGGCACAAAAGATAGCGAACCCAAAGACAAAGGCACATCCATATCTATTTTTTACGCCCACTGCCATCCATGATCTGAAAGAGCGGGTCCGCACGGATACGGCTACGGCTAATAATTGGCAAATGATCCTGAACAAAGTGGATAATGCTTTGTCGGCCGGTAAGGGTGGGGATATGGAATCTCTGTGCCTGGCGTATCGGATGACGGGGGATCAGAAATATGCGCAAAGGGGGAAAGAATTATTGATACAACTGGTGAACAGTCCTGCCTGGGACGGAATGGATGATCGTACACCCCGGTGGAATTCGGGGTTGGCGACAGGAAAGAGCTGCTTTACTTCTTCCCTTGGTTTTGATTGCCTCTACGATTTTCTGACGGGGGAGGAAAGGAAGGAGATTGCCGGGAAGATCGTACGTCTGGGCATCGAGCCTTCGATCGGCGATTGGATATCTGCGGACAAGAGACTGCATTCGTTGAATTCCATGGGGCATAATTGGTGGAGCGCTGTCGTACATGAAGCGGGGCTTGCTTCCCTGGCCGTAATGAATGAAGTTCCTGCCGCCCATGGGTGGGCGGAAGAGGTCATGCGTTCGTCGAAGGAATGGTTTGCCTTTTCGGGAAGTGTGTTGGACAATAAGCCTGCCAGCTTCGACGAGGACGGAGGATTTTATGAGAGCATCGGTTATGCGACCTTTGCCCTCTCCGAATACCTGCTATTCCGGCTGGCATGGACCCATGCTGTTGCTCCGGTCGTCATGCCTTATGACAGCATGCTGGTAAAAACAATGGACTGGTTTATTCATGGCTGTTATCCGAATGCGGGGCCTATCCAATCGCTGAATTTCGGGGATTCCAATCCTTTCGGCAATGCGCAGAAACCTGTCAGGCTGATGACGGCGCTGGGCTTTAAAAAAGAAAGTTATGACTGGTACCTGCAACAAATTGAGGCGGGTGGTTCAAAGGAAGAGTTCGGAAAGGGCAATCCGATGGGACTGGTCTATAGTGAAAAAAATACTACCACTCAGCCCTCACCGGGGTTGCCTGCTTCTGCGCTATACAAGGATATGGGCTGGGCTACTTTACGTTCGTCCTGGGATACCAATGCCACGTTGCTGGGGGTAAAATCCGGCTATACCTGGAATCATGCGCATGCCGATGCCGGTTCTTTTATATTGTATCATAAGGGGAAAAATTTGTTGATAGACGGCGGGGATGCTTTTTATGGCTCCGATGAATACAGCACTTATTTTGTCCGGAGCGAGGCTCATAATGTGCTGCTGTTTAATGGCAAGGCGCAGGACCCGCAGGATCAATATCATGCTGTTAAAAACCCCGGCCATCTCTATGACCTGATGGATGGAGGGGATATCAAATATGTGCTGGCGGATGCGCAGGGACCTACGGCGCATTATTTTCTCCGCAATTACCGTCACTTTCTCTGGATCGGAAAAGTCATTCTGGTCATCGATGATGTGAAGGCGTATGAGCCGGGGAAATTCGAATGGCTGCTGCATTTCGAACAGGATGCCAAACGAAAGGGGCCCGATTTCGAGATCAGCAATGGCAATGCTGCGGTGCTGGTGAGGCCGCTCTTCCCGGAGACCCTGCCGATGGGCTATCCGCATGATTTCCCTGAGAAGATGGTGGTGGAAGAAAGATTGGGCTATAAGGATCACGATGTGAAAACACGCATTCCCTATTATGCGATCTCACCTCCTGAACCTGCCAGCCAGCAGAAGTTTATTAATGCTATTATATTACTGGATGACGAGAATAAGCCGGTGAACACCTTCATGGGTTCCTCCGGGGCCAGTGGCGGTGCGGGAAGGAGTCATCTTCCGTCAATCGAAAAGCTGGAGGGGAAGGATATGATCGGGGTGAGGATCCGGCAGGATGGGAAGGTGACGGATGTCTATTTCAATTTGCTGGCGGATGGGCGGCTGATGCACCGCAATAGCAACACTATAATCAATGGCTGGGAAACCGATGCGTATATGATGGCGATGACTTATGCTGATAAGGGCGAGAATGCCGCGGATGCTGTGAGCGGGAATGCCGTTGGCTCCGGGAGTGCCGCCGATATCGGACCGGACCAGGTGACGGAGTATTTTATCAGCAATGGAAGTTATTTGCGGAAAGATAACAAGATCGTGCTCCATTCTTTGTCCAAGGTGTTCATGATTGCCAAGACCCGCGGGGCCGGGGAGGTTGGTGCGGTGGGCGGGGGTGGGGCGGAGGTTATTCTTAGAGGGCAGCCGGTGATTCATGTCGACCTGCGGCTGAAGGATAAGGCTTCTTCCCTGCTGTTGAACGGACAGCATGTCAAGCCGAATTACGGAGAGGATCATAAGACATTGATAATAGACGTCTCTGAAAAGACGGCGGCTAATGAATAAATTATTTTTCCCGATCTTTACTATATTGATAAATATCCGAAAGCGAAAACGCCCTTGTTAACTTGGTATTATGAGTTTTCGAAGAGGACGTTTAAGAGTTTTAATGAATTGAAAGCCGTGTATGGGAATGCAAGTATAGTGGCCAATAACAGGGTTATTTTTAATATAAAGGGGAATGATTACCGATTGGTCGTATCTGTTAATTTCCGGCAATTGGCTGCGTATGTTATTTGGTTTGGGACGCATGTAGCTTATGACAAAATAAATACGGCAACTGTTGACTTCGATACTGAAATATTGAATTATAAAATTAAATAACATGGATTGGAAAGTAATAAAGACGGAGGCTCAATATAAAAAGGCGCTCAAGCGGACTATGGAAATATTCCAGGCAGCGGAAGGTACTCCTGAGGCGGATGAGCTGGATTTATTGCTCGTGCTGGTAAAAGATTACGAGGATAAACATATTTTTTTGCCGGAGTTAGATCCCATCGACGCTATCAAATTGAAAATGGAGGAACGGGGACTGAAGGCTAAGGATTTAGAACCCTTGATTGGAACAAAAGGGCATGTATCGTCTATTCTCTCCGGACGCCGCGAACTTACTTTAAAGATGGCACAGAAATTAAAGGATTTTTTCCAGTTGCCGGCGGATGTGTTTATTCATCATACTGCATGAGGGAGCTAACCTGGCTGAGCAAGTGGTAATCCCCGGTTTCATCGGTTATTACTTTTTCGTTATGTTTGTAATACCAAAACAGTTAACTGCTGCGTATTGCATCTGACAAATCCCTATAACGAAAAAGAAGTACTGGCCGCCCTGGCTCAGGGAAATGAAACGGCTTTCGCCACCATCTACCATCGGTATCATAGCGCTATCTACCTTTATCTGCTCGATTTCGTGAAAGTTCCGCACCTGGCGGAAGATCTTGTCCATGAGGTCTTTATGAAAATATGGGAGATCCGCGCACGCCTGAATATCAAGACCTCTTTTTCTTCTTATCTATACCGCATAAGCCATAATAAAGCCATCGACACCCTGAAGATGATTTCCGCAGACCAGGCCCTCAGAAATGAAGTCATTAGATGGCTGGAACCTCAGCTCCCGGAATTTGACAGCGTGGCCGGCCGCACCCGGCATTATGAACAATTAATGGGGGAAGCTGTGGCGTCCTTACCGCCCCAACGCCAGAAAGTATTCATTCTTTGCCGGGAAGAAGGCAAGACCTATGAGGAAGCCGCTGCAGAACTTGGCATATCCCGCAATACAGTGAAGGAACACATGGTGCATTCCGTCCGTTTCCTGCGCCAGTACTTATCTGAAAGAGGCGGTCTGGTCTTTATGGTGCTACTGACCGGAAAACTATTTTAAAAAAACTTCTCAGCAGACCCACCCTGTTTTCTCCTTTTACAGTCTTATTGACAAGAACACCTGTTTTAAAGGTGCTCCTTAGACTGAACATGCCACAAGATGAAATTTATTACCAGCAATTATTTAAACGCTACCTGGCAGGAGAACTGATGGGAGCAGAGACGCAGGAATTGTTTGATTATATCCGGCAATTCCCTGAACAGACGGACTTATTGCTGCAAGGGGAAGACCAAAAGGCTTTTGCCGCAAAATTGCAGGCGATGCCCGCCCTGCCGGAACAGATCAGCAACAGAATGCGCGATCGTTTGCTGGATGATATACGGAAAAGCACTTCAAGGGTCCGCATGGAAAATCCGGCGAATGCAGCATACCCGGTCAGTGAACCAAAAATGGCTTCTGTCCATCGCCTGCATTTCCTGAAATACACCCGGTGGTGGGCCGCTGCGGTCCTGCTGACCGTTGTCCTTACAGGCGGGTACATTTGGCTTAAGAATGCACACAATATATCACAACCATCGCTTGCACAGGCTACCACCAACAAAGCGGCAGTACCATACATCCGCAATATCACCCTTCCGGACGGCAGCGTCGTAGTCCTAAAGGCAGGCAGTAAGCTGGATTATCCCCTCTCTTTCTCTGGTGACACCAGGGAAGTGACCCTGCAGGGAGAAGCCTATTTCGATATCGTTCACAAGGAACGGCAACCTTTTATTATCCATACCGGGAAAGTAAAAACAACAGTGCTCGGCACTGCCTTCAATATCAGGGCAGACGGGCGTCAGGTAGTCGTATCGGTAACCCACGGTAAGGTAAGAGTGGAAGATGATACTAAGGTACTGGCGATACTGACCCCCGACCAGCAGGTACAGTACAAGGTGCCCGAATCCATGGCGACTCAGCAGACGGTAAATGCCGGAACGCTTGTTACCGCCTGGACGAAAGAAGATATGGTGTTCGACGGATTGACATTCGAAGCAATAGCCCGGCTTCTTAGCCAACGGTATGGCGTCGGTATCCGGTTTAAAAACGAAAAATTGAAGCATTGTAAGATCAGGGCTTCTTTTTCCGGAACAGAGAGACTGGACGAAGTGGCCGCTGCATTGTGTGGCATCCGTAACGGAGAATACCGGCAACTGGCAGACGGCACGCTCCTGTTGGATGGGATAGGATGTGAATAAAACCTTATCTAAAATAAAACAAAAAACCCCTCCGTCCGTGGAAAGATAGAAGGGGCCGGTCGAAATCTTATTGAGTAAAATTCAAACCAATTGCAATTTATGCAAAAAACGCAACAAATCAGGTGTATCATGCGGGTAAGTGTGGGTGTATTATCTATTTTTCTATTCACAACGCAGGTCCTTCTGGCCGGCAAAGGCCATGCACAGGGAATGAGCGAAAAAGAAATAACGATTGGCTTTCAGCGGACCAGCCTGTCCGGGGCATTGAAGAAGATCGAAGATCTCTCGGGCTTTCGCATCGCCTATAGCCTGGAAGACGTGGAAAAGTATACGGCCATTTCCCTGGAGAAGGGGACCCGGAGTATTGAAAAAACACTGTCCCTGGTACTATCTACTACCAACCTGGGCTTCCGTCAGCAAGGCAATTCCATTATCATCATTTCCAGAAGGCGGGACAAAAAAGATTTTTCCGGATTGCCGGCACAGGAGGCCAATAGCGATTCCTACAATGCGGGTTCGGCAGCGACCGATATTTCCGTGCATGGTAAAATAACCAATCAAAAGGGAGACCCCCTGGCCGGAGCGGCAGTGAACATCAAAGGCACCCATATCACCGTCCTCTCCGATGCAAAAGGTGGATTCGAACTGAAGGGGCTGAAGCCCGATGCTATATTGGTCTTTACCTATGTAGGGTATGAAAAACTGGAACTGCCCTTTGACGGAAACCCCGATATGTCCATTAAGCTCAACGTCTTTGTAAGGTTGCTGGAAGATGTCAACGTAGTCGTATCCAATGGCTATCAGAATCTTCCGAAAGACCGGGCTACAGGCTCGTTCGGGTATCTTGACAGTAAGACATTGGACCAAACCCTATCACCCAGCATCCTGGACAAAATAAGAGGACAGGTGGCCGGCTTGCTGGTAGATACCCGGACGCCGGACGGCACCTTCACCTACCGGAATAATAGCGCTCAAAATGTGATCCGTATTCATGGCGTAAGCACCTATAATACAGATGAGAGCGCCAGGAGCCCCCTGATAGTCGTGGATGGTTTCCCGACCGAACTGCCCCTCAGCAGCTTTAACCCCGACGACATCGCCGATATCAGTTTCCTGAAAGATGCAGCCGCCTCTTCTATCTGGGGGGCCAGGGCTTCCAACGGGGTCATCGTACTCCGCACCAAAAGAGGCAAGACGCAAAAACAACTTTCGGTAAATTTCTCTTCCACCTTCTCCATCGCCGGAAAGCCGAGGCTCAATTACCTGCCCCTCATGAACTCCGCTCAATTGATCGATTTCGAAAAAGAAATGATCGATAAAGGATTTGAAACGGATCAATACAGCCAGACATTCGGTTATCCGCTGAGCGACGCTGCCGAATGGATCTTTGCAGCCCAACGCGGAACGGCTACGACTGTGCAAAAGGACTCCGCCCTGGCCGTATTGAGCAGCCGCAACAGCGGCTATGACCAGGTGCAGAAATACTTGTTACGTCCAGCCTTGTTCAGCCAGCATGCCATCTCCGTCTCAGGCGGCACGGAAAATGCACGGCACTATCTTTCCGCTTCTTACGCCAATGAACTGCCCAATACGAAAGGCAATTCTTCCGACCGGATCACCGTACTGGCCAATAATGATTTTAAGTTTCTGGACCGCTTCACATTGACCACCGGTATCAACATGAGCTGGTTCAAGGATAAGAACAATGGTATCGGTTTAACCGCTTTGACCGGCAGCACCAATAAATTGCTTCCTTACGACCAGATCGTAAATGACCAGGGCCAGCGGGTGCAGAAATATTATTCTTTCTACTCAGGTTATGTTAAAACGCTTGATACGCAAGGCTACCTGCCCTGGACCTATAATGCCCTCGATGAACTGGACAATGCCGACAATACCACCAACGAAAATAATTACCAGTTCAGTGCCGGGCTGAATACAAAGATTATCCGCGGCCTGACCGCTGATGTTTTATACCGCTACGAAGGCAGCAACAATCTCACCGAAAATAACTATAACATCAATACCTACACGGCTCGCAATACGGTGAACTATTACACGTATTACGATCCCACTACCCAGGCTTTGTCCTATGGTATTCCCATGGGCGGAATGCTGAACACGACGAATTATACGACCCGGGGATATAGCCTCCGCGGTCAATTGAACTTTGCCCGGTCTTTCGCCGGCATACACGATGTGACAGTCCTGGCCGGCGCCGAACAAAGAAAAGTAAGAGCCATTTCACGTAACGCCAATTATTATGGATTTACCGATCAGTCTCAGAGCTTTCAGCCGGTGAATAATTATGTTTCCCCCGGCTATTTGCAAACCGTTTATGGGTATCCTCAATATTTCCAGCAGGGCGGCAGTTTGTCGGACCTGGAACAACGCTTCCTCTCTTATTATGCCAATGGCGCCTATACCTTTCTTAGCCGCTATACAGCCAGCGGCAGCATCCGGCTGGATGATTTTAATTATTTTGGCCGCAACAGCAATAATAACCCCCGGCCCTTATGGTCTGCCGGCCTTGCCTGGGTACTCAGCCGCGAACCTTTGCTAAAGCAGGTAAAATGGATCGACAACCTCAAACTGCGGGCCACCTATGGCTACAATGGAAATATACGCAGGGATGTTTTCCCTTACACCAGTGTCAGCCTGGCATCCAGTGTTAATTCCATCACCAACCAGCCGTCCGCTTATGTAGCCAATCCCTCGGACCCCAACTTAAACTGGGAGAAAACAAGGATCGTCAATTTTGGACTGGATTTTGCCTTTCTGCGCAACAGGCTCTCAGGAACGGTAGAACTCTACACCAAAAAAGGCACCGACCTGATCTATTCCGTGCCCATCAATCCTACCAATGGATTTACCAACATCTATAAGAATGCAGCCAATCTGAACGGCAACGGATTTGATATCACCCTTAACGGGAAATTGATAGAGCAGAAGAATTTTGACCTGGTAGCCACTATCAACTTCGCTTACAACCGGAATATCGTTAAAGACAGCCGCTTTACTACTAATACTTCTGTTTCAACCACCGGAAGCCCCCTTACCGGCTACCCCCTGGATTACCTGTTTGCCTATCGATGGGCAGGCCTGGACAGCATCGGCCGTTCCAAAGTGTATGCCGCCGATGGGAAAACCGTCTACTATGCGGGGGACTATATCTCAGATCGCAAGGACCTGAAATATATGGGACAGACTACCCCCCGGTATTTTGGCGGCTTCCAGTTAGCGGCCCGTTACAGAAGCTTTCAGTTGACGGTCAATACTTCCTATAAACTTGGTTATGTTCTTGCCAGGGAAACACTGACGGGTTACCCCACCAGCAAATTTTATTTTCCAGGCACCCCGCTGGATGGGGAAATTGCCAAACGCTGGCGCAACCCCGGAGATGAAAAGATTACCAATATCCCCGGTCTGTCCTCCGACTTTACGGCCTATAACTCTCTGAATCGTTACCAGCAGGCCGATATCAATGTTATCAATGCCAATCATATCCGTATGGAACAGGTATCGCTAAACTATACCCTGCCTGATAAATTGTTTAATAATGCGATCATAAAAGGAATTACAGCGGGCGCTTCGGTTCGCAACCTGGGAGTGATCCTTTGGAATAAACAGGGAATCGATCCGGACTATCAGCCCAATGCTTCTACAGGCATGCTCCCACCGGCAAAATCATTCCTGTTTACCGTGAATGCCCGGTTTTAACAATTCAAAAAAGCTTTAAAAAATGAGAAAGAAACTTCTTCCCTATATCTCCGGTCTCCTCCTGCTGGCAATGGTATCTTCCTGCAAAAAATTTGTGGAAGTCAATCCCAAGGGAGCCTTACTGCCTCAAACCTATACTACTTACAGGGACCTGCTTAACAATGGAGATCTATTCACGGCTTCCTACGGTAGCACTGAATATGGTACGGACGATATCGATATGGATGTGCCGGAACTGGCAGACGGAATGGGTACCTACGTCACCCGTTACCAATGGGCTAAAGTATTTTATATCGATGCCACTACCTATGATTTTGATTGGAACAACCTGTACAAACAGGTGTATACCGCCAATATTGTCATCAATGAAATAGGTAATGCCACCGCCGGAACTACCGCACAGAAGAATGAATTACTGGGTGAGGCGCTGGTGCATCGCGCATTCTCCTACTGGTGCCTGGTCAATCAATACGGCAAACAATACGACCCGGCCACCGCGGCCAGCGACCTGGGAGTCCCCCTGCGCCTTCAATCGGAATTGGAATCCAGTTTTCCACGCGCTACGGTGCAGGCCGTATATGACCTGATCGTCAGTGATCTAAAGAAGGCCATCCCTTTCCTGCCGGCTCAACAGACCGTCACCAATGTATACCCTTCGAAATCTGCCGCCTATGCTATGCTGGCGCGCACTTACCTGTTCATGGGTAATTACCCGGCCTCCTTACAATATGCCGACAGTTCCCTGGCGATCAGCAGTACTTTGCTGGACCTGCAGACCTACTCCTCCTTGTCTGCCGTACCGCTCACGGCTTCCAACCCGGAAATCCTGTTGAGAAAGAATAATTCCGCTATTCAGTATTATTCGTCCATCAGGCTCAGCAGTGAACTACTGGCTTTGCTGGACACCACTGATCTTCGTTATACCCTTTATACAGATTTGGGTAGCAATGGAAATACCTACCCCAGTTTTGCCAATGGCAGGGTCTACCTGCGCAACAGTTTTATCACCGGGGAGACCGCAAACATCGGACTTGGCGTGCCGGAAATGCTGCTCACCAGGGCCGAATGCCAGGCCCGTACCAGCGATCTGTCCGGCGCTATGACTACTTTGAACACCCTTCGTATTAAGAGGTTCACTACAGCCAATTATACACCGCTCACGGCTTCAACGGCGGCAGAAGCCCTGCAGGACGCATTGGCGGAAAGAAGAAGGGAGTTGATGTTTGGCGGTATGCGTTGGTTCGATTTAAAGCGACTGAATAAGGAATCCGCCTTCGCTAAAACACTAACCCATACCCTGAGCGGCGCTACCTATAAGCTGGCCCCCAATAGCAATAACTATCTTTTCCCCATAGCAGCGGGTATTATTACTATGAACCCGGAAATAACACAAAATCCAAGAGACTAATGAAAACAACGTTTCTGTTAGCAGGCCTGTTATTAACAGGCCTGGCTATCCATGCCCAAAAAAAGAAGACCATCATAGCGGATACGGCAAAATCAAAACCGGTTCTGCCGCCTTCTAAAATAAAATCCTATAAAGAGATCGTCACCGATAAGGCCGTTACTGGCAGGGGCCTGTTCACCGTACACAAGGTAGAAGACAAATGGTATTTTGAGATACCCGATAGCCTGTTTAACAGGGAGTTCCTGGCAGTCACCCGCTACAGCAGGACACCGGGAGGGGCAGGCTTGTATGGCGGGGAAGCCGCCAATGAGCAAACAATGTATTGGGAGAAAGGACCGGACAATAAGATATTTCTCCGGATAGCCGTCATGGTCAGCGCGGCCGATAGCACCCAGGCCATTTATAAAGCAGTGAAGTCGAGTACCGTCGACCCGATCGCAGCGGCTTTCGATATACAGGCTTTTTCAAAGGACAGCATGGGCGTAGTTATAGACGTGACGGGTTTTTTTAAGGAAGATAACCAGGTCGTATCCCTGAGGCCCGGGATAAAAAGGGAGCTTAATTTGAATGGATTGTTGTCGGACAGGTCCTACATCCAAAATATAGGTACTTATCCGATGAATACGGAAGTGAGAACGGTAAAGACCTACGGCTCTAATCCTCCGGAAGGTGGTTTTGCAGGGCCGAGAACGGTGGTCCTGCCTTCGGCGGTGGTGGCCGGTGTTGCTACCCTGGAAATGAATACCTCCTTTATTTTATTGCCAAAGACACCCATGCGCAAGCGGCTATACGATCAACGGGTGGGTTATTTCGTGGATGCCTACTCCATTTTTTCGGATAGCTCCCAAAAAGCGGCTATCTCCAATTTTATCGTACGCTGGAGACTGGAACCCAGACCGGAAGATGTGGAAAAAATGAAACGAGGTGAATTGGTGGAACCGCAAAAACCCATTGTCTACTATATTGACCCGGCAACACCCAAAAAATGGCGGCCCTACCTGATTCTGGGGATCAATGACTGGCAGAAAGCCTTTGAACAGGCCGGGTTTAAAAATGCCATCATCGGTAAAGAATGGCCGGAAGGGGACAGCACCATGAGCCTGGAAGACGCACGTTTCAATGTGATCCGTTATTTCGCTTCCGATATTCCCAATGCCTATGGCCCGAATGTGCATGACCCCCGCAGCGGTGAAATTATCGAAAGTCATATAGGATGGTATCATAACGTCATGAGCCTGGTACACAACTGGTACCTGATCCAGGCAGGCGCCATCGACGCCAGGGCGCGGACAATGAAATTCGATGACGAACTGATGGGACAATTGATCCGCTTCGTCTCTTCCCATGAAATAGGACATACCCTGGGCTTGCGGCATAACCTGGGCGCCAGCAGCACGACCCCGGTGGAACTACTGCGAAACAAAGCCTGGGTGGAAGCCAACGGGCATACAGCATCGATCATGGACTATGCGCGGTTTAATTATGTAGCGCAGCCGGAAGACAATATTGGCCCGGCAGGCATCTATCCCCGGATCGGCGTCTACGATAAATGGGCGATACAGTGGGGATACAAGCCGCTCTTCGGCACAAAAGACGAGGACGCCGACAAACTGATCTTGAACAGGATTACGATCGATAGCCTGGCCGCCAACAAACGCTTGTGGTTTGGGAGCGAAGAAGTGCGGTTCGATCCACGCATTCAGACGGAAGACCTGGGCGACAACGCCATGAAGGCCAGCGAATACGGTATCAGAAACCTGAAAAGGATATTGCAACATTTGCCGGAATGGACAAGGGAAGAGGCCGACCCCTATGACAACCTGAAGGAAATGTATGGGGAGGTGATCAATCAATATGTTCGCTATATCGGCCATGTAGCCGGTAATATAGGAGGTTATTATCACGACTTTAAAAGCATTGAGCAATCGGGAAAGGTATTTACCCCCATGACCCGGGCCAGACAAAAAGAAGCCGTCGAATTCCTGGATAAGAATTTATTTCAGACGCCCCATTGGTTGCTCGATGTGGATTATATGCCTGACATCGTCCCCAACCCGAATGCCAAACTCTATGAAATGCTGAATTATACCATGAATAGCATTGGCGGACCCTTGATAAACGGCGGCATATTCATGCGGTTACTGGAATTTGCTAATAATAACCCCGGCGCCTATACAGCTGACGAATATCTATCAGATCTGGATAAACGCATTTTCACCGAACTGGATTCCAGGAAAACAATTGACCCCTACCGACGGTATTTACAAAAGACATACATCGACGCCCTGTATGACCTGATCTATATGCCCCAACAGTATAGCGCAGGAGGAAACCCTGTCCTGACAGGCTCTGCCATGTTTACTGATCTGCCATCCTTAGTGAAAGATCATTTGTCGGCATTGGCAGGCAGAATTAATGCCGCCCTTCCATTTATAAAGGATAAAATAAGTCAATCACATTTGCGCGACACCCGGGAAAGGCTGCTGATTATTTTAAACAGACGCAAATAAAAAGAAATGAATAGGAGCTTACTCGCTTTACTATGCTGTATATATTTTCTTGGCTGCATAAACTTTCTTACCGCCCAGGGAGTGAGGTTTATACATAGCAACAATTGGGATTCTGTAAAGCGCGAAGCCGCCACGCAGGATAAGGATATTTTTGTCGACATATCTACCACCTGGTGCGGTCCCTGTAAGCTGATGGACAAATATGTTTTTACCAATGATACGGTGGCGGCAACCATGAATGACAGGTTTATTAACCTTCATCTGGATGGCGAAAAAGGGCTGGGCCTTTTAATGGCAAAGAAGTTCTTTATCAGCGGTTACCCCACTATGCTGATCTTCAATAAGGAGGGAATACTGATACAAAGGTCCATGGGCGGCAATGCTGACCCATCGCTATTCCTGGAGCAGCTCCGGGAATGGATGCAACCCTCCAATCTCTTTTTGGCCAAAGGATTTTCATACAATATGCAGCCGGCCTTCCCTGCTTTTTATGTAAATAGCTATGAAAAGCAGCAGGTGGTGGATTCTGCCACCTTCGCCCGCTATATAAGCAGCCTGGGCGACTTGGCCAAAGGCCCATCATCATCCGTTATGGACAATCAGGAGAACTGGCTCTCGGAAGTAAATTGGCCGGTCCTGGCCCGTTTTGGCAACTTCCTGCCCGGCTACCGGTTGTGGTCTTTACGCCACGCAGATACGCTGTATTCCCTCTATGGCGTTCGCATCGAAGGCTCCGCCTGGGATATCGTCAACGAAAAATTCCACCTGGCGGCACTAAACAAGAGCCGGGACGAATACCAGGCGGCGGTATACCTGATGGATTCCCTCTCATCGGTGAGTAAAGACAGCATGGCCCGCCAGCGCGCCATTTTGGCAAAATGGGATTATTATGGGAGCACAGGCCAATGGGACTCTTTGACACAGGATGTGGAGAAGGTACAGCGCTCCTATGGGGATAGGTTCAATAACAATGCGGCCCTTGTTGTCATGAAGCATACCTCCAACCGGGATTGCCTCCGGCAGGCTTTGCGGTGGTTGAGTCCCCTGGCGGAAGGCCGGGAATTCCTGATGCTGGGTAATAAAACGGAGATCTTTTACCGGCTGGGAGAAAAGGACAGCGTTCAGGAGACAGTGAAAAACATACTTTCCCGGCATCAAAAAATACCGGATGATAATATGTTCTCTGCTGTTGTCACACAGCTTTTCTACCAGGCGCTGGAATACAGCGACCCGTCCCTGTACCAGGAAGTAGTCTACCTGCTGGATAATGCCACCCTGAGCAATAAAAAGGAACTACTGGCAGAATATGCCGCACAATTCTATAGTACTACAAAAGATTGGACGCATTTGGTGCCATCGATGGCCGCTTATTTGAATTTGCCGGGGGAGAAAAATATCCGGTTGATCACAGATCTATGCATAAAAGTGTATAGGGACGCCAATGACCGGAATTGCATTCAAAAAGCTATCGGATGGATCACCCCTTACCTGTATACGGAACCCATACCCGTGCACTTGCAGGTATACGCTGAGTTGTTATACAGATCCGGCAGGTACGCAGAGGCGGAGAAAATGGCCGGGAAAGTAATGGCCCTGAGCCGGAAAGAGATCCTTGATGTAGAGGACACCAAGACGCTCCTCAGGAATATCCAAAAGAAAAGGAAGAAAATAAACCATCAACCTTAAATCGTTTACTACAAAACGTTTGTTTTATATCCCCTTATTTTGTGCGTAATAAAAGATCCATACCTGTAAAAGCACATCCGTACCATGCATTTATCTATGAAACGCTCCTGGCTTATCTTGCCTTGTTTAGCCGGTTTATTTTTTTCCTGCAACAAACAACAATCCACCACGACCCAAGCCAGTACAGCCGCTGTGACCACTACCAGCAGCACCACCACTGATTCCCTGGCCTATATAGTAAACGGCAAGTCCCTTAATTTTATCAACGGCAAGGCGATCAGCAATACCGGCATCACCGGTCAGGGAATCATCGACGGCAACGGATCTATCTGGTGGCAACGATATCAGAATAATAGCAGTACCAAAAGGCCCCGATTGGTCTATATATCCAACAGCCAAAACCTGAATTTTTCGGGCATCACCCTGAAAAATTCTCCCTCGATGCATCTCTTTGTAACAGAATGCAGTAACGTAATGATAAGCGGGATCTCCATCTCATCCCCTTCCACTTCCCCTAACACGGACGGGATAGATCCCGGTAACAGTGACAGCGTAACCATACAGCATTGCACCATCGATTGCGGAGACGATAATATTGCCATCAAAGCCGGATACGGCGGCAGCCTATGCCAAAAGATCCGGATCACCCATTGCAGCTTTTTAAACGGACATGGATTATCCATCGGTAGTGAAACGAACAGCGGAGTCAGTAATGTACAGGTAGATAGCTGCCTGTTTACCGGAACGACCAACGGCATTCGCATTAAATCGGCGATAGGCCTGGGAGGTCAAATCACCGGGCTGAGCTACACCAATACGACCATGACGAATGTAACCAACCCGCTCATCATTACATTCACCTACAGTCAGAATGGCAATGTTCCCAACCAGACAGACACCCCATCCGTCAATGGGTTTACCATAACCAACCTGACGGCAACCGGCTCCAAAAATGCAGGAAGCCTGATCGGCTTGAGCAATAGCCTTTTGCAAAATAT
Source organism: Puia sp. (assembly GCA_035555335.1). Classification (GTDB taxonomy): domain Bacteria; phylum Bacteroidota; class Bacteroidia; order Chitinophagales; family Chitinophagaceae; genus Puia. The sequence continues at coordinate 73,703 of DATMGS010000023.1, forward strand.
TGCCCTGACGAATGTGACGATCCAGGCCAAAACAGGGATGACCCTGGAGAACGCCGCTGGAGTCAATTTCCAAAACGTCAATATTGCTGTGCAAAGCGGCGCTAAAATAACTACCCGGAATGTGACAGGTACAGGTTTTTAGTCGGTCTGTCAACCATCTGTCTGTCAACCATCCGCCAACCTGTCAATAATCTATTTAGTATATCTTTTTCGCAGGATCCTATACCCAGCATGAAAACCAAAGGGCCGTCTCAGTTATTTTGAGACGGCCCCCTTTCATTTTCAGTTGAACAACTTGTTATCAGATCTTTGTCCTGGGTAGGCCCTCCGCAGCAGGACCGCCAGTAAATAAAGCAAACTCAGAAGAGCCAGGGCTATCCACCAATAGTGATGATCATAGCTCAGGTTGACCGGACCGGCATTTCCGATCAATATCATATTTGCCCAGTAATAGGGAAGAAGGTTTTCCTTACCGCCTTTCCGGATAAACTGCCATTTTGCATTTTGCAAGGCCTCATCCTTCGGCATGCCCTGTGAGAGATACCGGTGAAATTGCTCTGTGATTTCATAGGTCGACTGTTCGTCAGCTTGCCATAGGGTAGAGGCGACGGCCGGAATGCCCGCCGATGCAAAACCCCTTGCCAGGCTGTAGACCCCTTCCCCGGCGGCATTCCTTCCCGCATTGGTCTGGCAGGCGCTGAGGACCACCAATTGAGCCGAGGGATGCTGCAATAGCTGCAACTCCGATAAGTGAATGACCGAATCGGACATGAAAAGCAAAGGCTCATTTTCGCCGCTATCTGCCCTTGCATGAGAGTACACATTCACGATCGCGTAACCCGGCGCCTCCTCCATGAAATACTTGCGGTTGGCCCCCTTTCCCGTCATGCAACTATGGCTGCTATAGCAGGAGGCAGCCGTTTGGATGGAGGTAACCGATTGTTGGAGGTCGGGCACGTGCAGGTAAGCAGCGAAGGACGTCGGAGCCAGGCCCAGGAAATTGCCCTTTCCTACCGGGTTATTAAAGGACTTTAGCAAATAACGGGCGGAATACACATAGTCGAAGGTATAGTCATATAGAAGAAAATTCCTGCCGGCACTATCCGTGCATAACGTTTCGAAAGGTATCAGGAAATTATCCGGGCAGACGACTACTCTTCCTTTGGGCAAGCCGATCGGCTGGAAAATTGCCTGATAAATCGTATGGGAAAGGGCGGCAAAAGCCCCATAGTCGTTGTTCAATGCCTGTCGATCCGAGCAGATCCGCAACAGCCCATTTAACTTATCATCGATCCCCCGGTAGGGGAGCCTCAGCAGGCTGGCCTTCCTGCCTGAAATGCCCAAAATATAAACCACCGTATCGCTGATAAAATAATGAATGAAACTTTGCCGGCTCCCGGAAAGGACCCTTTCAAAAGAATCGAGGGCGGGTACTTCATCGGCATATTTGTATTGATAATAAGCGGGGGCTTTCTGCTCCAGGGTCTTTATATACTTTTCGAATTCATCTTTTGCCTGCAATAGTTTCACTTGTTGATTTTGATAAGCGGGCGAGTCGGCATTCATTTGATACAGAGCTTGCTGTCGTTGAATAATATTAATTTGAAGACTTTGTTCTTTGGCCGCTTCTGCTGCCGGCAAAAGGGCAAAAGCACCCAGTTCATTGAGCTTATCGTTCAACAGCACGGCGCGGCTTTTCTCCATGAAATAGAAGGTGAGCCGGGTATCACCGGCCAACCAACAGGCTTCCAACGCATTGCCGAAGAATTCCCGGGTCTGCCTGCGCCAGTAGAGTTTGCTCTGCTCGCCGGTTTGCTCGTGGCGCATGGAAGATATCAGTGTGTCGGTGAGCAGGGCAGTTCGTATACAGGCCGAAAGGTATTCCGGCCTGGCAGTTTGTCTGTAGATATGAAGCAGACATTCGGTTTTATTGCCGAAAAGGCTCAAAAGGACCTGTTTGTTTTGGAAGCGGTCGAGTTCCCCGGATCCCGGATTTCCCAGTTCGTCTGTTCCTGCTGTAATGGGGAGAAAGGCCAGGGCCTGCCGGTAATAATGGAGCGCCTGAAGATATTTTCCTTCATAAAAGTAAAAACTGCCGATGCTATTATAGGCGCTGGCGGTGGTGTTAAAATCCTTTTTAGGTAATGAAACCTGGACCGTTTTCAGACAGTATTTGTTGGCTTCTTCATAACTTCTCATTTTATACAATAATAGATTGCCGGCATCCAGGTAGTCTTCGGCGAGCCTATCGGCATCGTCGCTCAGCGCCCTGTACTTTATGACCTCATTATATAAACTGAGTGCTTCCCGGGATTTTCCCATGGATTCCATAACCAAAGCCTGTGCTTTTAAACTGCCGGCCTTGCCATCATTATTTTTTTTCAATCCGGAAAGAGACAATGCCAATACTGCATCGGAAACGGCCCGCTGATATAATTTTTGTTGGGCATAAGCAAAAGCCCGTTGATTGAGGAATACAATAACAAAGGTTGTATCATGCAGCGTATTGGCAACACTCAAACCCCGGGTGGCTTCCTCGCAGCATTGTTGGAAATCTCCCCGTTTGTCGAAAATATTGCTCCTCTCCTGCCTGGACTGCATGAGATATATTTCCTGGCCAGCAAATTTGCCGGCAAGCGAGGCTGCAGTGTCAAAATAACGCAGGGCCTGATCGAAGAATAAGAGGTCTTCATAATAAAAGCCCAGGTTCGTGTAACTCCTGACAGCGCACCGCAGGCATCCCCCCTTTCTGCCGGAAGTATTGATGGATACGGATTGTAAGGTGCTCCGGACGGATTTATCCAGTTCCCGGGTAGTAAAGTATTGGTAGACACCGATACGGTGCAGGATACGGGCGTATACAGAATCCCGGGCCAGCCCACAGTCCTCGAATGTTTTCTTCAATAACAGAACTTCCTTCAGTTTTTGCTCTTTGCTAAGAATGGAATCCGGCACCTCTTCAATTCCGATCAGCTTATCCCAAAATTTCGGCCCGGTAAGACATTGAGCCCGGACTGGCACATAAAAAACCAGTCCGGCAAAATACAGGATTGCAAAGGATAACCATCGTTGTAATGGACCTACAACCATTTTATGGAAGGATATTTTATGGGGTTTTAGAACATGTTAATCCATTTCTGATAGTCGAATTAAATTGACTGACCGGGCGCAACAAAGATAGGGACAGACCAGGCCCGTACGGGTTAATAGATTGGATATTATTTAGAAGGCCATCTTTATTGAGTATATTGTTGTTGACCAAAGTATTGTAATAGGCGACTATTTTGCCCGTTACAATAGGCGTGGCAAAAGAAGATCCGGTTACCGTATGAATTTTGAATTTTCTTTCCCCTCCTATTACGATAAGATCATTCGGCTGAATGGGATTGACAAATGAATAATATTGGATATTGCCGGAATCAATGATCGCATCACAATTGACCCCAATGTCTACAATGCCATTCGAGAAATTTTGTAGAGGACTCACCTGCCCGCTAGTATAGCTTACCGTCGTGACTACCAGCAAATTATTCTTTAATAGCTTGTCTTTTACCAGGCAGGCAGGGTAAAAGAAGTTGGAATCAAGGTTTCGTGGGTTTGCACTCTTATTTCCGGTCTGGGCCCAATAGATGGAATCCTCCGAAGGATTATCATTGCCTGCAGCAGCTACCATTAAGATGTTATTTTTTACGAGATAATGCCGCATATAATTTTGCATCATAACGGCAGCCACTTCATTGATCGTCGTATCGGATCGATCATAGAACCCAAAGCTGGCATTGATGACCTTGGCCCCGCAATTAGCAGCATAGGCGATCCCGCATAAGATGTTATACAAGCTGCCTTTGCCGGTGCTATCAAATATTTTTACCGGTAAGATATTGACCGACCCGCCCGGGGATATTACACTGTTGGAGGAATATTGTAGCACCTGGTTAACGATAAACCTTGTTACGACAGACCCATGACGGGTAGGATAATCATCCAGCGTATTACTATTATTGCCAACAAAATTCCATCCAAACTGACTCCGGGTATCCAGAAGGCAAGTCTGGGAAACCCCAGACACGAAGAAATTTGTGATAGACCCGGTATCCCGCCCCGTATCGAATACGGCAACGGTCGTCACATTCTTGTTGTTATTCGGAAATTTGTTGAATGGAAGATTCACTGGTTTATAATTTGTTAAGTAAGGAGAATCCAGGTGCAGATCCGGAACTCTAAAACTCAGATTAGCACAATAGAAGGCCGGCCCACCGCCACCACCGGGCGTTCCCGGCTTACTGCCCCCGCTGCCACCCGATCCGGATTGTTGTATAAATGCCTGGGGGCCGGGCCCTGACAACAGTAATAAATCGCTGTCACAGTTCTGACAAGCCGCGCTGTCCGTTATTTCACCGAATACCCTGATGGAATCCTTCATTTTATTTAACCATATTGAAAAGGAGATGTCGGAGGAATCCGGATTTTTCCAGATGACCATCTGAGTCGGATGCCCTTTGACCGGCGTACGGGGGATTTGCCTGCTGCAACGGCAGCATTTGAAAAAGAGCATGATGATAATAATCAGTAATAGGATGATAATTAGGGTTTTTGCCCAAAGAGGCAATTTAACAAAGTTCATAGAAATAGTTTAGGTTGTCAGAAATTATGTAACCAGGCCGCCGCTACTTCACTTCCTTCCAATTGTTGCTGCACGACCGTCTCCAATGATTCCTTTGCCAGCTTTTTGTCGCCAGGGGCATTGCGTTGTAAAAGAGTAACGGCTTGTAAGAATAACCCGGGGTTGCTAAGCATGCCTTGGGCATGCGCCAATTCTTCGAATGTCTCAAGGGCTTTGACGTAATTTTTTGTCCGGAGGTAAACAATTCCGGCATATTTTAATGCATCTCTGTTCCCAGGATGGGCTTTGTACAGGCTTGCAAATAAGAGCAGGGCCTTTGGGTAGTCTTTATTATTATAAGCGGCGATTCCCTGCTGCAGGCTATCCACAGAGCCATCCATGGTCTGGCTCAAGTGGGAATATTTTGTTGCGATGTATTCTCCTGCCAACCGGCGCGGGGAAGGCGAATTTTGGGTAAAATACAGTAGGACGGCCAGCAGTACGGAAGCGGCTACGGCATAGGGAATCCACCTTCGAATTTTCAATTTTCTTATGGGCGCAGGATGGTCGCCCCGTCCCTCTTTGCTTTCTCCTTCTGTCCAGAAGGCCACTTTTTGCCGTAGGAGTTCCTCCTTCAGCACTTTTCGTTGGGCAATATAAAAGGCTACATCTCTTGCAAAGGATTCATCCTTAACACATCTTGCTTCGAACAAATGCTTCTCTTCTCCATCCAGGCGATTCTCAAAATAATCCTCGATATATTCTATGAGTTCACTCATTCTAACAAGAGATAAGTATTGGTGAATACGATATTCAGCTTATTTTTAGCAAATGATTCATCTTTTCCCTCAATTTATCGAGGCAGCGGTTTCTGGTTGTCTTAACTACTGCAGCGCTATTATACGCCAGACGTTCTGCAATTTCCTTATCCGTATAGCCGTCTTCGAAATAAAGTAAGATCTCCTTGCATTTTTCACCTATCGTCCCCAGGTATTCGAGGATGGCGCTTTCCTTATAACGATCTATCAATACTTCAACGGCCGTCTTCGCCTTATCGGGTAAGGCGCTTAAAAGGTCGGGGTTGGTAGTGCCCTGGTGTACCCGCTGCTTATTAATCGAATTATTCCTGACCAGGTCAATACATTTGTTGGAAAATACCCGGAAGAGGTAGGTTTTAAGGGTGGCTTTGTTTTCAAACCTTCCACTCACAATATTGTGTATAACAGACAGAATGGCATCACTATAAGCGCTAAAACTGTCTTCATAAGAAAGACGGTACTTTCGGCAGCCTTCATTGATAAAATAATTGTATTGCTGGTATAATAACTTTTCGGAGGATACTCTTTCCTTGTACCCCATCTTAAGCCCTTCAATAATCGCAAGGTTTTTTTCCAACGCAGATACCTATTTGCATTGTAAAATAGGGAATTTAAATCATAGATTATATTAATTTATAATATTTTTCCTGCCTTTCCGGAAAATTTTCTACCCCGTAATATAACCAGTAATGATTGTTTACCTGCCGGTATCTGTTAACGATCATATTCCCGATACCAAATAAATAAAACTTTCAAAAAATGGAAAATTATAATTCAACACGCGTCACCTTGAAGATTTCTGAAGGAGGTGACAAAGCAAATGCAAGCCTGATGGCCTATGTCGTAGACCATCATGGCAGTCTAATCGAATCTGCGGCGTTCGAAAAAAACACCGCCGTATTAAAGCAAACCCGCGGTACGATGGAAGGACAGCAGCGGATATATATTGCCCAGCCATTGCCGAAAGACCTGGAAAAAAAGATCAACGAGCGGCTGCTTGTCAACGCCGGCGCTTATTCGGTCGTGCAGAATTTTATCGGCAATGAGATTGCCATTTCCCGGGTCCCCACCACGCTTTTCGACCCCTGGAATTTGGAACTTTGCTTTATCCAGGGGAATATTACCAATAATGTGCTGATCAATGGGGTGGAAGTTACTTCTCCCGTGAACAATGCCAGGGTTCATATCGAGCGGATCGGCAGGCGTTTGAGGTGGCCCTTGTGGCCCATTTGGTATGACCGGATACCTGATTGGGTAATCGATGAAACCAGGAATCAGTTATTACAGATATCCCCGGCTCCACCGATACCCGAAGACGTGATGCAGGGTATCCGATCCGATTCCAGGGACAAGGTACTTCAGACGCTGGCAGATAACCATGAATTCTTTCACCCTTATTTCTGCCGATGGGCCTGGTGCTGGCCCTGGTTCTACTATGTTATTGACGAGACGATCGTGTCTACCGATTGCAATGGCAATTTCGATTGGCCGGAAATCTTTTTATCCTGCTGCCCGCCGAATATATATATATGGGTAGAGGTAAATATTGGAGGACAATGGGTGACAGTCTATAAACCCTGGCTCCCCTGTTCGACCTATTGGCCATATACCTGCGGCGCCCCGATCAATATTAACCTGGGCAACCTCAACCTTCTTCCCTGTAATAATAACGGAGCGTTGCCGGGGGAATGCGTGTACCTGAATTCAGTAAGCGGCGGCACTCCCATCCGGAGTATCCAACAATCCAACAGCTCCAGCGGTCATCTTTCGAACGCGGTTGGATTAGTCGATTATACAGATGGCAACGGCAATGATCATGGAAATATCAGCCCCTTCGGCAGTTCTTTTTCCTTCTGGCTACAGTTTGGCGTGAATTTATATGGGGCGACATTCGGGGGGAATACAATAACCAATTATCGTTGGAGTTATGTTCAGAAAACCGACGCTTATTTGCAGACCCCCGTATCTCCTGTAAGCGGAACGCTGAACCCGATCGTTAATATGCCCTATTATTATTACCTGCCGAACCCTTCCGGGGTCGGCTATGACGAAATCATCGGAACTTTCAACCTGGGGCCTTTTTATGATGCATCCAATAAGCCAATGTATGTCATTCCGCAAAGTTCCCCTACTTTGAGTTACCCTTCCTTACCGGCCGGCGCCCAGATCTCACTTCCCGCAGGAGCGGTGGATCCGGCATGGTATTATCCCTATCCGCTGACCGTGAGCATTTCCCTCGATTCCGGTCATTACCCGGATGGCTTGTATGAATTTACTTTTGAGCTGTTGAATGAAACCGGGACAGTCGTTCCCATTCCTGTTACAAACAATGCACCCTTCCTGATCGATGCCATCCCAACGGATATCAACCCCGGTGGAGCAACTATGATCAATGCGTACGGACTATTATCCGGTGGCGGGATTTCTGAAAACTATGTGATCACGGATGGCCTGGGGATCAATGCTGTAGGGTTCCAATTCCAGATGAGGATCGATAATGCGCATTGCTACGCCGGGATTTCCGACGCTATCGTCGATGGGGCCACCACCGACACCGAATGCGGCACGGGTACTTATCAGGAAGGAACCGATCCGGTAGAACTGATATTTCAGGCGGGTCACCCCCATAACTTTGCCCTGTTCAGCTTCGAAGTGGAGAAAGGGAATAGCGGATATGTGGCTGCGGCCGGCCTGGCCGGGGAATCCGCCAATGCAAATATTCCGCCCGCGGTGGTTACCTTGGCAAATAACGCGGCGGGAACTACATTCGATATTAGCCAGGTCTCTTCACTGCCCCTTCTTAATCCTGAAAATCCGGAATTCCAGGTTGCCAATATGGATGAGTATAGCAGTACCGGAATAACAGTGGGTGCATTGCTGGGGACCTGCACTACCGCAGCATTTTCAGAAAACCTATCCGTTACCGGAACACATACTGACGGCACCGGCCGGGTAACCGCTTTCGACGCGTCCGTTGTCGCCGCTATTGCCATTAGCCCGGCCATTGTTGCTCCCAGCCCCGGCAGTTAAATGGATACGTTCACTTTCATAATAACCCTAAAATTTAAAATAAGCCTATGTGTAATTGCGGAAATAAGCGGCAGGCATTGAACCCTTCCAATAAGGAGGTGAAACTTAGGTATACCGGAAATGGGTGTCTTACTATCCGGAGCGCATCGGGTAAGCAGGTTTACCATTTTTCGACGGCGAACCGGCATTTGACGATAAAAGGAGAAGATGCTCATCTGGTTCGAAAGTTCAGAGAGTTGGTGTCGGAAGAATAAAATAGTATCGAAGCTCTTGCACAAATGGTCAAGGGCTTCATTTTTCACTCATAAGCAACTTGGCCGACAGCTAATGTCGACGGGCATTCAGTTTACAGAAGTAGAATAAAGATTAAGAAGGGGTTAGACAGCAATTCTGCCTGCGGAAATATCTGTTGATAGATGTTGTAGGTGGTCTTGAACCACTTGTGCATTATTATCTACGCCTGCCAACAGATTTTTGTACATTTCACCAATTACAGCGATACTAGCCGTTACTGCAAGAACACGCGAAGAAGAATGTGAAAAGAATACATTAAATTCTGAAACAAGGTAATTGGTAAGATATTTATTGAAATCCTCTTTGGCAACTCCATATGCCTCCAATGCTTCTTCCAGGGTAAAATCTCCATCCGTGACCGTTTGCTTAATAACAAAGCATTTCCTGTCAAGATCAGAAATACCGCTGTCAAGCATTAGTTCTTCACCAGTGTAGGCTTCCTCTTTTAATATGGATTTATCCAAATGCATGTGTTGTAAAGTTACCCAATTCTATTGGATTAGTCAAATCCACAGCACCATGCCATGTACTGCTCCTTAAAATCGGCTCCATAAAGGATAATTCCGCCCATTTATACATTGGAAATGCCTGACCAACAGCATTATGTACATAATAATTATCATATATCCGTTTAGCCATCATATATTGTTGTGGTGTTAAATTCCCCTTAGCATGGGCTAAAATCGAATTTACTTCAGAAACCTTCGTAGCCAAAAAAAACTGCTTGGCCCATACAAATCCCCCGTCCTCCAACGCAGCATGGACGAGAATCTTTCTAACTCCCATATTTACATATTGCTGCATGAGCGGAAGTAAAATCTTTTTTGAAATACCTGTTCTGCGAACCCGCCTGGGCAATCTGAAAAACTCATGTTTAACAACGAGATTCTTATCTTCCCAGGTAAAAGTTCTGACGAGCGCCAAACCATTGTTTTCATCGGCGTAATCATCGGAGAAAAATTGAATTTCAATTCCCGGCGGAAGCCCCTCTTCCAAAATTACCTTTTTATAAATCGTAGCGCCGGTTGCAGGTGACAAGGTTACATTTATGGCTTCTAACACCGCGAGAAGGTCAAAATTGGGAAACCGCGTATTGATGAATTCCGCAGCAGGAATTGAACTCCCCTCAAATAAAAATCCGCGAGCTTTAATGGCGCCTATTTCAAAATCTGATATAATATGAGGATAGGGAGTAAATGTCATTGCAAATGCAAAGTAATAAATATCTTAAAATTATCCTCAGCAACTTAATCACTACTATCCTGGTCAGCAAAATACTCTCCAGCTGAGTAAGCTGGTTATGAGACCCAAAGAATTTACCTTGCTGAAGCTGTAGCATACCCCTAAAATACAAAAAGGGGTTCAATGCCACGCATTGAACCCCTCAAAATAACAGCAAGATCGCCGGGAATACCGGAACGATCTACTTGGTATAAATATCCGTAATATTCCTGGCAGCCCCGCTCGAATTCAGATACTGAAAATTAAATACATATTTTCCCGCCACAGGATCGGCCGTCACAATGGTAGGACCAACGGTGACGGTAATACCGGCAACACTGGCGGGTTCTATCGAGACCTGAAAATGACTCTGAATACCGCCCGTCGTGTCGAAGGACAGGTCATAGATCGCCCCCGTATTGACGTCCGGAATGGAGACCTTCACCGGCGATAGCGGGGAGAATAAAATGCCCGGAGTCGTCACATCACCGACAGGGGTGCCCGTCTGCGTGGCCGTATTATACCGGATCCATTCATTGGTATAAGCGCCCGCAATGGGATTGCCGATGAAGGCATAAAAGATCTTCCCCGCATTGCTGCTGATCAACAAGGACTGACCCGATCCGGTAACGCCCGTGATCGAGAACGGCATGGCATAGCTTATCTTGGTATTGATCTTTTCAGGATAGAGCTTTATAGGGATCTTCCCTATCCGGTAGCCTGCCGGGATCTTGATGGTTTGGGGCGAAGTCACACTGTAACAGCTGTCCGGCAGCTGCTGCACCGGATTGTCCGGATTGGCCGTATTAAAGGCCGTGATCATTGTCGGATCGAATAAGATATTCACCGAGACATCGTAATTCAACACCTGTGGCGACGCAATATCGATCGCAATCGCCGTATCGAGCTCCGCCCCGGAGATAGGCCCCCAGTTGGCAGAGCTGGTTCCATCCGATCCCCGGGAAAATTCAATGATCGGTTGCGTACCGCTGACATCCAGAAATGCTTTATCCTTTAAGCAGGCAGAGAATCCGGACACAAGCATTATTAATAAAGCGCTATATTTTAACTTGTTCATGATCTTTTTTTTTCGATTGATGAATGGGTGGACGCCGTCTGTTCCCTCTATCGACCCCAGAAGATTTTGGTATAGATATCGGAATTCTTCTGGTTTTGGCCGTTATAATTAGCCGTATTCTGCGCGGTCTCCGATAACGGATACAAGAGCCGTTTCGGAATAACGTTGACGCTGGCTGCCGGATTCACGGAAGGGTTACTCCGGTCGGGATAGCCCGTTCTCCGGTAATCGCTCCATATCTCCAACCCGTCCGTTTCGGCATTCGCCACCCATTTTTGATAAATGATGGTCTTGATGGGATCTGCCGCTGCGGCAGGATTTACGCGGTCATCGGTAGAGGTGCTGATATAAGCGGCTGCGGCAGCAGCGTCATTCGGAACGCCCAGGTACCGGAACGATTCGGCAACAGCCTGATTGAACAGGGATAGATAATTACCGCTGATCAATCCCCTTTGAGCGGCTTCCGCTTGCAGGAATAATCCTTCGCTGGCCGTCATGATAACCCCACTCATCGAAGGGCTTTTCAGAATACCCGCCCCGATCGTACTTAGGGCGCTGACCTGTTTGGCATTATCGGCATCCCCCAGGTAGTTGCCCGCATACCCGCCAGCCGGCGCCGCCTTGTACAAATACCCTAACCGGGGATCCGATACAGCGCTCAGATAATCGATTATCGTTTGATTGGCAATGTAGAAGGTATTCGGCTGATAAGGGTTGGTGGTGCCTCCTACCTGGAAACCGAACGTAGCCCAGAAGGGACTTTGCTGGCTCGTGGCATCCTTATAACCCGGATTGATGGTCGCATCGACTCCCGCCGTAAGATAACCATACGACGCTGTTTTACTCACTTCAGCCTGTAGCGCAGCCGCCGTAGCCGCATTCGGCACCTGCCGGAGCAATACCCGCAATTTTATCGTGTTGGCAAAGGCCAGCCAGTCGGCCTTATTCCCTTTGAATAGAATATCCGCCGCATCGTCCGCCGTCGCCTGCGACGCATTGATCAGGGCCATCGCCGAATCCAGCTGGAGCGGCAAGTCGGCATAGATGGCCGTCGCCTTGTCATAGACCGGGGTGGTGATCGTCCCGGACAAAGCCTGTGAATAAGGGATATCTCCGAAAATATCCACCAGGTCCTGGAACAACAGCGCCTTCATGACAATGGCGGCGCCGGGCAAGATGGAACCCGTCGCACTCTTGGAAGCCACAAAATTATAATCGCTCAGATTGTGATAAATAGAACCCCAAAAATTATCCCCAAAGCCATTGTTCAAAACGAAAACCTCCACCTGGTACTGTGTACCGGATGCCGAATAGCTCGTAGTCCTCGCCCAGATACCCATCCACTCGTTGGTCAACGTGGAGATACCTACTGTCGTCTGGACCGGAATGGCGGAAGCCGAACTATATATAAAGGCATTGGCATTGATAGCGTACACGGTATTTTGAAGCGCATTGGGAAATACATCCTTGCCGGAGATCGCATTCGTGGTAATGCTGTTGGGATTGTTAAGGTTGGTATCTAATTTTTTCGTGCAGGAGACGACCGATAAAAGGAAACTGCCGGATACCAGGTAGCTCACGAATCTATTTTTAAAGTACATAGCTTTCTTCGTTTAAAAATTAAAAGTTTACGTTCAGGGAAAAACCAAAACTTCTGAGCGGCGGCGTCACATATTCACTGGCCACGCCCACCGCGTTGGCATTGGCGTTGGCGCTGGTGCTGAACTCAGGATCCGTCCATTGATTCGTCTTGGGCCTCCACATGAACAGGTTTTGAGCGATCAGGGAGAAGTTGATTCGTCGAACCACCTTTTGCAGCCCCAGGGCCGTTACCGGAATATCATATCCCAGCGATAACTCCCTCAATTTCCAGAAGGCAGCGCTTACGACATAAGGCGTGCCGATGGCATTGTACGTGGTAGACCACCATTGTGCCGCCGTACCGGTAGTAGGAACAGAGGTATTGGGGACATATTTTGTTCCGTCGTAGATGACAGAGTTCGGCACGATAAAATGCTGCCTGTTCTGCCCGCTGGTAGCGGAAATACCTGCAAAATCCAGCGCTTGCCCCATGGAGTTGAACATTTTAGCGCCTCCCCGGTAATCAAAGACCGCATTCAGCGAGAACCCCTTATAGGTCATGCCCGAAGTAAGCCCCAGCCTGTATTTGTAGTTGGTATTGCCGGCATAAACCAGGCTCGAATTGGTGGAAGGCAGCCCCGTTTTGCCATCCACGATCACACGCCCCTCCGGGTCCCTATTCCAATCCTGCACATAGAGCGACAGGTAATCCTTGCCGGGCACTGCATCGATATTATAGGTCGAACCGGAACTAGCCAATATTAATTTGGTAGTACTGGTGTCCCCCTTTTTCAGATAGATCACTTTATTGTTAACTAAACTAAGATTAGCCCCGATATTCCAGCTGAATTTGCCCAATGCCAGTAAAGGCGTCAGCTTCAGGTCGAATTCATATCCATTATCCTGGATCTTGCCGGTATTCAATAACAAGGTGCTGGTGCCCGTCGCGCCGCTCACCTGGGAATTGACCGTTTGATTGGTCACCCCGATCGCATAATAGGACGCCTCGATCCGGATACGATCCTTTAATAATCCCAGTTCGAATCCGACTTCCGTACTGGCATCTCTTTCAGGCTTCAGAAGGGGCTGAACGGAATTGTAGCTTAAAGAATAGCCATTCAGAGAACCATAAGGATAGCCGGACCCAACGGTTACACCTGGATAAATCCCATAGGCTCCGAAAGTAGGCATGGAGAGCCCCAGGGTCGTCCCGCCTGCCAGGAAACCAAGATTAGTCGTATTCGGGATGCTTATATTACCCGTAATGGAATACCCCCCGCGGATCTTTAAATAGCTTAGCCCCTTGTCGCTGACGAGGGAAGGGAACTTATCGCTTAAAACCAACGAGACATCGGCGCCTTCGTAACTGAATCTTCTGGTCTGAGGGGATAATATGGACAACCAGTCATTCCGGTACGAAGCATGCAGAAAGGCCCAGTTATCATAGCCTACCGTCAGGTCGCCATAGACGGACTGCGAATTGGACTTGTAATGATAGTTGGCATAGGCGCTGCCATCCGTATTGGTTACCTTGGTAATGCTATTGGGCACTGCCAGGGTGGAAGTGGCCTGGTTCGAATACCAATAGCCATGACTGGTCTGCTGGCGATAGTTGCCGCCCGCTACCAGCGTCACGTCAAACAGGCTTACTTTTCTTCGGACCGTCACGAAGGCGTCATTGTTATTGTCGTCAAAGTCAATCTTCACGAGTTCCAACTGCAACGGCAGGGTAGGAGCGGCTACCACCGTGCCGCCGGCCCCCCAGGGATCTCCCTGGGCCGTAGTGCTATAAGTATAGGCATCTATTTGCGAGGGCGCATTCCTGGTCGTTTTATTATATCCGCCTCTAACCGTCACGGCCAGCCAGGGAGTAAACTTATAATCCAATTGCAGATTGGAGGTGAGGAAATTTGTCTTTTGGATAGTCCTGGAATGGAATACCTGGTACCAGGGATTGGTATAATATTGATTGATATAACCAGATGGCCCATCGATATAACTTCCGTCCACATTCTTCACCGTTTTTAAATCGATATTCGGCGGCTGGTTGATCACACTCCAGTATACCGGACGATATTGCGTGCCTCCGCTGTAGCCCAGACCGGCCTGGTTGACATCCGTATGCGAATAGCCGACCCCGCCCGCCGCGCTGAAATTGCCAAACTTCAGCGTACCATTGAAACGGCCGGTATTCCTCGTCGATTTATCGTTGTACACGACTCCATTATTTACGACATGCTGGCCGCTGACAAAGAAGGAGCCCCAGGAATTGGCATCACTGACGGAGAGGTCATTTTGCTCAAGGACTCCCGTGCGAAAGAAATCTTTTCTCCCGTTCGGATAGGCTTTATAGGGACCATACGTGATTTTACCCGTTGAATCCGGCCCCCCGATCGCAATCTGGGTATAAGGAAAATCACGGCTGTCATAAGCAGGCCCGAAGTTCTGGTTCTCAAAAGGAACCGGCAGCGGCATCCCCGTCAGTGGGTCGATATAATTGGGCTCCCCCCCGTTGGGACTGTATTCATTTTGCAAATTAGGCATGTAGGAGACCTTATTGAACATCGTGCTGTTCTTGTAGTTGATCGCAAGATGCCCTTTCTTTCCTTTCTTGGTTGTCAGGATCATCACCCCGTTCGAGGCATCCTTGCCATATAAGGCCGCGGCATTAGGCCCTTTCAGGATCGTCACATTATCAATGTCTTCCGTATTCAAACCGGTCAGATAAGACTGAGGAACGATGATCCCATCCAAAACGATCAGGGCCGTATTGTCGCCGGCAATGGAACGGCTGCCTCGGAACGTGATCTTTATATTGGGATTGACACTATTGTCCTCCAGACGAATATCCACGCCGGCTATTTTGGCGGAAAGACCGTTGGCAAGGTTGGTAACGCTGGCTTCATTGATCTCTTTGGACGTAATTATCGCTGTGGAATAGCCGAGCTGCTTGGGCTGCCTCCTGATCCCCAATGCGGTAACCACCACTTCTGTAAGATTGCTTTGCGCCCGGGTAACCTGGATGTTCAAGGGTGCCTCATTCACGATAGGAACATCTTTCGAAGTCATACCCATTCCGCTTAAGATTAAAGTCTGACCGATGGCGGCCTTGATGACAAAGTTCCCGTCGGCATCCGCAGTGGTGCCCGTCTTGGTCCCTTTGATCCGGATGGAGGCGAATTGTACAGGAGATCCCTGCTGATCGGTGACCTTCCCCGTAATAGTCCTCGTTTGAGCAATGGCTGGTACAATAAAGGATACCAGCACTGCTAAGAGTGATAGAAGTTTTCTCATTTTGACAGTGATTTTTTTAGATTCGGTTTATGGTAAAAAAATATCCGCCTTAACATTAAATAATGTTAAAACACTGTTCTTTTAAACAAGGACGCATTTTTAATTACAAGTGCTGCAATAATTCGGAAGTACCTTTCGTTGCTATATATTTCCCATTATTTTTATCGTACACGGTAACCTATATGCTTACCTGTAATTAAATATTCCCTGCTTTCACAGTGCGGTGAATTCTTTCTGTGCTTCTCCTCGCCGAATCTCCCTTCACACCCCCTGCCATCCCCAATCCCATCAATCCGCCCCCCGCATCTATTCCCGCTCGTTGAGCCCCGCTGACCCTCCGCCCAGCTTCGACCCGTCATCCCCTATCAAGACCTTCTATAAGAAGGGGAATAAGGACATAGAAGTGACAAAGCCCAAGTATGCCTGGATAACGCGGGGAAAAAGATTCAGGAAATTTGGGAGAAAAGGGGAGAGATGGGAATTGCATGATTTTTAATTTTAAAGGGGGCGAACTTGTAAAAAAAAGTTTCAAAAAATTGTTCAATTTTGCACCTGCTGTATGAGTTTTATTGCATAACAGTCAATTGAATAAAATGACTCATTTAGATTTAGATAAATTAGTGGAAAGGTTAGTTAAGCTTCCAAAAGAATGTGAATGGGTTGAGTTTAAGTTAAATTGGAAGAATAATGAAGAAATCGGAGAATATATTTCCGCTTTATCCAATGGCGCGTCTACTCAGAATGAACCATACGGTTATTTGCTATTTGGCATTAAGGATGAAATTCATAATGTGGTTGGCACCTCCTTTCGTGCGAAGATGCACAAGGTTGGAAAGGAGGAATTCGAGCATTGGCTCTTTCAGAGACTTTCGCCACGTATTGAATTTGAGATTTTTGAACATATATATCAGGATAAATTATTGAGTATATTTCGAATATCTGCTGCCCAAAATCAACCAGTTTATTTTTGCAATCAGCACTATATTAGAATTGGAAGCATAAAAAGATCTTTGAAAGATTTCCCCGAAAAAGAAAGAAAAATTTGGGGTAAAAATTCAAAACACCTTTTTGAAAAAGCAATAGCTTTAGAATCTATTGTTGAAGATGATGTTGTTGAGCTTTTGGATACTCAATCATATTTTGAATTAATGAAGTTGCCTTATCCTAAAGGGATTGAGGGAGTTATTCAAAAATTCAGTTCGGATAAGTTGATTCTTTCAGATAGTAAAGGAATGCATATTAGCAATTTGGGGGCGTTATTATTTGCTAAAAATTTGAATCAGTTTGATACGGTCAAACGAAAAGCCGTTCGGGTTATCCAGTATAGCGGAAAAAACAAGTTAAAAACTTTAAAAGATCAGTTAGGTGAAAAAGGTTATGCAGCAGGTTTTGAAGGCCTAATTAGCTTCATAAATACGCTATTGCCAAGTAATGAAGAAATCGGAAGCGCATTTAGGAATACGGTAGTTATGTATCCCGCAATTGCTATCAGGGAATTAGCGGCGAATGCAATTATTCATCAGGATCTGAATGAAACAGGGACCTCTCCATTGGTTGAAATCTATGAGGACAGAATTGAAATATCTAACCCTGGTTTGCCTCTTATTTCTTCCGATCGGTTTATCGATGAATATCAATCAAGAAATGAAGAAATGGCTTCGTTATTACGTCGAATGAGGATTTGCGAGGAAAAGGGAAGTGGGATAGATAAAGTTATCTTTAATATTGAACTTTTTCAATTACCTGCATTGGATATTCAGTTGCAGGAAAAACATACCAAAGTGGTGTTATACGCTCACCAGTCATTTGCTAATATGGATAAGAAGGACCGGATCAGGGCATGCTATCAACATGCTTGCCTCAAATATGTTACTAACGATAAAATGACAAATCAATCTCTTAGAGGTAGATTCAAAATTGCCGATGAAAATGCTGCTATGGTTTCCAGAATCATCAAGGAAACGGTACAGGCAGGATTAATTAAGGAAGACAACCCGGATAATACATCGCGTAAGTACGTTCGATATATCCCTATTTGGGCTTGACTTATTTGACTGATAATAGTGGAAACTTGATAATAAGTGTTATAACTTGCTAATTATCATATTGTTACTTATTTGACGGTTATTTGACTAAATGCCCAGGTTATCCACATGTCACCTATTTCTATAATCTTTACTTTAACGGAATAATAATTTATTTGTGCAAGCGCCGCTTGCGGTCAACCACAGGCCCTCGGGTCGCCCACCCATCCGCCGGACCTGTCGCCGCCCCGACCGGACCAGCCCGATTATTTCCCGTTCTCCCGGCCGATTTGCGTAAATTTGCCGATTCATGTACGCCGAAGTCATCATACCCTTAGCGCTCCCGAAGAACTATACCTGGTCCGTACCGGAACAATGGCGCCTACAGATCCGTGAAGGCTGCCGGGTGGAAGTGGAATTGAAGAATAAGAAATATGCCGGCATCGTCAAACGCCTCCACCAGGACAAACCCGCTGCCTTTGAACCCAAGGCTATCGGAAATGTGCTCGACGCCGAACCCATCCTCCATCTCGCCCAACTGCAATTATGGGAGTGGATCGCCGGATACTACCTCTGCAGCGAAGGCGAAGTCATGGCCGCCGCCCTGCCCGCCCACTTCAAGCTGAGCAGCGAGACCATCCTCGTTTTTAATGAGGAGACCGGAGACGATTTCACCCATCTCGATCACGACGAATACCTGGTAGCGGAAGCCCTCACCATCAAAAAAGAGCTTAAAATCACCGAAGTCCAGCAAATCCTGGACTCCTCCCACGTCTATCCCGTCATCAAAAGACTCATCGAAAAGAAAGTCTGTTTTGTATGGGAAGCGCTCAAAGAGACCTATTCCGCCAAAAAAGAAAGCTATATCCTCCTCAATCACGAATACCATAACGAGGACAAACTGGCCAAACTGCTTAATGACTGGGACCCGCCCGCTGACGACTCCGCTTCAGGCTCCGGGCAAAAGACCCCAAAAAAATCTTCCGGCCCCCGGGCGCCCAAACAGCTGGAGCTCCTCCTGGCTTACCTGCATCTTTCCCGTACCCAGGGCGAAGTCACCAAGCCCGACCTGCTAAAAAAATCCGGCGCCTCCGACGCCCAGCTCAAAGGGCTGATCGAAAAGAATATCCTTTGGGTAGAACGCCGCAGCGTAGACCGGCTAAAATACCTCCCCCGCGATATCACTATCGATTTTGAGCTGAGCCCCGCGCAGCAGCGGGCCTTCGAAGAGATCGGCCAGGCTCTTCAACAGCGCTCCGTCTGCCTCCTGCATGGCGTCACCGCCAGCGGTAAGACCGAAGTATATATCCGGCAGATGGAGCTGGCCATCCGCCAGGGCCGTCAGGTACTGTACCTGTTGCCGGAGATCGCGCTCACCTCACAGATCATCCGCCGCTTGCAAAAGCATTTCGGAGGGTATATCGGGATCTATCATAGTAAATTCAGCCAGAACGAAAGACTGGAGATCTGGAACAAGATCCGCACCGGGGAGCTGAAGATCATCCTTGGGGCCCGCTCTTCCCTGTTCCTGCCCTTTGAGGACCTGGGGCTGATCGTGGCCGATGAAGAGCACGACCCCTCCTACAAACAGCAGGAACCCGCTCCCCGCTATCATGCCCGGGACGCGGCTATTTATTACGCATCCCTGTTCCAGTCGAAAGTTCTGCTGGGCAGCGCCACCCCCTCGGTTGAGACCTATTACAATGCGTCTACCGGCAAATATGGACTGGTCGAGCTGAACGAACGGTACGGACAGGTGCAGTTACCTGATATTTCCATCATCGACACCAAGCTGCTCCGCCCTACCTGGAACAATGCCTATAAAAACAAGCAGCCCGGCAGGGCCGCCCACGATCGTCCAGGCCCGCAGCGCTATGGCTCCGGGGACCCCCAAAGTGCTCCCGGCTCTAAAAACTCCCCAGGCGTCAAAGGCTCCCGGGGTTCCGCCAACCCCCCGGCCGATCTCTTCAGCGACAACCCCCTCGACGATCTCTTCGGCGCCGCCCCGACCTTTCCAGGTCAAACCGGCACACCCTTCCCCAATACCATCGACCCGACCGCGCCGCACCCGGGCCCCGTTCCTGATGACGCCCCGACGCCCCCTTCCCGGGACAATAGCAAAGTCATCCTCAGTCCCCAGCTCAAAGAGGCCATCGAACATTCGCTGGCCGTCGGCAAACAGGTCATTCTCTTTCAGAACCGCCGGGGTTATTCCCCTTACCAGGTCTGCGAAGTCTGCGGATGGATCCCTCAGTGCCGCAACTGCGACGTATCGCTCAACTTTCACAAGCTGACCAATAAGCTGCATTGCCATTATTGCGGTACCGTATACCCGCCCCTGCATACCTGCGCCGCCTGCGGCAACCATCGATTCGTCCAGCGGAATTTCGGTACCGAACGTATCGAAGAGTTCCTGGAAGAGACCTTCCCCAAAGCCCGCATTGCCCGCATGGACATCGACAGCGTCCGGGGTAAGACAGCCCACGACAGCCTTATCCAGCAATTCGAGCAGCAGCGGATCGATATCCTGGTGGGAACACAGATGGTGGTCAAGGGACTTGACTTCGAACACGTCAACCTCGTCGGTATCCTCGACGCAGACAGCATCCTGAGCTTTGCCGATTTCCGGGTCAATGAGAGAGCTTTTCAATTGATGGAGCAAGTGAGTGGCCGCGCGGGGCGAAAAGATGGGGAGGGTAGGGTGCTCATCCAGGTAGCCAATACCGGTCACCCGGTGCTGTCCTATCTGAAGACCCACGATTACAAGATCTTCTTTCAACATGAGATAGCGGCCCGGCAACAATTTTTCTATCCGCCTTATTCAAGGGTCATCATGATCACCTTCCGCCACCGGGACAAAGAAGTCGTGCAGTCGGCGGCACAATTCTTTGCCAACAACCTCAAACAGGATTTTGGCAAATACCTGGTCGGCCCCGCCGAACCCGCCGTGGGCCGCGTACGCAACCAATACCTCATGGAACTATTGCTCAAGCTGCCCAAGGACGGCCATACCATCTCCTTTGCCAAACACGTCATCCAGCAGCAGACCGCCATCCTCCATAACGACCGAAAATTCCGCAGCGTCGTCATCATCCCCGACGTAGACGCATTGTAAAAAAAGTCTCTTATTTTTGAGACATGGTAAAGCTCCATGAAAATATCCCGTTGAAACCCCTCAACACCTTCAGCATCGAGGCAACCGCCCGCTGGTTCTCCTCCTTTTCCACCCAGGATGAACTCGCCGGCTTATTGGATTTCACCAAAGGCCGCGCCGGCGTCCCCCCGAGACTCCTGATCCTTGGCGGCGGCAGCAACATCCTGTTCACCGGCAACTTCGACGGCCTGGTCCTGAAAAATGAGATCCGGGGAATAGAGCTGGTCCGTGAAGATGAAAAATATGTATACGTGCGCGCCGGGGCAGGGGAGAGCTGGCACGGATTCGTTCAATATTGCCTGCAACGCAACTGGGCCGGCGTGGAAAATCTGTCCCTCATACCCGGCAACGTAGGCGCCGCCCCTATGCAGAATATCGGCGCCTATGGCGTGGAAATAAAAGAAGTCTTTTATGAACTGGAAGCCTGGGACCTGGAAGAACACAAGGTTTTTACCTTCAGCCTCAATGACTGCGAATTCGGCTATCGTGACAGCGTATTCAAACGACGCCTCCGGGGCCGCGCCATCATCCTCGATGTCATCTTCCGGCTGAATAAGATCCCCAAATTCCATACGGAATATGGCGCCATCCGGGCAGAGCTGGATAAGATGGGCGTACAGACACTCAGCATACAGGCCATCTCACAGGCCGTTATAAATATTCGCTCTTCCAAGTTACCTGACCCTAAGCAAATCGGCAACGCCGGCAGCTTCTTCAAGAACCCCACCGTCACCGGCGACCGGTTCGCAGCGTTGCAAAGAGAATTTCCCGGGATTCCGGGTTATCCTGCCGGGAATGCCAATACATCGGCCTCTTCCGGAGCCTCGGTATCACCCGCATCCTCCGGGGCCTCTGCTCCCTCCGCCCTCCCTGGCCACCCCCCGGTCAAACTGGCCGCCGGATGGCTCATAGAACAATGCGGCTGGAAAGGCTATCGCCACGGTGATGCCGGCTGCCACGCCCTCCAGGCCCTGGTGCTGGTCAATTATGGTCACGCCTCCGGCAAAGAGATCTACGAACTCAGCGAAGAGATCCTGCAAAGCGTGAAAAACAAGTTCGGCGTAGAGCTGGAAAGGGAAGTCAACATCATTGCATAACAATAATACCTCTTATGACCGACCTCTCTTTTACACCTTCCACTCCGGCCGTCTACCAGGCTAAAGATGCCGGCTCAACGATTAAATTCTTTTCTGATAAAGAAGGTAGCCAGTTCGTATGGCAGGGTACCAACATTGATAAGGTCGGCACCTACCAGTTACAGCGGGTCCGGAATACCTATCATTTACAACTTAGCTTCAATTATGCAAGGGAAGAGACTTTCATAATCGATTTTCTGAATTACGAATTAGATACCATAATAAGTTTCCGACTCACCGACCGTCATGGCCGTAAAACGGAATTCACGAAAGTAGTTGGCCCCGCCAGGCTGTAATTCGGACCCTAAAATTTCACCATAATGATCTTGTGGTCATCCCGGTCGAAATATATACGGCAAAAAGAAATGCTCAAATAAAAAGGGCCCCGATCGGAGCCCCTCTAAAAAATTCATAATCTTCCCCCTTTAGAGGGTGGGTGTTCAATTCAAATCATCCCCGTCAAAATCATCGTCCCCGCTATACGAACCACCCGATGAACCCAGGTTCACCATGGAGCCGATCAGATCCTTGAACTCTATCTTCCCTTCCACTACCTTTTTACTGATCAGCGAATAAGCCGCCAGTCCATGCAACACAAACTCCATCAGCAACGCCACTTCCTTTTCATTAACATGCTTAAAATATTTTTTCACCAGCGCATGCAACCCATCCACCTTGTAGAGCTGCTGGACCTTTTCATCATCCTTGGTATTAAAGAAGAGGTTGAGCTGATTGCCCTTGTCAAACCAATGCGTGATCGACTTGAACGGATTCTCATCCCTCGCCTCCGCCTTCCGCTTCTTCAGCTGATCCGGATTGGGGAAATAGTTGACGAATTGGGTGCGGAACGCTTTTTCCAATAGATTAAACGCCACCTGGTAAGGCCCCTCCTGTTCCCCTTCATACACCAGCTCTATCTTCCCCGTGATCGAAGGCACGATACCCACCAGGTCGCTCATCCACACCTGCGTTTCTTTTTCATCATTGAGGATCGCCCTGCGCTCGGCCGCACTGACCGCATTCTCGAAAGCCGCAATCGTGAGACGCGCAGAGACCCCGCTTTTCTTATCCACATACTCGCTGCTCCTCGCTTCAAAAGATACCTGCTCGATCAGACGCTTGACCAGGTCGCTCACAATGACCCGGCCCTTCTGCTCGGCATGAATATCAGCCTCCTGCTCCGTGATGGCCAGGGAAATATCCAGCGTCTTGGGATAATGCGTTAAGATCTGGCTCTCGATCCGATCCTTCAACGGCGTCACGATCGAACCACGATTCGTATAGTCCTCCGGGTTAGCAGTGAAGACGAACAGCATATCCAGCGGCATCCGTAGCTTGAAACCCCGGATCTGGATATCCCCCTCTTCCAGGATATTGAACAACGATACCTGTATACGCGCCTGCAGATCGGGGATCTCGTTGATGACGAAAATACCACGATTGCTCTTCGGGATGATGCCGAAATGGATCACCTGCTCATCGGCAAAGTTCAGCCGCAGATTCGCCGCCTTGATAGGATCGATATCCCCGATCAGATCGGCCACACTCACATCCGGCGTGGCTAATTTTTCCCCGTAACGCTCGCTGCGATGTAACCAGCTGATAGGCGTGTCATCCCCCTTCGCGGCAATCATGTCACGCGCATATTTAGAGATCGGGTTGTAAGGATCGTCATTGATCTCGCTGCCGCTGATAAAAGGCACATATTCATCCAGCAACTCGATCATCTGCCGGGCCATCCTCGTCTTGGCCTGCCCGCGGAGACCCAGGAATAAAATATTATGCCGGGATAGCAATGCCCTCTCGGTATCGGGAATAACAGAATCCTCATAGCCGATGATCCCCGGAAAAGTAGACTCCTTATTTTTCAACTTAGTAATAAGATTCCCGCGGATCTCTTCCTTGACAGATCTGTTTTGGTAACCCGTTTTCTTTAGCTCACCCAGTGTCTTTACTTTAGTAATGTCCATTTAGTCTTTATTAATATTTCTTCTTATTAGCAATTAATTTGGTCCGGCGTGCCCCTTCGGGTCAGGCTTTCCGCTTCAAGTCCTCGCCAGGGGCTCCGGGCTTTTCACTCCAATCCTTCACGCATCTCAATAAACCGTCTTCCTCTTCCCGCTCTCGAAATCCTTGAATATGAAGCTGCCCAGCCGGTCCAGCGACGCAAAAAACGCCTTCCCGTTATTGGTCTCCGTAAACTCCGTGACAAACCGCTGCAGATAAGGATCACTGGCTATCATAAACGTAGTAATGGGGATCTTCAGTTTTTTACACTGCGCCGCCAGGTTCAGACACCGGCTCGTGATCTTCCGGTCCAGCCCGAAACTATTCTTATAATACCGCTTACCCATCTTCAGACAGGTAGGCTTGCCATCCGTAATCATAAAGATCTGCTTGTTGGCATTCCTTCTCCGCCGCAGGATATCCATCGCCAGCTCCAGCCCCGCCACCGTATTGGTATGATAAGGCCCCACCTGCAGATAGGGGAGATCCTTGATCTCCACCGGCCAGGCATCATTGCCGAATACCACGATATCCAACGTGTCCTTCGGATATTTGGTCGTGATCAGCTCGCTCAACGCCATCGCCACCTTTTTCGCCGGCGTGATCCTGTCCTCCCCATACAGGATCATGGAATGCGAAATATCGATCATCAATACCGTAGACGTCTGTGACTTATAATCCGTCTCCCGGATCCTAAGATCATCCTCCTGCATGGAGAAGCTCTCCACCCCATGATTGATCTGCGCATTTCGTATGGATTCGGTAAAATCGATCTGCTCCAGCTGATCGCCGAAAACAAAAGGACGGGTCTCCGGATTGCTCTCGTCCCCGCCACCCGGCTTGAAAGTATTGTGATTGCCCTGCTTCGTCTTCTTCAGCTTGCCGAAGATCTCCTCCAGGGAACGACGGCGTATACCCTGCTCCGTTTTCGGAGTGATGCTAATCTCGCCGGTCTGCTTATTATCGTCGATATAACCCTTGTCTTTCAGATCTTCAATAAAATCCCCCATCCCGTACTCGCTGTCGGTTAACTGGTACTCCTTATCGAGCTGGCTCATCCATTGCAGCGCCTCGCTGACATCTCCATTGGTGTAGCTCAGCAATTGCATAAATACATCCAGCAGCTGATCGAATTTGGGCTTTTCCTCCTCGTTGGGATCATAGCCTTTAAAGTGAAATCCTATCATAATCGTATATTAAAAAATTCATTCATTCCACTGAAACTGAAGTTAAGAATAATTTTCTTGCGGATATAGCTTTCCAAAAAACAACTACAATACCGTAATGGTCTGTTTAACGGGCCTATTGTATCTAGAACAATCTATTGGACAATTAGTTCTGTAACGCAAATCCATAGCATCCGGCCCGATCCCGCGTCCCTCCGGGCCCGGGCATCCGTCCGGCTCCTCCCCCAAAGACGAGGGTCCCGGAGCTTGCTCCGGGACCCTCGTCTTATTTCGTATGTATCCTCGTCTTCTAAGGCTTTGCCGTATCCTTCTGCGCGGCCGACGGCTGATTGTTGATTATCGTCGGACTCTTCTCACCCGGCTGCTGCCCCGGCAGTACACCGCCGGTCGCAAACTGCTTTTCCCATTCCCCCGCCTGCATCAGCATCTGGTAGGAAGAAAGGATATCCTGCGCAAACCCCACCTGCCTGTCCGATAAATTCCCCCCCTTACCCTGCATAGCCATCTGTGCATTGATAGCCAGCTGCTCATTCGGCATATTGTCTCCGAGAGAGCTGTAGTAACGCAACTGCTGGTTGAGATCCTTTTTCAAAGAAGCAGCGACCTTTTTAGCCAGATCCAGCTTTCCACTCTGATAGCACGCCAACAGGAAACTCATAGAGATCCGGTTGTGCTGATTGCCCCGGTTGGACGTCATACCATACGGGAAATTCGACTCCAGCACATTCGTATCAAAATGCTCCAATACCTTACCCGCAGAATCCTTTTTACCGGCATCGATCAGGCTGAGCGCCAGCTGCGCGTAAGAAGCACGCAGCGTATTCAGGTGACGGCGGTTTTCCTCATCATAATAGACACCCTTCTTATCGGCATTCCCGAACCCAAACTTCGTCATCATGTTCGTATAAGCGACATCATTATTATAGCTGCCCGCATTCGGATTCTTGCTTTCCACCGGCACCAGCCTGCCCGCAAGACCATCCTGCCGGATATATTTACCCAGCCCCATATCCTCCAGCTCGTAGGTTGAGTTAAAACAAAGCGGCCGCTGCCACTTATTAGCAGCGATCAACGCCAGCACCGCCAGCTCATTCTTGAACAGATAATTCTTATTCTTCGAAATATCCAGATGCAGCTCGCTTACCACACTGTCCCCCGCATTCACCGTCCCATTCGTGTGTACCAGGTTTGCATCCACCGGCACTGATAACTTGCGGACAGGCAAGAAGTTATATGTTTCTCCCTCCTCCGTTGTCGTCGTGTATTTCGGATCATTGCTGCCCACGACGTTTTTCAGGATATCCAGGAGATCATAGTATTTGTTCTGGTCGAAACCCTGCAACCCATTGATCGGCACGGCATCCCGGGTATTTCCCTGTATTTGTTCGGGGGTGAAGACCACATCGGCCGGGCCGCTCTGGTTCACTTTATAGCGTAATTGGTTGATATACCAGTCCGTACCCAACAGACTATAGTTCATTACCCGCACGTCGGGACGGATACCCTCCACTTCCTGGGCATACCAGAGCGGGTAAGTATCGTTGTCGCCGAAAGAAATGAGGATCGCATTCGCAGGACAGCTTTCCAGGTAATCCTTTCCAATATCCCTCGCCAGCGTCTTTTTGCTGCGATCATGATCATCCCACTCCTGGCTGCCCATCAGCACCGGCACAGCCAGAAAACAAAGACCGGCAGCGGCATAATTAGCCAGATCCGCCTTCCCTTTGAACAGGTACTTACCGAATATCTCCTGCACCCAGATGACGCCCAGCCCGATCCAGATGGCAAAGGCATAACAGGCGCCGGCATAGGCATAATCTCTTTCACGAGGCTGGAAACCCGCCTGGTTCAGGTACACCACAATGGCGAAACCGGTAAAGAAGAACAGCAGCCCCGTCACCAGGAAATCCCTTTTATTGCGGGTATATTGGAAGACCAGCCCGATAAGACCCAGGATCAGCGGCAACGCAAACAACCGGTTATAAGATTTATTATTGGAACGAATAGTGTCAGGTAACTTGCTCTGATCGCCGAGGAACGCATTGTCGATAAAGGAGACCCCGCTGACCGTATTCCCGTCCCGGGCATTTCCAAAACCCTGCAGGTCATTCTGTTTACCCACGAAATTCCAGAAGAAATAACGACCAAACATCACCCAGTTCTGGTAGCGGATAAAATACCGGATATTATCCAGCATGGTGGGCGCATCCCCTTCCATACCCGAGAAAGATTTATAACAGTCGACCTGCCCCCGGTCATTGCCCCCATCCCACATACGAGGGAAAATATGCGAAGAAGGAGTATTGGTCCAATCCTGGGAAGACATCTTCCCGGCTATTTCATACTTTTCCTTTCCTTTTACATACAGGTTGCCATTGTCCACCCGGGGAGCGCGATCCTGGAAATCAGGACCATAGAGGATGGGCCAGTCGCCATATTGATCACGGCTGAGATAACCCACCAGACTCACCGGATTGTCCACATTGTACATATCCACGGCCGGATCGGCATTGGAACGGATCAGGGTGGTGAAATAGGTGGAATAGCCCAGCAGCATGAACCCCACACACCAAAGCCCCATTTTCAGATAATAATATTGCTTACGGACCGACCAGCGGATGGCCAGCACCAGCACAGCCGTCAGCAACGCGAAAAAGACGGCAAACCCGACGAAGAAAGGCATACCCAGCGAGTTCACAAAGAAGATGTCGAAGGCGCCTGCCCCCTTGATCGTCGACTGAATAACGAACTTCTGCACCACGCCCGTAATCCCGCAGCCGATGACAAAAGCGATCACCGTACCCCAGGCCGTCGGCTTGTACCGCTTGAAGTAATAGACCATAACGATCGCCGGAATGGTCAGCAGGTTCAACAGATGCACCCCGATGGAAAGCCCCATCATATAAAAAATAAAGATGATCCATTTGTCGGCGCCCGGCTTATCGGCATTATGTTCCCATTTCAGGATGGCCCAGAAGACCAGGGCGGTGAAGAAGGCCGAAGATGCATACACTTCCCCCTCGACGGCGCTGTACCAGAAAGAATCGCAGAACGTATAGGCCAGGGCCCCTACGACACCCGCGCTCATGATGGTAAAAAGCTGCTGGCTGGTAGGATCTTCCTGCGTGTTGTTTTTTTGGACCAGCTTCCGGGCGAAATGCGTGATGCTCCAGAAGAGGAAGAGGATGGACAGACCGCTGGCGATCGCGCTCATGAAATTGACGCCACGGGCCGCCGTAGCGGGGTTATCGCCAAACAGGATGATGAAGAACCGGCCCATGAGGACAAACAAAGGGGCGCCGGGAGGGTGGGGGATCTGCAATTTATAACAGCTGGAAACGAACTCACCGCAATCCCAGAAACTGCCGGTGGGCTCCATGGTCATTACAAATACCGTACAGGCAATCAATCCCACTACCCAGCCCACGATATTGTTCACTCGGTTAAACCTCATAATAGAATGGCTTTTTAATATTGCTTTTACTCCCCGCCAAAGGCACGGGTAAATTTAGGCGCGAATTAACGGCAATTAATGCGAATTTCCGCGAATACCCCGCGAATTTTCGCCAATTATCGCACCCTTACACGCCATTAACAGAAATTAACCAGTATTTAACGGCGAATTATTCGAAATACACCCGTATCGTCTGGTAGAACAGCCTACTTTGGAGATATTGATTCTGGGATTGCTCGGTGAAACCCTGCAGGCCGAAGAGACCGGCGGCATTGCCCTTCTGGATGGCAATTTCGAGATAACCGGCGGAATTGAAGAGCGCCAGCTTTTCCCCTTCCCCGACATCGGCATAGGACTCGCTGATCTTGTCGATAACCTCATCCCGTTTGAATACGATGCGGAAACTCCGCCCTTTACGGCGTTCTTCGAATTCATCCCGGGTGATATTGACCACCACATTCTCGAAATGGTCGATAAAAATGATCTGCCCCTCGATCCAGTTGTCGCCAAAGAGAGGACGCAAGTGATTCTTTTCCAGGAAAGGGACGTCGGGAATGCCGATATCCAGCAGCCGGGTGCCGTTAATCAGGTCGTTGATAGCCTGACCCATCACCCGGACGCAATAGAGCGTGTTCCGGATGGAAGTCTTGTCCATGGGCAGCCCGATCACCATTTCCGGCTTGCCCTCCAGGATCATGGTCAGCAGCCCGTTATCGGCGCAGAGCAGGTATTGATCGTTATGGAAGGCCAGGAGCAGCTGCTCCGGCTTCTTTTCAAACAGATTCACCAAAATGATATGGTAAGTCTGCGGGGGGAAATTCTTGATGGCATTCCGGCAGACATAGGCCGCCTGCGGATAGTTGAAAGGGGATAGCTCATGGGAGATATCCAATAGGGCGAATGCAGGGTTGATTTGTGCTAATTGGCCTTTCACAGCTCCTACCATATAATCTTGCTGACCGATATCAGACGTCAGTGTTACTAAGGCCATTGGCTGTTATTGTTATTTTACAAATTCCCCTTTTTTATAGTAATGATTATAGGTCAGCTTATCCGCCAGGGAAGGAAAAAATTTGTTGATAAGCACGGTCACCTTCCCGGTCAGGGTCAGCACGATAGTCCTTTTACGTTTTTCGATGGCCCGCAGGATATACCCGGCGCATTCTGCGGCCGTCATGATCGAGCCCTCGTCCAGTACGCTCTGGCCACGGGCTTCTCCCTTGTTGTCGAGGGCGGCATGACGTATATTCGAGGCGGTGAAGCCCGGACATACCCACATTACATTCACCCCCGACCGGTATAATTCGGTGCGGAGCGACTCCAGCCAGCCCTGCAAAGCGAATTTGGAGGCCGAATAAGCGCTTCTCCCCGGCAGACCCCGGTATCCGGCAATGGACGAGACCCCTACCACCGTGCCCTGGCGTTCCAGGATCGACGGGAGCGCATATTTAGTGCAGTAGACGGCGCCCATGAAATTGATGTCCATCACCTTCCGGGTCACTTCCGTGGAGGAATCGAGGAACAAGGCCCGCATACTGATCCCCGCATTGTTGATCAGGATGTCGATGCCCCCGAAAGTCTCGATCGTGGATTCTATAAAACGCCGGCATTCTTCCTCATTGCTCACGTCACAGGCTACTGCATGCAGCAGGACATGAGAATATTCGACTTGCAGCTTATAGATCTTATCATGATTACGCCCGCAGGTCGCCACTTTCGCCCCCAATGGAATGATCGCTTCGATCAGGGCCTTGCCGATCCCATCGCTGCCTCCCGTGATAACTACTACCTTATTGTTGAAGAAAGACATGTTTTTTACAGGTTATAACTACAAAAATAGGAGAGTTGCCGCTCGTTACCGAATAAATAGCCGCTACTCCTTTGGAATATTGTGAATTAGTTGACGAATACGCCCGCGACACCCTACAACATCGCGGCTGCAAAAATAGGAGAGTTCACGGGTGGAATGAAACAAAAGTTGATAATCATTCCTTTAAATTGAAAAAATAGCTCGATAAAAATTTGTTGCGAATTGTTTTTAACCTATTTTTGCAATCCCAAAAAACAGGGATGCCTCTCAAAGCTCCGGCTAAAAAGGCAGAATGATGAATCCGTAGCTCAGTTGGTAGAGCAATACACTTTTAATGTATGGGTCCTGGGTCCGAGTCCCAGCGGGTTCACCGAAAAGCCGGTCGACAATTATCGACCGGCTTTTTTTTTCACGGCGATGCAAGCTTGCCCCACTGACCGCAAATTTCCGGGATCAAATCCCTCAACTCTTAATTATGGCAAACTTCAAAAAAATAGACGACCAAGGCTTCGTAGTTCCAGGCAAACCCTTAAACGAAAAGGAAGAAAAAGCCCTAAGTGACTTTCTTAAAAACATCAATACGGACAGTAAAGTCAGAGCTAAGTACTTTTCGAAGAGCCCCAAAAAGGACACCACGCGATAAAAAGTCGCCGCCCCGGTTTATTAGTACTTCCCCCGATCTTCGACAGGTATTCGATCCCATACCTTTCTGCAGGGCCCGTTACGGCCCTCCTGTGCCAGCGTTGTGTAAAACTGTAATATTTTCAACGATTTTTCCGGCAATTTGATGCTGAGGTCCTCGCTTTGTCTTCTTTACCTGAAAATAAAGATGCTCGCCATCGAACACCCGGGAGGTCTTTTGCGCTTTTAACTTGATCTTTGTTTCACCTCCGGTAATTCATTTTTATATCCGCAATTTAACTTTTTATTATGAAGGTGTAATTTACTGAGCCTTTGGTCTGTCGTGGCTTGTACGTGGCTCGTTTTTATTCAAAGAAGGAAAGCTGGCTATTGGTTAATCCAATATTCCCAACCATTTAGTGCCTAAATCATTGTCGCGAAAACCCCGCAGTGACTGGTTTTTGTAAGAGGAAATTGGTCTAATGTAATAAATCAT
This sequence comes from Puia sp., assembly GCA_035555335.1. Taxonomy (GTDB): domain Bacteria; phylum Bacteroidota; class Bacteroidia; order Chitinophagales; family Chitinophagaceae; genus Puia. The sequence continues at coordinate 105,511 of DATMGS010000023.1, forward strand.
CTATGGTACAATTATCTTTGATGATGTTTTTTAGTTCTTCATGTATTTCTTTTAAGGAGAGAAGATTTTTCTTTCCTTCTTCCATAAACCTGGCACGTGAATCTCTGTCAAAAAGATCAAATTGAGATATCAAAAGAAATTGCGCCATGAACTCTTTGTCAAAATCATCGCGATCATATTTATTGTATTTCTTTAGTAAATCCAATTTCTTTTCAATCTTTACAATTTTACGGGTAAAATTTTTCCCATCTTCTCCAAGACGACCCGTACTATAGTTGCTCTTAAAAAAATAAAACCAACTGCCTTTACGTTTTAAATGAAAAGTGATCTTGTGAGACAATTCACTATTGTGGATTTTCAGCGCCAGGTATACATTTTGTAAAGAATCAACTAATTTGGATAGTAAATAATCAAGTCTTTTAAAATTTTTATTGATCTCTTCTACTAATTTACTCTCGGGGGTTCCAAATATTTTGCGTGCTAACTCCTCACTTAAATCTTCTTTTGGCCTCAATTCCATAATCTCTCTGGTGGCCTTTATAAATCGTTCTTTCCCTTCAACAGTAATATTTTCTAAATCGGTGAAACAATAGGATATTGAAATTATCTCACCCAAATCTTCATACAGCGTCAACATAGGCCTCCAACGATGAAATTTTGTTTTTCTGTCTTTGAGTGCACCAATGATAAATTTTATAAGTTCTAAAACATTTATATCAGTGATCATAGTGATTGTTATTTGATAGTACAAGATACTAACCTTACTGTACAAGGAAGGAAATTACTGATTTTTCAGTAATTTCAGGGGACGAATGGATTTTTGTAAAAGGGGGTGGACTAATGTCGTTTACCCTAAAGTGAACGTAGGCATCGGGACAACGAAATTTCCCGATTTTTTATTAGAAACACAGGATGGATATCTGTATGCCTCCGACAGAGCACAGGTCCAAATGAATGCAAAAGTCATCTATGTTTGCAGATAGCAAAAGAAATTATAGATGCAACCACAATCTGCGCTGCGGGCCACCCGCACCAAAGAGGAGATGCTTGAACTGATAGCCAAGCATGACAAAGGCGCTACAACCGTAAAGGAGTTTTGCCAGCTGAATGGTTTGACACAGGGTGTGTTTTACTACTGGCAAAAGAAGTATCACATTGAAAATAGCCAACCTGTGAGCCAAAGCGGCTTTGTCCAGCTACAGGTAGAAGATACGCCGCAGGTAGGGACGCACCAGGGGCTATTTGCCGAAGTAAGGGGCATCAAGCTTTACCAGGCGGTACCGGCAGCTTATCTTAACGAGCTGGCAAGTATCGTGTATGTTAAGCCTTAATCCGGGGATTCGTTATTGGCTATATCAGGCTCCTGCGTCGATGGGGAAGAGCTTTGACGGGCTCTGTGGTATCGTCACCAATGACATGAAAGCACCCTTGCTGTCCGGGGATGTGTTCATTTTCTTCAACAGGCGCCGGACACATATCAAAATGCTGCAGTGGCAGCAAGACGGCTTTGGCATTTATTACAAACGATTGGAGCAACGTACTTTTGAGAGGCCCCAACCAGATAGGAAAGGAGAGTCTGTTATCATTACCCATCGACAACTCGAGCTGATTCTCCAAGGCGTTTCCTTAAAGAAAGTGCATTACCGCAAACGATATATGCTGCCCAAACGGGCCTAGAATCAGTTGTATTAGCCAATAAAATTAATCGGCCCTTAGACTCTTCACCGGGTTCGCCCTGGCCGCCCTCAAAGCCTGGTAGCTCACCGTACACAGCGCGACCATCAACGCCAGCGCCCCCGCCAAAGCAAAATACCACCACTCCAGCCCGATCCGGTAGACAAACGCATGCAGCCACCTGTCCATCGCCCACCCCGCCAGCGGAAAAGCGATAACCGTCGCCAGCGCTACCGGCGCCAGGAACTCCCGCGTAAGCAGACGCACGATACCCTGCACGCTGGCCCCCAGCACCTTCCGCACCCCGATCTCCTTGATCCGCCGCTGCGTCGTATAGGCGCTAAGTCCAAACAAACCCAAACACGAAATAAAGATCGCCATCACCGAAAACACATTGAAAAGCCGCCCCATCCGCTCCTCCGCCGCATACAAGGCATTCAGATCCTTGTCCACAAAACCATAATCGAAAACAAACTGAGGGTACACCAAAGCAAATTGCTTCTTCAACGCGGCAATCACCTCCGCCGTCGAACCCGGCGCCGTCTTCACCACCACAAATTCACTCCCCCGCCAAAAATGATTGATCATCAACAAAGGCTCGACCGTAAATTGTACCGGCTTGAAATTGAAATTCTTCACCACCCCCACGATCGTATACGGCCGGTCGTTGTACCGGATCGTCCTGCCCACAGCAGTAGCCGGGTCCATATGCATCACCTGTAACGCCCTTTCGTTGACGACCATGGCGCTGTCATCGCTGCCATACGACTTCGAAAAAGATCGCCCATACAGCAGATGCATGCCAAACACATTCAACGTATTCTCGTCCGCACCTAACAACGGGAATATAGTCTGATCCTTGGGGTCTTTACCCGGCCAGCTCACATCGACATCGCCCGAGGTCAGATAGGTGGGGAGATCGCCCATGACCGTATGCGCCAGGACACCCCGCTCGTTGGCGATACCCTCTTCGATCCGTCTGGCTCCCTTCTGCATACCATCCATCGCGTCCACCTGCGGACAACTCACATAAGCCAGATTGCTCTTATCAAACCCCATATCCCGGTTCCTGATGAACTGCAATTGACGATACACCACCAATGTCCCCACCATCAAGGCGATGGCAATGGAAAATTGTAACACCACCAGCCCATTCCGGAAATAAGATTTCCCCGGCTGAAAAACCTTCATCCCCTTTAACACCATCACCGGCCGAAAACCCGACAACGCCAGCGCCGGATAGCTGCCCGAGACCAGACCGGCAAGAACGGCGATCCCGAATAAGACCAGGATACGACCGCCGCCCAAAATGCCGATGCTAAAGGACTTGCCCGTGAGCTGGTCGAACAACGGCAACAACAGCCATACCAATAACACCCCCAACCCCAGCGCCAGCAAGGCAAGAAATACCGCCTCTCCAAGGAATTGCAGGATCAGCTGGCCCCGCGAAGCGCCTACCGTCTTACGCAACCCCACTTCTTTGGCGCGCCGGCTCGAAAGCGCCGTACTCAGATTCATAAAATTGATACACGCGATCACAAGAATAAAAATGGCCACCAGCGAAAAGATGCGTACATACTGCAAGCTGCCGCCACCCGGCACATCCATCAGATAATGCTCACCCAGATGCACATCCGTCAGCCGCTCCAAATGGAAGAGCGGACTGAGACCCTTAACTCCATTCTTCTTAAAGATCGTATCGATCGTCTGTTCCAGACGTGCCAACGCCGCGGGGTCACTGGCCGCCGTATGATCCAGCCGTAGATAGCTATAATAAGTAAAATTATTCCAGGGGTCGGTACCCCGCTCCTGCTCTTCTATCCATGCCATCGGCAGCAGGAAATCGAATTGGATATGACTGTTGGCCGGAAGGTCTTTCAAAACACCCGTCACGACAAAATCTCTTTTGCCTTGAAAACGTATTCTTTCGCCCATAGCATCCTTATCCCCGAAATAACGTCTTGCCGTAGCCTCCGTGATCAGCACTTCGTTCTTAGCGCGGAAAATATGAGCCGCATCGCCCTTCAACAAGGGAAAGTTGAACAGCTGCTGAAAATTACTATCCGCAAACCAGATCTTTTTTTCCACGAACCGCTTCTCGCCATAGGCCATCATCTGCGGGTCCGCGACCAGAAAACGCACCCCCTGTTTCACCACCGGCAATGTCCGCTGTAAAAAGGGCGCCAGGATGATCGGCACCGTCGCCGCATGAATGCCGCCGAGCGTTGTCGTCACCCGAAACACCTCGGTAGGCTGCGGATTGCCGCGATCGAAACTCAATTCGTCTTGCACCCACAAAAAAATAAAGACGCTTCCGCAAAGACCCGTGGCGAGTCCCAAAATATTCAGCACGCTGAATAACCGGTTGTTCTTAAGTTGCCGGATCGCTGTTTTGAGATAATTCTTAAACATATCTTAAAAAGCATCAAAGGGGATGCCGCCTTGCAATTTAGTAAAAATCAAGCCTCTACGGCAGTCGCCGCGCCGTCGGGTGTTCGCTTTCGATACACGATCTGCCCGCTTCCGGTTATCTATAACTCGTCCGGCTAAAACTATACGGGTTTTGTACAACCATACAAATTGACCAATTGTAAGCTTAGAAATTGACTTCAAAAATAGTTATTGTCCGCTCAAATGTAGTTATTACAAATCAGTTGTGCTGCTGGAAGGTCTGGCTTATTTTCGTTTATTCAATTCTAAACCCGTTGGTTTTTTAAAATCATTTTTATACCCCGGTTTATCCACGTCCCGGCTGTATAACTTCCGGCTATTTTACTTCTCTGTAACCCTTTGTGCGCCTACCTTTGATGCCATGTCGGCTGGTGCAGAAAATATTAATTATAAGGAGCTTTACGAAGCCAGTCTGCAAATGAATCAGCAACTGCTGACACAACTGGCCCAATTACAAGGGCAACTCCACACATTGACTAAATTACTCAGGGGTTTTAAAAGCGAACGTTTTGTACCGGCCGCCGTTACGGCGGAGCAACCTTCCCTCGACCTTCTATTCGAGGAGGCGGCGGAAGCTACCCGTTTGGCAGATGTTCAGAAGAAGATCACCTACACGACCACAAAGCCCTCTGTTGATGAAAAGCGGGCGGTAAGAATATTCCCACAGCACTTGCGGGTAGAAGAGAAGATTATAGATCCCAAAGAAGATGTCAGTAACTGCAAGACAATAGGTCGTGAAGTAAGTGACCGGCTGGACTGGAAACCGGGAGAACTGTTTTTTATCCGGGAGATCCGCAACAAGTTTGCCTGTCCCGTAGCCGGCCATCCAACGGAGGTGCGCATTATCATCGCAGATAAACCTGTTCATGCCATAGAAAGAAGCATAGCTGCGGAAGGACTACTCGCCCAACTGATCGTCGACAAATATGTAGATCATGCTCCTTTAAACCGGCAGATGGAACGGTTTAAAAGGAACGGGGTAACAATATCGGATAGTACATTAGCTGACCTGGTACGCCAGAGCGCTGAGCTTATAAAGCCGCTGGGAGATGCCTTGCTAAAGGAAATGCTGCCCTATGAATACTGGCATGCCGACGAAACCGGGATCAAAGTATTAGATAAGAAAAAGGCGAAGGATACACACAACGGCTATTTTTGGGTATATCAGGCGGGCAACGCGCCGCTGGTATACTATGATTATCAACCAGGACGTGGAGCCGAAGGTCCAGACCACATGTTACGTTCTTTTCGCGGCCATCTGCAGGTGGACGGATATGGCGTCTATGACCATTTTGATACTTGGGAACACATTATCGTCATGTACTGCATGGCCCATGCGCGCCGCTATTTTTTTGATGCCCTCTCCAATGACGCCGCAAGAGCGGAATATGCACTCACTGCCATCAAAAAACTCTATGACATAGAGGCTTACTGTAAAGAGCATAACCTACCTATCGATCAGGTCCGGGAAAAGCGACAGACAGAAGCCGTTCCTATATTGGATGGGTTGGGCAAATGGATGAAAGAGCAATATATACAGATGCCGCCAAAGAGCGCCATAGGAGCGGCGATGGCCTACAGTATAAAGCGCTGGGAGAAGCTGAGTTTATATACTACCGATGGAAAACTTCAAATCGATAATAATTGCGTGGAACGAAGTGTGCGACCTGTCTCGATCGGGCGGAAGAATTTTTTGTTCTGCGGCTCCCATGAAGCGGCTAAACGAACTGCCCTGCTGTATTCTCTCCTGGTCACCTGTAAACTCAATGACGTAAATCCATACGACTGGTTAAAAGACGTCCTCACCCGAATCGCTGCTCACCCCATCTCCAAAATAGCTGAGTTGTTACCTCACAACTGGAAGACCCTAAATACCCTGGAAATAGCTGCAAACACCATCGCGTAGAGCAAAATTAGCCTTTAGAACGATATCTTATCAGTGTGCTCCATCGGTGGGATACTCCGTCCGGCCATTCCTTCCCTGTGCTACAAAAACCGTTTCCCCCTGGGGGGACGGAAAGGGGAATTAAGTAGCCAATAAAGTGGATAAAAAGAAACTCATGGAAACAGACTGTGAGGCCTTAACCTTTCCTGATGTAAGATTCAATTATAAGGTGACGGCCTTTTTTAGAATAAATGTTATTTCAAATCTCGTTGGTTTTTCCTGCCAGCCTTCTCTGATCAAGAAAGGATCGAGGGACAATGGTGTTGTGGAAGATGCCCTGGCGGATAAATGTACAAGCCTATCCAATAAACTCATGGAAAGTAGCAAATTGCTTTTCTCGCTGGCACGAGATGCCGAAGAAAGACCTGTCAGGATAAAGAAATATGGCTACGATATCTGACTTCTTTTTCCCGACGTGTCAAAAACTGTTAGATTTGTAAGGATTTTAATAAAATGCCATTACCCATCAACATAGAAGACTTGCTTTCTGCCCGTACCGTTGAATCTGACCGTATCAAGTTCAAAACGGGATGGAATCCAGATGCTATTTACCGTAGCATTTGTGCTTTTGCCAACGATTTTGACAATACCGGCGGGGGCTATATTCTGATTGGAGTAGAGGAAGAAAACGGTATTCCCAAAAGACCTGTAAAAGGGCTTTCAGCCGCTGAGATAGCGGAAATCCAGAAGAAAATGATCGGGTTTAACAATCTTATTAATCCCGTTTATCATCCCAGGCTTTTCATAGAGGAAGCTGATGGCAAACAGGTCTTTGTTCTTTGGGTGACTGGTGGAACCAGCAGGCCCTACGAAGTTCCGGAACAGATTACATCCAAAGAAAAGCGCTATTTCTATTACATCCAAAGAAAAGCGCTATTTCTATTACATCCGTCAATATGCCAATTCTATTAAAGCCAACACTGAACAGGCCCAGGAATTGATCAGCCTGACTAACCAGGTTCCTTTTGATGATAGGCCGAACAGACAGGCCAGATTTGATGATATTTCCCCTGTACAAATACAAAATTATCTTAGAATTTCGGGTAGCCGGTTGACTGAATGGATAGGGCAGCGACCGTTACCGGAAATATTAGAACAAATGGCTTTATTAGATGGGCCGCCCGAACATTTGTCGCTTCGTAATGTAGCTTTAATGCTTTTCTCAGAACATCCGGACAAATTTTTCCCGTATACTTATATCGACCTGGTGCATTTCCCCAAAGGCCCTGCAGATAAGCAATTCATAGAAAAGCAATTCAAAGGGCCTGTGCAGCAACAAGTCCGGCAAGCCTTAGACTATATACAAGGAAATTTGCTGCATCAATTGATTACCAAGGTGGACGGACAGGCAGAAACTGTGCGGGTATGGAATTATCCTTATAAGGCGCTGGAAGAATTATTGGCCAATTGCATTTATCATAGGAACTACCAGGAAAGAGAACCTGTTACGATACGCATTGAACCCGATGCCATTTATATTTATAATTTAGGAGGCCCGGACCGGTCAATCCGCCTGGAAGATTTTCAAAAGGGGCAGGTATTTCCCAAACGTTACCGGAATAGGAGATTAGGCGACTTTTTGAAGGAATTGGAGTTGACGGAGGGTAGGGCAACCGGCATCCCGGTTATTCTGGAAGCATTAAGGCATAATGGCTCGCCTAATCCGGTTTTTGAAACAGATCCAGAACGTACCTGGTTTCAGGTCAAATTGCCCTTGCATCCTGCTTTCGCTCAAATAAATGCTGACCTTAAGCTTTCCAATATTTCGAATGGCGCACAATTGGCAGGCTTAATCGGAAGCTTGGTTGACGACCAAGCTTCCGACCAAGTTGACGACCAAGTACTGGGAATGATGGGTAAACTATTACTTTGGGTGCAAACAGAGCCTCGCAAGCGTTCAGAACTGCTAAAACACCTCGGTCTAAGCAATCATAACGATAATGTAAAAAAATACCTTGAGCCTTTGGAGGCTGCTGGTTTACTAGCAAAAACTCTTCCGGATAAGCCTCAAAGTCCCAAGCAAAAGTATTCCTTAACTGAGAAAGGGAGGGTATTGCTATCTTCCCTTACCTGGCAATAGCATAAAAACAATCCTGGATGAATCTAATCCTGGCAAGGATACCGAAAGTAAAACCCTTTACAGATAAGAGCTTGGTTAGATTTAAGTTGAAAATGATCAATTGAATTTAGTATATTTGCAAAATTAGTTCTTCGCATCAAAACGGATCAAATGATAACATTTTGGAAGGGTAGGGAGGGATAAAAGTGAAAATGTTATTTTGGTTTAATTAGTAGGAACAAGATTTTCAGTCAATGAATACATGATCCAGTTAGGAGACTATAAGCGCTTTTCAAGCCTGCCATTACCGAGGGTCGGAATTCGGGTAGGCATAGCAGAAGTTGCTTCGTAATAAATTGTAAATCAATTAATTGCGTTAGTCCCAGCGGGTTCACCTTAAAAACATCAATACGGACAGTAAAGTCAGAGCTAAGTACTTTTCGAAGGGCCCCAAAAAGGGCGCCAGCCGATAAAAGTCGCCGCCCGGTTTATGTAATGCCGGAATGCCCCTACGTTCAATTCTTCATATTTCGATCTGGTTTCCATCTCCAAGGCACTCTTCACCCTAACCTTTCCTGATGTAAGACTCAATTATAAGGTGACGGCCTTTTTTAGAAGATATTTCTTGTTTAAAAGATAAATGACGGAGACCAATATTATCTTCAGCCCTAAAACGATAGCAGCTGCAGAATCGCTTAGGGGATCCCCATTTCTGGTATGTGTAACAATAGCGCCTGCCATAACAGAGAACAATAGGAAGAGGGATAGTATCTTGGGATAAAATTTTAAATTGAATAATAAAAGCAAACCAAATACCGATTCAATGGTCATAATGAAGTATAAAAAGGAAACGGAATAACCGGAAGAAATAAAAAAATCTTTCATATTGACCATATTAAGATACTTTCCGATAGCCGCCGTTAGGAACGTTAAACCCACCTGGATCGACAGACCCTGGATAATATAGGAACAAGACCTGCTGCGGTCTGGCATATACGGATCCTCTTCGGATGAATAGGCGCTTCCGCCTGGGAAAAAGAATAAAATAGAGAGCCAACCCTATCGCCGGAAACAGGAAAAAATTAGTAAGGGGCTTCATAATGAATGAATTTTCATAAATATCCATTAATTAGCATCCTCCCCGATAAGAATTCAACCATTTGGCTAAAGAATTCAACGATCTCCTAAAGCAACTAAAAGTAACTATCCATCCGGCCCCAGCCAAGACCCTCGATTTCTTGAAAAAACGGCAAAGTGTGGCTAAAAAGTGTCTCACACAATGCCGAAGAAAGACATGTCAGGATAATGAAATATGGCAAAGCAAGGATTAGATAATTGTCGGATTATTTCCTTTTAACATAATAAACCGAATCCGGGAACCCTATCGCCTCCACATATTGCACACGCTGGGATTTGTCAAAAAAGAAGTCTACCCGCTTGATGACACTATCAGCCGTGCCTTTTTGATTACTATAAGAATCAGTAGCGCGCGGTAACATGGGCGACGAAGGTTGGTTGGATGCTTTTACCTGAAAATTACTGGATTGTATTGGAGCCGATTTTAAAGCATAGGAATAATCAAAACTCAGTAAGTAACCGTCAGGCACAATAATCTTTTTCTTGTATGAACCATAGGATGTATTCACCGTTGCTTCCGATGCACCCTTCCAGTTTTTAGTCAGTCTTTCACTGGCGGATAAGACTATCTTTTTATAAGGCGAACAGGCTATTAAACAGATAATGAAAAAAATAGCAGATAGAAATGGTTTCATGAATGGTTATTTTATACCTGGCTAAATGTAAATAGTAAAACCCTGAAATCATAGCGTTGGAATAAAATCAAATGTTAAAATTGCCTGTTTGATTCAGTCACTACTATCAGACCGGGGCTAAACAGCGCTACTCCTCCACAAAACTCTGAAGCTGCGAAACCCGTTCCTTCGTAATCAATGTCTTCCAGGAAATATCCGTCACCCCAGGGCACCGGACTGCCCCAAAATCAACCCAGGCATCCCGGTACAGGATCCATTTTCGTTGAGTCGATCTAATACCCTCTTTAGTCACCGTCGTCTCAATACCCCATTTAGTTGTTTTATCATTCATGATCTTTGAATAGATCGAATTCAGTTCCTTATCAGCCGCTATAAAATCCTGTGCAGTATAGCTGACAAAATTGCATTTATCCGCGTCCAATATTTCCTCGGTAAAACCGTCTTCCAATGAACCTGACTCCTGCAACACGAATGCGGCGCGGGACGTTCCTAACTCATCCACTTCGGATGTTGTCCTTTGGTAAAAGAAATCGGAGGCAAAGCCTTTCAACCGGTCATAGGCCAGCTGGTCTTTCTTCGGCCAGCTCCTAATAACCGAATCCATCGTTGCCTTTCGGGCTATATCAGCCAATTCCGAATGGATGGATTGACAATACCCATCCATATAACCGCTCGTTATATCGTCGCAAATATCAAAGACCCCTTTTGATTCCCCTGATTTAATTTCCTTTAAATGTTGAACACGTCCTTCTATTTCAGCGTTGGCCCACCCCACATTTGCACAAGCCAATCTTATGCTGATATCAAGATTGCGCTCTACACCAAAACCGTTGGCATATAACATCATTAAAATGGAGGCACCCTTAAATGGATCATCCTGGTCGCCAAGTATTGCCATTTCAATGAATGCCAGACGACGGGCTTTCACATAATCAATAGGTACGCCTATTCCATAATAATATTTGGAAGACGTCTCTTCTTTTACATCCTCTTGTTTAACATGCTCAGGCTGAAAATCCGACGGTAGGTCTTTCTTGGGGAAATCTGTAATTTTCATCTTTTCGCATTCTTGCGATTTTGATACCAATGGTATTATCAAAATAGCTAAAACCTGAAGCAACAACAGCGATCTTTTATAGATTTTAGACATATTCCGTAAATAACGGAATTAAATCCGAAAATTGCAACACCACCCACCATCCCCATCCGGCATGGACAAGCCCTAAAGCAATCACCGCTCAAATGTGTCATGAATCCGGCGTTTTGTATTACTATCCCGGTAAGAGGCATAATACCTTTGTTGTGCAAACAAAACAACAAATACTATGTCAAAAGTCATCTTAATTACAGGCGCCTCACGCGGATTTGGTAAACTGTGGGCAGAAGCCTTTTTACGACGCGGGGACAAGGTCGCCGCAACAGCCAGAAACCTTACTGCGCTGAATGACCTGGTCCGGGAATATGGAGACGCAGTTCTTCCTATCCAATTGGACGTCAACGACCGGGCAGCTTGTTTTGCCGCAGTGAACAAGGCGGAAGCACATTTTGGCCGAATCGATGTATTAATAAACAATGCGGGGTACGGTTTATTCGGGGCTATTGAAGAGACCACCGAAAAGCAAGCCCGGGACCAGATGGAAACCAACTTCTTTGGCCTCCTTTGGGTTACCCAGGCCATCCTGCCCATTATGCGGGCACAAAAAAGCGGGCACATCGTCCAGGTTTCCAGTTTCCTCGGCCTCGTCACTTTACCCGTTTTAGGGCTGTACAACGCTTCAAAATTTGCGGTCAATGGTTTAAGCGAAACCCTTGCAACAGAAGTGAAGAGTTTCGGCATCAAGGTAAGCCTGATCGAACCCAACGGGTTCTCGACGGATTGGTCGGGCGCTTCCGCCTTTCAAACGGAGCCCAATGAAGTCTATGCCCCCATCAAAAAAGCCTTTTCCGAAGGCGCAGCACCCGACACATGGGGCAAGCCGGAAGCTACTGTTGCCGCCGTCTTGAAATTGGTCGACAGCAAAAATCCCCCCCTGCACCTGCTCCTGGGTAAGATAGCCTATCCCGGTGTTAAACAAGTCTACGGGGAACGTCTGGCCAGCTTCGAAGAATGGAAAGAAGTTTCCGCAAATGCCCACGGTCATTAACATTAAATAGAATATCCAATCATAAATCATAATTTATCCAATCAAATGGTATAAATTGTGATTTACCTTTTTTAGTATGAAACATTATAAAAGCCTGAGTGAGCTGCACCAGGACAACGGGTTTCCGCCTCCCGAAAGCCCCCTGGTCAGCATCTATCACTGCAACAAGACCTGCTCGATGGGCGACCGGGAATTTACAAGCGATTTCTACATGATCGGCTTTAAAAAAATAAAATCTGGTGTTATCCTCTATGGCCGTACAAGGTATGATCACGAGTCCGGATCCATGGTGTTTATGAAACCCCGCCAGGTCATCGCAATGAAAAACCTTGAATTTGAAGAAGACGGCTTTCTCCTCTTCTTTCATGAGGATTACCTGAACGGGCACACCCTGCATCATGATATAAGAAAATATCATTACTTCGACTACGAGACCAACGAAGCCTTGCACCTCTCGCCAAGTGAGGAGAAGACAGCCTGGGAACTGTACCATAAAATCGAAACCGAATATTATAACAACCAGGATGAGTATAGCCGTGAAATTATACTGGCCAACATCGACACGATGTTAAAATATGCCCAGCGTTTTTATAAAAGACAGTTCATTAACCGCTCGCAAATTTCAGGAAAAACAGCCACTAAATTTAACGAGGCGCTGGAAGATTATGTTGCCAGCGGACTTTTAACGGAAAAAGGACCTCCATCTGTCAGTTACATGGCCGATCAGCTGCATATTTCTCCCCGTTACCTGAGTGATATTTTAAGACAGGAAAGCGGGAAAACGGCGCTGGAGCACATACATATCTATTTGATATCGGAAGCAAAAAACCTCCTTAAAGGAGAAGACAAATCCGTATCCGAAATCGCTTATGCTTTGGGATTTGAAAACATGTCCTATTTCTCCCGGTTATTCAAAAAGACAGTGGGCGTCACCCCGGTTATATTCAAGAAGCAAAATTTGAATTGATATTTAGAGCCTGATCCCTCCGTGCTATCCGAAGGGCGAATATTTTGAGCACTTTTATATCTTTCTGATTATGACGATTATAATATTTATGATCGCATATCCGGCCCATCCTCCATATCGGCCAGGGAAATGGCAAATTGTAAAAAATTAAGCTTGGATGGGTGGCTTAGCACCGTTTCAAAAGTGAAGGTGTTATTTTGTAACAATAATTGAAATCTAATAAAATCAGCAGCGATTGCAGCATCATATTTACCTGTAGCAGAACCTTCGCGCAGGATGAGGTTGTTTTCCGAAAAAACTATATTAATGGGTGATTTTTCATTATCTGCCTTTTCCAGCCAGCTTTTCCCTTCCTCGCTAAGGTACTTTTCGAAAGAGCCTGATAAAACTTCAAGACCATAACCCGCGCTTAAATTAAGCACTCTTTTCTCATCAAACGCTTTTTGAATTTCATCGGCATTAACAAAAAAGCCACAATAGTAACTGCTTGTTATTTTTTTTACTATGGTACTTTTTCCGCTTCCATTTGGGCCTGCTAGAATCCTGAGCCGTTTACTTCTTTCTGGCATGCAATACTCCAGATTTAAATTTTCTAAAATACAATCCTTCTGTAAGGCCTTCTGCTACGATAACAACTTCAGTTTCTCCATTCGCAAATTCGCGGATTATCTTATTGCCCCGTGCAAATATCTTTGGAATTCCTATTACTTTTGCTTCGGAAGCAGCAGCACGGCCTGCCTGGCTCGCTAATTTTTGTATTTCTTCAGACCCTGACGGATTAGTTTCAATTTCTGAGAAATTCGAAGTGAAAGAAGGATTATTCTTTCGAGTTTTATATCTTCTTGTATGCCTTCTAAAGACTCTTTTTTCACCTGAGGAAGCTGACATCCTGGACTGAAGTTTATACCTTATATATCTCCTTCTATTCATGGTACTAAGTTAAATTAAAATAATTAATATTGCTTCTTCTAGAATTTAAAACATTATAAAATGCCAATATATTTAGTATTTTATAATATAACTCCTCGATTAAATGTGTCTCGTCCTGGAAAAACTTGTCGGTTGGTCTCGTCCTGAAAAAGGTTGGCAGTTTTGGATGAAGAAGTAAATCGGACGATCAGTACAGGTTCATTCTCCATGCTGGTTGACCGCCCCCTACTTCACCTTCCAATATCCCCCCGTGCCCGGCTTGCGCTCGTCAGTAGCCTTCACTAGCAGCGTATCCCCGGTAGCCAGATCGCCGAAGACTTCGACGCCCGCATCGGTGGTCATACCCTGACGCACATCTACCCATTGTGCTTTTCCGCCTTTGACCCTGATGACAAACTTCCGCTCCAACGTAGTGGCTATCGCCGATGGCGGCAGTACAAAAGAAGGAGCGCCGCGGCCCAGGGCAATCTTCGCATAGACGAAAGTGCCGGCTTTCAGGAGGTGCTGGCTGTTGTCTACCGCGAACTCCCACAACTCGGTCCGCGTGCCGGGGTCGATGGTTTCGGTCTTGCGCGTAAGCACACCGGCCCAGCGTCGCTCAGGATAGGCATCTACGCTGAAGGACAAATTTTTATTGCCCCCCGCGGCGGATACATAGATCTCTGGTACGGCTACCCGCAGCCGAAGGTTGCTGTTATCCTGTACGGTCAGTAACATGGAATTGGCATTGACGAGGGCGCCGGGATCGGCCTTGCGGGCCGTGATGACACCATCGTAGGGCGCCGTCAGATATAGATACCCGGAGACTTCTTTATAGGCTTTCGACTGTTGCCGCAGAGCTTCATACGCCGCACTGTCGGCAAGCATCTGGTTATGGCTGTTCTCCAGGTCCACCGGGGCGACGATGCCGGGAGATGGGCTTTGAGACGCTTTGTATAAACGGTTGTAATTATCAGCACTGGAAGTAAGCTTGGCTTTGGCGGCCTGTTGCGCGGCCATGGACTGCGCGAACTGCGTATTGACCTCAGGCGCGTCAATGACAGCCAGGGTCTGCCCCTTGCGGACCCGGTCGCCGATATCCACCTTCATATCCCGTACATATCCCTGGACCTTGGCATAAAGCTCCGTTTGCAGGTAAGGGATCAGCTCGCCGGGTAACTCGACAACTTTTTTTAAGGTGTCTGTTCTCAACAGGAAAACCTGTGCCGTATCCGCGGCAGGGGCGGCTTCGGCTGCGGCCTTCCCGGGATCGGTTTTCCCGGTACCGCCACAGCCGACGAGTAAAGTAAGCGCGATGCCGGAAGCCAGTAAACGAAGGCTGAATAAATATTGCATAGTATTAGATGTCATTATTGTCTATGATTTTGTCATTGTTGTCTACAATTTTGTCATTGGGATATAAGGATACAGGTCGATACGCTTTTCTGCCGGCGAGCCACTGGTAGACATGCGGCAGGAAAAACAGGACGCTGAAGGCCGAGAAGACGAGGCCGCCGATGACAGCTATGCCAAGAGGTGCCGTCTGGTCACCGCCTTCCGACAGCCCCAGTGCCATCGGGATCATCCCCGCGATCATGGCGGTGCTGGTCATAAGGATAGGCCGTAACCGGTTGCCCGCGGCCGTCATATGAAACCCGGACCCTTCCCCCGACTTCCGCAGCTGCTCTGCATTGGTGAGGAACAGCACGGCGTTGGCGATGGCGACCCCCACAGCCATAATCGTACCCATGTAAGACTGGATGTTAAGGGTATTGCCGGTGAGGAAGAGCAGACACAACGCACCGCCAACAACAGCCGGTATAACAGATAGGGTTACGATGGCTACCCGGAACGATTGGAAGTAAATGGCCATGGCCAAAAAGATGACGACGATGGCGACGATCAGCCCAAATTGCAGGCTTTGCAGCGTTTGCTGCAAGAGCTCGGATTGCCCCCGCAACAGGATCTTCCCACCGCTGGGCAGTTTCCCCATATCGGCAATAGCCTGACGCACCTTACTAAAAACCGCGCCCTTATCCTCCGGCTGGATATTGGCGGTGATGGTGATATAACGCTGCTGGTTTAACCGGTCATATTCTCCGGGAACAGTGATGTGCTTCCAGGTAGCGAGCTCGTTTAAATAATGCGTTCGGCCGCCTTCACCGGAAGAAACAGGAATAGCTTCCAGCTGGGCCGTGCTATTCATCCGGTAGGAGGGATATTGCACCTGGACCTGGTAGGCAGTGCCGGTGGCCCTGTCCAGCCAATAGCTGGGAGACGTGAACCGGCTGGAAGAGGTGGCGGCCACCGTCGAACGGGCTACCTGATCGCCCGTAATACCCAACTGCCCCGCACGGATCCGGTCCACGTCGAGCTTGATGGCGGGATAATCAAGGGGCGTGGCAATCTGCAGGTCCCGCAACCCGGAAATGCCGGATAGCTTTTGCAGGAGCTTCTGCGCAGTCTTCTTTCCCTCCTCCAGGTTCCGGTTGACGACCGCTATTTCGACGGGATTATTGCTGCCCAGGTTCAGGACCTGCTCAACAATGTCGCCAGGCTCAAAGGATAGTTGCACCCCGGGCATGGCGCCGGTCACGGCTTTTCGCAACCGCTCCCGGAAGTCGTTGATGGGGAGAACACCAGGCTTTAATTTGATCCGGGTGACAGATTCATTGGGACCGCCGGTCCACAAATAAATATAATTGACAGGATAGCTGGCGGGTTGCGTACCGATAAAGGCAGAAGTGATGTCAACATTGCCTTTGCCGGCAATGCTGTCGGTCAGGGCTAATAATTTTCGGGTAGCGTCTTCAGTTCGTTCAAAGCGCGAACCTACAGGCAGACGCAGCCGTACCTGCGCCTGCCCGCTGTCGGTGCCGGGGAAAAGCGCCGTGCCGGTGAAATGGAAGAGGAGCCAGACAAGACCGATGGCGACCACGACAAATGCAGAAGTGACAAGCGCATAGCTGGCATGTAACCGCTCCCCGCTACGGATATAACCGGCTTTAAAGCGATCGAATGCAGAAGGTTTCTTCTGGCCGTCGAATGCATCTGTCCGGGCCTGGCTCTCCGCCCGCCGCCCTCCGCCCGCCAACCGATGTTTCAGCATCCAGTTGGCCACGACCGGTACAAAAGTCTGCGACAGCAGGAATGAGGCGATCATAGCAAACCCTACGGCCAGCGACAAAGGCAGGAACATAGCCCTGGGCACGCCACTCATAAAGATGGCAGGCACGAACACGGCAAGGATGCTCAGCAGGATGAGCAGCTTCGGTCCGGCGATCTCCATACAGGCATCGGCAATGGCGCGGCCCCTGTCTTTACCCATTTCCTGGTGCCGGTGAATATTCTCGATCGTTACCGTGCTTTCGTCGACGAGAATACCTACCGACAAGGCCAGGCCGCCAAGGGTCATAATGTTAATCGTCTGACCGAACAGGTAGAGCAGGGTAGCGGCGGACAGCAGGGCGAGCGGAATGGTCATAATGACAATAAGAGAGCTGCGACCGTCACGCAGGAACAACAACACGACAAGACCAGTCAGGATCGCCCCCAGCCCGCCCTCAAAGAGCAGGCTCTTCAGCGAATTGATGACATAACCCGATTGATCGAAAGCATAAGTCACCTTTATATCGGACGGTATGGCGGCCTGCATATCGGGCAGCGCGGCTTTGACCCTTTGCACCACATCCCAGGTGGACGCATCGGCACGTTTGGTGACGGGGATATAGACAGAGCGTTTCCCATCGATAAGGGCATAGCTGGTGGTAATATCCGCGCCGAGGCTGACCGTGGCAATGTCCCTGATATAGACCGCCGGCCCGTTGCCGAGTTGAAGCGGAACGCTTTGCAAATCCTGCACGTTCTCGATCACACTATTCTGCGGGGTAAGGTAGGTCGTGTCACCGATGCTCACGTCGCCGGCAGGAGTAATACTGTTGAACCTGACCAGGGATTGCACCACCTGGTCGGGTGACAGGTTATAACCCCGTAGTTTTTCCGGGTCCACCGTCACGACGACAGTCTTTTGGTTGCCGCCAAAGGGCGGCGGCGCAGAGACACCCGGCAGGGTAGAGAACATAGGACGCACCCGGAATAAGGCAAGATCGGATATCTCTCCAAGAGAACGGCTGTCGGAACTGAAGACCAGCTGACCAACGGGAACGCTGCCGGCATCGAAACGGGTGATGAAAGGCGGGACAGTGCCGGGAGGCATGAAAGCCCTGGCCCGGTTGACATAGCCCACCACTTCGGCCATAGCCTGGCTCATATCCGTACCCTCGTTAAATTCCAGCTTGATGAGCGCCGCACCCTGTATGCTTTTGGAATCGACATACTTCACCCCCGTAATATAGAGAAAGTGATATTCATAATAGGAAGTGATGAACCCCTCCATCTGCTCGGGCGATAACCCGCCATAAGGCTGTGCCACGTAGACAGTTGGCAGACCCAGTCGGGGAAAGATGTCGATCTTCGTGTTCCGGATCGACAGCCATGAAAAAAAGACGATGGCAATCACTGTTACCAGGATCGTAATGGGGTGCCGCAGTGCTGCAATAATTAACTTCATATTAGTAGGCTGTAATTATTTCAATTGGTTGGTGAATAGATTCAGATCCCCCTTTGACACACTGATGTCCAGCAGGGACCGCCATACCTGTAAATAGGCATTCGCTTCCATTACTTCCGCATTCAATAATTGATATTGACCCTGGGTCAGGCGGGTAAAATCCATCAGCCCGCTCTGGTAGCCCAACCGAAGCCCCTCATAAGATAAGCGGGATGCCCTGGATTGAACGGGCGCCTGTGCCGCGATCAGCAGCGTCTGCCGGTAATTGGACTCGGCCGTCTCTACCTGTCTTTGCAGGTTGACAGATACCTGCGACAGTTGCGCCTGATCGGCCCGGAGCAGAGACCGGTACTGTTTCTTTTGCAGGTTGACTTTGGCGAACTGCAGAATGGGAAAGCTCAACTGCACCCCCGCCCCATAGTTATTCCGCGATAAGGCCCAGCCATCGGATTTGTTGATGGTCCCGTCAGCTTCGATACCGGAACCGCGGGAATAGGCATTCGCCCACAGGTCCAGCTTCGGCCGCCAGGCTGTCTCTGCCTGTTTTAAGTTGGCGGCGCTCAGGGCCACCTGCGCCTGCTGGTATTGGTAGACCGGGTTTTGCGTATAGGCGCCGGTGGTATCTGGCAAAAGGGGCAATTGCACGGCCAGCAAGGTGTCGGAGAAAATCAGGTCGTCGGGTGTTCCCGGCAGACCCGTCAGCCGGCAAAGCTCCAGCACCTGGGATTGGTATAGACGCTGGGTGTTGAGCCGCTCCATCACGGCCTGTGCCAGCAGAGACTGGAACTGCACACTGTCCAGACCCGGACGCAACCCCTCCCTGGTAAGCACCAGGGATTGCTGCAAGCCGACCTGCGTACGATCGATATTGGCCTGCTGGCTGGTCAGGAGCTTTTGGAGATAGATCACGTCCAGGTAAGTGAGGATGCCCGTATAACGCTGCTGGAAAAGAGCATTGTCATAATGGCTGCCCGCGAGTTTGAACTGGGCGGCAGCCCTATCGATGGCGGCAGCCCGCTGCCCGAACGTAAGCGGCGTCCATTGCAACAGAGCCGTCAGGGCGGTGCCGGGTACCAGCTCATAGGAATTGTGCGTTGCCACCGGCCCGGAAATAGGCATGAGTAATCCCGGATAGCTCATGCCGGTGATATTGTTGTCGGTCGCATAACCAGCCTGGTAACCCGCTGTCAGATCCGGTAGGAGCGTGTTTTTGGCCAGGCTGACATTATAGCCTGTCGCCATGGATTGTTCCCGGTAGGCCTGGAGCTGGGGCTGCCCCGTTTGCACGAGGACAAGGACATCCTTGATAGACAACGCCCTTTTCTGGGCAGCAACCATTTTTGGCCCTATACAAAGGGTAAGGAAAGGAATGGATAAAAGAAGCACCGTAAATTTGGGGATATACATAGAAAAATGTTGGCGTTCGAAGTGCCAGCAAATCTAAAACTCAATTTAGGATGAATTTTGGAGGTTTACGCGGGTTCAAAAGTCACCGTGATCCGGTGTATATTTTCTGAATAATGGTACTTTAACTGAAATCGATAGATGAGGCAGATTCGTTTGACAAGCGAAAGCCCCAAACCGGTCGTTTTTGATTCTTCCCGCCCCTTTTTGAAGCGCTCGAATAACCAGTCTGTTTCACCCTCGATAGGATGCCCCGTATTTTCAATGATCAATTCGTGCCTGTCAAGGCGGATATCGATATAGCCATTGGGGATATTGTGTACAAATGCATTGTGAATGAGATTGGTAAGGAGGATTTCAAGGAGGGAGGCATTGGCTTTCAGCGATATATGGGGTTGAATGGACTTTTGTATACGAGGCAGACTCCCATCGTAATAGTCCTGATAATAGGCCAGTAATTTTTCGAGGATATGGGATACGTTGATAGTTGACTGGTCGGGAAACTGATTATTATCGATTTTGGTAAGGAGAAGCAGGTTCCTGTTCATTTGACTAAGATGGTCATTGGCCTCCGTAATGTCAGCGAGTAAATCAGCCGTTTCCTCCGTGAGATGCGGGGTATTGATCAGCAGGTCCAGCTTTGACCGGATGATCGCAAGGGGCGTTTGCAGCTCATGGGAGGCATTCTCTACAAATTGCTTTTGATTACTATAGGCCTGCGTTACATTGCCGAGGAGACGGGTGATGACCTGGTTCAATTGGTCGAACTCCCCGATACCGGTTTGTTGCGGTAATGGCAGGGATGGGCTTTTAGTGATATCGTATTCGTTTACTGCTCTCATGGTGGCATAGAACGGCCTCCATAACAAGGTGGAGCTTTTTCTATTGATGATAATGATGGCGATCAGCAGTAAAAGAAAGACAAAGATCTCCGCTATGAAGACCTTAATGATCAGATGGGTTATTTCTTTGGAAGAAATATAGGTAGTCAGTTGATAAGGTTGGTCCTTTAACAGATGTTGTTCAGTCAATACCTTGAAAGCTATCCAGTCTTTACTGGCTGGGTAGTAGATAGCCGTGTCCCGCTGTTTATATAGCAGATCGCTACGGACCAGGTTCCCTTTCACGAGGTCGTACTCGCCGGTTATATGGGATGCAACCCCCTCCCGGTTGGCCATTAGGGCGTTCCAGATATTTTTTTGTTTCAGCTCCAGCTGCTCTTCGGCCATATGATGCGCATGCTTGCTCATCAGTATATAAAACACCATCGAGCCGATCAGCAAAACCAATGGCAGCCAGATGAGCAGATAATACGTGTTCTTTTGTTGCAGGGATTTGCTCATAGGGATAGTTTGTAGCCTAAGCCGTAGACGGTGTGAATGATTTCATGACAGCCTTTCTCTTTCAGTTTCCTCTTGAGGTTTTTAATATGAGAGTAAACGAAATCGAAAGAAGGGACCTGTTCCGAAGGCCCGTCGTGGATATGCTCTGCTATGGCCTGCCGGCTGACGACCCGGTTTTTGTTGGTCATGAGGAACAGTAACAGGTTATATTCGATCTTGCTTAACGATAGGGGTTGATTGGCGGAAATTACGGTTCTGGACGGCAAATCGACTTTCAGCACCCCCATCTCCAATATACTGGACCCTTCCGCATATTTTCTACGGATCAGGGCCCTGACCCGCGCATTGAGCTCGGATAAATGAAAAGGTTTGGTGAGATAATCATCGGCGCCAATATCCAACCCTGCAATGCGGTCATCGAGTGAGTCCCGGGCGGAAATGATAATTACCCCATCCTTGTTTTTGTTCTCCCTCAGATATTTGAGCAGCTGTAAGCCGCTGCCCCCGGGTAAATTAATGTCAAGGATGATACAGTCATATTGGAAGTCCTCTATCTTCCGGATGCCCTCGTGATAGGATCCAGCCGTTTCACACAAAAACTTTTCCTGATTAAAGTATTGAACGATACTTGCCAGCAGGCTACGTTCGTCCTCAATGATCAGTAGTTTCATGAATGAAATTTATGGCAAGTTATCGATTATCATTATTTTTAGCAACAAATGTAATGTAGCATGTCTGGTAATTTAGCTGGCGCCGAGCACAAAAAAAGAATAGACCATGTCATTGACTACCTGTTAGCCAATCCTACCACTGAAATTTCCTTACAAACCCTGGCCGACGTGGCGCATTATTCACCCTTTCACTTACAAAAAATATTTAAACAGCTCGTAGGCGAATCGCCGAAACAATACCTGCTAAAACTACGACTGGAAACCGCTTTTCACTTATTGATCATTCATCCCCACAAGTCTATCCAGGAGATCGCTTTGGACTCGGGCTTTTCCTCCCCGGCCGTTTTTTCAAGAGCCATGAAATCTTATTTCGGGTATTCTCCCGGGCAATTGCGCGAACTGTCCCACCTGCAAAGGATGAAAATCCTATACGCCGTTAATCAGAAATTACCACGCCATTCTGTCTCTTCATCCCCGGCCTTGCCCGGCCCTGTCTCCATTCAGACCGTAAAAAAAGGCCCCGTCAAAGGCATCTACCGCATCGCCCCCTTCGACGATCCCGAAAAGATACAGTGCGCCTTCCAGGAACTCAACAGGATCGCCAGGACCCGCGATTGGATCACGGTAAAGCCCATCTTTTACGGAATTTTAACCCCGCACCAACGAAATACCTACAAAGCCTTTCTTCCGTTAACCCCTGAAGATCCGGCATCCAATCAGTTTCCTCTCACCGAAATAAAGAGTGGGATGTTTGCCACCTTTACCGTCAGGGGCGACCTCAAACAAACCAACCGCGCGGTCCATTATTTCTACCACCAATGGTTGCCGGAAAGCGGATATAAAATTGCCCATGTTACAGGCTTTGAAACCTTTTCCGAAAACCCGGTCTCTACATGCTACCATCAATTGGAAAGGGAAATTCACATTCCCATCGAGCCGGCAGTCTAAACATTCGCAAGATTTGCAAAGTCTTTCCCAACTTCTGCTAAGAAAAATCCCTGGCCACTCCCCAACTTTGCCGGGATAAAAACGCATCAACATAAGACGCCATGAGTTCCAACATCAATCCTCCGACACCCCGTTGGGTAAAAATATCCGGCATCGTCGCGATCATCCTTATCCTGGGGTTCCTCCTCCTGCACCTTAGCGGCCATAGCTTTCATCATCAATGATAACCATGACATCCCGTCTTCGCAAGCTGACGCTTCTCGCGCATATCATTTTCTCGGTCGGCTGGCTGGGCTCAGTCGCCGGCTTCCTTTGCCTGGCTGTTACCGGTCTCACCAGCACGAATACGCAAATCATCCGCGCCGTCTACCTGGCCATGGAGCCCATCACCTGGTTCGTTATCGTCCCGCTCGCTTTCGCTTCATTTTTAACCGGGCTGTTGTTATCTCTGGGCACCCAATGGGGACTATTCCGCCATTATTGGATCCTCGGGAAACTCCTGATCAACCTCCTTTCCATCCCCATTCTGCTACTCCATACCCGGTTGATCGACTATATGGCCAACACGGCGGCCAGGAGAGACCTTTCCCACGCAGACCTCAGTGGACCAGGCGCCCAACTCGCAGTAGCCGCTATCGCCGCGCTGATCGTGCTACTGGTTGCCACAATTTTATCCGTCTATAAGCCCCGCGGCTTAACCCCGAAGAAACGCTAACTTTTTTCATTGTTTTACCTTTAATAAACTCGCATTGATAGCCACCACCACGGTGCTTAAACTCATCAATACGGCGCCGGCGGCCGGGCTTAACAATATACCCTGCTTATACAGAACACCTGCTGCCAGGGGCAGGGCAACAACATTATAACCTGTCGCCCAGATCAGGTTCTGGATCATTTTACGATAAGTCGCTTTACCGAACAGGATCAGGCTGACGATATCTTTGGGATTACTGTTCACTAAAACGATGCCTGCGGTTTCGGCCGCTATATCGCTCCCGGAGCCTACGGCGATGCCGACGTCGGCCTGTGCCAGGGCAGGGGCGTCGTTTACGCCGTCTCCGGTCATGGCGACGTACTCGCCCTGGTTTTGTAGTTCTTTTATTTTATCGAGCTTTTGATGGGGTAATACTTCGGCCAGGTAACTGTCCATGCCTAATGCTGCGGCGACACCTTCTGCGACGATTTTGTTGTCGCCGGTGAGTAGGGTGGTTTTGATCTGGTGCTGGTGGAGGATTTTTATGGCGTCGAAGGATTCGGGTCGTATCTGGTCGGCCAGGGCGATAAAGCCGGCGACCTGGTCGTTGACCAAAACATATACCAGTGTTTCGCCGGTTTTGATTTCCTGGGTTTTGTCGGCGGATATTTCGGCAATAGCCTGGGGGCTCACGACGGCTACTTTTTTCCCCTCTACAAAGCCGGTTATTCCTTTGCCGGTCAGGGCCTGGGTATCGGTGGAGTTTTCGGGTTGGAGTTGAAGGTCTTTGGCCTTTTGCAGGATACCGGTAGCAATGGGATGCTCTGATCCTTTTTCTATGGCGGCGGCGAGGCGGAGGATGTCGTCATCGGTGAAGGAAGGGAGGTTGTCGATGGGGTTTTGTTGCTGGAGGGCCTGGTAACGAACCACTTCAAATTTCCCTACCGTTAATGTGCCTGTTTTATCGAATACCAATGTGGTGATCCGGCGGGCGTTTTCAAAGGCTGTCCGGTTTTTGATGAGTAATCCATTTTTTGCGGACAGGGCGGTAGATTTTGCTACTACCAGGGGCACAGCCAGTCCTAAAGCATGAGGACAGCAAATGACGATGACGGTGACCATTCTTTCAATGGCAAAGGACAGGCCTTTCCCGTCAATAAACCAATAAGTAAATGTAGCTATACCTGCCAGCAGCGCAATGATGGTCAGCCACCTGGCTGCTGTATCGGCTAATAACTGTGTTTTAGATTTTGCCTTCTGCGCATCATCCACCAGTTTGATCACCCGGGATAAATAGGAATCCGTCGAACCATGCAGTACGGAGACTTTAATGACGCCGTTCCCATTGATAGCGCCTGCAATGACTTTGCTATCTTTTGTTTTATGCACCGGTTTGGATTCACCGGTTAACATGGATTCATTCAAAAAACTATCGCCTTCAGCTATGACCCCATCCGCGGCCACTTTCTCCCCAGGCTTTACAAGAATAAGATCACCGATCTTTAAAGAATCTGTTTTTACTTCTGTCACCTGACCGCCTTCTTGTACGAGATGCGCTTCTGAAGGCATTAGCTGTACTAATAACTCCAATTCTCTGGAAGCGCCGGCTACGGATTTCATTTCGATCCAATGGCCTAATAGCATGATGAGGATAAGGGTATCTAATTCCCAGAAGAAGTCCATCCCTGTCAGGCCGAGGACGGTGGCGGCGCTGTAGATGTAAGCAACGGTGATGGCAAACCCGATCAAGGTCATCATGCCGGGATTCCGGGCTTTCATCTCATCGAACCACCCTTTCAGAAAAGGCCAGCCGCCATAGACGTAGACAACGGAGGCCAAGGCCAATAGGACGAACGGGGCGCCGGGAAAACGAATCTGAATGTTCAACCAATGCTGGATCATGGTTGATAACAGCAGGATGGGAAGGGTAAGGATTAACACAATGTAAAACCGCTTCGAAAAATCAGCAATCATCATGGCGTGATGATCGTGCCCGCTATGACTCATGGAGCCATGATGGTCCGGTCCGCTGTGTTCCATAGGGCCATGCGCATTTGGATGCTGATGTTCCATAATTTTAGTATTGAGGGTTACATAAGATATTGAATGCTGAATCCCGCTTTTTTTACGATCTCTATAACGGATTCCCTGGGGAGGTTGTCGGTTTCGACGGTCAATATTTTATTTGGGTCCTCGGTATCGACTTTCCAGGTTAGGATCCCTTTTGCTTCGTTCAATTTGGGGGTGATCCTGGCTACGCACCCGCCGCAATTGATATTCGTTTTGAATTGTACTGTTTCCATCTGTTATATTGTTTTGTATGTTTATTGTATTCATTCCCTATTCCCTACATGCGCGCCCATCTTAAACGCAGGCTATTGCTGACTACGCTGACACTGCTGAGTGCCATGGCGGCGCCGGCGATCATAGGACTCAGCAGGAACCCGTTGATGGGGTACAGCAATCCGGCTGCCACAGGGATGCCGACTACATTATAGATAAAGGCCCAGAAAAGATTTTGCCGGATGGTCGTTACCGTCTTCTTTGAGAGACGAATGGCCGGAGCTATTTTAGATAGGTCGGAGGAGATCAGGGTCATTTTGGCTACATCTATAGCGATGTCACTTCCTTTCCCCATGGCGATACTAATGTCAGCCTGGGCCAGGGCATGGCTGTCATTAATGCCATCGCCGACCATGGCCACTACTTTTCCCTGTTGTTGTAATTGCTGCACGAAAGCGGCTTTATCACCCGGTAACATTTCTGCCTGGAAATGGGTGATGCCGACCTGGGCGGCTACTGCGGCGGCGGTATGGGGATTGTCGCCGGTAAGCAGGTACACGTCAATGCCCATGACCTGAAGATCCTGTATGGCCTTTTGGGAAGAAGGCTTTATAGTGTCGGTGATCACGATGCCTGCCAGTATTTCATTTTTACCGGCAAAGAAAATGACGGTTTCGGCCTTTGCCTTTTTTTCATCCGCCCATTTGAGGACGGAGGGGGCAAGCGGGATATGATACGCTATAAGCAATGCTACATTGCCTGCCAGGTAAGTTTCACCGTGATATTGCCCGGTAATGCCGCGTCCGGTCACTGATTGAATAGGGTCCAGGGACAATGGCCGGGCGTCTTTGGATAAAGAAGAGGCAGAGGTTTGTAAAATGGGAGGAGCCGCTTGTAAAAAGGTGACAACGGCTTCTGCCAAAGGATGTTCGGAGGCTTGTTCCAGGGCGTATAAAATTTGCCTGTTTTCTGCTGTTTCTTCTTCAAACCAGTGCATTTCGGTGACAACGGGCTTGCCTTCTGTGATGGTTCCTGTTTTATCGAGAAGGAGGGCATTGATTTGATGGGCTCGTTCGAGGCTTTCGGCATCTTTGATTAAAATGCCGTTTTCTGCTCCTTTTCCTACGCCGACCATGATGGCGGTAGGCGTGGCGAGCCCTAAAGCGCAAGGGCAGGCGATCACTAAAACAGTGACCATGGCCAGCAGACCCTGGGTGAGGCCATTGGCTCCGCCGAATGCCCACCAGGCAAAAAAGGATAATAGGGCAAGACCGATAACTACGGGGACAAAGATGCCTGCTATTTTGTCTACCAGTTTCTGAACGGGGGCCTTGCTGCCCTGGGCTTCCTGTACCATCCGGATGATATGAGCCAGCAAAGTGTCTCCCCCTACTTTATCGGCTGCAAACTGAAAGCTGCCTTTCTGGTTGATGGTGCCGGCCAGCACCGCATCGCCGGCCGTCCTGGCTATTGGAACGGGCTCGCCGCTGATCATGCTTTCGTCTACGTAGCTGTTGCCTTTTGTTATCGGACCGTCAACGGGGATTCGCTCTCCGGGCCGGACTAAAATAATGTCTCCCTTTTTTACCTGGGAGATGGGAGTATCAAGAGTAGATCCATCGGGTAAGACTACGCTTACCGTCTTGGGTTGCAATCCCATCAGTTTTTTAATGGCGGAGGAGGTATTGGCCTTGGCTTTTTCTTCCAGCATTTTTCCCAGCAGGATAAAGGCGATGACGACGCTGGCGGCTTCAAAATAGACATGGGCAGCTAAACCGCGGCTATGCCAAAAGGAGGGGAACAGGGTGTTGAACACGCTGAAGATATATGCGATCCCCGTGCTTAAGGCTACCAGGGTGTCCATATTGGCCGCACGATGCCTGGCCTGGTTATAGGCATTGATAAAGAACTGCCTCCCCAACCAGGCGACTACGGGGGTGGCCAGGACCCATAGGATGTAATTGGCATAAGGCAAATCCATAAAGAACATGCCGATGATGACAAGGGGTATGGAAAGGACGATGGCGCCGATGGTTCTGCTACGCAGTTGGGAGAAATGCCTTTTGTTTGCCTCCTCCAATGCTTCTTTGGCTTCTTCTGTTTCGTCGATGACCATATCGTAGCCGACTCCCTGCAAGGCGGCTTTCATTTGCCGGGGACTGGTGATAGTCGGCGTATATTCTACCTGGGCGCTATTATTGGCAAAATTGACATGGGCATGTAGGATGCCTTGTTGGGCGGATAAGATATTTTCTACGCTGGCGGCGCAGGAGGCACAGCTCATGCCGGTGACGGGAAATTGCTTTTTTGTGCCTGCTTCGGAGTCTTTGGTATTCATAACAACCTTTTATTGTTTGGCAAAGTTCGGAAGAAGCAAGCGTCCGGTTGTTACAGGATTTTGTAAATCATTTATGTTTAAATGGTTTATGTCCTGATTATAAATTACATTTTCATTTTACTCATGTCCATCCCTGCCATAGGATCGGCTCCATTGCGGAAAATATACTCGCTTTGCAACAGATAGGCGCCGCTGGTGACGACGGCGTCACCGGGCTGGAGGCCCGATCTGATTTCGATGAAGCCGTCTCCCTCCTGGCCGGTTTCCACCATCCGGCTTGAAAAGGTGTTCTGCGCTGTCTCTACCCAAATAGCGGACATTTTACCATTTCTTAGTACGGCATCGGAAGGAAGGGATACCATTTTTCGCTGCGGCCCCTTGACGGTCACGTAAGCCGGCATGCCTGGCCGGAGCAAATGATCTTTGTTAGGGACTTCCACCCGGATCAGATTGATACGATTATCCGGGTTGATCTCGGGATTTACAAATGCTATTTTGCCCTGGAGGGTTTTCCCGGGCAGATCCGGGAATTGCATCGTCACAGTACCGGAGGGATTGAACGCAGGTAGTTGGGATGTATAAACCTGGGCTTCCACCCATACATGGGAAAGATCGGCCATCTTCACAACGGTGCCGCCCTCCGGTACATAATCTCCTTCTTTTACGGGCAGCTCGGTGATAGTTCCGCCTACAGTGCTGTAAAATGGGGTTGTGCTAGTGATTTTACCCGTACCCGCCAGTTCTTTGAGTTGCGATTCTGACATGCCCCAAAGCAATAATTTGCTTTTAGCACTTTGCGCCAGGTCATTATAGTTGACAATGGAATTCCCTAATGTCTTTTGCTTTTGTAAAATAAGGAGGTATTCCTGTTGGGCATTATTCAATTCTTCGCTGTACAGGTCATAGAGCCGGGCGCCTTTGGAGATTGGATCGCCAATATTTTTAAAGTATAGCTTTTCAATCCTGCCGCTGACCCTGGTGCTCACGGCATTCAGGGCGGACTGGTCAAAATTGACGGTTCCCGTGAGCACTACTTCATTCCCCATACTGCTTGCAGGGTGGATGGTGTCCACGTGGATGTTACCTAATTCGATCTGTTCCGGGCTGAGCTTTATTTCATCCTTGTTTTGCTGCTGGCTTTTCCTGACCGCGGTGAGCTCCATATGGCAGATGGGACATTTGCCGGGCTTGGATTCTACGACTTGCGGGTCCATGGAGCAGGTATAGTATACGTCCGGGTCTGCCTTTGCCGTATTTGTAGTCCCCATTTTGCAGGAGGCCAGTAAAATAAAGGCAATGAATGTGGCGGAAATCAGGCCGGTAATATGATTCTTCATAACGATCCTTTTACTTTTATAAAACTTTCGCTGTCCATTAAAAACTGTGCATCGGCAGCTACGCTGTCCTGTGCGCTTAGCCCGCCGATGATCTGGATTAAACTGTCGGTGGTGATGCTTGTTTGCACGGCACTCACCTGGAACAGGCCATTTTCTCTTTTGAGTACGACCTGGTGCAAGCCGAGCGACAGGACGGCTTCCCGGGGCAACCAGGCGCCAGGGCCGGTCTGTATCCGGATAGTGGCCTTTACCTGGCCGCCAATCGGTAGTTGTCTGCTGGCATTATCGAAATAGACCCTTGCGGTTAGGGTTTTGCTGTTATCCCGGTAAAAGGGTTCGATGTAGCTGATGGTGGTCTGGAAGGGTTTATCGGGGGCTGTCTCTGGTGTGATGGTGACGGAGGATCCGGATTTTACCAGGGACGAGCTGCCGGCGAAAACGTTTAGGATGATCCAGCTCTGATCGGTGTTATACAACTGGAAAACGGTCTGTCCTTTTTGTACATACATCCCTTCTTTGATGGGTAATTCAGCCATTTCTTTTGAGACGTCCATGGTTTGTAAGCCGCCGGAGGCTTCAGCCATATTGCCTGCCTCATGGATATGTCCTGTATAGTGCGTGTATACGGTTACCTTGTAAGAGGGTTTACCGGATTGTATGACCTGTTGCAATTGCTGCGCGTCCATGCCCAATAATTGCAGTTTTGTGCGGGCCGCTTCGAGCAGGGCGGCATTGCCGGGATCGTTGTGCAGGATAAATAACAGATCCTGCTGGGCAGTTACGAGTTCAGGACTGTAAATGTCCATGATCTTGTCTCCCATGTGGACATGCTGGTACCGGTATTTGACATACAGCTTTTCGATTCTGCCGGAGACCCGGGCCGCGATGGTCTGTACCCGGCGGGTATCATAATCCACCCTGCCTAATGCATCTATGGACAGAGAGGGACTGGCCTGCTGTAAGGTGATTACCGGTATGCCTGATACGACGGCGCTGTTTGTGGGACGGAGCAAGGTATGGAGATCGACCGTTGCGTTTTTGGCCTCGGCCGCAGTAAATTCCTTTTTTACCAGGGTCATCCCGCAGATGGGGCAATTGCCGGGATGGTGCTCTATGACCTGGGGATGCATGGGACAGGTATAGATCTCTTCGGCGGCCTGGACGGCGGGGTGCGGGGTGGCCGGATGATTTTTGCAGGCTACCGGGAGCAAGCCGACGCTGACAAAAACAATGATTATATAGACTGATATTTTTTTCACATCCGTTTATTTTTGTTCGAGTATTTTATCCATGTCCGTCTGCATGGTCAGTAAGTCCTGCAATTGCTGTAAATATTCCATTTGGGTCATGTTCAAGGTTTGCCAGGCGTCGAGTAGTTCGAACAATTCGCCGGTATTTTGTTCATAGCCTAATTGTAGGACCTGGTAATTCTTAGTCAGGGCGGGGATAATATTTTGTTCAAAGAGCCGGATCTGCCGTTTTTTGCTGGCAATGGCGGCTAACAGACCCTGCACCTGCCCGGAGGCTTCATTGACGAGGACCTGTTTTTGCTGGTTTAGTGATTCCGCCTTCCATTTCAGGCTTTCGATACTGGCTTTAGTGCTCCTGGACGACCAGGCGGCCATGGGCAATTTCACCATAGCCATCAGGGTATATTGCATAGGTAAACCACCAAACCCAAACATATGATCATAGCGGATGCCGAATTGGGGTTTTAGTTTGCTCCTTTCCAGGTCCTGCTGTAAATAAGCCAGGTCGATGTTTTTTTGAACGGCCTTGATATCGCTGCGGGCCTGAAGGAAGTAGCTGCTATCAGCGGGGCTATAGTCTTTGATCGTATAGGAGGTGTCGATACTGAAGTCACCATGCCCATCCCTGTTCATTAAGGTGTTCAGCATCACCTGCTGTTGCCTGATCTCATTTTGCAGCTGGATGCGCTGATTTTCTATGTCGCCCAATGCGGCTTTGGTCTTGTAGTAGGCATTTAGTTTCCCCAGATTGTTCTTGTAGCGGATCTCGGTGCTTTGGATCATGAACTGGAGCAGTTTTTCGTTGTCGCCCAGCACGCTCAGTTTTTTCTCCGTGATGAGCCAGGTGTAATAGCTCTTTTTAGCGGCGGCATACAGTTCGTTGAGATTTGCCTGTTTTGACTCCTTGCCGGCTGCGGACATCGCATGCAGGTATTTTTCGTTCGCATCCAGTTCCTTTTTGTTCGGGATCATTTGCTGGGCAGAGATCATGTACTGGCCCATACCGCTGGTGCCATCGGGGTTCCTTTTCCATAAGGAGGGATTATACGGCGTCATCCACAGACCAGTGCCGAGTTCGGGGGCTTCCCAACTCCGGGCCCCTTTTGCCGCTTCATCCGAAGAGCGGATATCGGCATCGTACATTTTTACAGAAGGATGATTTGTTTGGATGGCAGACAACACATCATCCAATTTCATAACGGATGGCGAGCCCGCACCGGTCGGCGTGGATTGGGCGTGGGCCTGGGGCTGCCATACCAATAAAGAGAATATAAAAATGATTAATCGTTGCATAAATTAATGTTTTACTTCCAGCGTATCGATCTTTCCATGTTTCCTTAATTCATATTCCTTACTCATCAAAAAAATGATGGGAGTGACCAGCAAAATATGGATGGAGGAGGTGAATACTCCGCCTATCATAGGCAGCACAATGGGTTTCATCACATCACTACCCACCCCTGAACTCCATAGAATGGGGATAAGACCGAATAAGGCTACGCATACGGTCATCAGCTTGGGCCGCAGCCGCTTAGCGGCACCGGCTACTACGTATTCCCGTAGATCGGCATTTGTGATGGTTTCCCTGGAGTTTCCCTTGGCTTCTATCAACTGCTGCATGGCGTCATTCAAATAGATTACCATGACGATACCCGTTTCCACAGCCAGTCCGAACAGAGCAATGAAACCGACGGCTACCGCCACCGATAAGTTCACCCCCCAGAAATACACCAAATAAGCCCCTCCAATCAGGGCAAAGGGAATGGAAATTAAACTCAGCAGGGCTTCCCGGGCAGAATGGAAGGCGAAATACATGGAAATAAATATGATTACCAAGACAATGGGCAAAACAAGCTTTAATGTCCTTTCGCCTCGGATAAGGTTCTCATACTGGCCGCTCCATTCCAGGAAATAGCCTTTGGGCAGGCGGGTCAGCATTTTATTTAACCGATCCTGTGATTCCTGTACGGTGCCAGCCAGGTCCCGGTCACGTACATTGAACAGGACCGTTCCCCGCAATAAGGCATTTTCGGAATTGATCATGGGAGGCCCTTCTGTGATCTGTACGTCAGCTACAGCACTTAAAGGGATAGGTCCAAATTGCATGGTCTGCACGGACAGGCGTTTCAGGGCTTCTATATTATCCCTGAAATCCTGCGCATACCGGGCATTTACAGAAAAACGCCGGCGACCTTCAATGGTGGTCGTCAGTTTCATACCCCCCAGCGCACTTTCGACGACAGCATTCACATCATCGATGCTGAGTCCATACCGGGCAATCTCGTCCCGTTTAATCGCTATGTCAATATATTTCCCTCCGGTGATGGGTTCCACATACAAATCCTTTACCCCTCCTATACCCTGCAATTCGGTTTTTACTTTCTGAGCGAAGGCATAGATCGTATCCAGGTTCTGCCCATATACTTTAACCCCGACATCGGTGCGGATGCCGGTTGAAAGCATGTTGATCCGGTTGATAATGGGCTGGGTCCAGCCATTGGTGACACCGGGTATCTGCAATTTGCTGTTCAGCTCATTGATAATATCCTCTTTGCTGATACCAGCACGCCACTGCGATCTGGGTTTCAGCAGGACAATCGTTTCCACCATACTAATCGGGGAGTTGTCAGTAGCTGTGTTTGCCCTGCCGGCCTTGCCCAGGACATTCATTACTTCCGGGACAGATTTAATGATCTTGTCCTGCACCTGCAGGATCCTTTTCACCTCGGAGTTGGAAACATCCGGTAAGGTCACCGGCATAAAAAGGATGGACCCTTCATCCAGGGGCGGCATAAACTCCCTTCCCAAACTCAGGATGAGGGGAACGCTGATGAGTAAGGCAATGACATTAATGCCGATGGTCGTTTTCCGCCACCGGATACATAACCGTATGATGGGCTCATAGATCCTTTCCAATACCCGATTGACCGGATTGGCCTGTTCCCCGCGGAAACGCCCAGTCATAAACAGGGAGATCAATACTGGCGCCAGGGTAACTACCAGGAACGCATCCACCAGCATGATAAAGGTCTTGGTGTAGGCCAGGGGGTGGAACAGCTTTCCTTCCTGACCCGTTAGCAGGAAAACAGGCAGGAAAGAAGTAATAATGATGATGGTGGAGAAAAAGACCCCCCTGGATACTTGCTTGCAGGATTTTTCAATGATCGCCAGTCTTTCCGCCTTGGGGATCCGGTAATAATTATTTCTCTTATCCCAGCCTGCTCTGATATTTTTAAATGCCATACGATGTTATTTATTCGGTGAATGCTTTTCCTGCCATTCGGCCAGATTCCTATACGAATTTTCGGACATGATGATCCCGTTGTCTACGATGACGCCGATGGCCAGCGCAATGCCGGTAAGGGACATGATATTGGACGACAGGCCAAAGGCATTGAGCAAAATAAAGCTGATGGCAATAGTGATAGGAATCTGGATGATAATGCTCATGGCGCTGCGCCAGTGGAATAAAAAAAGGATGACGATGATAGATACAGCCAGCATTTCCTCTCCCAGTTTGCCCTTGATATTGGCTATGGCTGCTTCGATCAGGCTGCTACGGTCGTAAGCGATCTTGAAGTGAACACCCTCCGGCAACCCCTTTTCCACGTCTTTCATTTTTTCTTTTACTGCATTGATCACCTGGTCTGCATTTTCACCATAGCGCATAACAACGATGCCACCTACGACCTCTCCTTCCCCGTTCTGATCAAAAATACCTAATCGCAGATCTCCCCCTAGCTGTACAGTGCCAATATCTTTTACCCGGACAGGTATCCCCTTATAATTGGCGAGCGCTATTCCCTCCAGGTCTTCTTTATTTTTGATATATCCCAGGCCACGTATGATATAGGCCATATCGCTCATCTCGAATTTCCTGCCACCCACATCGTTATTATTGGCCTTAACCTTGTTCATCACTTCCATCAGGGAGATGTTATAGAATTGCAGCTTCACCGGATCGACCACCAGCTGATACTGTTTTTCAAACCCGCCAAAAGAGGCTATTTCAGCGACTCCCGGTACCGTTTGCAACCCGAATTTGATATACCAGTCCTGCAGCGCTCTTTGTTCCCCCAGGTCGATTCCCGGGGCGTCCAGCGTATACCACAAAACATGCCCGACGCCCGTACCGTCAGGCCCCAGGCTGGGTGTTACCTCCGGAGGCAACAACCGCTGGGCATAATTCAATCTTTCCAATACCCGGGTACGCGCCCAGTAGATATCGATATTATCCTCAAAAATGATGTAGACAAAGCTCATCCCGAACATGGAGGTGCCCCGGATATTTTTCACCTTGGGGATACCTTGCAGGTTGGAGACCAGGGGAAAGGTTACCTGGTCTTCCATGATCTGGGGGCTGCGTCCCATCCATTCCGTGAATACAATGACCTGGTTTTCGGACAGGTCCGGTATTGCGTCAATGGGGTTTTGCCTGACGGCGAATACGCCCCAGGCAAACAGACCCAGTGCTGTTACCAGCACCAGGTATCTGTTGCGAAGGGATAGTTCAATTAATTTCTGGACCATGCTATAGAATTAATGCTCATCTTTAATGCTTCGTACTATCCATTTTCATTGATTTCATGGTACTATCTTTCATGATATCCTCTTTTTTTACCAGGTCCATTCCGCATTTGGGACATTTACCGGGCTTATCGCTGATCACTTCAGGATGCATCTTACAGGTGTAAACGACAGCCACTTGTTTCATCATGGAAGTATCTTTCATCGAAGTAGACGAATCTGCCTTACCAGCTGTATCCGTTTTACTTCCTGTGTTATTGGAACAGGCAGAGAAGGTGATGCCTAAAACTGCCAGGCATGCCAAAATGAGGATGTTTTTTTTCATTGTTTTATGATTTTAAATTTAGAAGATATTATTTCATTTTTTCACCGCTCATGGATGCTTTTTTCTTCACCAGGTCCATCCCGCATTTGGGGCATTTACCGGGTTTATCACTGGTTACCTCCGGATGCATGGGGCAGGTGTAAATGGGCGCATCTGCTTTTACTTTTTTGGCGACAAGCCCCATCCCGCATTTAGGGCATCTGCCGGGTTTGTCACTGGTAATTTCGGGGTGCATGCCACAGGTATATACTGTCTTCGTTGCAGTATCTGTTTTACCTTTTGGCAAGGTGTCCTTAGTGCTTTGAGCAAATGTGGCCATTGTACCTGTTAAAACGATCAAAAGAATGAGCAGTTTTTTCATTGTTTTCTATTTTGTTATTAAGGAATAATTGGGTTACGATTTCCTGGGATAGTGGCAGCAGTCCGGTAAAGCGTTATAAACAACATCGCTGGCTCTTACCTTTTCGGTATCATGGCCAACAGCGGCTACCATTTGCTGTATTTTAGCAGGATTTATTTTGGCCCTGGAATACTGAACCAGGAGTGTTTTGGAGTCTATATTCCAGCTGGCTGATGAAATACCCGGGGTATTTTTCAGCGCGTTTTCAATCCGGTGTTTGCACATATCACAAACACCATTTACTTTAATAGCTTTTGTTGCCAAAAATGGCCCATCTAATTTAGAATTCTGCGCTTTTGCGGCGGATGTAATGGCCAGGACAAAAGCAATCATGAATAACGCTTTAATCGTTTTCATTTTTTAAATTTTAAAAAGCTGAATAATAAGACGATAGCCCGTCGAACGGAACTACCTGTCAGGAAAATCAATAAGAAAATGTAGCTTGAAAGGGGCTAATAAGTGAAAAGCCCTATCCCGCGCAGAAAGCCGGGGATGATAGTAGGAAGGGAAATTTAAATACGGAAAGTACAATTACGGATAAATACGGGGACCTTATCAGGGTCAGGAGGAGCATTGGTTGTGGGATACCCTGCTATGTAAGAAGCAACATAGAGGTCAGGAAGGATCGCAAGCCTGCCTGGCAGGGCGACGTAGGAAAATTGTAAGAATTTATAAGCTGATTCTGTTGCTTTTTGGTCTTTGTCGACCTTAACCTGCGCGTGTTTGTCCTTACAGCAGCCATCTTTAACAGCCATACAATGCCCGCCCATGCTGCTCTTGGGCATTCCGCAATGGCCACAGTTCTTGCTGTCCTCGTCTGTCAGGCTCCAGGAAAACAGCTTACCCATGCAATAATGCAAATGGATGGTGGCCCCCATGGAAGAGGAAAGATAAATGACGGCTAATATGGTGGCGAAAACCTTTTTCATGAAAATCTTATGTAAAGGTATAATTATTACGGATATTTCAAAATTATGACTTGTTAATATTTGGTGGTCCGGCATCAGATGCCATTCGATTATTTAAGTATTTGCTTAAATAACTAAATATCATAACTTTGTTCAAGTAAACCCAGAAGCAGGAATATGCGGAATAATAATGTATGTATCCGGGAAAAGGCTGATCCGGTCCAAATAAGACATGGCAGGGAAATCCTTTTGAGCAACCAGGCCGCTTTCGCCCAGTTGTCGGCTGTCCTGTCGCTGGCAGGGAATGAGGTCCGGTTGAAGATCCTGTACCTCCTTGAAGAGGAAAAGGAACTTTGTCCCTGTGATCTGAGTGATATGCTCGGCATGAGTATTCCTGCGATTTCTCAGCATTTGCGTAAAATGAAGGACGGGGATATTGTTGAATTCCGGAAGGCAGGGCAAACAATTTTCTATTCCCTGAAAAGGGAGCACCTGAAATTATTGCGCCCGTTTTTTAAGATCATCAATCAACTGAATGTAAAAACTGAAACGGTATGAGTAACGGAAAGGATAATAAGGTGTTGCTGAGCTCTGGGCTTTTATTGGCTTTTACATCTTCTCTTTGCTGTATTGTACCCGTATTGGCAATAATAGGGGGCGCCGGCGGTACGGTGGCTGCTTTTAGTTGGGCGGCTCCCCTCCGGCCTTATTTGTTGGTGGCTACGGTATTGGTTTTAGGGTTTGCTTTTTACCGGGCCTATAAACCACAGGCGAAGGGCGAATGTGGCTGTGCCGAAAAGAAAAGTGTATTGCAGTCAAAAACCTTTCTATGGGCGGTTGCTGTCATTTCGATTCTACTGTCAGCCTTTCCCTATTATGCCAATGTTTTTCAGCAAAAAATAACGCCCCAATTGGTAGCGGATAATTCCAATATGCAGCAGGCGGTGATTCACATAAAGGGCATGGGTTGCGAAGACTGCGAAGGCCACGTAAACAATGCGTTGCTTCAAAGGACGGGGGTACGGAGTGTGCGTACTTCGTATGCTAAAGGGGAGACAATGGTAAAGTTCGATAGTACGCTAACATCCCTTGGTCAACTGGCTGCTGTTATCGAAAAGGAAACGGGGTACAAGGTAATACGGTAATGTATGAAACAATTTCTTTTCACCTTTTTGGCGATTATAATTATGGCAATTGCTATGGTCCCTTTAACGGGATGCAATAATGGCGGGACAGGGAATAAGGGGCCTGTTTCTTTTTATACTGTTCCGCTGATATGTTTTGCTGCTCCTGAAATTGGCTGCGGCAGTATGACGAAGCCGCTTTTTATGGCGGCGCAGCAGGTAAAGGAAATAAAGTCCATCTGGCTGGACAGGTCGGGGACGCATATAGCTATTGAATGGAATGAGGTAAAGGATGCGGCGGAACAGGAAGGAATTGTGCGGCCTTTATTGGCGAAATACAACATCCAGGCTGTGCTGGTTGGCGATACAGGACAAATAAGGGCATTGACGGACAGCCTGGCGCATGCCGGGAAATGGTATAAGGGTATGGAGATCGACGAGTTAAGCCGGGAGGAGGCTGGGGTGATTGCGGGTGACATGGTCAAACCTGCTTTGGCTGGGGGACTGCTGACTGTACAGGAAGGGGATACCATAAAAACGGATATAGCGGACTATTTTAAGAAGGACCTGGTAAAGGTGCGTAGCTGCGATGAACTAAGAAGCACAGTTACGCAACAGGAATGGAAGGATCGGGCGATGGGCATTTTGGAAAAACACCTGGATAGCGGCAAGGCGAAGATGGTGTATGGGCTGTATGAAAAAAGTGAGTGTAATAAATTGAATACAGACCCTTGCTGTAGTAAGCAGGGAGATTGTTGTCACAAAAAATAGATATGGGTATGGCAAATGCAACGGTTATTTTGAGCTCTGTTATTATTTGTCCGAACTGCGGGCACCAAAAGGAGGAAACGATGCCTACAGATGCCTGTCAGTATTTTTATGAGTGTGAAAACTGTCACGAGCGTCTTAAACCGAAGAGCGGGGATTGTTGTGTGTATTGCAGTTACGGGACGGTGAAATGTCCGCCGGTGCAGGTGGGCGCTTGTTCGTGCTAAGCGGTCGGAAAGATGATTTTGCCATAAAGCATAAAGGACAGGCAATGCCATCGCAGCCATTGGGGCCGATGCGGGAAAAGAGGTCCTTGCCTCGGGGTATTGAGTACGCTGTGACGAAAGTTTTGTAAAACGTAGAGCCCTGCGACCAAATGCCGCAGGGCTCTACAATCCGAAAACGATGTTTTCATGAACTTTATGGACGGATCCCGTATTTCGAGCAGACCTCTTTATAGGTGACGCTATGCGGATCGATGCTGGTGCCTTGTACGCCACCCGGTATGAGGATGATCCTGTACAGGTAACCGTAATATAAAATCGGCAGCCCTGGTATTACCGGGCTAGATGCAGTATATATTTGGCCCGGATCATTGGTATCCGAGGCATCCGAGAGGAAAAAAGACAACTGCCCGGTACTGGCCTCGAATGTAAATGTTTCTTTTTTATTATTCTCTAAAGTGTTATAAAACTCAGTTGGCGCCTGGATAACAGTTCGGATTGTCGTATCTCCGTTAGTGACATAATAATATTCAATGTATACCAGGATGGTGCCCCCGTTAAGGATGTTGCTGGTGAGGGAAGGAATGTTGATTGGAAAATATTTCTCATCCGTATTACTTCCGTGCGGAAAAAGAAACCAACTAGTATTTTTGAACGCCACCCAATTATAATAGATCACATTGGCCGTGCCCGCAGGGCCCTGAGGACCGGTTTGCCCCTGGGGACCGGGTTGCCCACGGAGAGAGACAGGGACCTCCCAGATGAAATTGGTCTTAGGTCCGTAAAGGAGATCGCTCTGCCTGTCAAAATAAAAGTCTCCATCGTTGCCGAGGGTAGGATAAGGGGGACCATCTCCGCTGAGGATCGTGTTGCCATTGGTCCCGGCGGCTCCGGTAGCGCCCGTGGCGCCGGCAGATCCCTGGGCCCCTTGCAGGGAGACAGCCATTCCCCATCCGGAAAGGGTCTTGGGCCCATACAAGGAGTCTGCCAGTTTATTAATATAAAAGTCCCCTACGTTGCCGAGGGTATCGGCAGGGGCTGTGCTACCGCTGAATATCTGGCTGCCCGCAGGGCCGGCTATTCCCTGGGATCCGCCAGCACCGGTAGCACCTGTAGTTCCGGTGGCTCCGGTATCGCCTTTAGGCCCGGTCTTGGAACAGGCGGTAAATAATAATGTAAATGCCATCAGGCAAGTATACCCCCGAAATGGTAAATAAAACTTTTTCATATTTTTTTTTGATAAAAATAATCATGCAAACGGGCACCCGGTAAGGATTGCATGCAGACGACTTTATTTTGTATGTGAACGACAGGAAATAAATGTCGGGGCTTCGGCCAGGGCAATTTTGTTGCCCTTACCGGAAATCAAAATGCTTCAGGAAATCTTCCTTGTAATTCCTGCCAATGGGTAGTTCTCTCTTGCCGATCAGTACCTCCTGGTCGGTAAAAGATTGAATGGCATCTATATTGACTACGTAGGAACGATGGATCCGGACCAGCTTTTTGAACAGAAGTTTTTCGAATAACTGGTTGAGCGACAGTCTCAGTACGAATTTTTTTTCCCCTGTGAAGATATTGATATGATTACTATCCGACTCCACGTACAGGATATCGGAAAGCCGGATCTTTACGAATTGATAGTTATGTTTGACAAAAATGCAGTCATCCATCTGCAGGATCGTCTCTTTACCCGCGCTGCCTTCCTTTCTCCGGCCGTCAGTATCCTCCAGGTGGATGACCCGGCCCTGGCCCTGCTGCTCTTTGAGAACGGCAAAATTATTCAGGGCCAGCTCAATGGCTATGCCCACATTGCAGATATTATACGGTTTGGTGAGAAAAGCCGATGGGTAGGTCTGTTTGACCCGGTCGATGGTGGCCGGGTCTGTAAAAGCAGTAAGATAGATGACAGGAATTTGCCTGATCTTCATGAGATCTGCTACCGTATCGATCCCGTCTTTCAGACCGGCCAGGTGGATGTCCATCAAAATAATATCCACTTCATGGGTGTTGAATAAATGGATAGCCTCTTCCGCATGATCTGCCATGCCGATGACCTGGTAACCGTCTTTTTCAAGACCCGTCGCCAGATCGAGCGCCACAATGGATTCATCCTCCACGATCAGGATCTTTATTTTTTCTGCTGCCATCATTATTTCAGTTCTGCCATTGTTATTTCAGTTAATATAGGACCTTCTTTCCTGTAATATAGGGCTTTCTTTTCCGGGTTAATATAGGAATTTCTTTCCCGGGCATCAGGCAATTTGAGCCTGCCGGGGAATGATAAAGGTGAATTGAGTGCCATTGTCCATTGTCAGTTCCTGCGTGGCCCTTAATTGCTTGCATAAGGCAGTCACCAATTGTTTGCCAAAGGAACCGCCAGCCTGCCTCCATTTGGATGCATCCCATCCGGCGCCATTGTCTTTGATGGAGAGGATGATATGCTCCCCATGCTCCCTGCAGGCAATCCGCAGGGAAGGATGATCTGTATCCTTATACGCATATTTAAAAGCATTCGTTACGATCTCATTTACGATCAGGCCGAGCATCAGGACCTTGTCCACATCCAGGAGATCTTGTTCCGCGGTGATCAGCAGATCGAATTGGTCCCTGTCATAGCCATAGGAAGATAATAAGGACTCGACCAGGTCTGTTATATATTCTTTTATATTGACTAAGGCGGATTCGTCCGTCTGATAAAGCCGCTGGTGGATCAGGCCCATGGCCTGTACCCTTTGCTGGCTTTGCTTTATAGCCGCAATGGCTTCTGCGTCATTCAGCCTGTAAGATTGCAGACTGAGCAGGCTGCTGACGATCTGCAGGTTGTTCTTTACCCGGTGATGCAGCTCTTTCATGACCGTCTCCAGCTGCTTCGATTGCCGGCTGATCACCAGCTTCTGTTTGCTGACGCGCCTGTATAGCCAGAGCAAGGCGCCCACGATGAGGAAGGCTACGATGAGGCCGCCGATCAATAATAAGATCTGCCCGTTCTTATTATTGTTGTCAATATTCAATCTTTGAATTACTCCTTCTTTCTTCACGCTCTCGTATTTGGTCTGCATTTCGGCGATCTGGCTGGTCTTATCCAGGTTTAGCATCGAATCGCTGAGCCGATGATATAAAGCATAATAATAGAGCGCGGAGTCGTACCGGCCAACGGCCTTATAGCTTTGCACAAGCTGAAAGTAAGCGTTCTCGTAACGTTCGGGAAATTTCAGGATCTGCGCCATCGCCAGGGATTTCCGGGCATATTCCAGGGAATGTCTGCCGTCACCCATCCTATCGTATATACTAGCAGCATTGCTGTAATTGAAGGAGAGGCTCTTGACGTTGTTGGTCTTTTCATTAAGCGTTATCGCCTTTTGAACATATTGCAGGGCTCCGGGATAGTCTTTTTTGCCTTCTGCATAGATCTGGCTGGTGTTGTTGTAAAGGCGTCCCAGGAAGTTTGTTCCCTTCCCGGAACGTTCTATCAGTTCCAATGCCCGGGTATAGCAAAGAAAAGCCGAATCATAGTACCGGTGATCCCTCTTACCCTGGGCAAGGTCATGATAAATGATTCCGGCCTCGTTGAGGCTTTCCGCCATCTCCGCCGTATCTTGCTCATACTCATACAGGCTGTAGGCTCTTTTGCTGTAATCAACACCCTGGGCAAGATATTCCCGCATCATTTTGTCTGCGCCTATCTCCTTGTACGTTTGTGCAATTTGCAGGCAGCTATAAGCCACGCCATCCTCCGGTCCGTTGTCTTCGAATACTTTAAGCCCCTTCAAAGCCAGTGCAAGGGCCCCGCTGTAATCCCCTTTTTTGACCAGGCAGACGTTCTCGGTGATCAGGGCATACCCGATCCCCGGCCTGTCATCCAGACGGTGGGCTAATTGCAAGGCTTGATCCGCAAAATAATACATGGAATCGTAATGGTAGGTAGAATATGTTTTTGCCAGCCGCTCGAGGATGCGTACGCCGGAAGTATCTGCGGGATGTCGGATCAGCTCCCCCTTCAGGCTATCCTGCAATGACTTGTTCTGCTGCGCCTGGCCGCTATAAAAGCCGGTTAACAGCAAAAACGTAACACCGTATATGGACCGCCGTATTCTCAGAAGGTCTTAATTTCATAACAAAATAAAAATAATAAATCCAAATTCAAATTATCAGTTTGGAATCATTTTATCTTTCATTTTGTAACTTACTTCTATCCACAGCTCCCGGCGGCCATTAATTGGCGATTTACGACGAAAGATGCCAGAATCAAACTGAAAAGACTTTATCCGACAATATTATATTGACTAGACACTAGCTGTATCAGTATCAATTACATAATCAGGAAATCAATTTACGCAAAGAGAAAAGGTTGCAGAAATAAATTCACTATGTGAACAAATACCCTATGCAATAGCGAAAGAATATTGAATTTATGTATAGATTTGTATAGCTGCCCTGAAAGAAGCCCACCCCCACACCGTATTTTAATAAAGCCCCTCCTCATTTTATATGTCTTCCGCCGTAAGGCGGGATTGACCTTGCCCATAGCCGGGAACCATTTCTTCCAGCCACTTGACTATTGAAAACAATAAAACATCCTTTTTATGAAAAACAGAAATTTACGCACGAAGAAGCATCATCTTCTGTCTGTGCTTTTAGCCATTTTTTTAGCGGGCATCTTGCCTTATTCCGTGTTTTCCCAGACCTGGAAATTAGTCCAGCCTGCTTATCCAACGGCAGACGCTTTTGTCTCGGCCTTTTCTGTAGCGGATTATGGAGCTACGGGCGATGGCGTAACGGACGTGACGTCCATATTTCAGGACCGTCTGAATGCGCTCGGCGCACTGGGCGGGGGAACCCTGTTCGTTCCGTCGGGTAAATATGTGATCCGCGGAACGCTCACCATTCCGAAGGGGATTACACTCCGGGGTGAATGGCAGAAGCCGGTGAAAGGTCAACCCATCGTCGGCACCATCCTCATGGCTTATTCAGGTCGCGGCAGCGAGAGTGCGACCTCCTTGATCACGATGCAGATGTCGGCAGCCGTCAGAGACCTGGCGATCTGGTACCCCGATCAGTTACCGGATAATATCACTCCATACCCCCCTGCTATCGTGTTCGGTCAGCCGAATTATTTCGGCAACGATTTCAATAATGCCAGGAACATCACTTTCGTCAATGCCTATGACGGGGTGAAGTTCTCTACCGCCAACGGCGGCAGTTGCCC
The DNA here is from genome assembly GCA_035555335.1 of Puia sp. Lineage (GTDB taxonomy): Bacteria > Bacteroidota > Bacteroidia > Chitinophagales > Chitinophagaceae > Puia. The sequence continues at coordinate 149,752 of DATMGS010000023.1, forward strand.
TGTAATTTTTGACGTCTATGGTACGCCGTTGAATAAGGGTATTGAGATCGACAATATCGCGGACGTCGGCAGGCTCGAACAGATCGATTTCTCTCCCTCCTACTGGTCCGGTTCCGGACTTCCCAATGCGCCGGCAGCAGGAAGCGCTTACTCCACCTGGATATACCAGAACGGCACCGGCATTATGATGCGAAGGAACGACTGGACCAACACCGCCTTCGTCAATATCGAAGGATATAATGTAGGCTTCCATGCAGCTGCTTCCCAAACCACCACCGGGTCGGTCCCGAACGGGTCCAACCACGCGATGAATTTTACGAATTGCCAGATGGCCGTTTATTTCGACGCACCGTTGAATGGGGTAGGGATCATGTTCTCCCAGGTCACGACCACCAACTGCGCTTCAGGCTTCGTCCTCGGGCCGAATACCAACAGTGGGACCGTTCAATTGCATACCTGTAGTATTTCTGCTACGGGCAACGCCATTTCTATCGACTCCACTTCCACCGGCACTTTCCTGATGGAACACACTACTATCAGCAGCGGGCGGGTAAATATCGCAGGCAGCACTTTTACGGCTTCCGATTGCGACTTCAACAACGGAGGTCCGCAAATCACCATCGGCCGGCACGCCAGGAGCGTTCTTACCGGCAACCGTTTTAAGGTTGGAACGAAGATCCAGAATAACTCGCTTTATGTCAATACCATCGATAGCCTCCCCTTGTCGTTGACCCAGATGCCGTCTTTTCCGGTGATCACCACGGAGACGCATATGCCTTCCCGCCTGGTGCTGTATATAGCGACCAATGCCCCCTACAATGCCAAAGGGGACGGGACCACGGATAATACGACAGCTATTCAGTCGGTCCTTAACCAGGCATCAGCGGACGGCGGCGGCATCGTATTCCTGCCTCCGGGAAAATACAAAGTACTGGGTGACCTCACGGTCCCCACCAATGTCGAGCTGAAAGGATCCGCCGATATCAGCACGGCGCCTACGGGGCCCGGCAGCACGCTCGAGATCTATGCCGACCAGGGCAATGCTTCGGGTACGCCCTTCCTTCGCCTGGCTGCCGGCAGCGGCATCCGGGGGCTTACACTGGATTATCCACAACAGACAGGAAGCCTCGTTCCTAATTTCCCCGCTTATCCCTATGCCGTCCAGGCATTGGGCAGCAATGTCTATATCGTAAATATTGGCATTCGGGCAGCCTATAACGGGATCGACCTGTTTACGAATAAATGCGATAACCACTACGTCGATTTCCTGGCCGGACAGGTATTTCACAATGCGGTCCGGGTAGGTGGCGGTTCCGTAGGCGGCAAGATCTACAATCTCCATTTCAATACGATCTATTACGCAAATGGCTCGGAATCGAAATTCGGCTCCTGGCCCAATTCCCCGACCAACGATGGCGATCCGCAGGTCTATACCTACAACTATAACAATGTTAACTTCCTGGAAATGGGCAATTGCCAGGGTGAGGTCCTCTACAATGATTTCGTCTATGGAGCCATCTATGGGCTGCGGCTCCTCTCCGAAGGCGCCGGCCCTTCCGGCACGAGCAACGGCCTGGGCATCGACGGCGCCCGGCATAGCATGAGCTTAGAAGGAATGGGCGCCGGCGGGTTTGATTTTATCAACTCCCAGATCGTCTCCCTGGGTGATACCGGTAACACTTACATCGTAACGAACCCCAGCTTTACCGGGCACACCACTTTCTACAATGCCGACTACTGGGGCTACCCCTCCTACGGGATCTCCCTGAATGGCGGGACCGTCAGTCAGCAGACCGCTAATTTCAATAACCCTGGTGCGCTACATTGGGCTAATATTCAGACGGGATCGCTCAATCTCCACAACTCATTTGTCTGGCAGGGATCGACGATCCTCAACAGCGGGGCAGAACCGCATCTGTCCGCCCGATCTTCCATCATCGACAGTTCCGGCATTATCCGGGCCAATACTGCCCTATGGCAGGACAATGTGGGCATTAGCTGGCAGGTATCCACCGCCGGCGCTATGGACCGGCATGGATGGACGGCCACGGCCTCTCTCAACAACGGGATAGCTCAGAACGCCCTGGACAGCAATGCGTCCACCCGCTGGACCACAGGGACTTCACAAGCGCCCGGTCAATACTTTATCGCAGACATGAAGACGGTCAACACCTTCCACCAGATCGTCCTGGATGCGACCCAAAGTCCCGGTGATTCTCCCATCGGCTATGGCGTATATGTTTCCACTGACAGCGTCAACTGGACGGGACCGGTAGCCTCGGGTGCAGGAGCCCCGGGAATGACCCTGATCCTCTTCTCCGACCAGGTCGGCCGTTATATCAAGATCGTGCAGACCGGCTCCCAGGGCAACTGGTGGTCGATCATGGAGTTTTATGTATGGGGGAAAGTAAATGTCACTGGGCTCAGCATCACTCCGAAGGTTACCTCCCTGACCATCGACTCGACCCGAAGGCTGACTGCCCTCATATCCCCCGCTAACGCTACCAATAAAGCCATCGCCTGGAGTTCCAATAACGCTGCTGTGGCAACTGTTGATACCACCGGCCTCGTGAAAGCCGTCAGCGTGGGGACTGCCATCATACAGGTGATATCCCTGGATGCAGGCATCTCCGCTTATGACACGATCACCGTCAGTGGATCGAGGCCTTTCCTTGGAACACCCGCCACTATTCCCGGTAAGATAGAAGCGGAGAATTATGACTTGGGCGGGCAGGGAGTGGCCTATTCCGATTCGGATCCCACCAATGACGGCGGCCAGTACCGGCCCACAGAAGGCGTAGACATAGAAGTCTGCAGCGAAGGCGGCTATGATGTGGGTTGGACGGTAGCCGGCGAATGGACGAATTATACGGTGAATGTAATCACTGCCGGGGTCTATACACTCCAGGCGCGGGTATCCTCCCCGTCTACGGGATCAAGACTGCATGTAGAAATAGATGGAGTGAATATTTCAGGCAGTATCACCGTGCCTAATACGGGCGGCTGGCAAACGTATCAGACAATGAGTGTTACAACACCCGGTCTTACCACCGGTCAGCATATTATGCGTATCTATATGGAGACATCCGGTTTCAACGTCAATTATGTAAACTTTATCAACACCGGATCTTCTGCAGCCTTTATCAGCACAGCATCTTCTGTGAACACCGGGACATTATCCGTCAATAAAGCGGCCGCGGATATCATCGTTTATCCCAATCCAGTTGCCGGCGGCCAGATCAACCTGCAGTTCGTAAACCAGATAGCAGGTAAATATCATCTGCGTTTGATTAATTATCTTAATCAGCCGATATACAGTACGGATATCAGCATTAGTGGCGACCATGCTTTATATTCATTGTCTCTGAACCGGAATTTGTTACCTGGCACTTATCTGTTGGAAGCGACCAATGCGACCGGTAGTCGTATTGTGAAGAAGATTGTGATAGCACAGCGATAGGTAGTAAGTAAATACGAAAAGTATCCGAAAAGCGGCTGGCTTGTTTGCCAGCCGCTTTTTTTACCATAGATGGTCCAGATACCGTTTTTTTCGCTCTCGGTAATAAGGGCCCGCAGGAGTTGCTCTCCCAAACCCTTTCCCCTGCTGCCGGGACCAATATAGACGCTTACCTCCGCCACACCAGCATAGACGCAGCGGTCGGATACGGAAGTAAGTGCAATCCAACCTGTGACGGTGTCGCCCTCGAAGGAAACAAAGCGGCTGTGTTTCAGGTGAGAGGCGTCCCATTCTTCCCAGCTGAGGGCGCTGGTCTGAAAGGAGGCATTGCCGGTAGCCAGGCCAGACTCATAGATGAAATATTGCCCTAATAAACCTTTCGGAGCATATCTGCAAACTCACGTTTACGAATGGTGTTAACGCTAAATACCTTTTCGTAAGCTTTCGGCATAAGCGTCCGGCAGACGACTGTTTTCTACGGCCTTTGCAGCCTTCCCTATGTCATAATTAAAGCGAATGAATTCCACCTGGATACTATTTTTGTCGGTTACGCTGCTGTGATCAGTAATATGAAGCAGGACATATCCTCCCTGCGGATTGCCGTCTTTGGGTTTACCAACGGACCCGATATTGATGGCATGCCGGAAATGATCCTGGCTATCGATGCCAGAATTCAGGATGCGATGGTAGGGCTTGTGGGTATGGCCGAAGCACATAATATCCGCATCGGCGTCCTGCATGATACGCAGCATACTTTTTTCTTCCCGGTCTTCGAATAGATATTCGTTGATGCGCCGGGGGCTGCCATGTACAAGTAGCAGATTTAGTTTGTCGTTGCTGAGCTGAAACTCGACCTTGATATGAGCAGGCAGGGTACGAAGGTATTTTCTTTCTTCGTCTTGGACGATCTCATTGGTGAAAGAAATGGAGATGGCTCCGTTGGCCTTTTCGTCGTCGGTTTTGTAGGCGCAGCCACAATCGTCGCTGGTGCGGCCGATGCCGAAATCGTAGTTGCCGGCGATAGTAGGAATGCCTCTTTTGCGTACTTCGTTAATGACTTCGTTGGGCCAGATATTATATCCTACAAGGTCTCCGAGACAGTATAGGACGTCGGGTTTCCGGGCGTCAACGTCTTTAAAGAAAGCTTCCAGGGCGGGGAGATTGGCGTGAATGTCTGAGAATAGAGCGATTGTCATTATTTTACTTTTGATACAGTAAAGAAATTTAGAATTATAACCTACTGAGCGTTAGCAGCTTTTACTTCATTCTTTGAATAATACTTTCTCTTCAGCCAGAATGCCACATTCACCAGAGCGATCAGAGCGGGCACTTCGACCAGGGGGCCGATGACGCCAGCAAAGGCTTCGCCGGAGTTGATCCCGAAGACGCCGATGGCGACGGCAATGGCTAGTTCAAAGTTGTTGCCGGCGGCGGTAAAGGACAGGGCAGCATTCTGCGAATAATCAGCTCCCAGGAACTTACCAAAAAAGAAAGTAATCAGGAACATAAGAGCGAAATAAATCACCAGCGGAATGGCGATTCGCACTACATCCATCGGAATAGCAACGATCAATTGCCCCTTCAGGCTGAACATGATGATGATAGTGAACAGCAAGGCGATCAGCGTGATTGGGCTGATCCGGGGAATAAATTTTGTTTCATACCATTCCCTCCCCTTGACCTTCAGCAGCACATAGCGGGTAAGGAAGCCCGCCAGGAAGGGAACGCCTAAGTAGATGAATACACTTTGGGCAATTTGTCCGATGCCGATGTTGATGTCCAGGCTTTTTAAGCCGAAATAAGGCGGCAATACCGTAATAAACAACCACGCAAATACACTATAAAACAGAACCTGAAAGATACTGTTCAGAGCAACCAGCCCGGCTGCGTATTCCCGGTTACCTTCGGCCAGTTCGTTCCAGACAATAACCATAGCGATACAGCGGGCTATGCCAATCATAATCAGGCCGACCATGTATTCGGGTTTGTCCCGTAAGAAGATAATGGATAGGGCGAACATCAACACTGGGCCGATCACCCAATTCATGACGAGTGAAAGCGTGAGGACCTTGGTATTCCGGAAGACCTGCCCCAATTGTTCGTATTTGACCTTGGCCAGCGGCGGGTACATCATCAGGATCAGCCCGATGGCAATGGGAACATTGGTGGTGCCGGATTGAAAGGAATTGATAAAGCCGGATGTCCCTGGGATAAAGTACCCCAGTCCCACACCAATGGTCATAGCCAGGAAAATCCAGAGGGTGAGGTATCGATCCAGGAAACTCAGTTTCTTTCGCTCGGTGGGGTTACAATTATTTGCGCTCATGGAATGTTGATCTTTTTATGATAGGGGAGGCTAGGCCTCCACTTGGGTGATTTATTGACAGCAATCAGGACCGCAGCAGGACTTCGCCGCCGCGGGTTTTTCGGCATACACGGTAATACTATAAATGCCGGTGCCGGATTGTTTAAAGATCGTTATTTCCTCAGAAGACAGATAGGCGCTTAAAATGTCATCCGGAATAATGATGGCCTTTTCTTTCTGAATGATAACATTTTTAAATCCGGTAACGTCGATCAATTCCAGGTAGGCTTCTTTCTGAATAGCCCCGGCTACACATCCGGCGTACATTTCGGCGGCTTCCTGTATCTTCTTTGGAAGAGTGCCGGCCAGCACAATGTCGGAGATGCTGAAATGGCCGCCCGGCTTTAGGACACGGTACATTTCCTGGAAGACGCCGTATTTATTAGGGACGAGGTTGAGGACGCAATTACTGACAATTACATCCGCAGTATTGGCCGTAACAGGCATTTTTTCAATATCCCCCTGCCGGAACTCCACATTGTGAAACCCTAACTTGTCAACGTTCTGGCGGGCCTTATCGATCATGGCAGGCGTAAAGTCAATGCCGATTACTTTACCCGTCTCCCCAGTCTCAGATCGTGCAATAAAACAGTCATTGCCAGCCCCAGAGCCTAAATCGATGACAACATCACCCTTTTCGATCCGGGCAAACTGGGTGGGGAGACCGCAGCCCAGGCCCAGGTCGGCATCGGCATGGTAACCTTCCAGGTTGGCGTAATCGTCGCTCATGATATTGTATACCTCGGTGGAGCAACAGCCCGATCCGCAGCAGGAAGATTGATTGTCTTCCTTATCCTGTAAGGCGATCTCGCTATATTTCTGCCTTACCATGTCCTTGATTTGTTCTGACGTTTCCATGGTGATATATTTTAAGAATGAATAATTGGTGGATTATATCCAAAAATTAATCTCGTCGGCTTCCCGGACGAAGTCCTTTATTTTTTGCTCGATCTCATCCCGGACCTCCCGGGTGTGTTGCAGGACTTCCTCCCGACTGCCTTTGAAGGAGGATGGATCCTTAAACGACCAGGGAATTCGCTTGACATTGCCGGGAAAAATAGGACAGCGCTCGGCGGCTTCCTTGTCGCATACGGTGATAACGGCATCATAACGACGGCCTTGCTCAAAGAGATCGAATACACCCTGCGTAAGCTTATTGGTGAGGTCGATACCGACTTCCTGCATGACAGACACTACATTGGAGTTCATAGTGCCCGGTTCGAGACCCGCACTTTCGGCCGTAAAATTTTCTCCCCCATACTTCTTCAGGAATGCTTCGGCCATCTGACTACGTGCGGAATTGTGAATGCAGACAAAAAGGACCTCGTGTTTGTTTTCAGACATAGTCTTTATTTTAATATTGCTATATTGCGATCAATAGGTTCAAAAAAATTTAACAGCAATTGCCGTTGCCGTCCAAAGAGACTTCTTTAAAGAAACTGTTGAACAGATCCTTGTATTGTTTCCAGACTTTAGGATTAATGCAGTAGCATACACTGGTGCCTTCAATAGTTCCCTGGATGATCCCGGCGGTCTTCAATTCTTTGAGGTGCTGGGAAGTGGTAGGCTGCGCGAGGCCAATCTCGTCTACGATGTCGCCGGTAACGCAGGCATTCTTCTTTACCAGGTATTGCAGGATCGCAACCCTTGCCGGATGCGCAATAGCCTTCGCCATATTGGCGATGTCATTCTGCTGCCTGGTAAAAAGATCCGTCTTCGTAGCACCCATATATGTATCTTATTATTGCAATATTACGATTAAGTGGATGGATAAAAAAATTTATCTTTGCCCCCCAATCATAAAAACGCCCGAATCCATCCATGGCAAAAAATCATATAGAAACACCACGCATCCATCAGTCCGGTTTCGATTTTTTAAAAAAGCTGAAAAAAAACAATAACAGGGAATGGTTCAACTCCCATAAAGCCGAATTCCAAAAGGAACTACAACTTGTAGAAACCTTTGCCGACGCCTTACTGGAGAACCTCAATGGGCACGACCTGATAGAAACACCCTCCGGGAAAAAGAGCCTGTATCGCATCTATAGGGATACCCGTTTCTCCAATGATAAAACTCCTTATAAAACCAAATGGAGCGGCAGCTTCAGACGCGCTACCAAATATCGCAGAGGCGGATACCATTTCAATATCGAACAAGGAAATACCTTTATTGCAGGAGGCTTCTGGGGACCCGTCCCGCAAGACCTGAGACGGATCCGGGAGGACATCGCTTTCGATGACACCCCTCTTAGGAAGATCTTAAAAAGCAAGCCCTTTACCTCCCTGTTTAAAACACTGGAGGGAGAACAATTAAAGACCACGCCCGCAGGGTTCAACGCCAACCATGAGGCCATCGACCTGTTACGTTATAAACAATTCCTGCTCATAAGACCCTTTTCGGATGAAGAAGTCCTGAGCGATAAATTCCTGAAAGAAGCCAACCTCACCTTCAAGGCCATGCGCCCCTTTTTCGATTACATGAGCGACGTCCTGGTTACGGACAGTAACGGAATGGAAACCTAACCCAAGCGGCCGGGTTTCATATATCCCGACTGGATCCGCCTCACACCCCTTCCTGATCCACAATCGGCAACAATTCAATCAGATCATTGATCACGTAATCCGGCTTAGCCGACTCCAGCTGCTCCAGCGTATGCGCCCCCGTCGTAATACCAATACTTAAACCACATCCGGCATTCCTGCCCTCCTCGATATCGATGATCGAATCCCCGACTTTCACCACCTCACCGGCATCCCGGATACCAAACTGCTCCATAGCCAGCAATATCATATCAGGATTGGGACGGTTATGCAAGACATCCGTTGCCGTCACCAGACCATCAAATTCCACCCCTTTCGTCCATCCTAATTTGCTAACCAGCGATTGGGCCGTCTTTTGATTATAACCCGTATTCAACACTACCAGTATATCCCTTTCCTTTAATGCCTCAAATGTTTCTTTGGCATGATCCTGTGACAGGATTTCCAGTGTGTCGTATGCTTTTTCCAATAGCACGATGAAATTTTGATAAATACTGTCTGCCAGCTTGTCGTCATCCTTTTGGGCATATATACGTAAAACGTCCTTTATAGCACTCAGCTTTTCCTGACCCGCACCTACCGCCAATACCTGCTCCAGACTGAAGTTATATCCTACTTCATTGATCGCCTTCTGAAGTGTTTTATAAACCACCATATTCTCATTTACCGTAGTCCCGGCCATGTCAAAAACTACCATCTTTGTCATTTCTTTTCCCTTTTTTAGTTGATCGATTAATAAATTATCAGCCTATTTTTATTCCGACCCGTACAGGCTTGCTATCGCTGGCAAAGGCAAATGCTTCTTCAATATCCTCCAGTGAATACTCCTTTTCGATCAGCTCTTCAAAGGGATATTTCCGGTAATTGTTTTCAATAAAAGAAGTCGCCTCCACAAAATCTTCATAGTTATAATTATGCAAGCCACGGATCTGCAGTAACTTTCTGACCACCTTCTGCGCATCGATTTCTACCGGCTTCGCAGGAAATACCGCCCCGATCCATATAGCGCATCCCCCGACCGCCAGGGAATCGATCCCTGTCTTCATGGCCTGCGGATGACCAGTCATATCAAAAACGATATCCACTTCAGGCCAGGGCAGAGGCAGATCAGCCCCGGGCTTGGAAGACCCGGCACCCGGCTCCGGAGCACCATCATCAGCTTTAGCAACCCCCGCTACCGGATCCTGCGACCCATAAGCAGCATCAGCCCCGAACTTCTCCCCCCAATGCAGACGCGTGGCTTCATTATCGACGACGCCTATCCAGGTCGCGCCAGCCTCTTTACACATAGCCAGACAGGACAAACCTAATAATCCCGCTCCAAATACCAATACTTTTTTACCGGCGATGTCTCCGGCCACCCTCAACGCCCCCCTGACCGTTGAATGAGCACAGCTGATAGTCGCAGCAACTTTTAAAGGGATGGCCTCGGCGATCTTAATGACCGCCGTATTGGAACGCAAGATGCAATAATCCGCCAACCCGCCGTTAAAGACATCATCTCCGGCTGCCAGAACATGCCCGTATTTGAAAAGCGAAGGACTTTTTTGCGGCATATCGGCTCTGGGCGCAGTAATACCCGCCGGTACGGAGAAAATGGACCAGGTAACCCTATCCCCCGCTTTAATAGGCTCGCCTCTGAAGTCCTTGCCCGAATGAACAGGATCGATCCATAAAATGGTACCTGTTATTTCATGCCCCAACACTACATGCGGCGGTTCCATACGCCTCCCGCAATAGGTATGTATGTCACTTCCACACAGTGTGGTATAAAGTGTTTTGACAAGGATCTCCCCCGGCTTAATAAAGGGCAGCTCCCGGGTAATGAACTCGAACGGCTTGCCCTGCCCGTTAAAAATGACTGCCTTGCCCGGGGGTAAATTGGATAATTGGTCGTTCATGCTGCGTTAATTTCTTTTTAAAATACCAGTTGCAATATAAAATGATGATCCCCCCGCAAACTCCCAGAAGGATACATGCCCGGAGGAAAAGAAGTAAGATAGAATCCCCGGCAGGCATAGCATACCGGAAAAACATAAGTATGATATACCCTGTATAGCCAACGGAGTCCACCAGGTACATCAGAAACCCTATATTCGCCCTCTCCTTTGTAATAGCTATCAGCCGCTCGAAGATAGTAGTGTGTACGGCCACATAAGGAACGTAAACACCCAGCCCCACCAGCACCATGAAAGGGAACCTCCCCAGACCATAATGTAACCCCCAGACGGCAAAGGGTAGGAGGGCGAAACCGCCCAGGCAGGTAAGTAACGAAAACCGAAACGCTTTGTAATGGTTTAACAGAAAAACCGCCAACCCATTGATGATCACCACTCCGAACGAAACCAATAATTCAGACTGTGTAAATAAGGCAGGAGTCCGCGGATAGCCAAGACTTTTCCATAACTCAGGAGCAAAATCCGCCCGAACGCTCCTCAGCAACGTAACAAAAAGATATACAAGCGTTATACCCGCTAATCCTGGGAAGTATTTCACAAAGAAATCCCACCTCGCCTTGGCCTTCATGGGGGGACGCACCGACCGGTTAGCCACATCCGCCGCTGACGGCAGCGGCACATAATTCAGCATAGCAATAAAAAGAAGCGTAGGCACCGCAAAAATGAGCCCGGCAAAGAACGGCATCCAGCTCTCCGTCACACCATGACCGAGCAGCATCGTGCCCACTGACTTGGAAACGCCGTCTGAAACGATAAAGCTCGCGCATAACCCCGCAATCAGCGCTTCCGTGTTTTTCCTGCCCTCTAGGAAAGCAAGTACCAACCCGAAAACGATTCCCAGCGGCAACCCATTCAGCAGCAAACAAAGGATATTCCATGGACGTGGAATGAAACCAAAAAGCAATAACATGGACTGCGCAAACAATATCAGCCCTGACAGCATTTTTATACGCTGCCCCGGCAATATCTCCGACACTATTTTTAGCTCCAGCCATTTCGCGATAACATACCCGATGGTTTGAGCGATGATCAACAGAAACTTATAATCGATGCCGAATAAGAACACATTGGAATACGTAGCGGCCGTATATGGCTTGCGAAAACCATACATACAAAAATAGGTACCGAATGCCGCCACCAGCGCCCACGCAGGATGGGCAAATAGCTTTTGCATGCCTTTGGGCGCTACCGGTTCAATCATTTTATTCATTTTTTTATCAATCCCTGTACCTGCAGCCAGTCGCCGTAGCGTTCGATCCAGCTATCGGAAGGCAGATTCTTCTTATTCATACCAAAGCCATGGCCGCCCTTCGAATAGATATGTATTTCAGCGGAATGACCTGCCGCCAGCCATTTGCTGTACAGATCCATGCTCATGGGCACCAGGTGCAGCTCGTCGTCAGTGGCCGCAACGACAAAGAGGGGAGGAGCGTCCTTTAGTACGATCATCGGTAAGGCCGCTTCACATTCGCCGAATCCATCTTCCTTTCCGTTTTCTCCTTCATCGGATGGCTGGTTTCACTGTGTACCACCCTGTATTTAAGCACGAAGGCGGCAACCCCTTTTTTATTCAGCCATCCCGCCACATCGGTTCCCCTGAAAGAGAGATACTGTATTCCTGTTCCTGCCATTTCCAGACCTCCATGATGTTTTTCATTTATTTAATCAGAATGCCTTAAATAGCAAGGCTTAAAAGTATTTTTAATTCAGGAACTCCCTGCCGGGCAGGGGCGGAATTAATGGTATGATAATACGATGCAGCCATGCTTGCTACCTCCTCAGACCGTGATTATTCCATCTTCAAACTTTTCACGGGGTTAGCAATAGCGGCCTTTATAGCCCTGAAACTGACTGTGATCAGAGCTGCCAGTATGGCCGACAGCCCTGCCAATACATATATCCACCAACTGATAGTTATGCGGTAGGCGAAATTCTGTAACCACTGGTGCAAGAAATACCAGGCAATAGGTGAAGCGATAAGGATCGAAAGGATGACCAGCAGTAAAAAATCTTTTGAGAGCATAGCCACAATACCACTGACACTCGCACCCAGCACTTTGCGGATGCCAATCTCTCTGGTGCGTTGTTCTGCCGTAAAAGTGACTAGCCCGAACAGCCCCATACAGGATATAAAAATGGCGATAATCATGGCCGCATTAGTGATCCTGGCTGTTTTCTGTTCCTTATCGTAAAACCCGGCGATGGACTCATCCAGGAACCGGTATTCAAATTTTTCCTCCGGAAATATTTCTTTCCAGCTCTTTTCAATCGCCGCCAGAGTAGTCTTGAACTGGGCCGCACTTTTGTTTTGCATGGTCAGTTTCACCTGGACCCCACCCCTCCATAGATTTTTAGTCCCATACAGGTAAGTAGGTGTGACCGGAGAAAATAAGGATTGCGAGTGAAAGTCCGCTACTACCCCAACAATAGGACCGCTGATTTCAGGATAGGTGGTCCCGGCAAAATGACCAATCGCCTCTTCTGGGCTTTTGAATCCCAATTGCCTGGCACAGGTTTCGTTAATAAGGATTTCTGCTTGCTTCGGAGGCAGCGAATATCCATAAGGGACCCGGGAGGGAATAAAACCCACAGTATCATCATGCGGAGCTTTAAAATTTTGACCTGCGATGATCTTTAATCCGAAAATAGGGACATAATATTCATCGCCCATTCTTTCGGAACATTCTATTTTAGTTGGCTTGTCTTTTAGCTGCAGGACGCGCCCTTCAGGGTGATTATAATTTATCATCGGAGGGGTCCAGCAAGCGCTAACCATCCCGACACCCGGCAATTGCCGGATCTTTTCAGCTAGTATATTTCTTTTATTGGTAGCATAATCATTGCTGGTTTCAATCCCGATGATAGCGTCTTTCTTAAATCCCATATCCTTGCTGAGCAGGTAATGGGTCTGGCTCCCAATGACGATCGTGCCGATGATAAACACCAGGGAAATGGTGAATTGAAAAACGATCAGCCCTTTACGCAAATAGCCTTTCTGCCTGGCCCTTCCCCTGGCCTGTAAAGTGCGTATGGGTAAATAAGAGGAAAGCACCAAGGCAGGGTAAAACCCGGCCAGTAAAGAAGTAACCAGGATCGTACACAGCAAAAAGATCCAGGTAAAGGAATCCGCAAGGTCTAACCCCAGACCCTGGGGAATAAAATCCTGGAAAATACGCAATGCTATGTTGGTGATCAACAAGGATAAAACTACCGCCAGGCAGGTGAGCAAAAAAGTCTCGACCAGGAATTGGAGGACCAGGCTTGACCGGTTGCTTCCCAATACCTTTCGGATACCGATCTCTTTTGCCCTGCGCATTGACTGTGCTGTCGACAGATTGATAAAGTTAATAGTGGCGATAAACAGGATGAAAGCGGCGATCCCCATTAAAATATAGAGGGTAGGCAAATGAACTTTCCGGGAATAAAAGTCCCGGTAATTCGAATCAAAATGAATCGCCGATAAAGGTTGAAGAGTTATCCTGATCTTTCCGCGATCATCCTTATGAGTCATATGTTCCTTTACCATCCCCAGGGTTTGCTGCTCAAACTGGGCGGGCGTTGTTCCCTTGGCCAGTTTTACAAAGTTTTGCGTATAATCGGGCATGTTCCAGGTAGGTCTGGTCGCCATTTGAAGATCGGAAACATTCTTCAGGAAACTGCTTTGAATAGTACTGAATGAAATGAATTCCTTAAAGAGTAGGTCCGAATGCCGGGTCCAGTCTTTTACGATGCCCGAGACAGTGAGATGGAGGGAATCACCGTAGATCAGTTCCCTGCCTATGATCTTGCCGAGAGGCTCCGAACCGAAGTATAAACGGGCTCTGCTTTCCGTGAGCACAACCTGAAAGGGGTGATCCAGGGCCGTTGCCGCATTGCCTTCCAGCCATTGATAGCTGAAAATATCAAAATAGGAGGATTCCGGGATAATGGTTTCCGAAGGATAGTTTTCTTCAAATTTCTTAGCTCCCTTCTCAGCCTCTTTCCCAGCTTCCGGTACAGTCACCCTGGCGGAATAGCTAAAGAAATTGGCTGTTTTTTCAATGCCCGTGAATTCCCTCCGGATGGTCAAAGCGGCAGCATACGGGACCTGTGAGGAATAATTTTTTCTACCATCGGGATTATCGATGTTGGAAACCACCCGGTAAATGAGTTCCTTATCCGGGTGAAAAGTATCGTAGCTCAACTCGAAGTGGGTTGCCAGCCAGATGATCAGGCAGGCGCTTATGCCAATGGCGAGGCCAAGGATATTAATAGCTGTAGTGCTCTTATTGCTGATCAGGTTTCGCCAAGCGATCTTACAATAGTTTTTCAGCATATAACTGGGTTTATGAACTGGTGCCAATAGGATACACCAAGAAAATGCCAATTTTACACCAACTTAATGATCAATAGATTATGCAATGCCGCCCGTTTAGAATGTACGGTTTTGATACTGGGGTGTTCCATTCCGGATCAGCGTGACTCGCCCATACGTAGTCACCCTGGAATTGTTCACACTACTATTTAATTTCGTTCTTCCCCCGGGAACCCCCGTCTCTAATTGGGAATCTCCCCCCTTTACCAGAATCCCCAACTCCCAAGCTTCTAGTAGGTTATAACATGGCACCCCGATTGGATAAAGGGTCGCATGAACAATCCAACCCTTATTAAAAGCTTTTTTGGCAGCCTTTCTTTCCTGTTTATTATCACTAACAGTACAGGAGATAAAAATGGCCTTTCGCAAGAGACACTTTATAATTTGTCAGCGGTTAAAATGCCCTTGAACAAAAATGTCAGTCAGTTTGTGACGAATTATATACACGACAACAGGCAGGAACTCTATACGATAAGACAAAGAAGCCGGTCCCCCTTTGCCATGATCGACTCGGTATTCCGCAGATACAAGCTGCCCGTTCAATTGAAATACCTGGCTGTCATCGAATCTGATTTAAAAGCAACGGCTGTTTCCCGCGTCGGTGCCACAGGCCCCTGGCAGCTCATGCCGCAGACGGCCCAACAGTTAGGGCTGAAAGTTTCACAAGCTAATGACGAACGCAAGCAATACTACAAAAGCACAAAGGCCGCAGCCCTCTATTTGAAAGACCTGTACTCGGAATTTGGAGATTGGCTGCTGGTGCTGGCCGCTTACAACGGTGGCCCCGGACCCGTCTATCGCGCCATCCATAAATCCGGAAGCCGTAATTTCTGGAACCTGCAAGGCTACCTTCCCGCCGAAAGCCGGGTACACGTAAAGAAGTTTATCGCCGCCCACTATTATTTCGAAGGCCAGGGCAGCGTCACCACGTCCACCCGCACAGAACGACTGGCTTCCTTATAAATAAGTTGGATTGCCCTACCTTTTTTTTCGCTAATTTCCAGCCATGCAAGAGGAAAAACAACTTTCCCCCCGGCAGGTCCTCGACACCATGCTTGAGCGGGATACCTTCACCCGTTGGCTGGGACTGAAGATAGACGAGATAAATAGCGGCTACTGCAAACTTCATTACAGCATCCGGGAAGATATGCTCAACGGCTTCGACAGCGTTCATGGAGGCATCCTATTCTCCGCAGCGGATTCCGCCCTGGCATTTGCCTGCAATTCCCATGGCCGTATCACCGTCGCCCTGGACGTATCCATCACCTTTACCCGGCCTGCAAAGAAAGGAGAGACGCTGACCGTCGAGGCAAAAGAAATTCATCTGGGTAATAAGACCGGCGTTTATGACATCCGTACGACCAATGAAGCCGGAGAGCTGGTTGCCCTGTTTAAAGGTACAGCCTACCGAACTTCTAAAATGATAAAGTGATCCTCACTTTCGCCCCCATCGCGCCTTCACATACGCATAAGCCTTTTTCTCCTCCGGTAGCTCCGGATGCGCGAGGGTAAGATAACGTAGGTAATATTTCCGGGCAAGCACATTGTTCTTCAACCCGCTTTCCGCCAGACGACCGCAATTGTACAACATCGTAGGATCCTTGAAGAGATAATAAGCCGTGTCATAGCTGGCAATGGCTGCCTTGAAATCCTTCAGCCCTTCATAATTGTCCCCCAGGTCATTATAATACCATTCAGCCGTATGAGAGATCGCTTTCTTCAGACAGATGGCCAGGAGGTCATTGCTTTCTGCGTAATTCCGGAGCTTAGCCTTGGCCCTGGACTCATAATACAGAACGGATTCGACATCATAACCATTGCTCTGCAGAAATTCACAGGCACGGATGCAGTCGGGATATCGTTGAAGATTGTAATAGGAGAGGGCCAGCCAGGATTGGGCATTGATATCCGGCAGATTGAGCCGCATGGTCCTTTCCCCCGGAGCCAGTACGGCAGCATAGTTTTTAGCGTTATAGGCCGACCGCATCCGCAGCTTTAATAAAGGGAAATTCAACGAATCCTTCGCCAGGCCCGCATCCAAAATACTATCGGCCTGCCCGTAATCTTTCTTTTCGATCAGAATATCGGCCAGTGCCCCGATATTTTTCGCATCCTCCGGCGCCAGCTCGTATGCCTGACAAAGAGAGGGGAGGGCAGAATCGGGCTGCTTGAGACGCCGTTGCAGCTCCCCCTTCGTACGCCACCAGACCGCCTTGCCCGGCTGCAGCTTCACCAGCCTGAGCGTGAAACCCAGCGCCCTTTCCGGATCCTCATGGTAGTTGAGCACCTCCAGGTAATAGAGGGCGGATTTATTAACAGAGTCCAGCTCCAATATCTTTTGATAGCAGCTCTCGGCGGCCTTGCCCTTATCCGACATATAATAAGCATAGCCCAGATAGCCCAACACCGGCACACTGGCGGAGTCTTCGCCCAGGGCCGGCCCCAGGTAGTCGATGGCCTCTTCGAACTCCTGGTTCTGGAAATAGTCCATTACCTGGGCTTTGTCGGCTACAGTGGGCTGCGGCGACCTCCTCACAGGACGGGTGTCCTTGAGGGCAACGCGTTGCTGGACCAGGGATGGATCAGCCGAAACTATCGGCCCGGAGAGCCCGCTCTGGCCCCATGTATTGTAAAAAGTACATATACCTGACAAAAAGCAGATCAGCGTTCTTTTCATAGCCCTGGTTTTTTATAATTTCTCCGAATTCCTCCGGGATGCGACAAAAGAAAAAATCCATAAAAAAACCAATATAATTCCCACGAACAACCCTATCCATTTCCAGGGAGCCGTCCTCGTATAATCGATCGGATTGGTCTTCCCCGCTAAAATGGTCGCCGCCCAGTAAAAAGGCAGCCGCTTTTCTTTCGTGGCAGTGCGGATGAACGCTATTTTCGCCCTTTGTAATGCGATATCGGGAGGCACCCCCTCCGCCAGCTGTTTGTAGAATAGCTCCGTGAGCCGGTAAGTAGCCTTGTCTTCCACCATCCATAAATTGGTAATGGAGCTGGGGATCCCCAATGCGGCAAAACCCCGGTTGAAATTGAACACCCCCTCACCCTGATGCAAAGTCCCATTCCCCGTTTCACAGGCAGATAATACGATAAGCTGGGTCGCCGGCCTGTCCTTCGGAATAAGATCGGATAAATACAGGACGGAATCGGAGAAATAGATCACCGGCTCCCCATTGCTGCCACTATCCGAAGCATGCGTATATAGCTGGATGATCTTGTAGCCGGAGAACTGTCGAAAAAAATGGTCTTTAGACGCCTCATTGGCTACCAGGTTATGCACGCCGGAAAAATAAGAGCCGATCCTGTCCAGCGACTCATCGCTCCCATTCAACGTGGCCAGCTTGAAAGAAGAGCGATACTGCACCGGCGCTACCCCCATAAAATTACCGGCAGGAGCCGTCAGCCGGGTACTATAATGATTCATCAGGTAATAGGCGGAATAGGTATAGCTCGTGGCATGCTCTTCCACAAAATACAAGGGAGCGGCAGGATTGTCATTCACCAGCAGCGCTTCAAACGGAAAATACCGGCCGTCCTGCGAGATAATGATCCGACCCTTGGGCGGAGGCGCCTCCCGAAAGATCAGCTGATAAAGATGATGAGCCACTCCCGCATAACCGGCAAAATTGCCATTCAGCCTGTCCGGGTTGGAAATATAAGAAAGATACAGCCCCGTAGTACTGTCGAGATCGGATTTGTCGATCCTGTCCAGACTGGCATACTCTGCGCTGACCAATAAGGAATAGACGGCACTATCGCCATTAAACAGTTCCAGCAACCCCTGGTGGTCCTGCAAAAGATCCTTTCGCACATAGCTTAACCCACTGTCCGGAAAGTTTTGATAGGGGAGGTGATCGGCCTTTTTTACCAGCTCCTCCAGCCGGTCCAGCTCCTGCTTACTGTTGAATAATTCATTGACGAGATCCTCCTGGTTCTTCTCCCGTTGCAGTTGCAGTATTTTTCTCCTTACCTGGGAGAGCTGCTCTATTTTTTCATTGTCCATCGAACTCAGCTCATTCAACTGATCGTTCAACAGCACCGAACGGCTTTTCTCAAAGAAATAAAATGCTTCCTGGGTCTTCCTCGCAAACCAGCAGGCTTCAATGGCATGTTCATAGAGCCTCCGGCTCTCCTTTCGCCAGAACAGCATCGATTCGGTCTCGGAATGCTCGGCCCTCAACTTGTCCAAAAAGACATCCGTAAGCTTGTAGATCCGCAAGGCCTGGGTCAGTGCATCCTTATCCTTGCCCGCCAGAAATTTTTGCTGGTAGGCATCCGCCTTATTGATCAGCAAATTGATGACCAGGTCGATATTTCTGTTTTCCGTAAATTCGGAGATGGGAAGGTGCACCAGGTCGGAATCACGGATGCCGGGCCGTATCTGGTCGAAAGCGATCTGGAAGTTGGCAAAACAGGAATCATAATCCCTTTTCTGGAGATAGACCATCGCGATCTTGTTAAAGGCGTCCAACGTCTGTAACGCATCTATTATTTTCTCTTTAGGCTTCTGACTGACATAACCGATGGCTTTTTTGTAATAGCGCAAAGCAAGAGCGTCATCATGCAAATACCTGGAATAGACTTCTCCCAGGTTATTCAGCGTTATTTTACAATTCAGAAAATCACCTGCCCCTTTGTGGTAGGAGAGGGCTTTCTGATAATAGAAGACGGACTTTTGGTAATCTCCCTTGCCCAGGTAGGTATCTGCTATTTGTGAATAGATATTCCCTTCATCCTTCTTTGCTCCTGCTTTTTCACAGACTCCCGCTTTGCTGAAAAGAAGATTGGCCGCAACATCGTACTGCTTATAGAGTATCAGCACATTTGCCTCCCAGGTCAACAGGAACATGGCATAGATAAGGCTGTCGCTACCGTGTAGATACTGGCCGATCAGGATCTCTCCCAGTCGGGTATAACGGATACACCGTTGATAATCTCCGATATAAAAAAGGAACTTAATCCTATCCTGGAAGAAATGCAGTATATCATCGTCGATTAAGTTAAATCGCATGGCAATGGATACACAGCTATCGATGGCGGCATTTTGCTCTTTTATCCTGTGGAGGGTCTCGTAATAGGATCTCAGATTGTAATAATCATAGCAGTAGGTAAGACGATCCTGATGGGCCAGAGGCTTCGCATGAGACTCGATCATCGAAATGGATTGCAGCGTATACTGAACGGCCTGTGAGTAGTCGTCCAGTATAAAGTAAATGGCCCCCATTCGCTGAAGCAGAAAGGCATGCGTAGAGTCATTACGATAGGGACAGCTTTTCATCCCTGCCTCGTAGTTTTTTAATTCCTTCAATTGTTCTGTCCAGGGCACGGCGTTGGCAGAATTCTTTAAATAGATCAGCCTTTTCCATAGTGAATCCCTGTCAGGACATTGACCTGACAGGGTCAGTGAAAATAAGACTATATGGGCAATGAGGAGGACAATGCTTCTTCCCATTGGACAAGGGGGATTTTATCCCTTATTTGGGAATATTCTTAGGTGGATTTCCTGTATCCTGGGTCGGGGTCGAATCAAGTAACTGCAATAATAAAAAATAAATGATTTCCATTTGTTAGTTTTTAAGTTGAAAATAGTTTTTAGAGATAGCTAAAGATAATCTTTTATCCTTATTTAGTTTGGGGCGGCGTTTTGCCATCTCCCGTATTCTGGGTCGGAGCCGTATCATTTGCCTTTACAGTTATGTTCTGTAAGGTGGGGGTTACGGTAGTAGGAGTGGTGTTCTTGGACCCGCTCTTGGTGTTGCTGTTTTTTGTTTTGGATGACATATAGGTGATATTTACGATTTCTGGTGAAAGTTGATCTCTAAGGGAGGAATAATACGGGAGGATCGAATGATTTGGTAGGAATGTAAGTGGGGGAAATAAGCTTTACCTGCAGCTTGAACTCCGACGAATCTTTCCCTTTAGACGCCAATGGCTCCCGGCAGATTTCCAGCTCATAACCGAATGACACCAGCTCTTTTTCTCTTTCTTTGAGGAACTGGCTATAGAACCCTCCGATACGGCTTATTACCTCATTTATTTCTTCTTCGTTCAGTTCCCTGCTGGAAGCCAGCTTCCAGGTCACGTCCGAATAGAAGAGTTTTGGGATTTCCCTTTTATGCGGCCCTTTTTCTTTCTTTTCGTCAACGGATAGGACCCCGGTCTGCTGAGAATTGGTGTCTGTAATCATAACCAAAAATTAATAGTTGATATAATGGAATTACAATTTCCGTAACCATTCCAGGGCAGTCTCCTTTTCTTCCAGGTCATTTTTCACTATCTGCTGCAAGAGTTGTTTCGCATTTTCAGAGTCGCCGGACTGATTGCGCTCCATAAGGGTAAGAGCCTGATAGAACAGGCCAGGATTGGCGTAGAGAGGATAAGCGGCTAACTGTTTGAAATATAGTAATGCTTTGTCGTAATCTTTCAGTCGTAAGGTAACAATACCGGCATACTTTTTTATCGCGGGGCCCGTATTGCCGGATCGGATCATGATTTCAAATTGCTTCAGCGCCTCCGGCCACTTCCCCTCATTATATAAGCGCAGCCCCGTCTGTATACTGTCTTCCCTGCTGCTCATACTCACCCCCAGCGTTTGCCAATGCTGCTCGATATACCGGTTGGCCAGCTTCCCCGGAGCTGCCGGCTTCTGATACAGATACCAACTGAAGAGCAAAGCCCCGAAAACAACCGCCGCGATCGCCACCCATCCCGCTCTCGCCATCGTCCGTACCGGACGGGAAGGAGCCTCCTGACGGTATAATTGGAGAAACCGCTCTTTCTTCTCTACTTCCGCCAGATCCCGGGCCGCCTGCTTCGCACTCAGGTAAAAAGCTACTTCCTCGGCAAAAGCCGGGTCTTCCAGGATAGCTTGCTCAAATCGCCTGCTTTCTTCCGCAGAAACCTCCTTTCCAAAGTACGCTTCTATATGCTCTATACCATTTTCCATATTGTCCTGTTAAGGAGCCTTATACAATTGCCTCAGTTTCTCAAGACATCGTATCCGGCTGGTCTTTGCCACAGCGGCTGTTTTATAGTCAATAAATGTGGCTATTTCCTGGTCACTGTGGCCATCCGCCCATAATAACAATGCTTTCCGGCAGTTGTCCCCCAGCACATCCAGTTTTTGCCTTAGCGCTGCCCAATCTGACTTGTCCACCAGCCGCTGAATCACCGACCTCGCCGCATCGGATATATCGAAAAGCGACTCTTTAATAGACAAGGTTTTGTGCACACTGTACTTATTAGTCGTTTTCTTTCGCAATAAGTCAACACATTTATTATGGAATATCTGATAAAGATAGGTTTTAAGCGAAGATCGCGACTCAAAAGACCCATTCGTGATCTTTTCAATAGCAGACAGAACACTGTCGGAATAGGCATCAAAAGCATCCTCCTCTTGTAAAGAATACTTTTTTATCCCCTCCTTTATAAAATATGCGTAACTGGTGAATAATTGCTCCTCCGCCCTTCTTTTATGGATACCACCCTGCAATAGCCCGGCTGTTAATGTCCTGTCCATCGTATGGAGTAATGTTTTGACGCTATTCATCGATAAGTTGCTTCCGGGTCAATTTACCAAAATAATTGGGTTAAAAAAATAGTTGCCTCATTTTGTTACCAAAGCCATCCCCGCCACGACTAATACCCCGGCGCTGGCTCCACCTCTATTCCGCAGTTAACTTCTTTTTCATTTTTCTAAAAGAGCAAAGCTATGCTAACAAAAAAAATAACCCTGCTCGCCGACTCCAAAGAGGTTAGAATGGCAAATTATCGTGCCAGAATAATGTTATTGACAGAAAAATTAGGCAAGCTCAATATCCTCGAACATCCCTGCGAAATCCAATCCATTTGCAGCGAGATAATCAACGTCAAAAGCAGCCTTCGGGCTGAAGGCGCCAGTCTGCATATATTGTAAATAATTAATTTTCAACAAGTTGTTGTTTTCCCCTCCCCGTCTAACACCCCCAAACCAGCCCCCCATTAAACCCCAAACCGGCCGTCAGGTATCTAGACCTGACGGCCTTTCTATAAATAGCCCACCCACCCCCTGATTAGCCCTTTATACCGGTCAAACCATCTGCACAAAGGATATAGAACAACGATCACCCCCAGCCATACCAACCCCGACAGATTCTCCTCCGGCAACGTAAGGCTGTCATTACCGCTGTGAAATTGTACGAAATTATTCCCGTTGAACCGGTTCAACCCGGATCGGGTAACAATCCAGATATAACCAATCGAATCCTGCGCCTCCGATCGGGTGCCGCAGGCAAGCTGCAGGATCATTGCCAGCAATAATGACCGAACTATTTTTTCCTCGCCGCATTGAAGAGGCAGCAGCCTGAGATAACTGGTATCCCTACGGGCAAACAAATGAAGCCGTATGCATATCTCCGTAACCCTATAGATATAATGTTCCTTCCATGACGATAACAGAGGAGCCCTTCACCCAGATCCCCTCATCCGTTACACTGAATTGAAGGGTAGAGGGCTGCCCCATTTTTACCCCCTGTAAGACAGAATAATTGACGTTTTGTTGTATGTACCTTTTAGAATGCAGGAAACCTGCTAAAGGTCCGGCTGCACTTCCCGTAGCCGGATCTTCTTCTATCCCGATACCCGGATTGAAAAACCGGCTCTCCGCAATATAGACAGGATCAGAATCGGTCAACGTAAAACAGTAACATCCTTCAAAATCATATTCCTGCGATAATTTATTCAACAGCGTTTTCTGGCCCATGGCATGATGCAAACTGGCCTTGTCCTTAACGGGAACCATTAAATGAGTCACTTCCGTGCTCACTACGGTAGGCGCCCAGCCTTTCAATAACAGGCTTTCCGGCGAAAGGCCGATCGCAGGGGCCACCTCTTCAACCGGGATCGTATTGACAAGAGTAGCTGGTCGCTGCAACATGCCTACGAATGGCGTTTTGTCGGAAAGATAGCTTACCGAAAGGGGCATGACCTCGTCTTTCATCATGACAAACCGCTCCTCTTTCTGTTGGCTGAAGATATCCCATTCCTTTTCCAGCGCCAGACAGACTGCCCCTAATAGATTGTGACCGGCGCCATTCACCTCTATGCCGGCAGGCGTGAAGGACCGGACCTTAAGGGCCTTTTGTCCGGAAGAATAATAAACAAAAGAGGTTTCAGAGTAGCCAAATTCCTTCGCGATCTTCTGATAAATGGCCGGTTCAAGGCCCAGATCGAGGCACACGACGGCTAAAGGGTTACCCTTGTATTTTTCGCGGGTGAACACGTCCACGACATAATATTGAACGGTAGTATTCGACATGCTTATTTCGTTTATTCATCCGGCAGGATTCGTTTAAATATACGCAAATCCGGAAGGCATGATAGAAAAAATTATATAAAGATCGGGCAATAAATAACAACCTGACCGTGTTAAAGATGCGTTAATCCCTAATAAAGCCCGTTGGTATGAAAAAAAATCTATGGTCTTCCATTCTTTGCTTTCTTGGCTTTATTCTTTTAATAAGCATCCCTTGGAGCGGCCCGATGCTCTCCAGGGCGTATGACAACTATTATAGGAATAAGATTGATAAAAATGGATTGATACTAAAAGCCGTCGTTTACAAGAAAAACACCTATAAAGGCAAATCCCTCTATTATTCTTATACATTTGACGGGGTTAGCTACAGCGATCACGATCAGAGCGACGGCCTGTTCGAACGATACGATTTCCGGGACACCGTCAATATTATGATCGACAGGACCAGCCCCGAAAATACCTACGTTATTATCGATAGCACAATCATCGAAAAAAACAGGAAACCATCCGATGAGACTACGGATGCAAAAAAACTTTCATTTAGGATGTTCGTTAAAAAATTTAAACCACTTCATTTGCCGCTTACAATTCGAACGTCGGATATCCAGTCAACAGCTGTACTTAAACGAATTACGGGGAAGGACAGCCTGTTTATAAATTCGGGATATCCTGAAGAGACCTGGGCATATGGCGTTCTTCCGGATACCTCTGACAATTTCCAACTTATTTGGCTTAGCCCTGCTGAAATATACTTGCCTGTTTTAACCACTTTCTCAAAAGATGGCCGGAAAATAAGTGAAGGACATTTAAGCGTAGGTGGGTGTGGTTCTGACTGTTGTTTCTCCTGCGCCGAATATATTACCGTCAACAAAGACCTGACTGTCTATTCCGTTGACTCAATCAGAAGTTGCACCTGTGATAGTTCAGGCCCCCGGGAAAATACCATGAAGAAATATATACGTTTCATGACAGGGAGTATTTCGCAGAAAGGACAGATATATATGTCTCCTATTCAGGAAAAGAGCTTAGATCAATGATCGAAGCATTTATTTAGCCCCGGCTTCCCGGTAAAAGAAATATTCCGCCGTATAGGCGACGCGAATTTCCTGTCCCTTCTGCGATCTGTCCGCTATAGTCGTAGGGGCTTTGCCGCCTTTGGTATTCACCCGCTGGATAAAGCTTACTTTAGTGAAGATGCCGGAACCAGAGTCGGATGCTGATCGAAGCAGGAGCCAGGGGATGGCGGCCGGATCCGGCGAATCGGCCTGTTGTAATTTAACTCCCACCACCTTACTCCCATCGGTACTTTCCCAGGTAGGCCCGCCATAATGCCTGCCCACCCGACGACTATAATTGGCACGGGTGTATAAATCCGCTTCAGGCGCTACGAATATCCAGGAGAAGCGGTTCGTATCGGTCCTATCCTGGGTGCACCGGTAGATTTGCACTCCTTTGGCAAAAACATGGGAAAACAGTTTGTTTCCAGCAGGAACTTTCAGATTAGATGGAACAACCGGATCTTTTCCCGCGGTTTTATAACCTGATAGGGCCAGACCAAGCGTCATCAACAAGAACACTGTCTTGAGCATGCTGCCATTGCGAATTATTTTCATCCCCTAAAAATACAAACTTACCGGAAGGTTTGATACCTTTCAATCCGAATTCTCATCAAAAGATACCACCATCATAAATCCTGAATAAAATGAAAAAGATACTCCTCGTCCTTGCTGTGCTCCTTTATTCAGCAATTACCTTCGCCCAATCCGGCGACCAGCAAACGCTGAAGCAACTCAATGAAGATTGGATTCATGCTTATCCCACTAAGGACACGGCCACTATGAGTAAGATTTTCGCCGACGACATTATTATGATCACTCCCAATGGCTCAAAAATTGGTAAGAAGATTATGTTATCTCGCACAGCATCTCCTGATCAGCAGATAATATCCGCCAATGTCGACAGTGTCGATGTCAGACTCTTAGGGGCCAATGTTGGATTGATCATGGCTTATGTGAGCTTTGTTTCCAAAGCCGGCGACAAAGAGATAGCAGGCAAGAACTGTTACCTCGACGTCTACGAGAAAAGAAACGGCAAATGGCTCGCCGTCGCCGCCCATGTCACCCTGCTTAACTTTAAGTAGTTGGGTATCATTTTTCCTGGATCAACCTGTTTCCCCAACCTTTTCCCGTCGCCAACAGACTGTTAAAATAGCCTTCCGATACTTTATAATGTGCTATCAACGTTATATCTTTAAATTATACCGTTATTCCCGTGTAGCACAGGCATCATGCCCGTTACCGCAATAACGGAGATAACTGTATGATTTAACACCCCTAAACATTTGAATCGTATGACACAAAAACCGTCAAGTGCATTCGTCGCAGCCTCCTGGGTAGCCCTGGGAGCAGGTATGATTGGTTTCCTGACCGGGCTCTGGAGAGCTACCATGCTTCTCAATGAAAAAGGATATTACTTTACCGTTTTAATGTTTGGCCTTTTCGCCGTCGTATCCGTGCAAAAGAGCGTACGCGACCGCCTCGAAGGCATCCCGGTAACGGATATCTATTATGGCCTCAGCTGGTTCTCAACTATCCTGTCCATCATTTTGCTGACGGTAGGGCTCTGGAATGCCACCCTGCTGCCAAGCGAAAAAGGCTTTTACGCATTCGCCTTTCTGCTGGCCATGTTTGGCGCTATCGCCGTACAAAAAAATACCAGGGATAGTCAGCCCCCGGCAGTGAAAAAAGATGATTGATCCTTATTTCGACTTCAGTCGCTTCACCACCCACGGCAAGCTCATTCCCTGCCCCACGATCGTGAACAGCACCACCGCCACCGAAATGAAAATGATCGCACTCCGGTGAGGAAAGGGACTCCCATCCTGCAACGTCGCCGGTAACGCAATAGCCGTAGCCAGCGAGACGAGCCCCCGCATCCCGGACCAACTGATAATGAGACTGGTCTTAAAATCCAGCAGCGCGCCTTCCGTGATATGGTGTTTCTTCTTTACAAAAGCCCGCTGCAGATTGACCTGCTGCAGAAATACCCTTGCCATACGCAATAACAAAGCGACCACCGTGATCACAAACGCATAGCCGATATATGGCCACAACTGCCCCCGCTCTATGTTCTTTACCACATACGGGAATTGAAGCCCGATCAGGATAAAGATCAACCCATTCAACAGGAAAATGATAATGTCCCAGAAGGATTTAGACTGCTGCTTCAGCGATTCCGGAAAGATCTTATTGCTAAACCGGGCAATGCTCAGCCCTAAAATGACCACCGCAATCACCCCGGAAACATGCAGATTCTCAGCCACCAGGTAGGTCACAAACGGCATCAACAGCATAAAGCTGATCGTCACAGCCATATTCTGCCGGACATTCTTCAAAATAAAAGCTAATATCCTGCCCATGACCAGCCCCACCAGGAAACCGCCGCCCATCAAAAGGAGAAATTGCAAACCAGCCTTCCAAAGCACAAAAGCCGTCCCCGTCACCGCCGCCACGGCAAAACGATACGCCACCAACGCAGAAGCATCATTCACGAGGCTCTCCCCCTCCAGGATCGTGCTCGTCTTATGCGATAGCCCTAACCCCCTGGTTACACTGATGGCCGCCACCGCATCCGTCGCAGACAGGATGGATCCCAGCACAAAAGACGTAGGCCAGGTCATACCGGGTATCAGGTAACGGGCCGCAATCGCAATACCCGTGGCCGTTAGGAATACCAACGAAATGGCCAGTGTACCGATCGTATTGATATGCGTCTTGAAGGCCGCATACGGCATGTTGAACGCCGCATCGTACAAGAGAGGAGGAAGAAAAAGCAGAAAAACCACCTCCGGGTCAATTTCCACATGCGGTAAGGACGGAATAAAACCAATACCGATCCCCGCCGTGATCAGTAAGACCGGATACGGCAGCCTCACCTTGTCAGCCAGGGCCGAAAGCCCGATCATCAGGGCCAGAATAAAAAGGACAACGCTGTAATTTTCCATAACACAGGAAGATACGCCTTTCCTGGTTGCTGTCGCAATCAGCCCGTATCTTTGTCATTTTTGCACAGCACGGAATTCCGCCAGCCATCCTACTTTTGATAGAGCTACTCAAATTCAATCATTATCATTTAAAAATGTTAGCCATGCAAAAGATCACCACCTTCCTCTGGTTCGACAACAACGCCGAAGAAGCAATGAATTTTTATACCTCCCTTTTCAAAAATTCAAAGATCCTGAACGTCACCCGCAACGGAGACGCCGGCCCCGGACCCAAAGGATCCGTGTTGACGGCGACCTTCCAGCTCGAAGGACAACAATTCATGGCCCTGAACGGCGGCCCTATATTCAAATTCACAGAAGCGATCTCCCTCTTCGTGAGCTGCGAAACACAACAGGAAGTAGACACCCTCTGGGAACAGCTTTCCGAAGGCGGCGCAAAGTCCCAATGCGGATGGTTGAAAGATAGGTTCGGACTGTCATGGCAGATCATTCCAACTGCCCTCGGTAAGCTGATGAATGACCCCGATCCCGTAAAAGCACAAAGAGTCATGATGGCCATGCTTAAAATGACTAAGATAGACGTAGCCGGACTACAAAAAGCCTACGATGGAAAATAAAGACAACGACCCTCCGATCATCCAATCGGAGGGTCGTCCTATCCCGCTCATCCTGCTTTACCGGCATCGACTCCCTGCTCCGGAGCCAATCCCTCTTACTCCGTCCGGAATTCTCCAATAGAATAGGTTTTTGCACGACCCGCAATCAGCACGCTTTCACCCTGATCTACACAATACAATTTCCCGATCCTGTCGGATAATTGCAGCGCCTCCATTTCCTTCTTTCCTAATTGTTCGCTCCAATAGGGGATCAGAGAACAGTGCGCGGAACCGGTCACCGGATCTTCAAAAATAGAAGCCTGTGGAGTAAAGAACCTGGACACAAAATCGCAGTAGCGCCCTTTGGCAGTGATGATGATGCCGCCGGGATCCAGGTTGATCTGATCGAGCAATTGCCGGTTAATCTTTATGTTTCGGATATCTTCTTCGCTTGCATAAACCAGCATATAATCCCGGGCCTTCAATACAAAAAGAGGTTGCCGGTCGAGCGATTGCCGGATGAGATCAGGCAATGAGGCAGGGGAGGGCTTTCTGGAAGGGAACTTCAGCGTGTACAATCCATCCTGAACGGTAACTCCCAGGTCCCCGCTCCGGGAATGAAAGACAAATTGCTCCGAAGGGTGATTTAATATTGTTTTTATCGCATGCGCTGTAGCCAGCGTAGCATGCCCGCAAAGATCCATTTCAATTTCCGGGGTAAACCATCTCAACGCATAGCTATTGCCTCCACCATCCCCCCTATCGGGAACAAAATAAGCGGTTTCAGCGACCGCATTCTCTTGCGCGATCTTTAGCAACAGCTCATCCGGTAGCCATTCCTCCAGCGGCACCACACAAGCTGGGTTCCCCCCGAACAACCGGTCCGTAAAAGCATCGATTTGATACAGTGTTAGTTTCATACTATGTATAACTTAAATTTCCACCTCTTCCCCAGATCCCCCTCCCCAGGCCTCCCCCCATTCACCGGTGGCCCGCCGCCCCAGCCCCCGCCGCCCCATTCCTCACCGTCGTCACTTCCCGGGACGTCACCGTCACATTCTCCTTATTAAACCGTCTCTTCACAAACGTCAGAATACTGGCGATCGCATGATCATCCAGGAAAGCGCCATGGGCAGGCATCAACCCATTATAGGTCTTTCCATTTACCTTGACCTCCCCCTGCAGCCCACGCAGGATCACCCCGATCAACCGGTCCTTATCACCGGCAACCCAATCGGAACCCACCAGCGGAGGATACCGGCTATTGTCGCCTTTCCCATCCCGCTGATGACATCCCCGGCAGTACGAATTATACAGGATCAACCCCTCCATCTCACCCCCCTTACCCAGATTATCCTTCACGGAATCAGGCGTCTTTATATAAGACCGCGACTTCCGCTGCTCCATCTCAGCTAACTGCGCCTCCCCAAATTGATCTTTATCCCCTTTATACATCACCCGCCAGATCCGCCCCTTATTCGATTCGGAAATATACAGCGAACCATCAGGCCCCGTAGCAAGCCCCATCGGCCGGAAAACAGCATCACTCGTATTGACAACCGTATCCACCCTCGTAAACCCATCGGCAAAAACCTCCCATTTGTCCGTAAACGATCCATTCTCAAACGGCACAAAACACACAATATAACCCGCCTGCGGATAGGGACTCCGGTCCGTCGACCCATGGAAGGCGACAAAAGCCCCCCGTTTATACCGCTCCGGAAATTGATCGCCCTGGTAGAATAAAAGATCCATCGGAGCCCAGTGCCCGGGAAAAGCCATTACAGGCTTATCGAAACCACTGGCCCTGCCGACAATCTTCCCATCGCCACCATACCCCGGCTGCAATATGTTTTTTCCCTGTAGCTGGTCATAGTAAGCATAAGGCCATCCAAAATCCGATTTCTCCGTCACCTTTAACAAAGGCTCTGCCGGCAGCATGGCCGCCTGCCACGAAGTATAGAGGGAAGGATACCGGGTATGGAAATTATCCATCCCGTTCATCACGCAATAAAGACTATTATCCAGCGGACTCCAGGCAATGCCAAGCACGCTCCGGATACCCGTAGCATACTTATACCCGTCTTTCTGAGTCTGCCCCGCTTTATTGGCGTCAAACCGCCAGATACCCCCATGCCATTCAAGGTCCGGGGCAGGGTCCAGCCCCTTGCCGCCTGGAATCCCCGCCGGGCCCGCCAGCGTAACATCCTGTGCCGCATCCGTACCGGCTCCGAAAGGAACATACATATTCCCCTCCTTGTCGAAAGCCAGCGGTTTGGTCGAATGCCAGTGCTTATACAGGTCTTTATCCTCATCCGTGAGGATCACTTCCGTCTTGCTATCCGGAATTAGCTGCCCGGGAATTAATTTATTCCGCAGGACATTCTTGACAGTGGAGGTATACAGGTACCCGTTATGGATGATGACTCCCGTCGGAAGCCCGCCTATATCTCTATAGTCGCCGAAGTAAGAAATGATATCCGCTTTGCCGTCGTGATCGACGTCCCGGAGGGCGACCGTCCCCCCTTTCCCGTTCATGGCATCATTATAGACTAGCTTAACATAAATATCACCGTTATCATTGACGGTAATATGCCTGGCGCTCCCAATGCTGTCGGCGACTATCACCGCCTCGAAATGACCGGGCAGGAAAAGCCCCCCATTATTCCGGTCACCAGGCGGCAGCTCCCCGGAGCCCGGAGGATTCTTACTTTTACATTGGATAAAAAATACTGGAATGAAGGCAATAAACAGGAACCTGAACATGCGAAAACGTTTCCTGTAAAATAATCGTTTTCCCACACATTGGTATATCTTCTTCCCGGATTGTTAACTACTTTTCAAATTAGTGCGGTTGATTTTTATCATAATGAAGCAGCCAGTGATTGCCATACCGGTCCGTCAGATCGCCAAATAACGCCCCCCAGAATGAATTCTCCAGGGGATGCGTGGCCTGCCCGCCCTTTGAAAGATTACCATAAAAGGTATTGATCTCTTCCTCACTGCTGCAATTGAGCATCAATGAAACCGAATTTCCCTTCACCAGCCCCTGCTCCGCCACCATATCCGAAGCCATGATCTGCAACGCCCCCCTGATCAACGTGGAATGCAGAATGCTATCCCTCATTTGAGGAGGGATCTTATCCGCCAGCGGCGACTCGCCGATAGTCTGCAGCGTCAATTCCCCCCCCAGGCACTCTCTGTAGAAGGTCATGGCTTCGCGGCAATTACCATTAAAAGTCAGGTAGGAATTAATTTGTGTCATTTTAATCGATTTATAAATTTGTTAAAATCGGTTCTCAAGGACCCCGCATTGGCTCCCGATCACCCGGCATCGGCCCCGCCGATCACCCCGCAATGATCCCGGATCATACCAAACTGGCCCCCGATCACCCCCGCAAACATAGAAGGATAAATGAAAAACGACAGGGTGTAAAAACGACATTCCGGAGTGGTGATTACGACAGGTAATTTAGCTATCTTTACCCGTATGACCCGAGCCGTAGGCGAGAGCCATTCGGCCATTAAAAGACAAAAGAATATCGAATGAAACATGTATCAATTCTCGTTTGTGAGACCTCCGTGATAGAAGCTATCGCGGACCCCCGCTATATGTTTAAAGCCGTCAACCAGTTCCTGGAAGCAGCCGGCAAAGCCCCCCTGTTCCATATCGAGCTGGTAGGGGTTTGCAAAGAAGTCAAATTGGAGGACTGCCTCTTCTCCGTTCATATCGACAAGCTCCTGCACGAAGTAAAAAAGACCGACCTCATCTTCATCCCCGCCCTGAGCGGCGATATGAAGAAAGCACTGGAGCTGAACGAAGACCTGATCCCATGGATCTGCGACCAGTACGCCCGGGGAGCGGAAGTGGCATCCCTTTGTATAGGCGCTTTCCTCCTGGCCGCCACCGGCTTGCTGGATGGTAAAAAATGCTCCACCCACTGGAATTCAGCCAATGAATTCAGAAATATGTTTCCCGCCGTAAACCTGGTAGACCAGAGCATCATCACCGAAGAACAGGGACTCTACTCCAGCGGTGGAGCCAACTCCTACTGGAACCTGCTTTTATACCTGGTGGAAAAATATACCGACCGCGATACAGCCATCCAGGCCTCCAAATACTTCGCCATCGACATCGACCGGGAAAGCCAGGGAGCTTTTATGATGTTCAAAGGACAGAAAGGACATGAAGATCATGCCATCAGACAGGCACAGACCTTTATCGAAGCCAACTTCCAGGATAAGATCACCATCGACAACCTGGCCGAACTTTGCGCCATCGGCAGACGCAGCTTCGAACGCCGCTTCCGCAAGGCGACCAACAACACCGTCATAGAATATATCCAGCGCGTAAAGATCGAAGCAGCCAAAAGAAGCCTGGAACGCAGCCGCAAAAATGTCAACGAAGTAATGTTCGACGTAGGCTACACCGATACCAAAGCCTTCAGAGACGTATTCAAGAAGGTAACCGGCCTGACACCCATCGAATACAGGAATAAATACAATAAAGTATCTTCCCTTGACGCTTCGCTCCAATAACCATCGCCCGGGCATACAGCCATCCGGCCCCATCGCCCAGGCGTAGCAATCGTCCGGACATAACCAGTCATCGTCCAGGCATACCGTCATCCGGCACCCGCCTAACTCTCCAGCACGGACATTATATTCCCCGCCGGGTCCTTAAACCAGGCGATATCCGGCCCCCTTCCCTGCGCTTTACCCCTGGCAATCCCCTTCGCATCGGTCTGAAGATCCTTCATATCATACTGCTCGAAAATAACCCCCCGCTTTCCCAGCTCATCCACAACTTTGTCAATATTATCTACCGCGAAATTAAGGACGGTATAAGTCGCCGGAGTATGGTTGGGCTTGGGATAAACCATTATCTTATTCCCCCCGCCGGCAGTCAGCTCCAACAACCCCATCGGATTAACGGTCACCTCCAGCCGGAGCGCCTCCGCATAGAACTTTCTCGCTTTCTCGATATTATCGACGGAAAAACTGCTAAATGCTTTTATTGCTTGTACCATAATAGCTCATTTTTACAAAGTTACCAGCAATAAACAAGCCCGGGCAGGGGCAAAACCGGCAATTTAAGGGGCCGTTCGTGACAGCCTGACCAATCTGGATCAACTGGCTTTCAATCCGCATCAGCTGGCTTTCGCAAAATCCTTTTTCCCCGAATAGCTCTCCCGGAACGCCTTCGGCGTACATCCTTTCTGCCGCTTGAACGAACGGTTAAAATGAGCTACATTATTATAGCCCGCCTTATAAGCGATCTCCGCAATGTCTTCGGAAGTCCCCACCAGCATACGCGAAATATGCCCGATCCGGATCTCATTCAGGCTTTCCATATAGCTCTTCCCCGTTCGCTGACGTAGGAAACGGCAAAAAGCCCCCTTGCTCATACATGCCCTCTTCGCCATCTCATCCAGGGTAATAGATCGGGAATAATTGGCCTTCATATACGCATAGACCGAATCGATCCGCTGATTGCCCGGCGAATAAAGCTCGGGAACAGTCACCTCCGTAGAAAGTACCTGGCTGTCAGACGCCACAGAGAGATCATGCAAAATAGAAAGAAGACCCAGGAAAGAAGCAAACCCTTTCTTTTCCTTTTGTGCAACCAGCTTGGGATAAATATTTTTAATGGTTGTGGTGGAAAAAGACACTCCGAAGGAGGCTTTGAAAAATAACTGATTGATCTGGCTGAGCTGGTTTTTTCCCAGGAATTCTTCCGGAAGCAAGTCCCCGGGGAACATAATGCTGATCTCTGTAACAGGACGACCAGAGTCCCCCTGCGAATCTCCGGCACCCCCCGGCGACTTCCAGGAATGAGGGAGATTGGGCCCCAGGAATACCAGCTCAAGGTCTGAAAGGGTCGCCTCCTGATTTCCAACCACCCGCCGGGCGCCAGCACCATCCAATATCAGTAGTAATTCGTACTCGGCATGATAATGCAGAGGGCGGTTCAGCTCGTTTTTTACGCTGGAAAAGTAGGTGAGGCAATCCTGGGCATTCAGGGAAATAACCCTGTGCAAAGTATTGTATTTCATGGCAATATCATTAACTTGGTAAAAATAATTCTTGTACATTTAGGATGCATTTTTTGGCACAGAATGATATTACATTGCACAATATGATAGCCCGATTGCTCATTGTCCTCCTCCTGATGGTAACCATCCATCCCAACCCGGCCAATGGCCAACCCGAAGCAACCCGGAAATTCAGTCAGCTTACCACCGCAGACGGATTGTCACAGAGTGCCGTCAACTGTATCCTGAAGGATAAACTGGGATTCATGTGGTTCGGCACCCGGGACGGGCTGAATAAATATGATGGCCACACTTTCACCGTTTACCGGAACAACCCCAAAAACTCCCGCTCCATACCCGACAACCAGATCAAATGCCTCTTCGAAGATCAGCAGTCCAATCTCTGGATCGGTACCCTGGGAGGAGGGCTCTGTATTTATAATAGAAATCAGGACGCCTTTATCCGGCTGGAAGACATGGGGATACATCCCGACTTCCCTATCAACCCCGCTATACTCAGCATCTGCGAAGACCACGAATCGCGCCTCTGGGTAGGCACCTTCCACGAACTATTACTGATCGACCCGAATAAAAAGACCATCCGGCATTTTCAACCCGACCCCCACGACCCCGCCAGCCTGAGCAACCCTACCATCCAGGCCATCTTCGAAGATGCCTCCCATAACCTTTGGATCGGCACCTCCAAAGGCCTCGATCTATGGAACCCCAAAGACAGCACCTTCCGCCATTTTTGGCATGACGATAAAGATCCCCGCAGCCTCAGCAGCAACCTGGTCAAGGCTATCACCGAAGACCGCCATGGCCGGCTCTGGATCGGTACCGACGGCGGCGGACTCAATGTATTTGACCGTAAGCAAGGCGCCTTCACCTGCTATAAGAAGGATCCCACCCAAAAGAATAGCCTCAGCAGCAACCTCATTACCACCCTTTGCCGCACGGATGGCAACAAAATATGGGTAGGGTCGGAAGACGCACTGGATCTGCTGAACGTGGACTCCGGCACCTTCCTGTCCTATAAAAAGACGCTGATCGGCCAGGGCAGCCTGAATAACAATAGCATCCTCTCTTTGCAGGAAGATAACAACGGCATCCTATGGGTAGGCACTTCCGCCGGCGGGATCAATAAATATGACCGCAACCTGTTTTCCTTCGATTGCTACCGGAATACCTCAGACCCATTCAGCCTGAGTGCGGACATGATCACCTCTTTTGCCGAAGACCAGCAAGGAGATATCTGGATAGGAACGGATGGGGGAGGGCTCAACCGATGGGAACGAAACAACAATCGGTTCTTTCATTATTATCCGTCTCCAGGTAATAAGAACGCTCTCGGAGGATCCGCGATCCTCTCGTTACTCATCAGCCGGAAAAAGGATTACCTGTGGATCGGTACCTATGGAAATGGATTGAACAGGCTGGACCTGAAGACAGGCCGCTTTCAACACTACCTGTCCGGCACGGGCCCGCACGATCTGAGCAACGCCTCTATCTATGCGTTGCTGGAAGACCCGCAGGGAAATATCTGGATGGGCACCAATGGGGGAGGAGTAAACGTATTGCATCCCCCGGACGGCAGCATCACCAAACATCGGCATACCGATGACCAGGATAGCCTCAGCAACGACTTTATCAGATCCATGCACCAGGACCGGCAGGGGAAAATATGGATCGGCACCTATTCGGGAGGCATCAGCGTCTATGACCCGGTCTCCGGGAAATTCGCCCTCTACGATAAGGTCAATAACAACCTGAGTAACCAGGTCGTCTTCTCCCTTTGCGAAGATGCCAAAGGCAATATCTGGGCCGGGACGATGGGAGGAGGACTGGACTGGTTTGACCCTAAGACCCATCGGTTTGTCACCTTCAACGAAGAGAAC
Source organism: Puia sp. (assembly GCA_035555335.1). Lineage (GTDB taxonomy): Bacteria > Bacteroidota > Bacteroidia > Chitinophagales > Chitinophagaceae > Puia. The sequence goes on from DATMGS010000023.1 coordinate 186,263, forward strand.
GGATTAAACAACAATATCGTCAACAGCATCGTCGAAGATGCTAAAGGATATCTCTGGCTGAGTACCAATAAAGGCATCAGCCGGTTCAACCCCTTAAACAGGACATTCCGCAACTATGGGGTCTACAACGGCCTGCAGGACCTGGAATTTATCGTTGGCTCGGGATACCGGACCGCCAATGGCAGAATTTTCTTTGGCGGCGTGAATGGATTCAATGTCTTTGACCCCGGCGCGGTCCGGGACAATAAGATCCCTCCCGTCAGCCGCCTTACCGGGTTTCTCTTATTTAACAAGCCGGTCGGAATAGGAGAGAAGAACTCCCCCCTGAAAGAGAATATAGAAGATGCCAAAGAAATAACCCTCACCTACGACCAATCCGATTTCACCATCGAATATGCAGCCCTGAGCTATACCGTGCCCTCGGAAAACAAATATGCCTATCAGCTGGAAGGCTTTGATAAGAACTGGAACTACGCTGGCAGCGAACGCAAAGCTACCTACACCAACCTGGTCCCCGGCCGCTATCTGTTCAAAGTCCGGGCCGCCAATAACGACGGTATCTGGAATCCGAAAGAGACCACGCTGACCATCATCATCACCCCTCCCTTCTGGAAAACCTGGTGGGCTTACGGGCTTTATATGCTGTTGATCGCGCTCATCCTCTATATTATCTACAAGGACATTGCAGATAAAGAAAAACTAAAAGGACAGGTCCGCTTCGAGCGGCTCACGGCCGACAAAATGCAAGAGCTCAACCGGATCAAGCTGAATTTCTTCACCAACGTCTCCCATGAGCTGCGTACCCCCCTTTCCCTCATCATGGACCCCCTGCGAAAGATCATCCGGGAAGAGCTTCCCCCGGAACAGGTGAAGAAATACAGCGGACTGATGTATAACAATGCGTCCCGGTTGATGAAGCTCATCAACCAGATGCTGGACCTGCGAAAGCTGGAAGCCGGACACGCAAAACTGGCCGCCAGACCCGCCAATATCGTCACCGCGACAAAGAATATAGCCACCCTGTTCAATATCCACGCAGTCGAAAGGAATATCCATTACTCCATCACCGCTTCCACCGACAACCTGCCCGTCTGGATCGACCAGGACAAATTCGAAAAGATCATCTTCAACCTTATCTCAAACGCCTTTAAGTATACCCCCGATAACGGCTCTATCTCTATCCTGATTAGCCTCGCAAACGCCGACTCCGCCTCCGGCGCGCAGGCATCCCCCGGATACGTAACCATCCATGTCCGCGACACCGGCGTCGGCATCCCCGCCCACCTGAAAGACAAAGTCTTCGAAATCTTCTACCAGGTAGAGGAAACCAGCCGCTTCGAACACGGCTCCACCGGCATCGGCCTCGCCCTCACAAAAGAGCTGGTCGAATTGCACAAAGGCAGGATAGAAGTGGAAAGCGAATTGGGCCGCGGTTCCGACTTTATCATTTATCTGCCCCTGGGACACCAACACCTGACCCAAAGCGAACAATCTGCTATCACCGAACCTGACATAGCCCCCGATCCGGCCGACCCTTCCTCGCAGGATCCCGAAATCATCCGCCCGGCGGACGAACCCGAACTCCACCTTGAATCAACCCCTTTGATCCTCCTGGTCGAAGACAACAAAGATCTGCGGGAATACCTGAAAGAGGAATTGGGACAGTTCTACAAAGTAGACTACGCTCCAAATGGATCGATCGGCTACGAGAAGGCCGTGACACTGATCCCCGACCTGATCATCAGCGACATCATGATGCCGGAGATCACCGGCCTGCAACTTTGCGAAAAGATCAAAACCGACGAACGAACCAGTCACATCCCCGTGATCCTGCTGACCGCCAAACAGGCAGAAGCCCACCAGATCGAAGGATACTCGGCAGGAGCCGATGCCTATATTCCCAAACCCTTCAATACGGAATTGGTGCTGGCCCGGATCAGGAACCTGCTTGCCTCCCGGAAGAAACTGCGGGAGCTCTACGGTAAAGAGCCCGTCAGTGACGATCAGGGCGGCCTGGCCGGTCATGCCCCCTCTTCCCCGGACCTTGAAATGAATCCCCTGGACAAGGAGTTTATCGACAAAGCCATCCGGATCGTAAAAGACAACCTTGCCGATATCACTTTTGATATCGATATACTGTCCGCAAAACTGAAAGTGAGCCGGCGACAGCTCTACCGGAAACTAAAAGCCCTTACTGATCAGACCGCCCATGACTTCGTGACCACGATCCGCCTGAAAAAAGCGGCGGAATTATTAGTGACCGGCGAATACAGCATTGCAGAGGTAGCCTACAAAGTCGGCTTTTCCGAACCCGCCAACTTCAGCCGCTCCTTCACCCGTCAGTTCGGCAAAAGCCCCAAAAAATACATCGCAGAATATGATGGAAAATAACAAGGGATGGCACGCCGCCACGCTTACAGGGCATCCCCGCGCTCATAGCATAGCGCGCTGCGCTATTTACTGCCAGTATCGTTCTGTCAATTGCCGGACCAGACCCGTCCGCAATTTCAAATGCCCCGGCTGGATAAAAGGATAGAATTGATCATGCGTCATATGAAAAGCGGTGCCGAAAAGCATAAATCCAGGTAAAAGGTAAGGAACCAAGGCAAGCTCATCATCACTCAAAGGACGGTGTTCCCGATAAGCCGCAATGAAAACGGCATAAGACTCATCAGCCGATTCCTGGGATATCCTGCCGAAATGTACGTCCAGGCTCAAATGAAACCAGAAAGTCATGATGTCGTTCACCAACCAGCCATACCCCAAAAAATCAAAATCAAAAAAGGTAATGGAGTCCCCCAAAAAATGGAAGTTCCTGGGGAGAAAGTCATAGTGACAATAACCTATAGAAAATTCGGCAGTGTTGAATTCCCCGACCTTTTTTTCGATCTGTCCGGCCGCTTCTTGCCACCAGGCATACTCTTCTACATTTTCAGCAAAGACGGTTTTTACCATTTCCAGGGGCTTGAACAGGGTCGTTTCGAGATCGAGCTTCCAACGGCTACCGCTCAGTTTAATAGTAGAGGAGAGGGTATGAAAACGAGCCATTTGACGGCCGAGCTCCCGAAGCTGATTCTCATTCAGTGTCGATACGGGATGCCCCGGCGCATAACTGAATAGCACCGCATATCGCTTTCCTTCCACCGCTTCCAATACCTGGATGAATTCCCCGGAAAGATCACCGATGGGATAAGACACAGGTACTTCCACCTGCTTCAAGGCAATCAGTAATTCCATCTCTGCTTTTATTTGCGGCAGGCTGCGATGAGAAGAACGATAGACCCTCAGTATAAAGCGACCCGATGGTGATTCAACGGAATAAGTGTCTCCCACTCCCCGGACCATCAATTGGCACTGAATGGCGCCCAACCCATATTTTTCCGAAATAAGCGAGGCCAGGGCTGAAGAGGAGAGGGTAGAATAAGAGGCAGGGAAGATAAGGCTCATGTGATGAAAATATAAGCCGCGAATATAAGAGATTACTTGCTCTTCTTAGGCTTATCATCCTTCGGCAAGCCATGCTTCGCGATGAATGCGCGCGCCCTTTCGAGCTTTTTAATGACAAAAGGTTCTTTGCTATAGTCCCGCATGTTGGGGTTTACAGTAATGCCGGGTAAATGTTTTTTATCTGCTGTAGTAGGCATATAAATTATATTGAATCAAATTTACGAATTTATTTCCTTTTGATCAAGAACGCCTCATAATTCCTACCTGGTTGAATAGGCTCCCAATGACTGTCTAAAAGTCCCTTCTTCATTCCAGTCCCCGAAACCGAGATTGAAAAGGTCATTCCCGATCTTTTCATAAAGGACTATTTTTCTAATCCTTCCCATGGGACCTTCACTATAAAACTCATACGAATATGGGTCACTTGCTTCAACAGGGTACTTTGGATATTTCATAATGGCAGTATAGACCTGCAAAATTATAAACAAATCTAATTCGCCGTTAAAAATAATGGGTTCTCGAGAAAATTTATGGAAACCCTGCCATTACACATTTCAAAACAACCGGCTAAGAATAGAAAGTAACTGGGACATCTTATTAAAAATTCATCCACGTCGATGGCGGCTTTATGCGTCCCATATATAAGGATTCCCATTTTACAGGTTTATGGTTAAAGGTGATGATTCAAGCCTAAAACGGCTTTTTCAACCGAAAAGTATGAAATTACCGCACCACCTCCGCCACCACGCTCAAATCCCAATCCACCGTCGGACAAACCAGCCTCAGCACCTGATCCGTCACCGTCACCGTGGTAGCCGATACCTGCGCTCCCGTTTTGCAGTCCGACCAACGCACCCTATACACCCCATCCTTTACCCAGGGCAAAATAACCGAGGCGCCGGCAATAGCCTCCGGCGCCCCATGCTCCTTTACATCCTTCCAGTTATATCGCTTATTCAATACCCAGCCGGCAACCCGCGAGTGATCGGCCGATTTCAAGACCGCAGCCCTTAGACCTCCCCCGTCACCCGAGACCCTGACCGGCGCCACCGCATAATGATCCCTGGAAAAAGCAATGCCCGAAGCAAAATCCGCCAAAGCCAGAAAATGAGTATACAGGTTCTGCGGCTCTATATAATTATCCCAATACCAGGACATACCGGCGCCCATACCCCCTCCCAGCAAAGTTCCCCAAAGCGAATTGTGAATATAAATACCCTGCGGGTCCGTGGCAATCAGGTTGCCCGCATCTCCGCCAAGACCGAACTCTCCCGTCAAAGTAGGCTTGCCATACAACGCAAAATAAGATTGGCAGGCGCTGCTCAGCACACTGTCCAGGTTAGGGACACTTACATACCAATGCGTCTGCGTGAAGTCGATACCCGACAGCTTCCAGGTCGCCGGATCATGATTGGCGGAGGCATAACTGGTAGTGATAAGGTGCTTATTCACATCCTTCGACCGCAGCCAGGCCGCCATTTCTTCATGCCAGGCCGTGATCTCGCTTTTATGCCGCTCAAAATCATCCGTCCATTCCACTTCATTGAATAGCTCCCAGCTCATAATATGACTGGAATACCCATAACGCGCTACGATATAGCGAAACCGGTTCCGGATCAATTGCCTGGCCGTACTATCGGTGAAAAAATCCCAGGTATGCACACAAGGCCCCCCATTGGCCGCATTATAAGGATTCTCCTTCCAGTTAGGATCTACCTTCGAGGAGACCTGCCCGTGATGATCCAGCGTCAGCATCATATAAACGCCTTTCTCCCGGCAGAACTCCACCAGCCAGTCCAGGTAATAAGCATTCTCCTGTTTGTAGGACTTCAGCCCCGAATACCCGTTTCTCCCTTTCTGCCATTCAAAGCCCAACCCCCACGAAGGCATCCACACCCGGATAAAATTCCCTTTGTTGGCGGCCAGCTTGCCCACCCATCGGCTGTAGTCCATATAGGCATTGGCATGCGCCCAGCCGATATTCTCCCCGATAGGAATATATTGAGCCCCATTGTCAAAACCCAGATAAGGCGTCTCATTGCGCCGTATAAACCCCGGTAGGGTAGAAGCCTCGCACAGGAAACGCTCCATCTTCCCCATCGTACTCCCCACCCTCGTGGTACAATAAAGACGGTATTGCCAGCGACCCGCTTCACGGGGAGCATACCTCACCCTGAAATGACCGGCTCCCCTGGCCACCAGACTCCCATTACCCGTATTCAACGTATAATCCTGCATGAAGAAACCATCCACCGTATCCTTCCTGCCACCCGGCGAGATGAAAAGACAGCCGACCACGATATCTTCATAGTCATACGGATTCGTATACACAGCGCTGAGATCGATTGTGAGTTCGAATAGTTCATACTGAGGGACAACCGACCGGTTGGACATTACCGCCCGAAACACCGGCGCCTGCGCATAGAGCGCTTCTCCACTGCAAAACAACGTCCATAAAAAAACAACACCCCAGCCAACGCGCTTCTTCATAGCATATCCCCGGCTTGCACCCGGCGGCAGGATCCGTTCCATCACAACCCCCCGTTTTTCGTAAACGACCGTACGAGCTTCCAGATCGCCTTATCACTGTCGAATACCGAATTCAACCCCTGCTCCTCCATCGGAGGATCCCCCAGAAAACTATCCCCCTGCTTCCAAATGGCCCGCCCCTTTACCGGCCTGCCTTCCCCGCCAAATGCCCAGAAATTACAACCTGCAATTCCCTTTTTGCCAGCAACACTCTGCTGTACGATCGAGAACAACAACTGATAATATTTTTCCCGCAGCGAGGCAGGAGACGCCGGGTCAAAAGACTGAAGATCCCGGGGCAGCCCGAACTCTTCGATCACCATCGGCTTATCCAGGCTCCGGGCTACCACCTCATGTTTGGCGATATAAGCCCTCGTATTGTTAAGGATCGCCGGCATGCTCTTCGCAATAGCCGTATCGCTGAAAAATCCCCAGTTCTTCGGCCAGACATGAATGGTCAGGTAGTCGATATTCCGGTCGGCATGAATACGCTGGTACAGATCGAGGTCATCGCCCGTACTCGCCATACCCTCCGTTCCGGTTGTCACCAGGTGATGCCCGTCCATCGATTTGATCAACGCAGCCGTTGCACTCACCCACCGCTGATAAGAGTCATTCACTACGGGACGCATAGGCCGCGGCTCATTGGCCAGCTCCCAGGCCATGATCGACGGATCGGCCGCATACCGCACCTTCGTAAGACTGTTCGTCCGGCTCACCAGCTTTTTCACCTGCCGGAAATAATCCTCCGTGCAAGAGGCACAGTCATAGAACTGACTGGTCCGATCCCTCAGCTCCTCCCAGCTCATCTTCCGCAGGAACACAGAGTCAGGCAAAAGCCCGTTCCAGTTCAGATATTGCAGGAAGCCGCCGCTCCAATCCCAGTTATTGGACAAATAAATGACGGCCTTCATTTTACGCTTGCCCATCTCCGATAGCAAAAAATCCAGGCCCTCCAACGCATCCTCGCTGAAGACCCCTTTGCGCGGCTGCAGCGAAGGACCCACCCTGAACGAACCATCGATGGCGCCACTGCCCTCGGCCCCCGCCACGACACGCAGGTTGGTCACCCCATTGGCTGCCAGGAAAGACAGCTCCCGCTGCACCCTCGCCCGGCCGGCCTTGCCGAATGCACGCGTAGCCAGCAAAGCCCCCTGCCAGTAATTGGCGCCAATATAATAATAGGGCGCTCCGTCCAGCCGGAAAGTAATGCCATCCCGCTGTACAAAACCCGCTGGCTGATCAGTCATATAAGCCAAACTCCCCGGCCGCTGCCCGTAAGATGCTATCTGACCGCTATCATTCCCCGAAGATCCATCACTGACCGAAGCACCGTCTTCCGCCGCATGCCATTCCAATCCCTTCACATTCTCCTGCGACAACCATTTCCTTCCCCCCGTCAAACCAGCGCTTGTCGTTCCGTCACCAGTTCCGGTCATCCCTCCATCGTCCCGCCTTACATTCCGTATCGAAGCATCCTGCCCATCCTTCAGCGCAATCACCGCCTCCGCCACCACCGCATTCGGCCCCGCCTCACCCGTCAACCCCTCGATCCTCACACCCTCAAAATGATCGATGGCAAGCGCATTGGTAAAATAATCCGGCAGCGAAACATCCCACTTCACCTCCATCCCCTTCACCGTCAGCCCCTTCACATACCGCGCATACATGGCCGGAATATCATGCTTGAAAATAGCCTGCTTAGGATCGTTCGTCGCCCGCAGATCGAAATTGCCGGCATAGAGATCCGTCAACGGACCCCTTACCAGCGTGAGCTGGACATTGTCGAAAGAAATATCCCGGAGCCTGCTTTCCTCCGACCCATACAACACGATCCCCTCTTCCCCCCGGGCAATAATATTCGTAAACCGTATATTGCTCAGCGTCCCCACCTCCTTACTGCCGATCCCCGGCAGCGCCGAAATATGGATCGGCTCCCCATGCCCCCACCATTGCCCGGGATAAAGCCGCGTATCGATGATCATATTCGAAAACAGCATGTTCTCCATATTGCCCCTCCGGCGCTGGAAAATGCCGATCCCCCGGTTGCTGCCATAGATCCGGATATTGTCGAACAGCAGATTGCCCGAGTTGTTATCATTAAACCCATTGTAACCGATCCGGATGCCGCTCGACCGGGAAACAAGATTGCAATTCGTCACCTTCAGATTACTGGTGCTGATAACGGCAATCGCATCGTCACCCGCCCGCACATCGCAATCGGAAATGATCACATTTTTAGAATCGTACATATCGATCCCATCGCTGTTGGGCAAGCTCATATCATTATCGATCGAGATACCCAACACCTTGACATTGTCACAGGCATTCAGGTCCATCGTCCAGTCATTGGCATTGCGGACCGTAATATCCCGGATCGTCACCCTCTTACAGGCATGGAAAATGAGCTGGGTGCCCGGCCTGTTCCCAAACTCCCCCCTCCACATCACCGGCGCATCCCTGTTCCCCTTAGCGGAACTCATATAATTCTTCCCCTGCCGGGTATACTTATTGTCTTCCTCTCCGCTGACCTGCACGCTGTCCATATAGAAATAAGCGGCAGCCCGTCCATCGATAACCCCGGTACCCGTGACAGATACATTCTCCGCCCGGTCGGCAAAAATGATCCCCAGCTTCTTACCCCCCGCCCCGGAACCGCTGAACCCATAATCCGTTTGGAATAAATAATCGTTGGTGTTCTCAGACGCCAGGATCACAGCCCCCGGACTTAGAAAAAGATTCACATTGCTGAACAGCTGAAACGTCCCCGTTACAAAAGTCCCGGCCGGCACACACACCGTCCCCCCGCCGGCCTTCACACAGGCCGCTATCGCTTTGTTGATCCCCTTGGTGTCCAGCGTATGGCCATCCCCCCTGGCCCCGTAATTTTTAATGTTGAAGAAGCCATCGGCCGCTTTCTGACTATAACCAGGGAAGAAAACCAGCATGCCAAAACAGAAGAAGGTAGCAGATCTTTTAAAAAAACGCATATGAAAAGTTGATTTTATCAATTAATAGGCACCATCCGGAAATTACAAATAGAGAAATCACTCTGACTGGGATTGGCATCCTTCAGCATAAATTCCATGATGATCGGGTTGGAGAACGTAAACCCGGCCAGGTTGCCCCAGCTCTTCAACGGAACCGTAAACGTCTGCCATTGCCCATTCGTGGAAAAAGGATAGGCCCCATTACCGGCATCATAGAAGAACTCCTTGAAATTGCCGCTATTGAAGACCATATACAGCTTCAGGGGTAGGGAAGGAGGCCCCACAGGAATATTCATTTCGAATTTCAACGCATAGTTGACATACTGCGTCGGATCGCTCACCAGCGCCGCAGGCATCGCGCAATTGTTACTGCAGAAAGGATCCCAGGCCCAGCCACCCTGCCAGGACTTCTTTACATGGAAGTACGGTCCGTTGACAGGCGCAGGCGTAGGACCCGAAGAGAGGAACGCACTCCCGTTCCAGCCATTGTAATTCGATAGGTCGAAAAGGAAATTCCGGTTGTCCATATACCAGGCCGTCGTCGTCTGGTTGATATTCAAAGGCGCAATCCCCTTCAGCGTCAGCGGCCCCGGCTGCGCCGATGCCGGCACGATCACCTTCAGGGCCGTAGCCGAGCTGGCAACCACATTGACCGTACTGCCCCCCGTGAACGTTATCGTAGTAGCCGAAGTATCCAGGTCATAAAGATCGAAGTTCTGCCCCACCAGCGTCAGCGTATCCCCGATAGCCGTATACTCGTTCAGAATACCATTCACCTGCAGGTCCGGGATCAGCGTCGTAAAACTATACGTAGCCGTCCCCCCCTTCGTCGTCACCGTGATCGTATTGGTGATATCCTTGGGAATAGCCCGGGGGATCTGCACCGTAACCGAACTGTCGGAAGCATAGATCGTCTTATACGTTACGACCTGGTCGTTAAAAGCCACCGACTGCGTGCTGCTGAGGTTGGAACCATAAATGATCACCCACTGCGTGAAGCTGCCGGAATTGATACCCGTACTGTCAAGCGGCTGAGCCACCCGGCTAATGGTAGGTACCCCATAACCCGGCTTCGAATCTTTCTTACAGGAGACTCCCAGTAAGCCGGCCAGCGATAGACCGCAAAAGAGAAACACTATATTTTTTATCGTCTGCATAAAATACCTTTTTTATTAATTAAAAGTTACCACCCCGGATTATTACCCCCCAGCGCCGTATTCGTATTGATCTCATCAGTGGAGATAGGGAACAGCAGATTCCGCGAAGACCTCACCTTGGTAAGCCGGTCATTCCCCTGTATGACCACCCCCAGCTTGTTCATCACCTGCAAATATACCCCCCAACGCAACAGATCGTATCTCCGCTGGGATTCGAATACCAGCTCCCGCCCCCGCTCTTCAAAAACAAAGGACCGGAACTGATCCTGTGACATCCCCGCCGGCGAAGCGCTGGCATGACTGCGAAGGCGCACGGAATCCAGGTACTGATAAGCCGCCGCCGTAGGACCATTCACCTCATTCTCGGCCTCGGCATATAGCAGCATCACTTCCGCATACCGCAGCATCGGAATGAAATTGTCCGAATTGGCAGTGCCGGGATTGCTGACATAACTATACTTGTTGGAATAAGCCCGGTCATAATACGTTCCGTTCCAGGTATACGTATTGCCGGCCGCATCATGCTTGTACAATGCCGTGTCGACCTGGGGATAAAGGATGTAATTCGTATACTGAGGCTGCCCGTAATCCACGATATACTGGTGCGCCACCCCTTTTAAAATACGGTCATCGTCATGCTCATAATCGTTGTAATGATTATCCGTCATCCATACGGCGGAAACCCCGCTTCTGTCCGGCTGCGCCGCATTGAAATAATAAAACAGATCGGTTTCCAGCGCATCATTGCCCGCCTGCGCCTGGATCTCCCACATATGCTCCCTCATATTCTTACCCGCTATCTGCCAGATATCCATAAAATTAGGAAAGAGAGAATATTCGCCGCTATGCAGCACTTCCAGCGACTTGGCCCTGGCTGAATCGAAATAAGCCCTGCTGTCGAAGTTCTCATAACCAGCCACTACATCCTTCGCATAAGTATATTGCGCATTGTCCTGCCCGCCGCGCACCGTGAGCGAACCACCCTTAAGCGAACCGCTGGCCATCGTCAGATAAGTCTTGGCCAGAAAAGCCGAAGCGACTCCCCTGGTCACCCGGCCCTTTTCACCCGACCGGGTATCGCTGGCAGGATACAGCAGACTCTCCGCCTTCTTAAAATCATCGATCGCTACCTGGAAAACCTGCGCCACCGAAGACTTGGGCATATTGGGAGAATCCCCGGAAGCCACTGTCCTCAGATGTACCGGAACCGACCCATATGTCCTGACCAGGTCGAAATAGGCCCAGCCCCTCAGAAACGTTACTTCACCGATAAGCCGGTTCTTAACGCCGGCATCCATATTAGTCTTGGCGATATTCTCCAGCACACTATTCGCACGGCTGATCAGCAGATAATGATCGCCCCATATATTATTGATGCCCCAGAAAGCGGAAGGGTTACCCGCCCCGATATTACCCAGGAACCAATCAGCCCCCATCGCATGATCGCAATCCAGGTCCGTCAACCAGTAAGGCTGCTTCATCAGCCCCCATCCCCAAAAAGTATTATACACGCCATTGACGGCAGCCGTAGCATCCGCTTCATTCTGATAAAAATTAGCCGGTGAGAGAAAACTATAAGGCTTTTCCGTCAAGGCCTTATTGCAGGACATATGGAGGACCATAACAGCCGGCAGGATTAAAAAAAATATTTTACGCATACAAAATGAATTAAAAGAGTTAGGACTAGAAAATACATTGCACCCCCAGATTATAGGTCTTGGCGCTGGGGTAACCGCCCATGTCCACACCACGCCTGGATGGATCATCGCCATATCCGTTGATGTCCGGATCATAGCCGCTGTATTTGGTAATGGTGACCAGGTTATTGGCGGTGGCAAAAACACGCAAGGTCTGGATCGCATGAGTCTTCATCCTTACATTGTATCCCAGGCTGACATTCCTCAACCGGATATACGTGCCATTCTCGATAAACCGCCGCGAGAACTTAAAGGCGCGCCAGTACTGCTGCTCAGCCTTAGGACTCTTCGCATTCTCCCAGTTGGTGAATGTCCAACGCTCGTCCCACATCTTCTGCGTGACATTGTTGAACCCTCCGATATTGGAAAGATAATACGTGTTCATATTGATGATGTCATTACCATATACCCCCTGTATCAGGAAGCTCATGTCGAAATTCCTGTAGGAAAAGCTATTGGTAATCCCATAGGTAAATTTGGGGTTCACATTCCCGATCAGGGTCTGGTCCTTCGCTGTGATCGCGCCATCATGATCCAGGTCCTTATACCGGATCTCACCCACCGTCCGCGCAATGATCGCATTAGGCTGACCCGCCATGGCAGGATCCGATCTTACTTCCGCCTCGTTCTTATAGATATCCTGCTCGACATAGCCATACAGCGCACCGATAGGCTGGCCTATCTTTTGAATAAATGGCTGATCTCCATTAGTGCTGATACGGGTCGCAAATTGTTCCGTGACACCGCCGCCCAGGCTGAGGATCTTATTCCGGTTAAAAGAGATATTGCCGGAAAGGTTCCAGGTAAAATCAGGACTTGCCACCGGAATAGCGGATACCGACAGATCCAGCCCCTTATTTTCTACTTCCCCCCTGTTCACCAGCTGCGTGCCGAAACCGGAAGAAGGAGGGATTGTTATATTCTGCAAAAGATCATGCGTCCTTTTATAATAGAAATCCGCCGTAAATGTGATCCTGTTCTTCAATATCCCTACATCTATCCCCGCATCATACTGATCCGTGGTTTCCCATTTAAGGTTCTCGTTGCCAGGCCCCGCATAATAGTCATCCGCATAGCCGCTGACCACCGTACCGTTGAACGTATACGGATACGGCACCAGCTTAGACAAAGTGGCATAAGCGCCGATACCCTGGTTGCCGGTACGCCCATAGCTCGTACGGATCTTGATGTCGTTCACCGGTCCCAGCCTGTCCTGCAGGAAAGGCTCGTTGGACAACCGCCAGGCAAATGCTCCCGAGGGAAACTGTGACCAGCGATTTCTTTTGGCAAACTTGCTCGTACCATCATCCCTGAAAGAAAGCGTGAAGAGATACCGGTCCTTGAAATTGTCCGTTATACGCCCCAGAAAAGAGACGAGATCGGACTTGGTCCGGTTGTTCGAAAGCCCGTAGGTACTCTGGACACCGCCCGAAAGATTATTGTCCTGCAGCTGATCATTGACGAAATTACTGGCCTTCTGGTTCTTGGTCGTACTCTGGTCATCCTGGTACGTGGTGCCCGCCGTAAACGTGAGCGCATGATCTCCCAGCTTCTTCGAATAATTTAAGATAGTTTCGGATGTAATGGAATTATACCATCCCTGTGATTGATAAGCCAGACCCAGATAGGACTGCCCCTCATATACCGTACGGGGATAATATTGTTCCCGCTGGTTATTGTAGTAGCTGATGCCGACGTTCTCCCGCAAAGTCAGCCCCTTCGCCAGCGTGGCTTCGAGGTAGTTGGAAGAGAAGATCTGTGATACAAGGACCTGGTTTTTGACCGCATGTACATAAACATAAGGATTGGATACCTGCGTAGCCGCCGTGAAATTATTGGTGCCCGAGTCATACAAAGGAGCTGTCGGGGCAAATGCCAGCGACGCCTTCACTACGCCGACGCCGCCGCTCAGATCCTCGTTATTCGTCTTTACCATCTGGTTGGTAGACCGGGTAAAATTTGTATTGGAACCGAAAACCAGCCATTTCTTGACGTTCCGGGTGATATTGGCCCGGATGCCGTATTGATTGAATTTCGAATTGGAGATCACCCCCTTCTGGTCTAGGTAGCTGCCCGAAATCAGGTAACTCCCGCTCTCGCTGGCGCCGGAAAAATTCAGCGAATAATTATTCGTGACGCCCGTCTGGAAGATCTCCTTCTGCCAGTCCGTACTATGCCCGATGAAATCCTTAGGTCCCTTCACATACACCGTGGAATCAGGATTGGTAGGAGATTGCTGCGTCTCACCCGGAAACGGCAGCCCCCGGGGAGTAGGACCCGGTTCAAAAAAGTTGGCATTGCTGTAAGCCTCATTCTGCATACTGGCATATCCGAAGGCATCCAGCATTTTGATCTCCCGGATGACTTTTGACATGCCCACATTCGCATTCAGCTCCACCTTATCACCTCCCATCTTCCCCTTCCTGGTCGTGATGATCACCACGCCATTGGAACCCCGCGACCCATAGATCGCCGTAGCGGAGGCATCCTTCAACACAGTAATGGATTCCACATCGCTGGGATTGATGAATGACAGCGCATTCACCGATGCCTGCTCCCCGGTCGATACGGAAGACGGAGTGGCATCGCCGCTACCCACTACATAGGGTATACCGTCGACGACATACAAAGGCTGGGTACCCAAAAAAGAATTGGACCCCCTGATCGTTATATTCAGCCCTGCTCCCGGCGCCCCGTCACTCTGACTGATGACGGCGCCCGCTACCTTACCCTGCATGCCGGACACGATATTCGTAGGGCTGCCCTTTAACAGGTCCGCCCCCTTCAGTACATCGATCGAGCCCGTCATATCCGTTTTCTTCACCGTACCATAGGCTACGACCACCACGTCGCCCAGGTTGGCGGACGACGGCTTCAGCACCACCGCCAGCACACCGTTGGCGGGGACGACATATTCGCCCGTAGCCATCCCGACATAGGAGACTACCAGGGTTTTGAAATTGGAAGGACCGGAAATTTTAAAACTACCGCCCGCATCGGAAGTTGTGGAGATCTTGCTATTCTTTACGGTGACCGTGGCGCCCATAAGAGGATTGCCCTTGTCATCTTTGACGGTTCCGCTTACAGATCTGGTCTGGGCAAACACTACAGGTGTTATCGCCGTAGTTGCCAGTAGGGAAATGAGGAGATAAAAGATCAATTTTCGCATTTGTCAAGCAATTTATGGACAAACATAAATCCTTTATGCGCTACATTTTGATGCTATTTTATCCTCCAATTGATCTTTATTCACCCTGCTTTTTCCTCCCGCACACCGGCGTCCCCTTCCTCCCGCACGCCGGCTTCATCCCCTCAAAAATCCGGGATCAGCAACACCGCATCCGCCGCTACAACCCCATCCGCTTTCCGGTTGGAAATTTCCACATAACTTTTCTTTCCCTTCGGGAATATAGCATGCCCCAGGAATACCCATTCGCCGGAAGTCTGCCCTTCCACCCGCACATCTCCCTCTTTTACCATCCACTCCTTCTTTGTCTTTCCGTCAAATAGAGTAACACTGGTTTGAGACGAGCCATGTGGCAGCTTCGGGAAATAAGCATACACCTTATAATTGCCCTCCCGTTGGATGGAAGGAATGAACTGCACCGCTTTCTCCGCGCCGCCTTTCCCGTCATCCGTGAACATCGAAGGACCATAACAGCCCCTGGTTTCCCTTTCCCAGCTCCCGGTAAGCACGACATGGGCCGTATCATCATTATCGATCAATATCTCCGGTGTGCTGTTGTCCGCCAGGGGATTCGTGGCCAGGATCTGCTGCAATTTCTTCACATCCACCTCCTGGACAGAAGAATGACCGTCTAGTGCCAGCACCGTCGCCACAGCTGCCGACTGACTCAGCACCATAAAGACCGGTTCCATGCGGATAGATCCATACGCGATATGCGTAGCGGACAGACAGACCGGCACCACCAGGTTCCTGCATTCAGATGACCGCGGGATCAACGCCCGATAGGAAATAGGGTAGGGGCCGAACCCGCCGACCTGCACATCCCCTTCATTTTTTACCATGCCATTGACAACGATACGCTCGCAGTTGTGGGAATCCATCGTATAGGCGGCCATGCCCACTCCATCGCTTACCACTTCCCTCGCTTCACAATTAGCCTGGGTCATGATATATTCCCCCTTCATGCGACGGGCTTCCCGTACATATAGTTGAGGCGACCAGTTCGAATGATCTGTGTATTCGTCCCTGGGATAGCCCCATTGCAGCATCGACTCCCGCAGACCAGCCGGCATACGCGCATCATGCCCGATGAAATACAGCAGCCCCTTGGTATAATCTTCATGCGCCGCCTGTATCTTTTCCCGGGTGGCATAATCCGCCTCGGGATAATCATAATTCATGCCGATCATATCCGTGGAAAAAGGGCCATTGTTATTGATATCCGTTTTCTGGTTGGGCATCAGATCGAACTTCAGGAAACCCCATAGGTCTTTGGCAGGTTTCTTTTCGAGACAGCGCAACAGCAGCTCATAACGCGAGGCATCATAATCCGCCGGTTGAGTGATAGCGATGCGGTTGGATGGATTATTGGTAAGACAGATCCTGAAATTATAAGACTGAATCTTTTTGTCTCCCGCCCCCGGACTGTCCAGCGGCGCCGGGCTGACGCCCCATACCAGCCCGCTTTCGGGATGACCGGGGATTTTATAAGGATCGACACCATCCGGAAACTGATGCTTATCACGCAGCTGAACGCCATTATAGGTTTCGTGGTAGTCGGCATTGGCCTCCCGGCCGGTAAAATAAGATACCCCAGCCCTGGCCATCAGATCCCCCTCGTAAGAACAATCGATGAACATCTTCGCCCGGATGACCGAATAAGAAGACTTCCCGGGATGTTCCGAATTTTCGACGGTGATCTCCCGGATCCACTCTCCCTGCTTTTTGACCCCAACCAGCCGATGCCGCAGGAGCGTATTGACCCTGGCCGCATGAAGATAATCAAGGAAGATTCCCTCGGCTACATGCGGCTCAAAGATCCATTGCTCGAATTTGCCATAATGTTTTCCGATACGCCGGTAGAAATCCCTCGACAGGCCCGTGACGGCATACTTATTCCCGATATCCGTATACCCCAACCCACCCGTCGTCAGACCTCCCAGGTGCCCGCCCGGCTCGATCAGCAATACAGACTTCCCTGCCCGCATAGCCGTATAAGCAGCGATCACACCGCCCGATGTCCCGCCATATACACAGATATCCACCTCCCGTACAGACTGGGCCTGTACCGATCCGGTGAACACAAACGCCAGGCCCAGCAAAATAATAGATGCAGTCTTTGACATAGATTTTCTATTTCGGGGAGCTTTTGCCGGTGCAGTCACACCTTAATAAAGGTTTCCTGTAAGATCTCTTCGCTATCGCGGGCCGATTGGGTAAATTTCCAGACAAAAGGACGTATCTGCAGATAATAAGAAAAGGCTTATTGAACCCTGAACGAACCAACCGATTCGTCGAAAGAAGCCTGATATTTGTTCAGCGTACCTTTCGGTGCAGAACAGCTGATGATATAAGCGATCCCATCCTTCGGCACTATATAAGCCAGGACATCTATGTCATTCCCTGACATCGTATGCGAGTATGTCATCCATTTCGCAGGCAGGCCATTGATTTGCTTTTCCCCGTTCTTTCCCGCGGAATAATTTTGGAGATACTGCCCCATATGGGAGAGGTTCAAATCGAAATAGCTGTCCGGAGTTTTATCTCCCATGGATTGAGAAACGACATTTATGTTTGGCCGGAAATTGTTGTCGGCCGACGGCGATATCATATAGGTGATCTGGATCCCATTCATGGTCGTATCCCTCTTTTCCCAGCCGGCAGGCGCCGTAATATCGAATTTACTGGCGCCCGCATTCGCGCCCGGATTCTTCGATGCCTTCTCCATTAATTCTTCTGCCGAAGGCTTTTTTTTGTCATTGCTTTGACAGGCAGTCATTGTCAGTAAACCCGCCAATAGAAGGAATGATAGATATTTCATAGCTAACAAGGTAAAAAAAATATCCGGAAAATTATTAGTTCTTAAAATTAAAATATAGCTTTGCATCCGAATTCCTTATTGATCATCTCTAAAAATAAAGGAATCATGACTGAACATCTCTCCATATCATCCCTTTTCATCGTTGCCTAGAAGGCAGGCGCAGACTGTTCCTTTCTTTCGTTGGAAGTTTACATCGATCCCGGAAATGATTGTTTCGATCCATGGTTTAATGTCGGCAATCGTTTGGCCTCATGGCTCATCATGCCAATGATCGCATCGATCTATTCCTGATCCCTCGTACGGTACTGGCCTGCCCCCAATTCGATGCGCAGCAATTAGGGCCCCTTCATGCCCTGCCATACCGTCACTCTTTTCACAACATGCCATTATATCGCATTTTGGAAGAGCTAAAAGAACAAAAAACAGACTAAATCATTAACCAATGAGCACTTTAAAAGCCAAAGATCTCAGCAAGATCGGCTATACGAACGACCAGGCAAGAAGCCTGGTCATAAACATAATTTCAAAACATTTCAAGCATCATTCTAAGGAAGAATTGATCGCGCTGTTAACCCAAATAAAAAATCATCCCGACGATTATCGTAAGGATGCAATATGGGGGAAAACAGCCTGCACCTTCCTGGACATAGAAGAAGAGGATGATTTCAAGGTCTTCTCCTTATTGCCGGAAACGGAGACCGGCCCGCTTAAAATAATAGGAGGGAAAGAAATAGAGTCCTCGGCAAAGAAACAAATGGAAGGAGCCATGAGCTTGCCCATTACCCTACAGGGAGCCCTGATGCCGGACGCCCATACAGGATACGGATTGCCGATCGGCGGCGTATTGGCCGCCGACAACGCGGTGATTCCCTTTGGCGTAGGCGTGGACATCGGCTGCCGGATGGCTCTGTCGATCCTGGATGAAAGCGATAGCTTTTTACGCCGCTATTCACATCAGATCAAAATGGCCTTGAAAGAATACACGCATTTCGGAATGGAAGGCGGCCTGGAATTTTCACAGGAACACGAAGCATTGGACAGCCCCGTCTTTCAGTCTACCGAACTCCTGAAACGTATGCAGGGAAAAGCCGCCCGGCAGCTGGGCTCTTCGGGCAGCGGCAACCATTTTGTGGAATTCGGGGAAATTGAATTATTCGAAAACAATTCATTGAACCTGGCCCCCAAAAAATACCTGGCCCTGCTTTCGCACTCGGGTAGCCGGGGACTGGGAGCCAACATCGCTCAATACTATACGAAAATTGCGATGGATACCTGTAAGCTCCCGTCGGAAGTACAGCAGCTGGCCTGGCTGGATCTGAATAGTGAGGCAGGACAGGAGTACTGGTTGAGCATGAACCTGGCCGGCGACTATGCCAAAGCCTGCCACGACAGGATCCACCTCAATCTGTTAAAAGCATTGGGACTGCAGGCGCTGACAACCGTGGAGAACCATCACAACTTCGCCTGGAAGGACCGGTTGGCCGACGGTAGAGAGGCTATCATTCACCGGAAAGGCGCTACGCCGGCCCATGAAGGCGAATGGGGGATCATACCAGGCAGTATGACCACCGCCGCTTACCTGGTAAAGGGTAGGGGAGTGGACAATGCCTTGTATTCCGCTTCGCACGGCGCAGGAAGGGCCATGAGCCGGAAGAGAGCCAAAGAAAATATGACCGTCTCCGGCTTAAAGAAAATGTTGTCCGATGCCGGCGTGACCCTTATCGGCGGCAGCGTCGAAGAGAACCCGCTGGCATATAAGGACATCGAAAAAATAATGGACGCACAGCAGTCGCTCGTAGAAGTCCAGGGCAGATTTTTGCCCAAAATAGTACGAATGAATAAAGAATAACCAACACGGCCCGGGCCGGGAATAACAAACACAGCCCCGGGCCAAACAAATTAAAAATCAGATGGAAAAGATCATCATACAAATAACGGCAGGCCGCGGACCGGTCGAATGCAGCAGGGTGGTAGCCCGGGTGCAGGAGAAGATGCTGACACAAGCCCGCAAGCTCGGTATCGTCATAGAAGTGCTGGACAATAAAAAGGGCGACCTGAAAGACACCCTATTGTCCGCCACCCTCCTGGCGAAAAGCCCTCCAAACCCCATCGGCCTGCAGGCATTCATAAAAGAATGGCGTGGCACCGTTCAATGGATCGCCCCCAGCCCTTACCGGAAACTCCATAAACGGAAAAACTGGTTTGTCGGCGTGGAGGTCTTCGATGTGCAGGAGCGCCTGCAATGGAATCCAAAGGAAGTGGTCTTCGAAACCTGCAGAGCCTCCGGACCCGGCGGACAAAACGTAAATAAGGTGGAGACCGCTGTCAGAGGAACACATACCCCATCTGGCATACAAGTGCTGGCAATGGACAGCCGCTCCCAGTGGCAGAACAAACAACTTTGTCTGGAGCGGCTCAAACAAAAGATCCTGGCCTGGCAGACCGGTCAGCTGGTCACCCAACAGCAGACCCGCTGGCAGGAACACAACGAGCTCGAAAGAGGTAATGCCGTCAAAACGATCATAGAGGACTTATAACCCTCTATGATCATTCTTTTCAAGTGCGGCCAGCATCAGATTTCACCATCCCGTTTTCGCTCGTTCGAAAACGTTACCAATGTGCAAAACTTCTCAAAAATCGGGAAAAAACATCCTCTAATTTTGCCGTATAATAATTTTTTATGGAGCTGCAAGAGCACTTCGAGCAGGTTAGGCAACTCATTCGCCGCGGCCAGGCCACCGCGTTGCAGGCAGCCTATGCCGAACAATTAAAAGTGTATTGGAAGGTCGGTGCCTATGTTTTCTATCGGTTACAAACAGAAGAATGGGGCGAAAAGACGGTAGATCAGCTGGCTAATTGGTTAAAAGATAAAGATCCTGGATTAAAAGGGTTCAGCAGGCGTTCTTTGTATCGTATGCAAGAGTTTTATCTGATTTGGCATAAACTAGATTGGGACGCTTTAAAAAAGGATGGATCTGTAATTGTGTCGACGTCGTCGACACAATTACAAAACATTGAAAATCAATTAAATATAATTAATGGGTTCGTGTCTTAGCAAATTAAAGAAATGCCAAATATCTTAGGCGCTCTCAATTGGAGTCATCATATTGACTTACTTGGCAAGACAAGAAATTTAGAGGAAAAGGTTTTTTATCTCTTGCTTTCTATTAAAGAAAAATTTACAGTTAAAGAACTTCGCCGACATCTAAATTCCGGACTTTATGAACGACAAAAATTAAGTAGTCAGCAGATCGCAGGAAATCAACACCCTAACGCTGAAATTATACCTCAAATCTTCCGTGATAAATACATTTTTGAATTTCTCGACCTGCCCGAACCTCATTCGGAAAATGATCTTCAAAAAGGACTGGTCAAAAATTTAAAACAATTTATTCTTGAGATCGGCAGAGACTTCACCTTTATAGGAGAAGAATACCGCCTTCAGGTTGGCAAACAGGATTTCTATATCGATCTTCTATTTTATCATCGAGAACTACAATGCCTCGTAGCCTTTGAATTAAAAGTTTCTGCCTTTCAACCCGAATTTTTAGGAAAACTGAACTTTTACCTGGAAGCATTAGATAGAGAAGTCAAAAAACCGCATGAGAATCCTTCGATCGGCGTATTGCTTTGTACAGAAAATGATAAGGAAATCGTAGAAATTGCCTTAAGCAGGAACATGAGTCCGGCTTTGGTAGCAGAATATGAGACCAAACTCCTTGATAAGGATTTACTACGCCGGATGCTGCGTGAATGGATGGAAAATGTAGTAGTTAATGAAGACTAATAACTCTCTTCGCTCAGTATGACTATAAATGAGGGATTATCTGAGGGGTTAAATGAGGGATTAAGTGAGGGATTAAATCTCTCCCCCTCCAACTCCTCAGAAGACATTACATTAATATTTAAAGCTGTAAATCTGCTGTGGACTGCCATACACAGCAATACCTTGAATTACCCTGCCAATTGAATCAGTGGTCCATGAATAATTCAATCCTACTCCGGGTAAAACGCCATCGGTCTTTACAGCCTCAGAGGGAAGATTTTTTGACCGGAAGTCTGCGAATCCATGAAATACCAGCACACAGCCCAGACTATTGGCAAATGTCTGATTGTATAATGGATTTACATTAGTTGTATAAAGATAACTATAGAGATGCAGAAAAAAATATCCGGGTTGGGTATAACGAAGGTCATAGACAATATTATCCGATTGAATTTGGAATGTATCTGTTTCTCCGACCGTAACCTGATTTCCCAAAGTTGTGTCGTAGCCCAGGTTCTGGCCTACCGTATTTATGGAGTCATAATAAAAATGGACGGAGGTTAAATTTGTTCCATTGTTGCCTGCTGCAATCGAATCACGAACTACCCGGTTCTGATTGTCGTAATATAATTCATGGTGTTCCAATAATCCTCCTGGGAGCGCCCAATGATATTGGTAAAGAATGTCATAGGACGGAGGAGGGGTGGTAGAGCCCGTTAACGCAAAAACAACCGAAAAACTGTCAATGAACGGACTCCCTGTTGAAGTGTCATAGGAATAGGAATGCAAGGCTGCCAATTGATGCTGCTTGTCGTAAGAAAACACCTGCAATTGCGCATATTAGCACAATTACGTAACTTAGAATCAGAAAATTTAAGAATCATGGATAGCATCGCCAACTATATATCCGAAGAAAAGGACATTCTCTACCGGCGTGGAGAAATAAAAGGCATTGAAAAAGGAAAAGAAACCTTTGTCAAAAACCTTTTACTTAACACCGATTTTACCATACCCAAAATCACCGCTTTGACCAACGTTACAGAAGCCTTTGTAAAAAAGATTAAGAAGACTTTAAAATAATCCGGTAAGTTTATCTCAACCATTACCCCCCAAACTCATAACTAAACACCCACCCCCTGTCCTGCGCCATATAAATACAGATGCGCTCCGCCAGCGCCGAAATAGTCAGCGAAGGATTGATGGACAAAGGCCGCGGAACGATCGATCCATCGCTGACATAGAGCCCCTCATAGACAGTATTACCCGTCGCACCGGCAAAAACCTGCCCCTTATGATTGATCACCCCCTGAGCGGCATCTTCTCCCATAATACACCCGCCCAGCGGATGGACCGTGACCAGCTCGCTGGAAAAGAGCTTGGTCCAGATAGGATCCTTGGTATAGACACCATCCAGTGTTTGCGTCAGCGCCAGTAATTGATCGTTTACCGTAGAATAGATCGGCTGCTTTCCCGCCCCGGGCCATGACACCCGGAGCCGATCGTCCTCCAGCGCCATTTTCCCGCTGTCATCGTCATTGGTCATGACGAGATAGACCAGCGTATTATTGGCAGCCCCATGATAGACTCCCCTGATACCCGTGTCAATCTCCCGCTCCCTCTTTCTCA
Source organism: Puia sp. (assembly GCA_035555335.1). GTDB lineage: Bacteria > Bacteroidota > Bacteroidia > Chitinophagales > Chitinophagaceae > Puia. The sequence continues at coordinate 209,483 of DATMGS010000023.1, forward strand.
GCCAGCCTGCCAGACCCGCATGGGTCGGCTTACCTTCCAGCTTGGAAGCCAGCGATACCATCGCATAAAAAGCGTTCCTCAACATGCCCGGCGCCGACCCCTCCTCGATCACCATCCCCTGCCTGCTATCCGCTGGATCGCGCAGGTCGATGATACTGCTGATACCCGGACCGACCGGATCCTTGGGGTCAGGCAGATTCTTTCCCTTACCAATGGCATTGGCACGTGTATCGGCATTATAGCTGAAAGCCAGGAAATCTCCATTGCCGGTGAAATGGGTGCCCGTCATATCCGAGCACGACAGCCCATTCTGTTTGGAGCGCAGCAGCAGCTCCGTACTTCCCAGCGTGCCCCCGGCCAGCACGACCACATCGGCCAGAATAAATACAGTAGGCGCATCCGGATTTTCCCCACCGGTCGTGAACACGTTGTAATGGACCTTCCACTGATTATCCTGCTTCTCGACATAACGGACATTTACCTGCGTGTAGATCTCCGCTCCATGCTGATGCGCATCCGGCAGATAATTCATGATCAATGTATTCTTCGCGCTATAGTTGCAGCCGGAACAGCAATCCCCGCAACCATTACAGGGTTTTTGCTCTACGCCGACATGATTGGGCCCGTCGATATCGAAATTGACATAAATAGGAGTGAGCTTCCAGTGATCGGACAGCCCCGTTTTTTCCGCGGCGGTTTTCAACGATATCGTTTTAGCGGAGATGGAAGCCTGTGCCTCGGGAAGGGTGGTGGTCTTCAGCATGGCATTGACCGTCGCAAACGCTTTCTGCAACGTAGGCAGGTCATCCCGCAAGGCCTGCGGCCAGCAGGGATCCGTAAATACATTAGCCTCCGGTTCCATACCGACATTCGCATTGATCAGCGAACCGCCCCCCAGACCGCAACCTTTAATCACCGTTATGTCCGGATTGGTGCGGACATCGAATAGCGCCGTCTTCTTCCCCGTTTGCAGATGGGGGGCATCGATCTGCGTCTCGCCCGAAGACTCCTTAAATTCATTCGGATATTCTCCCGGCAGAATTTCCCGCCCCCTTTCAAGCAGACAAACACGCTTCCCCGCACGCGCCATCCGGGATGCCGTAATGGAGCCGCCATAGCCCGAACCGATCACGACCACATCATAAGCAGGCTTTATCGCAGAAATAGGTGCTGACAATCTTTCCATATAATATCAGTATAAGGATGGATAAAAAAGGCTAACCGGCAACTTCATTCCCCGCGAAAGGTAGATAGATCCGCTGATTCGTTGGGCCTTTATTATTTTTTGAAAACACCCATTTTCTTTAAATTCCAGTATGAAAATGTCAACCCTCCTGTTTTACCTTATCTGCCTCTGCGCCCTCACTCCACCCGCCCATGTCTTTGCGCAAACCATCGACCCCCACCACATCACCATCGCCCGCGACAGCTTCGGCGTACCGCATATCTTCGCACCCACCGATCCCGAAGTAGCCTATGGCCTTGCCTGGGCCCAGGCCGAAGACGATTTCAACACCCTTCAATTAGTGATCCTGCTGGGGGAAGCCAGGTTGGGCAGCGCCCTGGGCAAGAAAGGCGCGGCGGCGGATTATACCCTGCAGCTCCTACGCTGCCGCCAGCTGGTCGATGACCAATGGAATACCCTCAGCCCGGATTTCGTAGCCCTGATAAAAGGCTATACCCAAGGGCTAAATGCGTATGCCACAGCGCATCCCGGGGAAATAAAATACAAAAAAGCCTTCCCCGTCAATGAACGCGACTACCTGGCCGGAGTCGTCCTTTCCATAAGTATTTTCTGCGAGGTAGGATCCGTCCTGCCGCAGATCCTTAACGGCAGGATCGCTACCATTCCCGGCTTTTCTTCCGGCCAGCCCGGTGACGACCACGGCCCCCAGGGCTCCAATGCCTTTGCCTTCCACCCCTCCCGCACCACCACCGGCGAGGCATTCCTGGCCATCAATGCCCATCAGCCTAATGAAGGCCCTACGGCCTTTTATGAGGCGCACGTACAAAGCGAACAAGGGTGGAATATGCTGGGCGGTGTATTCCCCGGAGGCTGCCTCATCTTCCATGGCACGAATGAGAACCTCGGCTGGGCGCATACCGTTAACAACCAGGACAAAGTCGATGTATTCCAGTTGCAGATCAACCCCACGAATGACAACCAATACAAATTCGACGGCCAGTGGCTGAACCTGGAAGTAAAAAAGATCCGCCTCCATGTAAAAGGCATCCCTTTCCCCATCGGCAAAAAAATATACTGGAGTAAATATGGCGCTACCGTCAAGACCAAACAAGGCGTCTTCTCCCTGCGCACCCCGGCCAACATGGATTGCAAGGCGCTCGAAGAATGGTACCGGATGAACAAAGCCAGGAACTTTACAGAATTCTACCAGGCTCTCAGCATGACCAGCCTGCCCATGTTCAACATTATGTATGCAGACCGCTACGATACGATCTTCTATATCAGCAATGGTAAGATGCCCAGACGTAACCCCGATCCGAAATACCACTGGGAAAGCACCATCCCGGGCAATACTTCCGCCACCCTCTGGACGGAATTCAAACCCGTCACGGAATTACCGCAATATATCAACCCTCCCTCCGGCTACCTGTTCAATACCAACCATTCCCCCTTTTTGGCCACGGACCCGAAAGACAATCTGGACCGCCGGAAATTCGACCCCAACGACGGATATGAGATGGGTAACAACAACCGTAGCGTCCGGGTGACCGAACTCTTACAAGGCTTTGACAAAATGGATTATGCCCGTTTCAAACGCCTTAAATTCGACCGGCAGCTGCCCCGTACCCTCAAATACATCTATGGCATCGACACCATCCTCAAGATGGACCCCGCCGATTATCCCGGCCTGAAAGACCTGCTCACCCAACTGCAGCAATGGGATCACCAGGCGACGGCAGACAGCAAAGGCGCCGCCATCTTTTTATTGATGTATAACTATGTTGCTAAGAAGCTGAACGGAGCCCCGCGCCGGCAGTTGACGAAGGCGGAGTCTTTGGAGACCCTTCAATATGTACACGATTATATGATCCGGTATTTTGGCGCCACCGACCTCGCACTGGGAGATATTCAGAAACTGGTGCGCGGCGACGACGCCCGCCCGGCCTGGGGCCTGCCCGATGTGCTCTCGGCCAGCTACACCGAACCCTATAAGAAAGGACTACGGCGGGTGACCTCCGGAGATGCCTATATCTGCTTCGTGCGCTATCCCAAAAATGGCCTGCCCCTCATCGAATCCATCAACACCTTCGGCGCCTCCTCTCATCCCGGCTCCCCGCATTACAAAGACCAGATGGACCTGTTCCAGCGCCAGCAAACCAAACCCATGACCCTCGATAAAGCGCAGATCCTCCGCTCCGCCGAAAAGATCTACCATCCCACTCCCCCTACATACATCTCAACGCCGCCCCCCAATAACTAACCTGCCATACCGCCTTCGGATCGTCAAGGTCGATACGGCTCCGGATATGCCCCGGCTCATATTGGATGGGATGATCAATTATCTTTACACTCCGCAGCGCCGCTCTCAATTTCTTTTGCTCCTTCGATAAGCTCGCGGATAATGGACTGGTCATATACAAGTGAGGCGTATGACTTTTATATTTTTCGATCATCTCCGGCTTGGGCAGCCGGGTGCTGATATTCCATGGGGTTAGCGTGGCGACCGCCTCGCCGGCGATCAGTCGCTCCCACACCTCCGGGTTATACGCATTCTTGGACCCATGATGCGGTATTTTAAACAGGCCCGATGGCGGTTGGTCTTTTATTTCCTGACTGTTTAAAAGAATAGCGGACCACCCGTCAAAGGAATGGGATCCTTCCAGGTCAGCCCCCAGCAGCGCACGATGGGGACCCAGCTTTAAATAGGTCACTACCGACAGCGTATTCGGCTTCTTCGCCAATATCCGGGTTGCCGGGTTTTTAGACAGCCGGTCCAGTATCCTGGCCACTTCTTTTACGAAGTTTTGTATCGTCTGGTCGGAAGGCGACAGGGATATAGCCGCAATTTCCAGGCTGCCGATCGTCGTCCTGAACAGCGTCCTGTCCATGTGGGGAATAATATACCCGATGTGGCCCTTCTTACCCCGCTCCTTTAAAATTTCCAGGCTCCTTTTCAGCTCCCGGGTGGCGCTGCTGTCCGACACCCCATTCCGATCCTTCGGAATCGTATCCAGGTTCACCATTTCATAAAAAGCGTCTATCTCATGATGCCAGGCAAAACTTACCACCGCATTCGGACAAGCCTCCACTAAAGTAGAGATCCCCCTTATATGGTCATCATGCCAATGCGTGCAAAGAATTAATTTTACCTGCGCGGGATCTACCTCTATCTTTCGTAGATATTCGAGCGGAAGACAAGACCCGGGTAGTTGGGGGTTACTACAGGAGTCAATGACCATCCAGTTACCGTAACCTAAATGGATTACAATACTCTCGCCATAGCCTCCTCCTGTACCGATTAAACTAATTTCAGCGACGTGACTCACAGGTGTATCCGGGATCATGATCAATAGTAAGGTTTCAGGTTCTCATAACGGATTAAAGATAGTGCATGCTGCATAGACAGGGTCCCGACAGAACGTCTTCCCCGTATAGCGGGTCCTATGAATCGAATTGGACGAGCGATATATACATCGATCCCGGCTTGATCCCATTCTTCAATTCGGCGGCATACTCGAAATGACAGCTAAGCAGGCTTCCCGGTTTAATATCGGATCTTTTGGCTGGAGGTTTTAATTGAGAGAAAGTGAAATTCAGGAGATGATCGGATCCGCCATCCTTATCGGCAAATCGGGCAGTTATCCTGTCCTTGGTGATATGAAGAACATAGCCGGTCCATTCAAAAAGCTGATAGCTGACCTGGTTGCCGTCCTGATGCTGCTGCTGCCTTTGCCGGTAAGATCGCTCCCTTTTCCGCTGACTGGTCGACTCTTTTGTAAGGGTCATCATCAAAGACAACTCATGCACAAGCGCATCCTCCACAACAGAGGTTGCTTTGCTGCTCCTTTTTTTCGCAAGGATCTTCTTCGAAAAGGACTTTTCAGGCGTCTTCATCTGAACTTCCGTTTCTGTTTGATTAAATGGACTCATGTCTTAAGAGGTAGCACTAAAATAAATGAAGGAATAGGTTTATAACAAATTAGCCCTTTTTTCTGAAAAGATCAATCAAAAAGCAGACCAGCCTCTGTAAAACCGGTCACCTCAACGGGAATCACCGTCTCCCGGACGAAAAACCGGTCATCCGGGATAACCAGCCTCCTTTTTCACCACCTTTGCGGTCTTATGCTCCCCCGTATGGCTCCATCCCGGCGGCATAATGAGATACAATATCTTATTATGCAACCCCGGCGCATGGACTATATCCTTCCAGAGACAGATGAACTCCCCGAAATACATATCTATCACGCTCCGCGTATTAACAGGCCGGGTAATCCCATATTCTATCACCACCTCCTTCCGCTCATCCTGGTAAGTCTTAAAGACCCGGTCCCAGATATTCAGCAGGTTACAGAAATTCGTGTCCATATACAAAGGATTGCGGGCATGATGTACCCGGTGATGCGAAGGCGTTAAAATGACCCGGTTCAGGAACCCCATCCTGCCATCCTTCATGATATTTTCCCCTACATGGATAAAAGCCCCCCAGGTGCCGTCAATCGCCATGATCAGGAAGAGGAGAGGGGGGCTGACACCCGCTATAAGACAGATCGAAGTCCGGATCACATCGGCATAAGGCCCTTCCAGGAAAAAATGCATATAAGTGACGGACAGGTTCATAGCCTGCGGAGCATGATGTGAAGAATGCAGACACCAGAACAGCCGCACCTTATGCCCGCCATAATGATAAACGAAATGCGCGAACTCCCAGACGATATACCCATAGAGCAGCCAATACCAGGTAAAGCTGGTCTTGAACAAAGACACCTTCCCCAATAACCCGATGCAAAAGGCAATGGCCGCTATCGAAATAAACCGGGAGATGAACCGGTTGATGATGAAAACAAAAAAAGGCATCCGGTAGTCCTCGATCCGGAACCGCTTGTACACCAATGCCCGTATGATCTCGATAAATAATAAAAGAGGAATGACAGGGGAGATGGCGCCCAGCAATCCATGCAGTGTAAGCAGGGAATGATAGTCGCCGCTCCGATACATTGTTAGCAACGGCCCGATGCCGGTAAAAGACACCAGATCCTCATAAAGTGTATGTAAAATATCCATACCTAAAAATTACAAATTAAAAATGACAGTTGACAGGCCCATGTAACCATGAATGAACGATGGGGTCCCGCCAACTGTCATCTACTCCCCCTTTAGGGGGTGGGGGCCTAAAAACCCGGATTATTCGGCAACAAATTCGGATTCACATCCGTCTCCTGCTTAGGCAGCGGGAAAAGCAGCTGACTGGCCGTAAAAGTGGCCCCCCACACCGTCTTATGCCCCACAAAATCATCCCAGTTCCCCGTCACATCATTGTGCACCTTCAGCGTACGAAGCATGTCAAACCACATCTTATTCTCAAAACACAGCTCGAAATAACGCTCCAGCCAGACCTCATGCTCGAAATCGTCCTGGGATAAAGCCCCGATCGGCGCCAGATTGGCCCGGGCCCGGATCAGGTTCACATCGCTGATCGCATCGCTGTTAGGCGCTCCCTCAGCCCGGTTACTGGCCTCCGCATACAACAGATACACATCCGCCAACCGGTACACCGTATAATTCAGATCAGACTTTGCCGTACTCCTGACCGCCGTAGAATCAAACCACTTGTAAATATAATGCGCTTTAAAGACTACCGTATCCGCCGTCTTGATGCTCGCATACTTCGTATAAAAATACTGCCTTTCTTGTACCCGCTTGTCCCCCGAAGGAAATGAACTGATGAATTGATCCGTCGGATATACCGACCCATACTCATCCGAATACACAGAGATCCCCGAATAATTGGGAATGGTCAGCGCCGTCAGCGGATTGTTGACATTCGCGGCAGCGGCAAACTGCACCTGGAAGATGAATTCCCCCTTATTCTTATTCGCAGGCTTATTCATATCCGTATAATTCGGGAAAAGACTATACCCCCCATTGGTGATCACAGCCTTGCTCCGCTTGGCAGACTCCGCATAATACTGATCACCGCCCTTGATAGGCGCGCCGGCATAAGTCAGATAGACATCCGCCAGAATAGATTCGATAGCGCTCCTCGATATCAGCCCCGTATTGTCCTGCCAGGGTAGGGAAGAAGCCTCCGCCGTTAGCAGATCGGGAATGATAATGCTGTCATAAATGCTCTTGGCCGGGCTGCGGGCCACTTTCAGGTTGAGGTTCGTCGACACTGTCGTCACCATCGGCAACGCCCCATACATACGCACCAGGTAGAAATAATACAATGCCCGCATCGCATGCGCCTCCGCCAGCATATTGTTCTTTGCCGAATCAGCCAGTACCCCGGACCCTACCGTAGCAAGACTTTGCAGGGCCAGGTTACAGGCGCCGATCCCCATGTATAGTTGCTGCCACCAGGTGTCCACATAAAAAGACGTGGTATTGTAGCTCAGGTTCTGAAAATTGATAAAACCCGTCTGACCCAGGTCGCTATTCGACTTGCCCGTCATAAACTCCATCAGGTTCCAGGTATTGCCCCCATAAGAAGAAGGCTGACCGGTCACTACGCCCTGCAGATTCGTATAACACCCGTTGGCCAGCGCACGGGCCTCCTTGGTGTTGCTGATCGTAAAGCCGGGACTTAGAAAATTAGTAGGCTTCTCCTCCAGGAATTTTTTACAGGAGCCCAATCCCAGCGCCAACACGAAAAATCCGATACTTATATATTTAATAGGTTGCATCTGTTAATGTTTTAAAGTAAAACTAAAATCCTACCGTCAGACCCAGATTCCATACCCGGGGGCGGGGATAAGAGAAAAAGTCCAGGTTCTGCGAGAAGGCCGAATTGGAGCCATACGTAGAATTGAACGTATCCACCTCCGGATCATACCCCGTGTACTTGGTATGCAGGAAAAGATTCTGCACGCTGGCCGAAAGCCGCACCTTCGTCAGCTTCATCTTGCGGACCGTAACTTCCGGCACCGTATAGCCCAGCGTGAAATTCTGCCCGCGGATAAAAGATCCATCCTCTACCCACCAGGTATCGAAATGACTGTTCTGGGCGAACTTATAATTACGCACCTGCGATACCATCGTATTCTGATTCGTTGGCGTCCAGCCGTTCAATACCGTAGCCAGGCTGTTGGCGATCGTCTGCCGGTCCTCGCTGGAATGCTTGAAGGTCGCAGCGGTATTCACCCCCTGCACCACCCGGATGTCAAAGGAGAAATCCCAGCCCCGGTAAGCAACGGTGCTGCTGAAAGTCCCCGTCCATTTCGGATAAGCACGCCCGATAATGCTGTAATAAGGACTGCCATCCTTGTTATAGAGAAATTTCCGATCCCCGGGTTTCAAATTCTGCGTGGCGGCATCCGCTGCCTCATCCGTACTATAAGTGCCCAGCCTTGTCATGCCATAAAAGCTGCCGATGGGTTGCCCTACCCGCAGGACATTGGTCTGCCCCAGGAAATTCGGACCGGGGAAGATATCCGCATTTCCGTCATTCAGCTTGAGGATCTTATTCTTGTTGGTGGCAAAAATGAAATTGGTGCTCCAGGTGAAATCCTTCGTCTTCACATTCACCGTATTCAGATTGATCTCTATGCCGGTGTTGCGGACAGAACCGACATTTTCATATACATTGTTGGTCTGCATGCCCGCCGACCAGGGGATCGGAGCCTGCAACAGCAGATCCTTGGTCGTACGATTGTAATAATCTACATTCATATTGATCCGGTCCCTGAACAGACCCAGCTCCAGACCGACATCCCCCTGCTGCGACTTTTCCCATTTAAGGTTCGGATTACCGATATAGTTGGGTAACAAAGTGGATTGATTTGCCCCGTTCAGCACCGTCGTTCCGGGTGATATCTGCCCCTTGGATTGCCCGTAACCGATCTCCGAATTCCCGGTTAACCCATAGCTGCCCCGCAGCTTCATATAGCTGATCGTCTCGCTATGCTTCAGGAAATCCTCCTCCGAAACACGCCAGGCAGCACCCAGGGAAGGGAAGAAAGCGTACTTGTTGTTCTCCCCGAACCGGGACGACCCGTCATACCGGCCCGTCGCGGTCAGCAGGTACTTGTCATCGATATTATACGTGATACGGGCATAATAGGAATTCATCTGCCAGGCAGGGTTGGCCAGAGACTGCGTTTGCGAACGGACAGAACCCGCCTGCAACGCCGTCCACTGAAAATTGTCGTCGATGAAATTCTGCGCCTCCGCATCCACCCACTCCTGTTTGTATTTTTGCCAGGAAGCCCCCAGCAAGGCCGTGAATTTCTGACGGTCATTGATCTTCTTATTCCAGGTCAGATAGTTTTCCGATTGCCAGAAATAATTATAATAAGCATTGATACTCGCCTGACCACCCTGGTCCTGCGAGAGATGCGGCAGATCTTGCGCAGAATAGAAATTATTCTTCTGCCCGCTCAGGTTATAGCCGAAGTCGGACTTGAAATCCAGGTCCTTCGTCAGATGGATCGTAAAATACGCATCCCCCAACGCCTGCAGCGTATTGTTCAGCGTATACCGGCTCTGGGAAATATGCACGGGATTGGGACCGCCTTCCAGTCCCGCAATATCATTATTGCCGGCCCAGCTTCCGTCCGGATACCTGATCGGTACGATCGGCACCTCTTCGGTCACCATCCTGGGCACGTTCAACGACCCGTTCCCGTCGGATACCATTCTTTGCGTGCTCTGGATGACGGAAATATACCCCCCGAACTTCAGCCAGTTATTCACCTCGTTGTCCAGCGTCAGCTTGGCCGAATACCGCTTGAACCAACTATTGACCATCAACCCGTTCTGGCCGAGATAGCCCAGCGAAGCACTGTATACGGACTTGTCGCTGCCCCCCTGGATATTGATAAAATGATCGTTGGAGAAAGCCGGCTTATAAACTTCCTTCTCCCAGTTCGTATTGTACAATGGCTTGTCATTGGCGTCGAACAGCTTCGGCAGACTGGCATGGTTCAACGCGACAGGAGGCGTCCAGGTCCCGCCCAGCGGATCGAACTTAGTACCATTGGCATAAGCCAGGTTATAGACCTGCACGAACTGATCCGAATTGAGTGTCTTCAGGTGACGGGACAGTTGACTTACATTGGCATCCCCGTCATAGGTCACCTTCGTATCACCCCGGTGACCCCGCTTGGTGGTCACCATGATCACCCCATTGGCGCCCCGGGCCCCATAAATAGCCGTGGAACTGGCATCTTTCAATACTTCCAGCGAAGCTATCTCATGCGGGTTCAGCGTATTGATATCTACCCCGGTTACCCCATCCACCACATACAACGGATCGAGACTGGAATTGATCGAGCCGATACCCCGGACACGCACCTTCGCCGGCTGGCCCGGCGCATTGCTGTTCACCATGACATCTACCCCGGCTATTTTCCCTTCCAGCGCCTGCGTGACATTGGGCACCGGCCTGTCCGTCAAAGACTCCCCCTTGATGCTGGCCACCGCGCCGGTCAGATCCGACTTCTTGGCCGTTCCATACCCGATCACTACCACATCATTCAGGCCCGCCGCCACCTCTTTTAGCTGGATCGTAACAATCGACTGACTGCCAATAGACAAGGTCCTCGGCTGATAACCGACCGAGGAGAACTCCAGCGTGACCCCCTCGTCCGGGACGCTGAGCTTGAACCGGCCCTCTGCATCCGTAGTGGTCCCATTGGCGCTGCCTTTGACGGTCACGGAAACCCCGGCCAGCGCATCCCCCTTTTCATTGGTGACCGTGCCGGTAACCGTATGCGCCTTCACGTCGATCTCAGCCACCCGGGGGCTGAGATAGCCCGGCCAGCCCCTCGTAGGGGAGGAGGAAGGGGAGGGGTGCCGATATGAAATAACGATGGTATTGCCCAGCTGCTCGTATTGCAGCAACGTATTCTGCAGCAGGGACTCCAGGACATTGTGGACCGACCGGCCATTGCAGACAAGATTGAGATTGCTCACCCTCCGGATCTCTTTCTTATTGTAGGCAAAAGTGAAAGAAGTGAGCTTCTGGATCTTGTCCAGGGCCGCCACCAACGGTTCATCCTTCAGCTCCAGGCTGATAAAGACCTTGTTGATGTCCTGTCCCCGGGCATCCCTGGCGCTTATCAACTGTATGCTGCACAGAAAGATAAGAGTTATGAAAAAGCTGATACGCATACAGTACTGCAATCGTTTTTTGGTTAGAATGCGCCCTTTCAGGCGTCCTATCCGGAGACTGGACGGCCCAAACGCAGACAATAAAGAAAATGTCATAGTTTTGATTGTTTTAAATGATGAGAACTTGTTTAAGACGAAACGCCTTCTTTCTCGAGCGAAAAGGTGTTTTTATAACCTGTTCCGGGTTCCAGCCGGAGCAGGTTTTTTTAATTAAAGAGTTACTTGCAGCCTTCCCCGTTTAATTCGATATGATTACCATTCATCCGGTAGTCCATATTATTGATCTTCGATAATACTTTGATGATCTGCTCCAATGGCTCGCCGCCCGTAAAGGTTGCCGTTACATTACAGTTTTCCAGCGCAGGATTCATAAGGACGATCGTCACATGAAACCGCTGCTCCAGCTCTAGCACCGCATCTTTCATATTGGCATCGTTGAAGAGTAAATAAGGCTTTTTCCAGGCGATCACCTCCCCGGCATCTACCTGCGTCTTTTTGAGCTTGTTGTGCACCCGGTCCACCGTGATCTGCTCATTGCCCCGCAGAATACCGAAGTCCCCCACGCCATTCTCCACCCGCACTTTTCCCTTGGTCACCGTGATGACAATGTCCTTATCATGCTCGTTGATGTCGAACGCCGTACCTAATACCGTCGTCGTTATATTGCCCGTATGCACGATAAAAGGCCTCGTATCATGCCGGATATCGAAATAGGCTTCGCCGCTCAGCGTCACTTCCCGCGTCCGCCCGGCAAATACAGGCTCATACCGGATATGCGCATCCTTATGCAGCAACACCTTACTGCCGTCGGATAAAGTGATACACTGGTCTGCTGCCGGAGGAAGGGCGCGCGCCAACCGAACAGGCGGATGGACCGCCGGACGAAGAACATAATAATGGTAGGTGAAATAAGAGGCGAGAACGACCCCAAGGACAGCCGCTGCATACCGTACGGCTATCGGAATAGCACCCGCGTGCCGTACGAAGTCCGGGATAAGCCCCGCGTAACGTGAAAAGATAGTAGTGGCGGGTTTCTTGTGAATGACCGGAGGCCGGTTGGTGATATACTCAAGGATCTTGCCTGCCGTGACAGGGTCTTGCCGGTAGGGAGGAAGGTCCTGCGCCCAGGTCTCCTCGATCAACCGCCTTACGGTCTCATCATATTCATCACGGCGCAACAGGTCGAACAGCTCCTCTTTCTCCTGCTGCGTACATTTTTTCTCATAGTACCTGAAAAAAAGCCAGGTCAATCGTTTCGAAGGATCCATCATGGTAGTAGTCGTTATATACCCACGCCTCATCTGCTAATGTTTAGCACCCCCCGAAAAAAACACCCGTTGGGCCGCTTTTGCGAATGGTCTGACAGATAAGAGCACAGGCCTCAATCCTAAAGACTGGAAAATAAAGAAGTAGGAGTATGCCGGATGAAGATATTTTTTTGGGGGGTCGCGCCGCGTAGAAATTTCCTTCATCAATAAAAACAAGCTTGCAAAAGAAGAAACAAAAGCAATAGCCCATCCGAATGGAAATGCAGGATATCCCGCAGCGTCTTCAACGCATGCACCAGGTGCGTCTTTACGGTGTTTCGGGAAATATTCAGGCGGGAAGCGATCTCCTCATGCTTCATACCCTGGTGACGGCTCATCGTAAAGATCAGTTTTTGCTGCGGGGATAGCCGGCTCAGCGCCTCCTGGAGCCTTATCTCATTTTCTTTGGTAAGAAGCTGATCTTCAACAGTGCCCGTGTCGGTATCGAGCCAGCTGGCCATCTGCTTGCGGGCAAAATCCTCTTTAGCTAAAAGTTTGAGCGTATCGAAGACCTGGTTGCGGGCAATGATAAATAACCAGGAATCAAACCGGAGAACATGCCGCACCTTATCACGGCTTAACCACACCTTCATAAAAACATCCTGGACCAGCTCATCGGCCAGCCCCCCGTTCCCAAACAAATGAAATGCATAGGCATAGATTCTCTGCCGGTAATGATGGAACAGAACCCCAAAAGCCTTCTCATCGCCTTCCGCCATACGGACCAGGAGCTCAGTCTCGTTAGATAAAGGTTGTATTCTTATGGCAATATTTCGTGTAGTAGTCTCAACCATTGCTTGACAGGTTGTTTGTAAGCACATGCCAAAATTATTTTAATTTCAGCACCCACCAAATTTATTTGAGCACATTCGCCTGCCGGCATACATACACCCGGGCATACCAGCGAATAAGTATCCTGCACTACCCGCCAACTGGGCATTTACCCCTACCCAGCCCTAAGTATATAATCCGCATATCCGAAAATAGTAGTAGCTTCCGCGCTCATTTTTTTTAATAACAACTTCCGATTCAATATATGACGACTCCTTCAACGCAGGACTCCGGCAAATGGCCCGGCGACATTACCCCGCCTCTCGCAGCAACCAGACCACATGAACGCACCCTCCACGGCGATACTGTAAGTGATAACTATTACTGGCTGATCGACTATTTCAGGAAAGGACCCGATAGCGACCAGGTGATCGATTACCTGAAAGCAGAGAATACCTACCTCGATGCCATGATGAGCGGCACAAAGGAATTCCGGGATCTGTTGTTCACGGAAATGAAAGCCCGCATCAAAGAAAAAGATGAATCGGTCCCCGTCTATAAGAACGGCTATTACTACTATACCCGCAGCGAGGAAGGACAGCAGTATTTTAAATACTGCCGCAAAAAAGAAACCCTCGACGCCCCCGAAGAAATACTCCTGGACGTCGACGAAATGGCAAAAGGACATGCCTACTATTCCGCAACCGGCTTCAAGATCAGCGAAGACAATAATTTACTGGCCTTCGGAGTAGACACCGTCTCCCGCCGGCAGTACATTATCTATATTAAAGACCTGGCCTCCGGACAACTCTATAAAGAAGCCATCCCCTCCACCAGCGGCAACCTCGTCTGGGCCAACGATAACCAGACCATTTTCTATACCGAAAACAACCCCGTCACCCTGCTGACGGAAAAGATCCGGCGACATACCCTCGGCACAGACCCCTCCGCCGATACCACCGTTTATGAAGAAAAAGATAACTCCAACTATATAGGCCTGAAGAAATCCAAGTCAGGGAAATTTATCTTCATCGTCTCCTCCGCCACCCTGTCCTCCGAGATACGCTTTATCGATGCCAGTCAGCCCCAGGCGGAGTTCGCCCTCTTCCAGCCCCGGTTGAAGGATGTCTTATACGAAGTAGACCACCAAAAAGACAAATTCTATATCATCACCAACTGGGATGCCAAAAACTTCCGCCTGATGAAATGCCCCCTGGATCGGACAGACCGGTCACATTGGAAGGAAGTACTCCCGCACCGCACCGACGTCCTGCTGGAAGATATCGAAGTCTTTGCCGATTTCCTGGTCATTACAGAACGGAAGCATGGCCTCATCCAGCTCCGGATCCGTAACCTGACCGACATCCAGGAACATTACCTCGACTTCGGAGAACCGGCCTATATGGCTTCCACCGGAGCCAACCCCGACTATAACAGCCGCACCCTCCGCTATGGATATACCTCTCTCACCACGCCCGTTTCCACCTACGACTATGGCATGGATACCAAAGAGAAGAAATTGCTCAAACAGCAGGAAGTGGTAGGAGGATACAACCCGTCCGATTATACCACAGAAAGACTTTATGCAACGGGAAAGGACGGCGTCAGCATTCCCATCTCCCTGGTCTACCGCAAAGGCTTTAAAAAAGACGGCACAGACCCCCTGCTCCTGTATGCCTATGGCTCCTACGGACACAGCATGGACGCCAGTTTCAGCAGCACCCGGCTCAGCCTCCTGAACCGGGGATTCGTTTTCGCCATCGCCCATATCCGGGGTGGACAGGAAATGGGAAGATACTGGTACGAAGACGGCAAAATGCTGAAAAAGATCAATACCTTCCAGGACTTCATCGATTGCGGAGAATACCTGCTGCAACAACAATACACCGGCAAAGACCACCTCTACGCCCAGGGCGGCAGCGCAGGCGGCCTGCTGATGGGCGCCGTGGCAAATATGCGCCCCGATCTCTGGCACGGCCTCGTAGCCCAGGTGCCCTTCGTCGATGTGATCAACACCATGCTGGACGAGAGCATCCCCCTCACCACCAACGAATACGATGAATGGGGCAACCCCCAAAACGAGGAAGCCTATATCTATATGAAATCCTATTCACCCTACGAGAACATTGAAAAAAAGGACTACCCGAATATCCTGGTGACCACCGGCCTCCACGATAGCCAGGTCCAGTACTTCGAGCCCGCCAAATGGGTGGCCAAGCTCAGGGCCCTGAAGACCGATCGGAACGCCCTGCTGCTGCAAACCGAAATGAACTATGGACATGGAGGAGCTTCCGGCCGTTTCGATTACCTGAAAGATATCGCCCTGGTCTACGCCTTCCTCTTCACCCTCGAAGGTATCCGGGAATAAACACATCGTCCTGGCGCTTTTCCCGACAGCGTCGTCTTTCCCGGGGCGCCGCAGATAGCTGCGTCTCCTCGGGCATCTTCCTCATTCCGGCGCGGGCATCCCGCCATGCCCCCTCATTTGCAATATTCCTCCATATCCTTATCCGCGCTCATCCCCAATGCTATCGCCTGCTGAAAGTCGGCACAGGCGCCGCGCCTGTCCTTTAAGATCGCTTTGGCCGCCCCCCTCTTATAATAAGGATCGGGATTCGCAGGATTTAATGCGATACAGTTATCGAAATCCTTTATAGCGCCGGCATAGTCCTTCAACATCGTCCTGGAGAGCCCCCTGTGTAAAAAGACAATATAGGAACTGGAGTCCAACCCGATCGCTTTATCAAAATCGGCAATGGCGCCTTTATAATCGGTCAACTCCATGCGGGCGCCACCCCTGCTGGCATATAATTCCGCATCCTCCGGCATCAACGCGATCGCCTTGTCCAATAAGACGATTTCCGCATGATACTCCTTCCCATTCCTTTTTTCTATAGCGCTCGCATAATAATCATCCGTCTGCAGCCATCGCTTACAATCCTTCAAAAAGATCTTCTGCGCTTTATCGAGCCCCAGCTCCTTAGCCTTGTCCAGGTCACTGCAGGCGCCGCCGTCATCTCCCAGCTTATACTTTGTTTTCCCCCGGAAGAACCAGGCCCCCGCATTCGCAGGACTCAGCGCTATGGCCTTGTTAAAGTCCTTCAGCGCCGCCGCAAATTGCTTCAGCCCATATTCGGCAACACCCCTGTTCGAATAGGCGCTGGCATAATCCGGCTGCATTTTGATGGCTTTGTCAAAATCTTTTATCGCACCCGCATAATCATTCAGGTTATTTTTAGCATTCCCGTAGTTGTTGTAATTGGCCGGATCCCTGGGGAATAACTCCAATTGCTTTTTGAACTCCCCCAGCGCGCCCTTGAAGTCCTGTAGGTTGAACCTGGCAGACCCCCTGTAAAAATAGTTTTTGTCATAGCCGGGATCCAGCTCCAGTGTCTTGTCAAAATCCTGGATGGCAAGCCCAAACAGATTCAGTTGGTAATAAGCCAGCCCCCGCATATTATAAGCATCCTTTTCGGCAGGGTTTATTTTTATGCTGTTAGTCAGCGCTTCGACCGCACCCCGGTAATTCCCCGCCTCATACTCTATCACCGCCCTGTTATAATAATCGATATCGTCCTGGCAATAAGAAGGTCCGGATACAAATAATAATAAGATCGTTACAAGGATCGACAGTTCCTTTTTCATTTTATACGGTGGCTTTTCCGGACTTCCGCCGGCGCTTAAATATACATTATTTCTCCATCCGGCCATCTACACCGTTTCACCTTTCCCGGCTCTGCGCTAATCTTCATTCTCCTCCCCCCGGCTTCAGCTCCCCGCACCGTCTCCTCCCTTTGCCCGCGCTTTCGCCACCACATCCCTCCATTGAAGGAGTTCGGGATATTTATCCCCCACAGGGGCCGGCTGAGCCGCCAGCATATTCATCGCCGCAGTCTCAAAAGACTGTCGCATTGGATCCGTATCCGCCGGAGTCGCAATCGTATCCCCCAAGGCGCTGCTCACGGAGATCGGCTGCTGGGGTGGGGCAGGGGCTGCCCGGGTAGGAAGCGTCATATCCAGCGCGGCCGAGATACTGCCGATCCCTTTTTTACGCCTGTCCTCCACCGTTGGAGAATAAGGGGTGCCGGGGGTGAACTTCTCCGCCAGCAACTGCAATACCGAAGTATGATCCAGCAATTGATGACAGATCGACCCCTCTTTGACAAAAGACGAAATGATCAACCCCGGAATCCTTGGTCCCAGACTGCTGAATGTATGCGGATCGGCTCCCTCCGTCGTATAAGCGATCGCAGGCGGCGCCACATGATCGAAGAAGCCCCCATGCTCATCGCTATAGACCAGCATCAGCGTATTGCCCCAGCGGGCTGCATTACTGGTCACCGCCTCATAAGTCCTCCGGAGAAAATCCTCCCCCCAGCCAATCGCCAGCGGCGCATGGTTGCAGTTGGGGTGGTCCGGTCCCAGGTGTGGACCGGATTGGTACGAAGGCTCCACCACGATCACCTGCGGGAAAGTATCGTCATGTTCCTGCTGAAAATCCTTATAGAGATTCTCATAATCCCGGAAATGAGGACCGAGCACATGCCCCCAAAGCGAATTGTATAAAATGAAGAAAGAAAGACCGTCATGGTAGACCCTCCAACGCACCCCGGCCTTATCCATCCAGTCGAATAGATTATTCGTGGCGCTGATCAACTGCGTCTTGGTATAATAGATCGAACTCTCCCCGCACAAAGCCATCGTCTTATTGGGTTGAGTGCTGGAGGGAAGAGGACAATGCCACTGATCACACACGCAGAAGGCGCCAGCCAGAAAATGAGTGATCGGCACATGCTCCGCCCCGAAAAACCCCATGGGATCCGCCTGCGGATTAGGACTCCTGCCCGTTTTATTGGCATATGCCTCCACGAACCCCGTCATCTGAAACTGCTTGCGTAGCCCCGACCAGGCAAGCTGCGTAGCCACATCCGTATACTCGTGCGGCAGATCATCCGTCAGATTGGTGTCGACCGTAAACATAAAAGGAGTATAGGCATCCCCCTTGTAAAAATTCTGGTATTGGCTCAGGTCCTGCTTCAGCCCGTTCACCTGCGGGTTGGTATTGTCATAACTCAGATGCCCCAGCATATGGTCGAAAGAACGATTCTCGAATTGCAAAAGGACAATGGTTTTTATTGAATCTAACATGACCTGCGTATTTACTGTTTTTTGTAAAGGAGTTTTGTTCGCAGACGCAGCACGGCAGGAGCAGTAGCCGGATTCGTTTTTTCTGCATCGGTCATCAGGCTCCGGATCTCCCAAAGCCCGCTATTGGCCATTCCCCGAAAAGTGACCGTATCCGGATTTTGCCCGTCCAGCCAGACCGTCTTTCCCCCATGTGTCACCAGCAACGGCCGGCCCGAAGCAGACGCAACCGATCCAAGCTGAAAATGATCCCCCCACCGGGTACTATTCTTTTCCCCGGCCGCCAATAACGTATCCCCCTGCGCGCCCCCAACGGGGAAGATTATCGTATCCACCGATCCCGGAGGCAGCACGATCACCTGTATGAATTGCCTCGCCTCCTTCCCGTTCTTTTGCGCAACCAGCGTTAACTCCATCCTCTCCTCAGCTTCGTGAATCAGCAAGGTCGGTTTCCCCGACACCTCCCAGTTCACCTTCACCGAATCGGCAGCAGTAATGGTCTGCTGGTCCACTTGGAACGAATGAATGGATGGCCCGCAGGATATAAAAGAAGCCGCTAACAAAAAAATAAGACGGACCGGCATCAGACGACCGATCCGGACGGAAGGGGAGGGGGCTAACCCGGAATAATTCATAAGAGAGGTTATAATTAGAGAATGATGAAAGAACAAATATAATATCCATTTCCTGCCTCACCCCGAAATCCCTGCCACCCCTCCCTCCGAAAATTTTTTTCAAAAAAACTAATGGATTAGTTGCAAAACTAATCCATTAGTAGTAGCTTTATTTTACAATCAGGACATCATCATGCAAAAACTAGCCAAAAGAGAAGAACAGATCATGCAAGCCTGCTGGCATCTGGGAACAGCCTTCATCAAAGACATCATCGCTGAGCTGCCCGAACCCAAACCCCATTATAATTCCGTGGCTACCATGGTGCGCATCCTGGAAGAAAAAGGCTTTCTGGATCATGAGACCTTTGGCAACACCTTCCGCTATTTCCCCGTCGTGTCCAAAGACCAGTACCAGAAACACGCTTTTGACGATATGGTCCGGCAGTACTTTAATAATTCCTATCCCAGCATGCTGGCCTATTTCGCCAAAGAACAAAAAATATCGAAAGAAGAGATCAACGAAATACTGGAGATCATTAAATCCCAAAAGAAATGATACCTTATATCCTTCATGTCACCGTCATTATCACGGCCTGCTTCTTATTCTATAAGGCGCTCCTGCAAAAAGGCACCTTCTTCCGGCTTAACCGGTACACCCTCCTGGCTTGTGTGGGAGTCTCTTTCCTATTGCCGCTGGTACCCATCCCGCAGCAATGGAGCTGGCGCAGCCCCTCCTTCCTGGCCTCCGCAACCCAACAGCCTTCATCCATAGCCCCATCCACTGCGGCCGCTCCATCCCCCGGCACAACAGCGATTCCGCCATCCAATTCGTCCACCAGCTCGTCAACCAATACATCGGCAAATCCGTCTCTCCATTCGTCTGCCGAACCATCCACCGGCACACGGACCAACCCATTCACCAACACAACACCGAACTCATCAGCCCGCCTTTCTTCTGAAGTCAGTCAAGGCTCCGGCTTATCGGCCTCTCCGACAAGCGGAGTCACCCGGCTCCTTCCCCAATTATTTAAAGGACTCTACTGGCTTTACCTGTTTGGTGTTATAATTTTCGGAGCCAACCTGCTCTTGCAGATCATCGTATTATTATACCAGTCCTACACCCGCCCCATCGTACAGGATGGCCCTTTCCGGATCGTCGAAACGGCCGGCGACCGCGCCCCCTGCTCCTTCGGGCATAATATTTTTATCAACCCCTCCAAATACGACTGGGACACCTACAGCCAGATCCTGTTGCACGAAAAGATCCATGCCAGCGACCGGCATACCATCGATATCCTGCTCGCGGAGATCCTGATCGTGCTGCAGTGGTTCAACCCATTTGCCTGGCTCTATCGCAAAGAAGTGGAGAACAACCTCGAATTCCTCACAGATCAGGCCCTTCTCCGGACCTACGAAGTGGAAAGATCGGCCTACCAGCTGAGCCTGCTGAAAGTAGCCGCACCCAACCAACCCTTTGGCATCACCACTAATTATAACCAATCACTTTTAAAACGACGTATTATCATGATGAATAGCAAAAATTCCTCCCTGCACACCATCTGGCGATATTTCTTTTTACTGCCCCTGCTCACCTGCCTGGTATGCGCACTCAATAAGCCGGCAGCCTTCGGCCAGTCCACCAACCCAGGTCAGTCCGGCACGGGCGAAATAGCAGCCACCGGCTCCCCATCGTCCTCCGGCCTATCAGGGGCTCTCGGCGGTGCCCCCAGCTTCGATAGAAAAGAAGGTTCCTGGTTCGCCACCACCAAAGACGATAAACTATGCTTTGAGTTCAAAAGCGATAAAGATGACCATGCCTGGTCCAACAACACCTGCATCCTCAAAAGCGAACTGGCCAACCTCCCCGGCATTGGCAAGACCGAATTCAAGCTGGTCCGCGAAGCAGGCACCCTCTACTTCACCGGACAATTCGACGGCACACAGGGATACGGCCACTATTCTTTCAAACAGGATGATAACTACGTACAGACACTTCGTCAAAAAGGGATCGATATGTTGAATGACGATGACCTGCTCGCCTTCTTCCTGCTTAATATTAAGAACGAATATGTAGACATGCTGCAACACAACGGGTATCCCCATGTCTCGAAGAACAACATCATCGCCATGTCAGCCATGGGCATCGATCATGCCTATATCCAATCCTGGAGGGAAATGGGCTACCCCAATATATCAGAGAATGACCTCATCGCAGCCAAAGCGATGAATATCGATAAGGCTTATATCGAAGACCTGCATTCCGCCGGCTATACCAGCCTCGGTGTCAATCAGCTCATCGCCTTTAAGGCACAGGGGATCGATGGACGTTATATCAAACAATTGAGCCACGCACAAGGCTCCTCAATGCCCTCTTTCTCCGGCGACGCGACGGCTTTCCAGGCTAAGCCCTCGCCTCAAACGGCCGCCTCTCCCGGAACCAGCACCTCCTCTGTCCAGGCCTATCCCTCCGGGCAGGTATCCGTATCCGCACCTGTCAATGTCTCCGCTCCTGTGCGGGTTCCTCCCGCTCCCGTCCCGGGCGCGCCTACAAAGGCTTCCACCCCGAACGCCGCTACTCCGGCCGTTCCAGCCAATCAGGCTACTCTTCCCTCGGCTGATGATCTCATTGCCTTTAAGTCCCTTAACATCGATTCCCCATATATAGCATCCCTGAAAACGGCCGGGTATGACAATATCGCCATGAATGACCTGATCACCATGCGCTCCCTCAATATCGATGCTCCCTATATAAAAAGCTTCCAGGCCATCGGCTTTAAAGACGTGCCGGTACAAGCACTGGTAGCCATCAAAGCCCAGGAAATAACGCCGGAGTTTATAAACGGATTCCGCAGTATCGGATTCAGGGATATTTCCGCCGAACAGCTCCCGGCTCTGAAATCCTTAGGCGTCACGCCCGCTTTCGTCAAAGGCTTCCGCGACATCGGTTATACGGACATCTCCCTGGAGCAGCTTCCCGCGCTGAAAGCATTGGGCATCACCCCGGAATTTGTAAAGCAGTTCCGTAGCATCGGTTTCGATAATATTCCCCTGGATCAACTCCCCGCCCTGAAATCCATGGGGGTGACCCCCTCCTACGTGACAAAAATGAAAGGACAGGGATTCGTTTCCCATGACCTGAATAAATACATTCAATTAAAAAGCGCCTTTCAATAACAGTATGAAACAGCAGATCCCTGCCACTCCGAAGTGGCAGGGATCTGCTGTCATCCGCCAGCCTCCGCTATCACTACCTGCTTACTTGACAGGTATATGTTTGGAAGCCGGCTTCCGGGCTTCTTCCGTTTTCGGCACCATCAGTTTGAGTAGCCCATTCTCATACGATGCATCGATTTTGTCTCTTACAACCCCTTCCGGTAGGGTAAAGCTCCTGGAGAAAGAGGTATAATTAAACTCTCTTCTCGTGTGCTTTTCCTCTTTTTTTCCCAGTTGCTCTTCCGTCTCGGCGCTGATGGTCAGCATGTTTCCTTCCACATCAATGTCAAAGTCATTCTTTTTCATGCCGGGCACCGCTAAAGAGATTTCATAATGGTCCTGTTTTTCCGCAATATTCACAGCCGGTACTGTTAACATTCGGGCTAAAGAACCACCATTGGTGTCAAACCACTTGTCCCAGGGCTTGAAAAAATCATGGAAGACGGAAGGCAGTGCTTCTTCTCTTCTTGTTAAATCTTTCGTAGACATAAGACCTCCTTTATTTTAAGTGAAAAATGACCAGGTTAGTCGAATATTTCCGGTTCGTCGGTAAAGGGAGAAACAGTCTATCGGTAAAGGGAAGGAACAATCTATCTGGAGCAATTAGACATTGGTCTAGAAAAAGGCCGCAAAAAGGTTGCCAGATTCTTATTTTTGCTTACTCATTAAAAGGATCAGTAACTATGCCCCCTTACTCACCGTCGTCCGAACCGTCCTCTCCTCCCTCTTCACCATCACCTTCTCAGGAACCGTCATCCCCAAATCGGACACCCCAATCCACACAGTTCCCCCCCGGCCGCATAAGAATAATGGTCGCTATTTTCTTCTTCGTTTCCGGGTTCGGATTCTCCACCTGGGCATCCCGCATCCCTACGATCCAGCAACAATTACATCTTAACGAGGCTCAACTGGGCGCCGTATTATTTGCGCTGCCGATCGGATTGATGTTGACCCTGCCCGTGACCGGGGTGCTGCTGAGCCGTTTCGACAGCCGCCGGATCATGATGATAGGCGCCTTGTCTTTTAACATTATGTTATGTGTAATTGGTTTTGCCACCTACACCTGGGAACTGGTACTGGCCCTGTTCTGCTTCGGAGCCTCCCGTAACCTCCTGAATATTTCCGCCAATGCCCAATCGATAGGAGTGCAGGCTTTTTACGACCGGTCGATCATCGCCCGCTTTCATGGGATCTGGAGCCTGGCAGGATTCGGAGGCGCAGCACTGGGCTCGCTGATGGTATCTTTCGCCATTTCGCCCGGCTGGCATTTTTTTATAGTAGGGCTCCTGCTGGTGGCGCTGGTCGTCTATGCCTATCCCGGTAGTTTGCCCCAACAACCGCACGCCCGGGAACGCAGACCCCTCTTTGCCCTCCCGGACCGCGCTTTGGCAAAATACGGACTCATCTCCTTTGCTTCGATGGCCTGCGAAGGGACCATGTATGACTGGAGCGGAATCTTTTTTCGCAAAGCCGTACATACCTCGGCGAAGATCGCTACCCTGGGGTTCGTCGTCTATATGATCTCCATGACCCTGGGCCGCTTTACAGGGGACAAACTGGCCAATCGCTTTGGGATAAAAAACATGTTTACCTATAGTGGCCTGCTGATCTGCTCGGGCCTCCTCCTGGCTACACTGCTCCCTTATCCGCTGGTGGCAGGTCTGGGCTTTATGCTGACAGGCTTCGGAGTCTCCTGCGTAATACCCATGGTTTTTAGTATGGCCGGCCGCTCTGCCGGCATGAGCAGCGGATCGGCGATCGCCGCCGTTTCAACGGTAGGGTATTTCGGATTCCTGATCGTGCCCCCGCTGGTTGGTTACGTGGCAGAAGTAGCAGGACTCCGCTGGTCCTTCGCCATGATCGCCATTTTCGGCGCCGCTATTACAGGCCTGGTGCAGCTCATGCTCACCGATGAGATGCCCCTGGGCCAGCCCGCCGACTCTGCTCCGATCTGACAAGCGCCCAACCCCAACCCGACTCCAGCCTCGCCAATCCCATACTTAGCCCATAGATTTTATCTATTAGTTTATAGAAAATGATGATCATATCCTATGAGAAGAGATTGTACATTTGCGCATCTGGTTGCCACATTACAAGGACAGCCCCCTTAAATACGACGATTGCCCGCCTGCAGAAGAAGTAATTTCTTTATTTGTTAAAAAACAATTTAATAGTATGTCCAACAGAGTCTTATCAATTGGAGAAAAGTTTCCTGCATTCAGGAAAAAAGCAGTAGTATCTATCGAAAAAGGAAAAGAATTTACGGAATTGACGCAGGAATATGGCAGCGCGGAAGGCAAATGGACCGTAATGTTTTGGTGGCCCAAGGACTTTACCTTTGTCTGCCCTACCGAAATCGCCGAATTCAATAAGAAGAACAGCGAATTCAGCGACAGGGACACCGTTGTAATCGGCGCTTCTACGGATTCTGAATTCGTACACGCAGCCTGGAGAAGAGATCACAGCGATCTGCGGGATCTGAAATTCCCCATGCTGGCCGATACTTCCAAATCATTAGCAGAAGAATTAGGGATCCTGGATACAGAAGAAAAGATCGCTTATCGCGCTACATTCATTATTGACCCCCAGGGTATCGTACGCTGGGTAAGCGTATATGATCTTAATGTTGGCCGCAGCGTACAGGAAGTAATCCGTGTACTGGATGCTTTGCAGACAGACGAACTGTGCCCTTGCAACTGGAAGAAAGGCGAAGAAACACTGACAGAAGCGTTAAGCCTGAACTAGTCGGAATTATTAAAAAAATGAGGCTGCCTGCTTTTCTTTTGAGGCAGCCTGCTTTTTATCAACAAACTGGAATAAGATGAGCGCAACAGTAACTATACAGAATGAGACTTTTCAGAATTTATTGAATGAGCTTAACATTACCGGCTATGAACCTTCTGCCAATGTGCAGGCATTGGTAGCGGTTGAAGCAAGGTTCATCAAGGATCTGAAGATCAACGTGGGCAATGTGCTTAACAATGCTCAATACCTCAACAGGAAGGAATCTTTGTTATTGGCCCTGGCCGTGGCAGTGAATGAAAAATATACGCTTTTGCAGGATGCCTTCACAGGCCTGGCAAAAACAGAAGGAGCTTCTGATGCAGAGATCGCCGAAATAATCGCCTGCACCTCCCTGATGAATACAAACAATATATTCTATCGCTTCCGCCACTTTATACAGAAAGATTTTTATAACAACCAGCCTGCCGGCATCAAAATGAGCATCATGGCCAACCCTGTGTTGGGCAAGGAGTTCTTTGAGCTGGTGAGCCTGGTCATCTCTTCCGTTAATGGATGCGAGATGTGCGTGAGTTCACATGAGAAATCAGTACTACAGCATGGAAGTACGGAATCCAGGGTCTTCGAAGGCGTCAAACTGGGTGCTATTATTAAAGGCCTTATTACCGTACTTTCTTAGCACAGGAAGGCATCGATCAATAGCCGAAATTTACTCGCGGGAAGGATTATAACCAACAGACAGGCACAAAAACGCAGGAAAGGGACGATCAATACCCGCCCCTTTCCTGCGTCTTATAAATGAATCTATTTCTTGGTCGCTTGCCCGTCATAAAAGGATAAAAATTTCATACGCTATTACATTTTTACAAATTTATAATTTCTCTCTGGGAAAAATATATTTTTCTCACCCTTAAAATCCGCCCTCCAAAAAAATACCCTAACCGCAAAACAATTTCAAGAAAATATTTTAAGGTTATTTCAACAGCTCCCGAATTTAAAATGATTGATTTTCAGGTTGGGTTCCTAAATTTTCACCGAAACAGAACTTGTCTCCGGTTTTTATAATGGTTTCATTGGGGAATTGCATTATAAACCTGTCTGCCAACCCCGTCAGACCGTGTCTTGCCGTCAATTGAAGTTCCAGGTAACTACCATTTTCTCTTAATGGAACTTCAAGATCTTCCTCAGTAAAGATCGTTTGTGCGAATAAAGAAAAAGGATCCTCCTCGCTATATTTCCTCCTAAACCTATTAATGCTCGTCCAATCCGAAGTGTGTAATTTAACAGCGTGAATATCCACATTGGATCGGCCTCCGCTATGATTTATCGGCACCATTCGAAAGAGCTCGATCTTTACGTCAAAGGCATGATACATTGATTTGTTTACTATTTTGAACCAATATTTATTTCCCCGTTTGCATATGTAAGGCGATATTAGCAATTTAGGCCTTAATAAAAGCAACGCCAGATAGAGGAACATAAAAGCGACAAAAGTTCCCGCCAATAAATGGATCAATGCTGCTCCTATAACTTCATTAGCCGGTAATATATTAATCAGGTATACAATAACACCTGCAATTGTACCAGCCGTAAAAGTTGTCAATATAGAAAATTTTACAGCTTTCCTGGTTTGGGACATATACAAGGACTGGGTTTAATCTTTCCGATGAAGAAACTCAAGCCTGTGCCCAGGATCTCACACCCCTTTGCTCAGGACTTGAGTTTCTCTCCCTTTTTGGTTACCCCCGGATAAGGAACATCTTTACCTCATTCAGGACCTACAATCAGGATTCTTCGCCCTCTTTGACCTCCTCTTCCTTCTTCCCCTTCTCCGAAAAAGGCGAATCCCCAAAAGGTAAGGGCGATCCCATCACCATTACAATAAAGACAATCCTCTTTCTCTTTTTCTTGCTGGTTGCAGCATACGCTTTTTTAGCACACATACTTTTAAATTTACAGGTTATAAAAAACAAATTCCTATTTCCGGCTTCCTTTTTTAGCCGGAGATGGGTTACTTACCGTTGTTTCCGATGGCTCATTGAACAATGTTTCTATCCCTTCCTCGCTCCCTTCTTCCTGGGCAACAGCATCCTCTTCCTTCAATTCCCCGCCCTCGGGGCCATCCGGTTCTTCAGGAACCGCGTCCCTGGTTACCCGGACCGGCTTTTTGATGGTTTTTTGTAAAGCCATAACGGTCGATGTGTAGATATTGATCGATTTAAATTGAGGACTTGCTTCGATAAACATTTTTTCCGTTCTATTCGCTTTCAGGAAATGCACCGGTTGAAGGTTCCCCCTTTGAAGAGCCCTGATCAGCAAAGCTTTGGATTCTTCCATTTTTAACTCCCTGATCGGATACTTCTGCAATACCATTTCCAGATCATAACCATACTGCGAGCGATACTGCTTCATCTTATAATTATGATTAAGGTCCATCTCCTCAAAATTCAACTGTAGCCAGGCATTGTACTTTTCGCCTTCGAAATTGATCAGGTTTTTGTACACCGCCCTTCCCTGTAAAAGATTATACGCTTCTTTAAGGGTGATGCCAGTCCCTTTGCTGATATAGAAAGTTTGCTTTCTGTCCTTTTCCGGGGCCTCGCCTTTTCGTAGTAATGCTTCATACTTATTGAAGAAATACATTTCGTTCTGATCGCCCCTCCTGAAATAAAGCGTAGCCTCCAGCTTATAGTCATCGTCATAGAAAGCTTCCGTAAACAACTGGAATTCCTTTGCTTCCCCGACGATCTTTTGCTCCAGCTCTTCGTTGAGTAGCTGTTGCTCGCCAAAACCCAGGTACTTCAGATTGTCCTGGAGAAATTCGAGATTCTCATGATTCATGATGATATGTTTGTAAAAGTTAATAATAAGACGCATGTCAGGCTATATCCTGGGTAGGATTTACGGTAGTCCGGATCTCCAACGGAATTCAGATCAATCCGGATCTCTAACAGAATTCAGATCAGTCCGGATCTCCACCGGAAATCAGATCAGCCGGGATCGTAACAGCGTAAAATTGTAAGCCTGGAGCTGCAGGTTCCTTCCGCCGTTCTTTTCCAGCAGCTCAATGACCAGGTGCTTGCCCGAACCAATGGTAAACCGCGGCAGAACGACCACAGGAAGCTCCTGGCTCTTTCCCCGGATCACTTGCGTATTCCCATAAACATAAACAGGCGATAACCCCGCGACCTTTAACGAAGTGTTTTTCCTCCAGCGATTGTCCGCTATATAAAAACGGATACTGTCAATGTCATAATCAAGATGAGAGTGATTAGACAGCACAAGGCGGAAAAAGATCATATTATCCCGGGTATAGATGCCCTTCACCTGCATGCTCATCCTGTAATTCCGGGTGTTTAAATAATAGATCCTTCGCTTGTCACTAACCAGTTTTTCACAGCAGCCCTTCAGCAACGCTTCATTGATGGATGGACTCTTCTTCCCGGGAACGGGCGGGGGACCGGTAGTTGATGCAGTAGCATGGACAACCGGAGACGGATTGATGAATGCCTGATTGGGCGGGCCGGCCGACTGGCCCATCACACTGGCCACCAGGCCAATGAACAAACTTCCTGAAAGAATAGCAAATTCATGTTTCATACACAGCCATTTTAAAGGTTAAAAAATAAAGATTCAACATAGATCCCACTCACCCCCGCTCTGCCATAGCTTTAATAATTCCTGCCTGTTCAGATGAATGGAGCAGTATTTTTTTACTTCCTCTTCTATTGCATTACTGATAGCTACCCGGAAAGCATACGCCTGCTGCACAGCCAATGCCGTATAAGGTTTTAATAAATTACGCAGCGATAGTAATAACTCCTGCTTCCCCAGCCTCCTGATAGCCGACATCCGAATGTGGACGCTCAACTCGCTTTTTATCGCATTGGCAAGATGAAAGAAATCTTCCGATGCCCCTGCTTTCGGACCTTCACAGTCCCGGCTTTCGGATTTCACCGGTCCGGAGAGCCCCGGCCAATGCATATCCGGCATAACAGCAGTTTTGATTTCCCTTTTCATGAAACCAAAAACAACTGAATACTTATACCAGTCGAATGATACTACCATGACTTTATTTTTTCCGCCCTTCCACTTTTTCTTTATCCCGAAAGAACTACTGCCCTCCGGTGAAACAAAACTACAATGCATATACGCTTCACAAAAAAAAATTTAGCGATTTTTAAAAATATATCTTGATTACAATCAATGAGAGCGGTTGAGTCTAATCAATTATTGATTGCAATCAATGTGGACTCTTGATTACAATCAATTGTTGTTCTTGAGCGTAATCAATTTGGGGTTTTGTTAAATAGAAACTGCCAGGGAAACTATCCCCAGGACGGGCATTGGGAAAGAAAGAGAATGACGCCGCGCTTCCTGCGCGGCACAAAATGGTATACCTGCAATAAAAAAAGACGCCTTGATGAAAGCGTCTATGGTTATGCGTAATATTGACTGCGGAACTATCCCTGCCCCTCTTTCTTTTGACGCTCCTTCATTAACCGGCTCAGCGTTTCCTCCCTCATTCCCAGGAATGACGCCAGATGCTTCTGAGAGACACGCGCTACAATATCCGGCCTGTATTTGGAAAACCGTTCAAACCTTGTCTCCGGCCTCTTGGGATACAAAATATAAGATTTGATATCGCTCCGCTTATGATAGAACTCCGTTATCTTCCTCCCAACCCGCTCCATAAAAGGATGCTGAACATACAGTCGCTCCAGATCGGTATAGGAAATGCTGAATACCCGCGTGTCTTCTAACGCCACGATGCTCGCCTCACTCTTGATCTGATCGTAAAAACTGTTTTTAAAGATCGCTATCTCTCCTTCCACCATGAACCACAACGTTTCTTTCGTGGACTTGTCTCCCAAATAACATTCCACACATCCTTTGTCGATAAAATGCATATGCTCGCTCACATTCCCCGCTTTTAATAAATAATGCCCTTTTTCAAATTCATTGGTTTTCACGGCATCCTGAAAGTCTTTGGCGAACTCCTCCGTGAGTTGATCGAATGTTCCCAAATATTGCAATAACGCTTCCATAATTGGTTGTTTTAAGGTTTAAAAATTAATTATTGCCTGCCTCACAGCCCTGATTAACGGCATCGGCCAATAAGATGGCCTCACCGGCCGGTTCTGCCAGGTAAGATTCAACGATAGCGATTAGGGGTGTTTTTTATCGGCCAGCTGGATGGCTGCCGCTTTGAATAGTGATAAAGAAAGGAATAAAGACGTAAGGCGGATGCCCGGGACTATCATCGTCCAATAAACGTAGAAATAATTTTCTCATGATAAGGTTTCTTTTATTGCACTTGCAAATTAAAGGAACCAATAAAAATTCCAAAAAGTTTTTTTGTTAAAGACAATCTGTCCCTAAACAACAGTTTAAAAAATATTCCGTAATTGATAATATATTTCACCCGGTCCGTTACCGAAAAATCCGTTACCACAAAGTTCCAATGGGTCTTCCCCGCACCCCTTCCCCGCAGTCTCCCTACAGTCTCCCTACAGTCTCCCTACAGTCGCCCTACAGTCCCGCCAGATCGGATAAATTGCAGCAGCTCGGCGTTATAATGATATGATTAGCCGCAGACTTCCAATATCCCATCACCATCGCCTCCTCCGTCAGAGACATATAACGCTTGCTGAACGGAATCTCCGTTTCCTGTATATTGTCAAACCCCGGATCATTCCCCGATTGTTTCACCAGGATATTCTTCAATGCTACCGCCCTCCGGCTCTTCACACTCACCGTATTCGATACCCCAAACAATACCTGAGGCTTCGTCTCCAGCCCGATATTGAAAACATATTGCTCCATCTCCTCGAAATCCAGGTTCTGACAATTAATATAAAGACAGCCATCCCGGATCCCCATCACCTTCCCACTATACCGATGCCCCTCCGATACAGACTTCACCAGCACCTGCCCGTTTTCCGACTCCCGTAAGACAAACGGCGTCTTGACGATATTCTTACTCCCATCCGTCTTCTGATAATACAAAAAGTAATTCCCCAGATAATACGCCTTTATGATCCCCAATGCGGTTTTACCCCCTCCTAATATTCCCCCCGACACAGGCACCTTCGACAAACTATACCCATATTCCTCCCCCTGCCTTCCCCGCTCCTGCAGCCAGGCATCCCAATCCGCAAACGGCACCTGCAAAAAAACCAGCAGTACGTTGATCTTAATATATTTCGCCTCCCCCCCATGCCAGTAACTTTGCAACGTCTTCCCGCTGATCCAGTTGAAAACCTGGTACTCCCTCAGATTACCCAGCCACCGCACAAAATCATATACCTGCTGGAAATGCTTTGTGAACAACTGCTTTTCCAACTGCTGCCTGCCGATGATCAGATGCATCTCCACCAGATCCGTATTGACCATCACCTCCCGGCTGACCTGCTTGTTGATCACCCGCGCTATCAGGTTGAACTGCGTTCTGGTGAACCGGCCCCAGCTGACTTCCTTGCTCTTCCCTTTCAACGCTGACACAATCGCCGGATGAACCTCCATCGCTTTCTTGATTTTATCAGATAAATACATATATTCGTATTGCTAATTATTATATGTGTTTAATTCAAGGGTATCCCGGCCTTGTAAAAAATGGGGGTCATAATCTGACCAATGAATCTACTAAAATTTGACCAGATTAACACCATTGATTATCACTTTCTAAGCGTATTTCCGGAAAAATAATTCGACTTATATTCTGACTCATTTGACTTATTGATATTTATTATCTGATAAGGGTTGCCGCCATATTCTTCCATTTTTAACACTAATCTGCATTTTAACAACCAAATCAACTGCTTATGAACCGTAAACTGCTTTTATGGCTATGGGTACTATCCATGGGCGCTCTCCAAACCTTACCCTCCCTCAGCCAGCAGCCAGGCACCATCCTGAAAGGAAGGATCACGGGAAAAGACGGACTCCCCATCGCAGGAGCCTCCATCCAGGTAAAAGGTAAATCCAGAGAATTGACTCAGACCGACGCAGACGGCAACTTCACCCTCCATGCCTCCACTGCTGCCGGATCCCTGATCGTCAGCTCCGTCGGTTATGCCAATAAAGAAGCCCCCTTTTCCGGATCCTCCTCTACCGCAATTTCCGTCCACCTCGAAGAATCCGTCAGCGTCCTGAGCGACGTCGTCCTGACCGGATATCTCAAACAAAAGAAGAGCGATATCACCGGCGCTATCTCCTCGATCCGTAATAAAGAATTTAAAGACCAGCCCGTCTCTAACATCGCACAAAGCATACAAGGCAAGGTCGCCGGCATACTAGTCACCACGCCCTCCGGCACCCCAGGCGCCGGCCTGCTCGTATCCGTCCGGGGAGCCAATAACCCCCTGTACGTCGTAGACGGAGTCCCCATGCTCAGCGAAAGCAACTCCTCCCTCTCCACCTCCTATAATACCGACGGTGAAGAAATGGGAAGCGGACAGAACCTCAGCTCCATCAGCGACATCAACCCCGATGATATCGAGTCCATCGAGATCCTCAAAGATGCCTCCGCCGCCTCTATCTACGGAGCCCGCGCCGCCAACGGAGTCGTCCTCGTCACTACCAAAAGAGGCAAGAACGGCCGGACAGAATTTAGCCTGAACAGCTACGCCGGCATTCAAAATGTTGCCCGCAAAATACCATTCCTGGATAGCAAAGGCTTTGTCGCTTTAGAAGAAGACGCCCGCGCACAGGACCTGAAACTTTATCAGCAGGACCCCACCCAATTCCCCGCAGGCTTCGACCCCGCCGTTCTAACCAACCCCCTCCCTGATTCCTGGAATACCGGCGTCAATACCAACTGGCTCGACCAGATCTTCCGTACCGCTCCGATTGCCAATATCCAGTTGTCCGCCCGGGGGGGAAATGACAAGACCCGCTTCTTCATGGCCGGCAACTATTTCGATCAGCAAGGCATCGTCATCGAGAACTATTACAAACGCGCCTCCTTCCGATTCAACCTCGACAATAAAGTCAACGACCGCGTCAGTATCGGAACCAACGCCGCTTTTACCTATGGACGCAACCGCCGCAGCTTTAATGACGACACCTATACCGGCATCGTCACCAACGCCATCGGCGCCTCCCCGCTGATGCCCGTCTACAACCCCGATGGCAGCTATGCCGACTTCACCCAATACCAGGCCAGCTGGTTAAGCGACAACCCCATAAAATCAGCCAAACTGATAAAAGCCTTTACCACCAATTATCGCTTTATCGGCACCGTCTTCGCAGACATCGACCTGTTAAAACAACTGAAATTCCGTAGCTCCTTCACCACCGACTACACCAATATAATCGACGACCAGTTCTTCGACCCGCTCACCACCGACGGCCAAACAGTAGGAGGCAAGGCTAGCAAAGGCACTTACCGTGACCTCACCTGGCTCAACGAGAATACCCTGACCTACCAGAATACCTTCGGTGAAAAAAATCACCTCACCGCACTGGGGGGCTTCACCGTCCAGTCCTCCCGGTATGAGAAGACCTCCATCCACGCCCAGGGTTTCCCCGAAGGCAGCGGCCTGGAAAATATCGGTAGCGCCACCACCATTATTTCCGCCCCCGTCACCAACTACGGCTGGGGCCTCGTCTCCCTCCTGGGAAGAGCCAACTACGACTATGACGAAAAATATCTCCTCTCCCTCAGCGCCCGCTACGACGGATCCTCCCGCTTCGACCCCTCCGGACGTTGGGGACTGTTCCCGGCCTTCTCCGCAGGATGGGTACTGACAAAAGAAAAATTCCTGGAACATTCCTCTTGGCTCAGCAACCTCAAAGTGCGTTTGAGCTATGGCCTCACCGGCGACCAGGAGATCGGAGACTTCCAATACCAGAGCTATTGGAGCCCGGGAAGATATGACGGCAACGCAGGACTCAGACCCACCAACCTCGGTAACTCCGGCCTCACCTGGCAACGAAATAAAATGTTCAACGTCGGTACCGACTTCGAAATACTGGGCGGCAAGCTCAGCGGCTCCGTGGAATTCTTTAAAGGCAACCGGACCAAATTGCTCTCCCAGGCCGTATTGCCCGGGACCTCCGGCTTCTCCTCCATCACCATCAACGCCGGCGAAGTAGAAAACAAAGGCGTCGAATTATCCCTGACCGCTTACCCCATCAAGACCAAAGATTTCACCTGGACCACCAGCTTCAATATCAGCTATCTTAAAAACAAGATCAAATCCCTCTACACCGACAACGAACTGCTCAGCGCCTACACCGACCTGTTCCCCACCCATATCCTGAAAGTGGGACAAGCCGAAGGAACCTTCTGGGGCATCAAATACCAGGGCGTCGACCCGCAGACCGGCAACCCGAAATATGAAGACCTGAATAAAGACGGCGTCATCGACGACAACGATCAGCAGGTCCTGGGCAAAGCCACCCCGGATTATTTCGGTGGCTGGACAAACGATTTTAAATACAAGCACTGGGACCTGTCCGTCTCTTCACAATTCAGCATCGGCAACAAAGTATACAACCTCATCCGTACCACCTACCAGACCGAAGGATGGAGCAGCGGCGGCTGGGATGCCAACAACGTCCTCTACCAGGTCTACGCCAACAATGCCACCATCGTCAACCGCCGCTGGGAAAAAGCAGGCGATAAGACCGATATCCCCCGCGCTTCCCTCATCTTCCAGAACTATATGCAGAACTCTTCCCAGTTTATAGAGAACGCCTCTTTCTTCCGTATCCGGACCCTCAACCTGGGCTACACGCTCCGGCCTAAGAAACCCGGCCTCTACAGCTCCCTGCGGATTTACCTGCAGGCGCAGAACCTCTGGGTATCGACCAAATATTACGGATTCGATCCGGAAGTAAGCTCCAACGGGGGCGCCAACCCGCAGACGGCCGGCGTCGACTACGCCGCCTATCCGCAGGCAAGAACGATCACAGCCGGCGTAAACTTCAATTTTTAAAAACGAATCCGAACATGAACACCAACGTTCACAGGCATAAAAAAATACGTATGAATCGCAATACAAAACATCATTCCCCGGCTTCTCTTTCCGATAGGAGCTTCCGGGCTTATCGCATCCCCCCAACCCGGACCTTCCGGTCTTTCTCCCTGCTGCTGACCAGGCATGTCCGGTCTTATCCATCCCTGTTCCTCCTGGCATTCCTGCTGACCGCCAGCCTCCCATCCTGTAAGAAAGTACTCGATGTCGTTTCCCCCAACCAGGTGGCCGACGGCGACGTTTTCTCCAGCGTGGCCGGCCTGCGCAATGCCCGGATCGGCATGTACAGCACCCTCCAGAACCGGAGCTACTACGGAGCCTATTATCCGCTCCTCGTAGACGCCTACACCGACAACGGAACCACCGGCGGCTACGATGTGATCGACCTGAACGACATCGCCGCCAGGACCGTCAGTCCCTCCAACCTCTACGTGCAGAATACCTACGCCGCCATCTATAACAGCATCTACACCGCCAACAAGATCATCGCCAATATCGGAAAAGTCCCCGGCCTGGCCGACGACGAAAAAAGCAACACCCTCTCCGAAGCCCTGTTTGTCAGGGCCCTGGGACATTTCGACCTGTTGCGTTTATTCGGCGAGCATTGGGACAAAACCTCCAAATACGGCATCCCCCTCGTCACCTCTCCCGACTCCCCCAAAGTAGCCGTAGCCCGCAGCACAGTAGCCGATTCTTATACACAGATCATCGCGGATCTCACGACGGCCGTCAGCGGATTCAATACCTACAACGGAAATCAATACGCTTCTCTTTCCGCAGCAAAGGCCCTTCTGGCAAGAGTTTACCTCTACTACGGAGATAACACCAATGCCGCAGCCATGGCTACCGATGTGCTGGGCGATAGCAACTTCGGCCTGTTCGGACCCGGTGACTTCACCAAGATCTACACCGAAAAGGAAACAAAAGAGAGCGTCTTCGAACTGGTCTTCGATCAGCAAAACCAGAGCGCCTATAACGCCGCCACCTACGCCCGCCCCGATGCCCTGCGCTCGGAAGTCTTCTTTCTCGCCGCCGCCGATCTCAATACCTTTTTCCAGGCACGCACGGGTGACGGCAGGAGCGACCTCGTCGACTTCGTGAACGTAGACGTCAGCATCCAGCCTGACGGCCGCACACAGAAATACCGGGGCGAGGCCACCAAGGATAACTCAGCTTATATCATACGCCTGGCGGAAATTTACCTCATCCGTGCAGAAGCCTCCGGTCAGGCCACCGGACTGGCCGACCTGAATACCCTTCGTACGAGCAGAGGCATGAGCACCCTGTCCTCCTCCGACGTCCCCGATGACGCTACCTGGCAGCAAACCCTGGCGGACGAGCGCCGCGCCGAACTGAACTTCGAAGGACATCGCTTATTCGACCTGGCGCGCACGGGCAAGGTAGCAGCAGTGCTGGGCGCCGGCGTACAGCCGATCATGCCCATTCCGCAAAGAGAAGTAGCCGCTACCAACGGCATCGTCGAACAGAACCCCGGCTACTGATCGATGTGTAGCCGAAGGGCCCCGGCCCTTCGGGCTCCAGGCTTCCCTGGCAAATATGTCGCATGTTGCACTCATTTTTTAAGCAAACACTATGGCCCGCAACCCGTTGACTCTTTTATTGCAAAAAGCCTTTGCCGACACCACCCGGCAGCGGCAGAATGCTGCGCATAGCCGTCGCCGTTTTTTAAAGAACTCAACCTTAGCCGCCGCGGGCCTGCTCATTCCTCCGGCCCTCAAAGTAGCTCCCTTCCCGAAAACTCCGGGCGCAATAGCCGGCGGAACAGCTGCCGGCATAGTCCCCGGTCTTACCAGCCCGGATCAGAGCGTCGCCGGCCCATCCCCCCGCAACGTCGCCATCATCGGCGCCGGCATGGCAGGCCTCAACGCCGCCTACCAGCTCAAACGGCACGGCATCCCCTCCACCGTTTTCGAAGCGTCGGATCGGGTAGGGGGCCGCATGTTCACCCTGAAAGACCAGTTCGGCACGGGCATCACCACCGATATCGGCGGAGAATTCGTCGACTCCAACCATACCGACATCCTCCAGCTCGCAGCAGAGCTGGGCCTGGAGCTCTATGATCTGAAAAAAGATACCCTGATCCACAAAACCTTCTGGTTCGAAGGCCGGCTCCTGGGAGAAAAAGATCTCCGCGAAGCCATCTTACCCTATACGGACCAGCTATTGAAAGATATCCATTCCCTGCCGCCGGTCATCAGCCACGCCACGGCCGATTCCTTCCGGGCCCTGGACCAGCTCTCCATCCTGGACTACCTCCGCAACATCGGCATCAGCGGCTGGCTCTTCCATTTCCTCGACACCGTCCTCACCCGTGAATATGGGATGGAGTCGGCACAGCAATCTGCCATCAACTTCCTTATCATGTTCGAACCGCCCACCCCGGCGGAGAATGACTATGAACTCTTCGGACAAGACCACGAAGTATTCAAGATCCGGGGCGGCAGCCAACACCTGTCCGACAAATTATATGAACAGCTGAAAGACCAGGTGCGGCTGCAGCAAAAGCTCTTGTCTATTGATCAGAACAATCACGGGGGCTATGAACTCCACTTTGAGGGCGAGGGTGGCCGGGGGGCGGTCCAGGCTGATCACGTAATCCTTACCCTCCCGTTTACGATCCTGCGCTCACTTCCCTTCAACATTCCCATGCCGGCGGAAAAAAGACGATGCATCGACGAGATCGGCTATGGCAACAGCTGTAAATTTATCATGGGAATGGACGGGAAACCCTGGCGTACCGCAGGAATGCAAGGATATACCTTTACCGACCTTTCCTTTGGCTGCGGCTGGGACAGCAGCCAGTCGCAGTCGGACAAATCAGGCAGCTTTACCGTATTCGGCGGAGGTAACTTCGCGGATTGGGTCCGGCTCAACAAAGAAGAAGACCTGACCCGTAAATTCCTTCCGGCCCTCGACACGATCTATAAAGGAGCGACCACCTCCTACAACGGCCGCAATAAGAAATTTTGCTGGGCCGCCAACCCATACAGCAAGGCAGGCTACAGCGCTTTCAAAAAAGGACAATGGTCCACCCTGGCCGGTTGGGAAGGAGTGCCCGTAGGACAGGTCTACTTCGCGGGAGAACATGTCAGCCGGGAATTTCAGGGCTATATGAACGGAGCCGCACAGACCGGCAGAGTAGCGGCCGAAGCCGTAGCCGCCCACATCACCACATCCAATAAAATTAATAACTGACAATTGCTAACCATGTCCCATTCGACCGAAATTTTAAAAAGAAGAAAACAATTCGTACCCGACGCCATCGGCATCTTCAATCCCTCCACCGCTGCCAGCGCCAGCGGCAGCCTGATCATTGACGCCGACGGAAAAGAAATGATCGACTTCGCCGGCGGTATCGGCGTAGTCAACGCCGGCCACTGCCCCCCGCCGGTGGTGGAAGCGATCGCCCGGCAGGCCGCCAGCCTCATCCACTGCAGCTTTAACGTGGCAACTTACGACCTGTACATGCAGCTGGCGGAAAAACTGGTCTCCCTCCTGCCTCATGGCGAACATACCAAAGTAATGCTCACCAATTCCGGAGCGGAGAGCGTGGAGAACGTCATCAAAATTGCCCGCCAGGCGACGGGACGACCCGCTATCATCGCCTTCAACAACGCCTTCCACGGCCGCACCATGATGGCCATGACCCTTACCTCGCGGGTCGGGTACAAACTCGGCTGCGGACCCTTCGCCCCGGAAGTCTATCGCCTTCCCTTCCCCGATTATTACCGCTACGGCAGCGGCCTCAACCTGGATGAATTCTCCGACCTCTATTTACGGGAACTGGAAGATTTCTTCCACGTACAGGTCCCGGCACAACAGGTCGCCGCGATCATCATCGAACCCGTACAAGGCGAAGGCGGCTTCAACGTCGTCCCCCGCAAATACCTGGCAGGCCTCCGGCAGATCTGTGATAAATATGGCATCCTGCTCATCCTGGATGAAGTGCAGAGCGGTTTCGGCCGAACAGGTAAGTGGGCCGCCTTCCACCATTACGACATAACCCCCGACCTCTCCGTCTGGGCCAAATCCATGGGCAGCGGCATGCCCATCGGCGCCGTCCTGGGCAAAGCCTCCATCATGGACGCCTGCAAACCCTCCACCATCGGTGGCACCTATCCCGGCAACCCCGTCTGCTGCGCTGCATCGCTGGCCACTCTACACTATATGGAAGAGATCGATATCAACACACTGGGACAACAGGTCGGCGCCATCGTCCGCGAACGCTTCCAGGGATTCAAACAGAAATTCCCAGCCATCGGAGACGTACGGGGACTAGGCGCTATGATGGCTTTCGAACTGGTGAAAGACAAGGATCCCTTTAAACCAGACGGCGAACTTTGTAAAAAACTCATTACGTACTGCGCCGCCCACGGCCTCATCCTTATCAACGCCGGCGTCTACGGAAACGTGATCCGCATCCTGAGCCCCCTGGTCATCGAACCGGCCCTGCTCCACAAAGGCCTGGATATTATCGAAGCAGGATTAACGGAATTGACCGGCAGTTAACCGGCACCCGCAAAACACAACCATCAACAGCAATAAGAACAATCAACCGGCAATCAACAACTAACCAACAGTCAGCAACAAGTAGTAACGATCAACCAGTAACCCGCATTTATCAACGAGCCACCAACAACTTGCAACCATGAACAAATTATATATCAACGGAGAATGGACCGACGCCCTCGACGGCCGGACGATGGAACTCATCAACCCGGCAACCGAAGAGCTCCTCACAACCCTCCCCTCCGGCGGCGCAGCAGATGCGCACGCCGCTATCCGCGCCGCCGGCCACGCCTTTCCCGCATGGAGCCGCTCCACCCCCTATACCCGCGCCGCCATTCTCAAAAAAGCAGCTGATCATATCCGCGAGAACCTTCCCGACCTGGCAAAAGACATGGTCCTCGAAAGCGGCAAACCCCTCCCCGAAGCCAAAGGAGAATGGACCGTCGCCGCCAACCTTTTCGAATGGTACGCCGAAGAAGCAAAGCGAGCCTACGGCCGCGTCATCCCCGCCAGCAGACCGGACAAAAGAAGCTCCGTGATCTGGCAGCCCATGGGCGTCATAGGAATAATTACCGCCTGGAACTTCCCGGCCTACAATCCCGCCCGCGCCTGGGCCGCCGCATTGGCCGCAGGCTGCACCGTAGTAGCCAAGCCCGCCGAGACGACACCCCTATCCGCCTTTCATATGGCGGCAGCCCTGACTAAAGCCGGCCTGCCAAAAGGTGTACTCAACCTGGTGATCGGCGACCCGGCCGCCATCGGCGAAGCCATGCTGGATGACGCACTCCTCAAAAAGATCAGCTTCACCGGCAGCACCCGTGTAGGCAAATTACTAATGGACGGAGCCTCCCGCACTCATACTAAATTATCCCTTGAACTGGGAGGCAACGCCCCCGTGCTCATTTTCGGAGACCTTAGCGCCGCAGAAGTCGAAGCCCTCGCGCAGGCAGCCTCCATCGCACGCTTCCGCAATAACGGCCAGGTCTGCATCGCCCCCCAACGATTCTATGTAGCCAGCTCCATTTTCCAGCTCTTCGCGGAACGCCTGACCTTCCACGTCTCGAGGCTTAAAATGGGCAGCGGTTTCGAAGAAGGCGTCAACGTAGGCCCCCTCATCACCCGGAACCAACGGGATAGCGTACTCGCCCTGCTCGAAGAGGCCAAGGCGCAAAATGCGAAGATCCTTACCGGAGGAACTACCCCGGACAAGGAGACTCCGCCCATCAGCGAAGGCTCAACGCCCGCACCGCCCACCGCCGGCGCCACCCCGCAGAAAGGATACTTCATACGACCGGCTGTCGTCACAGGACTGGACCAGTCCTCCGTCCTGGCACGGAAAGAGATCTTCGGCCCCATCCTGCCCCTCTTCTCTTTCGACGGACTGGAAGACGCCCTTACAAAAGCCAATGATACCGAATACGGACTCGCCGCTTATATATTCACCAATCACCTCCCGACAGCTATCAAAGCAGCAGAAGGATTGGAATTCGGTATCGTAGGGATCAACGAATGGGCGCCCCATGGAACCGAAGCCCCCTTCGGCGGCTGGAAATACAGCGGTCAGGGCCACGAGAGCGGCTCAGAAGGACTCTACGAATACATGGAAAAGAAATTGATCAGCATCGGAGGGCTCGCCGGCTAATCCCTCGAATAATAACATCGTCCGCTCTTCCGGGATAACCCCGGAACACTCAAAACAAAAAAACCAACTGAATGGATTACGGTGTACTCTCTCTCATCCCCCCACTGGTCGTAGTCGTCCTGGCCATCCTTTTCCGGACCTCCTTCGAACCCCTGCTCATCGGTTGCCTCGCAGGCTTCCTGCTGATCGGACACCACGACCATACCAATGTATTCAGTGATTTCATCGCCTCCCTCTATAAAATAATGGAGGACGAAAGCACCGTATGGGTCATCCTGGTCTGCGGATTGTACGGTTCCCTGATCGGCCTGATGGTACGCAGCGGAGGCACCCTGCGGTTCGGGGAATGGGCCCTGCAGCGGCTGACCTCGAAGCGACAGTCCCTGATGGGAGCCTGGGCCCTGG
Source organism: Puia sp. (assembly GCA_035555335.1). Classification (GTDB taxonomy): domain Bacteria; phylum Bacteroidota; class Bacteroidia; order Chitinophagales; family Chitinophagaceae; genus Puia. Next base: position 251,131 of record DATMGS010000023.1, read on the forward strand.
GCCTGGTCATTTTCCTGGATGATTATCTCAGCGCCCTCACCGTAGGCCTCTCCATGCGCAAGATCACAGACGCCTTTAAAGTGCCCCGCCCCATGCTCGCCTATATCGTCAACACCACGGCCGCGCCCTGGTGTGTCATCGTTCCCATCTCCACCTGGACGATCTTCGTGGGTAAAATTCTGGAGACCTCCCACGTCGCACCCAAAGGAGCCGGACTGGCCACCTACTGGAAAATGATCCCCTTTATTTCCTATGGATATATCTCCGTCCTGATCATCCCCCTTTTCATCTATGGCATTCTACCCTGGTTTGGACGGATGAAGAAGGCGGATGACCATGCCGCAAAAACAGGTGAGCTGACCCGGACCGACTTCAATATGAGCGGCACCCTGGACATCTCCCCCATGAACGCATCGCATCCCCCGAAACTAATTTACTTTCTGCTGCCGGTAGTCATCCTCCTGGCCGCCACCATCTATTTCGATATCGATGCCCTGAAAGGCGTCATGATCACCGTCACCTTTACCTTCGTCTATTACCTGGTAATAAAACTGGGCACTTTCCGCCAGCTGTCCGAAACCATCTTCAGCGGCTTCAACAGCATGGTCTATGCCCTCGCTATCCTCGTGATGAGTTATGTATTGAAAGATGTCAATGACAAAATGGGATTGACCCAATATGTCCTGCACGGCGTATCCCCTTACGTTACCAAACAGGTATTGCCGCTGATCGTATTCGCTTCCCTGTCTGTCATAGCCGTCACCACCGGCTCCTCCTGGGGACTCTACGCCGTGGCTATTCCCCTGGTAGTGCCCCTGGCGCACCAGCTCGGCTCCAATACCCTGCTCAATTGCGGCGCCGTCGTCAGCGCAGGCGTATTTGGCTCCAATGCCTGTCTGTATTCGGACGCCACCATTCTGACAGCCCAGAGCACCGAATGCAACAACCTGGAAAACGGATTGTTACAATTGCCTTATGCCTTACTATCATTTGCCTTAGCCTGTGTTACCTATCTTATATTAGGATTCACCTTAGCGTAAACATGAAATTATGACAACGGAAACAGTAGCGTATTATGAAGAGCTGACAGGCGGATTGGTTGTGAGGAATACCAGGCCCGCCGATGCACTGCTATTGGAAGAGCTGCAGAAAATAGTATTCCCTACGCTGGCCGATGATGAGCTGATACGAGCCGTGCACTACCTGCGCCACCTGGAAGTTTTCCCGGAAGGACAATTCGTGATCACCGATCAGGACAAGGTGATCGGGATGACCACCACCATGCGCACGAAATTCGATTTCGGGAACCATCACCACACCTTCAAAGAGACCATCGCCGGCGGATGGCTCAGCAAGCACGATCCCAACGGCGACTGGCTGTATGGCCTGGACATGGGAGTGCTGCCGCCCTATCGCGGCCGCGGACTGGCAAGGGCCCTATACCGCGCCAGACATACCGTGGCCAGGACCCTGGGGCTGAAAGGACAGCTGACGGTAGGCATGATGAGCGGCTACGGAGCGGTCAGCGCCACCATGAGCGGCGAACAATATTACGAAGAGCTCCGGCTGGGACAACGCAAAGACCCGACCCTGACGCCACAGATGAAGATCGGTTTCGCCCCGGTGGCATTGATGCCCGAACACCTCAACGATCCCGTCTGCGGCAACTACGGCGTTTTGATCAAGCTGGATATCGATAAAGAAGTCTGACCCGTTAGTCGTCAATAGTTACCGATTATTCAGCAGTCAATCTATTCATTCAATAATCAACCCAATCATTCAACCCTCAAAAAATAGTCATCATGGCATCCATACAGCTAACAACATCTTTACCCGGTCCTAAAAGCCTGGCAGCCCTCGAAAGAAGAAAAAATGCATTGCCCGCCGGATTGGCCAAATCCACCGACATCGCCGTCGACAAAGCCGAAGGCGCCCTGGTCTGGGACCTCGACGGCAACCAGCTCCTCGACTTCGCCGGCGGCATCGGCATGATCAATGTCGGCCACCGCAATGCACAGGTAACGGCCGCCATCCGAACACAGCTGGAGAAGTATATCCATACCTGCTCGCTGGTCACCACCATGGAACCCTACCTGGACCTGGCAGAACTGCTCAACAGCCTCACGCCGGGCGATTTCCCGAAAAAAACCTTACTGGCCAATTCCGGTTCGGAAGCCGTCGAGAACGCCGTGAACATCGCCAAATATTATACGAAACGCAACGCCATCCTCTGCTTTGAAGGAGCCTATCATGGCAGGACCCTGCTCACCCTCAGCCTCACCAGCAAGTATAGCCTGTTTAAAAAAGGCTTCGGCTCCTACGTATCCGACATATACCGCATCCCCGCCCCGAATATGTACCGCAAGACAGAAGGACTGTCGGATGAACAATACATTCAGTCCTGTATCCGCCAGCTGGAACATGCTTTCGTCAGCCAGGTAGATCCGGAATCCCTGGCCGCGATCATCATCGAACCCGTTCAGGGCGAAGGAGGCTTCCTGCCCATGCCCGCCGCCTACCTGCACAAACTGCGGGAAGTATGCGACAAATATGGTATCGTTTTTGTCGCTGATGAGATCCAGTGCGGCGCAGCCAGAACAGGGAAATTATTCGCCGTCGAACATAGCGGCGTGATCCCGGATATCATCGTCAGCGCCAAATCCATCGGGGCAGGCATGCCCATCAGCGCCGTCACCGGGAAAGCCGTGATTATGGACGCCCCGCACCTGGGTGGGGTAGGAGGCACCTACGGAGGCAGCCCCGTAGCCTGCGTGGCCGCCATCGAAGCCCTGAAGATCCTCAGCACCCCGTCTTTCCTGCAGCGATCGGTAGAAGTAGGAGAGATCATCCGTACCACCCTGGAAAAATGGAAAGAACAATACCCCTGCATCGGCGACGTAAGAGGACTGGGCGCCATGCGGCTGGTGGAATTTGTAAAAGACCGCGACACCCGCGAACCGGACGCAGACCTCACCCTCAAAGTGATCAAAGATGCCGTGGCCCATGGACTGATCCTGATCCGGGCAGGCCTCTACAGCAATTGCATCCGGCTGCTGCCTCCCATCGTCATTACCGACGATCAGCTGCTGGAAGGACTCGCAGTGCTGGAAGCCGCCATCGCCCGGGCGCAGCCATAAAAGCTCCGGAGCCAAACGTCAACGACCATCATCACATAAACCTTATCCCTGAATTAAATTTTCAACAATGCACCAACTCCTTATTTACAACGCCAACATCCTCTCTTCCCACAACGGATTCGCCCGTGGAAATGCCGATGCCATGGTGGTTACCGGAAAATCCATTGAAGCCATAGGTAGACTGGAAGATATAGAGTTCCTCGCAGGCCCGGATACACAGCTCGTCAACGCACAAGGCCGTACCCTGATGCCAGGACTCCATGATACCCACATTCATTTGTGGAAAGTCGGCAATCTCCTTGGCACCATGCTCGACCTGCGCGCCACTTCCAGCCTCGATGAAATGCTGATACTCCTGGACGAATATCACCGGTCTCATCCCGAACTCAGCTGGATCACCGCCCGGGGCTTCAACGAGGCTGCCTGGAAAGAAGGACGCATGCCCACTAAAAAAGATCTGGATAAAGTCATAAAAGATAAACCGGTCTATGTGATCCGCACCTGCGCGCATATCGCCGTTTCCAATAGCCGGGCGCTGGAACTATCCGGCATTACAGCCGCTACCCCCGCGCCCGAAGGAGGAGTGATCTATAAAGATGAACAAGGTCAGCCCAATGGCCTCTTTTCAGAAACCGCCCTGGGACTGGTGTCGGCTCATATCCCCTCCTATACCAAAGACCAGCTGAAGACAATGGTCAGGACCGCCCGTCAGGAACTATACCGGTTTGGCATCACAGCCGCTACAGACCCGGCCGTAGATCCCCTGCTGCTGGAAGCTTACTATGAAATGCAGCAAGCCGGTGAGCTGGGCTTCCGCCTGCAGGCCATCCCCATCCTGCTGCCGGATGGCGGCGATAAGCCCTTCCCGCTGCCCGCTTATTTCTCTTCGGAATACATGACCGTGAATACCGTCAAATTTTTCAGCGACGGCGGACTGAGCGGCCGCACGGCTGCCCTGAAAAGAAACTACAAAGGATCGACAGACCAGGGAGTCCTGCGCCTGCAAAAAGAACAATACCTATCCCTTTGCCTCGCCGCCCAGGAACAGGGACTGGGCATCGCCACCCACGCGATCGGCGATGCGGCTATCGAATTGGTCATCGCGGCCTATAAACAATTACACCAATCCTTTCCCTCCGGGCTACGCCGGATCGAACATCTCGGCCTGCCCGAAAAGAAACACCTGCAAGAAATGGCCGCCTTCAATATCGCCACCTCCATGCAGACCATTTTCTTACAGGAGCTGGGCGCCAACTTCATTAAATATCTCGACAAAGAATACCTCCGGCGTTGTTACCCGGTCCGGTCGGTGCTGCGGCAAGGGATCCTGGTAGCCCTCTCCTCCGATGCTCCCGTGGTAAAAGATCTCAACCCCTTTTCCGGAATGAAAGCAGCCATCACCCGCAAGGATCGGGAAGGCAACCTCATTGCTCCGGAAGAAAGCATCGGCATTAAAGAAGCCCTGCAAGCCTATACCGGATCGGCGGCGAAGATCAGCAACCTCCCCCAATCAGGTTCCCTGGAACCCGGCCGCCCGGCTGATTTTATTCTGCTGGACCAGAATCCCCTCGATTGCCCGCCCGAAGCCCTCGGCTCCATTCTGGTGACGGAAACATTCGTCGGTGGCAATCGCGTGTGGAAACAAACCGGCGCCCTGGAAAAATTACCCACTTAGTTGTATTGCCGGAAGCAAAGGATTTAGGTAGTTTTATGCCTGCTTACCTTTAACCTCCTGCCTCATACACCTAAAACTAAAACTATATGCATAATAAGGTACCCCTTATTACCCGCTATACGAAACAGATCCTTTTTATCGTCGCCGTGATCGGCACACAAAGCTGTTACCATTACCGTGTGCTGAATACCAAAAGCGATCCGGCCACGGAATATGAAAAGAAAATCATGTGGTCTTATTGCTGGGGACTGATCAATACTCCGCAGAATTTTGTAGTTCCGAATTGTACGGACAACAATGCCCTCGACGAAGTTCAGTTCAACACGAAATTCACCTACTCCCTGCTGACCGTCGTCACACTGGGCATCGTATCTCCCGTGGAAGTGAAATGGAAATGTCACAAGCCGCCTCAAAGAGTAGGAGGGGGGCTGTAACTCCCCGGTCTTCCATCTTTCAACCATTAATTGCCACCGTATGTCAAAGGATCCCCGCATAACGCCGACCAACCTCAAAGTTTATACCAACCGGCACGATACATTCGATCAGCCCATCGATAACTTATTCGATATCTCCAATGGCAATACCGGGGACGTTCTCAACGACTACAACGCCACCACCGCGGCCGTACAGGATTTCCTGTCCCAGGCCCTTCAGAGCAAGAAAAGAGTAAGGTTCCTGGGAGGAGGATGGTCCTTCACCAAAGTGGCCGCCACCGAAGGATGGATCCTGAACACCAAATTATTGAACATGATCCTCCCGATCACCGCGGTCAGCATCGCCCCCCAATACACCGGCGATAAAGACCAACTTCTTTTCGTTCAATGCGGCAACTCCATCCAGGAACTGGATGACTATACGCAGGCCAATCAGAAATCGCTCAAGACCCAGGCCGCCAGCAACGGACAGACCATCATCGGAGCCATTTCCACCGGCACACACGGCGCCTCCATCGATGTCGGCGGTATCCAGGACTATGTAGTAGGACTGCATATCATTGTCAGCCCGGACAAACATATCTGGCTCGAACGGTTTTCCCATCCCGTCGTTTCCGCCGCCTTTGTCGCCAAATTACAAACAGTGCTGATCCGGGACGATGAATTATTCAACGCAGCGCTGGTGAGCTTCGGAAGCTTTGGCTTCATACATGGAGCCATGATCGAGACAGAACCGGTCTTTCTCCTGGAAGGCTACCGCATACTGGTGCCCTACGACGATAAAATGAAACAGGTGATGACTACCCTCGATTTTTCCAATGCCAGCTTCCTGCCCTATGGCAGCGAACGCCCCTTCCATTTCCAGGTAGTGGTGGACCAATACGACATCCCCGCCGGTGCCTATTTAACTGTAATGTACAAACGCCCCTATACGGCCGGTCACCAGCCGCCGGTCAAAGATCTCACCAAGGCAGGCCCGGGAGACGACGTTCCATCCTTCCTGGGAAAATTCACCGACCTGCTTCCCGCCGTCACTCCCCTGATCGTCAGCAACCTGGTGAAATCACAGTATTCACTTTACTCCAAACTCTTCGGTACCCTGGGCGAAATCTTTACCAATAGCGAAGTGAGGGGCAGGGTAGCAAGCGCCGCTGTAGGCTTCCCCATCTCTTACGTCGGCCAGGTGAACGACCTCCTTATCCGGCTCAACGGCTCCGACGGACCCTTCGTCGGCATCTTCTCCTACCGCTACGTCAAAGGATCTCAGGCAACCCTCGCCTTCACCAAATTCGACTACACCTGCGTCATGGAACTGGACGCCGTCATGTCCAAAGAAACGGACAAATTTTATGCAGCCGTATGGAAGGAAATGGATGCAGCCAATATACCCTACACCTTTCATTGGGGGAAAATAAACAACCTCGCCAACGCAGACCTCTCGAAAATGTACGGCCCCGGCAGAGCCAGCTGGCTCAAAGCCCGCAAAACCCTGCTGCCCCCCGCTTCCCTCAGCTTATTCAATAACCAGCTCCTCACCGACTGGGGCCTCGACGGCAGCGTATAACAAGCGACCCCAACTTTTTTTTCCAAAAACACGATTTTTTTATTTTGGTTTTGGATATTCTCTAGCTTTGCCTCATGAACCACAACTATCCTATCGATCCTTCACATCCGGGCAACCTGAGAGAGCCCGAAGTTGCCTATGGCAAAAGCAAATTCACGGTAGAAGAGTACCTGGAAATGGAACGCGCTTCTATTGAAAAGCACGAGTATTACCAGGGCGAGATCTTCGCCATGTCCGGTGCAGGCTGGAATCATAATTTCATTTTCAAAAATTTATACGGTGATCTGGCTTACCGGTCAAAAGGTAAGCCCTGCCAGCCATTTGGGAGCGATACTCGAGTACATATTCCCGAAAATACTCTGTATACCTACCCGGATATTTCCATTTTTTGTGGGGACATAAAGTTTAGAGATAAAGACAAAGATAACTTTATCGGCCCCACCGCCCTCATCGAGATACTATCCCCCTCCACCCGTAACTACGACCGGGGCGATAAATTTAAATTGTACCGGGATATCCCCACCCTGAAAGAATACATCCTGGTCGATTCCGAAGCTGTCGGCATCGACGTCTTCCGCCTCAATGCGCACAATTACTGGGAACTACAGGTGTATAAAGATCTCCAGTCTCTGTTAGAAATACACACGCTGGGACTCAGCATATCGCTAAAGGAAATTTACGAAGATACCCGTTTGCCCGGCACCGGCCATGACCCTATCGATGACAGTATAGTGAGCGAACCTGCCCTGGCTTATGGCAAAAGCCGGTTCACAATAGAAGAGTACCTGGAAATGGAACGGGCTTCTATCGAAAAGCACGAATATTACCAGGGCGAGATCTTCGCCATGGCCGGCGCCAGCAACGAACACAATGATATATTCATCAATTTGATTCGCGATATAGCTTCCTGGTTAAAAGGTAAGCCTTGCAAACCTTATGGAAGCGATATGCGGGTACATATTCCTGAAAACTCCTTGTTTACCTATCCGGATATCTCGATTTTTTGCAAGGATATTTTCGACGGGACGGTATATGAAGACAATGCGATTCAGCCAGTTGTCCTCATCGAGATCCTATCCCCCTCCACCCGTACCTATGACCGGGGAGCAAAATTTAAACTATATCAGGATATCCCTACCCTGAAAGAATATATCCTGGTCGATTCCGAAGCCATCGGTATCGAAGTTTGGCGCCTCAACGAACAAAAACGTTGGCAATTGCAGCTATACAAAGACCTCTCGTCCCTACTGGAAATACAGACGGTAGGCTTCACCGTACCCCTCCACGAAATTTACGAAGGAACGCACTTGCCAGGTACCCTGGTTCCCGGGCAGACGTTGCCTGCCCTGCCCGGCACGAAGCAGTAATTTCCCTCCTCAGGAGCCCCCTCGCATCCCCCCCCTTCATCCGCCCCCTCGCTTACCCACCCCCCGGAACAAAAGAGGCCCGTTGTTTGTTATTCCAATGATTATTCGAATTATTCGATCGGTTCACGGTCATACCCGTACTTTTGCAGTACGGTCGGCCCCCAAAAATATAAAAGTATGACAGCAGGGAACAACAACAGGCAGCGGATCATTATCATTGGCGCCGGCTTCGCCGGTCTGACCCTGGCCCGCGATCTCAACGGAACGGATTATGAGGTCTTCCTCATCGACAAACATAACTATCACCAGTTCCAGCCCCTGATGTACCAGGTCGCTACCGCCCGGCTGGAACCCTCCAGCATCTCCTTCCCCTTAAGAAAAGTATTCCAGCACTCAAAAAATGTAAATATCCGCATCGGCGACGTCCAGCGGGTCGATACCGATCATAAGACCGTCTATACCTCTGTCGGCGATCTGACCTACGACTACCTGGTCATCGCTCTCGGATGCACCACCAATTACTTCGGAAATACCCGGATCCAGTCCCATTCCTTTCCGATGAAGTCCGTACCCCAGGCCATGGCCCTGCGCAACAGGATCTTAAAAACCTTCGAAGATACCATCGAAGCAGGCCCGGATGAACGGCAGTCCCTGCTGAACTTCGTGATCGTAGGAGGCGGACCCACCGGCGTCGAGCTCGCCGGCGCCATGGCCGAAATGAAAAAGAACGTATTGCCGAAGGACTATCCCGACACGGATTTCTCCCGCTTTACCATCTACCTGCTGGAAGGCTCCCCCCATACCCTGAATGCCATGAGCGAAGCCTCCAAAGCCAAATCACAGAAATACCTGGAAGACCTGGGCGTAAAAGTGCTGACCGGCACCGTCGTAGAAGATTATGACGGCAACATCGTCAAGCTCAAAGGCGGGCAGACCATCGCCGCTAAAAACCTCATCTGGGCCGCCGGAGTAATAGCCAACACCCTGGAAGGGATTCCTGCCTCCACCATCGTCCGGGGCAATCGCCTGAAGACGAATCGCTATGGGGAAGTGGAAGGGCTGGATGGAGTATATGCCGTAGGAGATATCGCCTGGATGATCACACCTAAATACCCTAACGGACAACCGCAGCTGGCGAATGTAGCCATCGCCCAGGCCAGCGCGCTGGCCAAAAATTTCAAAAAGGCCCTGAAAGGCCAGCCCCGCTTCGAATTTGAATATAGCAACAAAGGCTCCATGGCCACCGTAGGTAAACGCAAAGCCGTAGTCGACCTGCCAGGTTTCAGCTTCCAGGGCCGCCTGGCCTGGTTCACCTGGATGTTCGTCCACCTCATGCTGATCCTTAGCGTAAAAAATAAACTCTTTATTTTCCTCAACTGGATGATGAGCTATTTCGCCAACGACTCCACCCTCCGGCTGATATTGAAGTCGGATGAAGATGCCTGATAAAATCAGCGCTCGTGAACAATCCTTTTTTCCTTATTTTTGTTCCGAACAATCCTTTTCTATGGCTGAAATCATTGTAGAGTTAAAACACGCTAACATATACCAGGGAGACAATCTTATCCTCCAGGACGTGAACATTACGGTGAATAAAGGCGACTTCGCTTACCTGGTCGGTAAGACCGGGGCTGGCAAATCCAGCTTGCTAAAGACCCTTTACGGCGACCTCCTTTTGAAGGAAGGGGAGGGGCAGGTGGCTGGCTTCAACCTGCTGGAAATGGATTGGAAAAAAGTACCCTACCTGCGCAGGACCCTCGGCGTAGTCTTCCAGGACTTTCAGCTGCTGACAGACCGGAACGTAAACGAGAACCTTAAATTCGTGCTGAAAGCTACCGGCTGGAAAGACCTCCGGTTGATGGATGAGAAGATCTCCGATGTACTCGATAAAGTAGGATTGAAGTCCAAAGGGTTCAAAATGCCTTTTGAAATGAGCGGCGGCGAGCAACAACGCGTAGACATCGCAAGGGCCCTGCTCAACTCCCCCAAATTAATACTCGCCGACGAACCTACCGGTAACCTCGATCCCGAGACCTCCGACGAGATAATGCAACTCCTTTTTCAGATCTCCCGGGATTATGGTACTTCGATCATCATGGCTACCCATGACTATCGGGTCATCAATAAATTCCCCGCCCGCATGCTGAAGACCGAAAGAGGCAAGGTGATCGACAACGCCAGCATTTCCATCGATTAGCATTCCCGGATCACTTACAGCATACTCTCCAGCCAGTCGTCATCTCCCGGCATCGCCCCCCATCACTCCTCCCAGATCCACCGGATCAGTCTGCGGGTATTCTCTTCATTATTATAAAGACCGGACAATAACCCCTTCCTTGATTCGATAGCAGCCGCTATAAAAGGCTCCGCATACAGCCGGACAATCAGCTCCTTGAATTCCTCCGCAGTCTTGCCGGTATGACAGGCCCCTTCCAGTCCGGTAGCCTGCACGGCGTTTTCATTTACTACACAATGCCTGCCATTAAATAAGGCATTCAGCAATTTCAGCTTTATCCCCGTACAATTAAAAGAAGGAAGAATATTCACCTGCGCCTTCGCAATCAGATCCTGGATCTCCTCCTCCGAAGGATTGGCGATCAGACAGGCATGCGGGTTTTGTTCGATAAGCCGGCTAAGACGGGACGATGGATTTTTTCCCGAGACGATCAACGGCAATTCCAGGGAATCAAAGACATACTTTAATAACCAGATGACCGCCTGCTCATTCTCCACCACAGAAAGGTTCCCATGATACAGACAGAAGCATCCGGTACCTTCCTTGCTAAGCACCTCCTCAAAAGGAAGAAAGACGGGCAGAACACTTATATCCCTGGCCCCGAAATCTTTTTGATAATCCTGCCTGTCCTTTTCCGACACGGCCAGGATCGGCACCTTATCCGCCACCCGCTGCTCATACCCCCGCAGCAGATTACTCTCATGCAGGTAATACATTTTCTTCAGCAGCGATTTCTCGCAACGATACAACTGCCGGTAATACTGGTGCTCCACATTATGCAGCCGCAACAGAACCCTCCGCCCGGCAAATCGTTCATCATTCAACAGGTAGGTGCAATGGATCCCCTCCAAAAGAACAGGATAGTCATCCCGCAATAAATTATCCAGCAACCGGCCACTCGAACGCGAACAGACGATATATGGCAGCCTGTGCGAAAACCCCTTATGCCCCTCATGACGGGCATAGTAATTCACGTCGGCACAATATTCATTTAAGGAATCCTGCTCACCCCTCCCATACTCAAAACAATGCAAATGGATACTCACCCCGGCTCCATGCAGGCACCTGATCTTGTGAAAGAGATCGAATACGCCTCCATAATCCACCGGGTATGGAACATCCATGCATACTATATGCAGATGTCTGTCTTCCATGTATTGTTTAACTGTTTTCCCGCTCAACTTGTTTAAAAATTTCTATGACTATCTGCCCCTCCCGCTCCCAGTTCAGTTCCTCCCGGACCTTTTCCGTATGCCGTTTCCAGGTTTCCAGCCGGACCGGGTCGCCGAATGCCTCCTGTATCCGCAAGGCAATATGCTGCGGCTCATGACTGTCTATAAACGTGCCCACCTCATATTTATGCACGATCTTTTCCAATTCGGCCAGCCGGCTGACCAGGACCGGCACCCCGCTGTGCAGATAATCAAAGATCTTATTGGGCAAGCCGTAGATGTGATTGATATTCGTAGGCTTATCCAACGACAACCCCAGGTGCGCCCGGCGCGTTATCGCCCTCAGGACTTCGAACGGCACTTTCGGCAGGATCGTAATCCTGTCGGATAAACCTGTTTGCCCCACCATTTTTTTTATAATATGAAAAATATCCCCGCCTCCGATAATCACCAGGTGATATTGGGCAGGATCAAGATACTGCATAGCCAATACCAGCTCCTCAACCCCTCTTTCCGGATTGATGCCCGCCCCCTGAAAGAGCAAAAAATGCTTATCCCGGGGCAGCCGGCTTTCGATTTCAACCGGTAATATCGCCCCCGGCCCCTCCGCCGACTCCCGGTAGGGTACATTACGCACCGCCTTCAGCTCCTTCCCATAATCTTTTCTATAGAGCTCGCAAAAAGAATCACAGATAGTATATATATACCGCAGCCTGGGAAATAAAAAGGACTCGATCCCTTGCCATACCTTCTTAACAAAAGGCCTGCCCTTCAGCTCCGGCATGCCCAAATAATATTCGTGCGTATCATAAACCACCGGTTTCCCCCGGATCCGCGCCGCCAGCCAAACCGCCGGCATAACATCCAGGTCATTCCCCAGGAAAATATCCCCCCGGATAAATAACATCCGAAAGAATAACCGCAGATTGAACTCCCCGTAAAAAAACACCTTCTTCTGGAATAACATAGGGATCCTCCGGGCTGCATAGCTCCGCGGATTCAACGGCAGACTGCCTTTTCTCCGGGACCCGATCAGTAAGGGGGCATATCCGCTCTCCTGCAGGGTCCGGCAGACCTTATGCACCCGCTGGTCTGTTACCAGGTCAGATATTACCGCTACAATTATCCGTTTCGACATCTCTCTTGTTTATGTATTTTCCTGGACCGGGCCTCCCGGCGTAAATCATGTCACCAACGCCATCCAACCCAAACTGGCTCACCAATGCCCCCGGCGTAAAACGGCTCGTTAATGCCGCCCCTGCCAGGATGCAAGCAGGATATCGCTGATCTTTTCCGCTGCATGGCCATCGCCGAACAGCTCAGTTTTGAATGGAGTGCTGTTATTTTCCAGCCCCTGGAATTTTTCCAGGATATCAGTGCTGTCCGCATCCGCCTGCATACAGGACCCAGACCCGAGAATTTCGGGCCAGAATGGATGCTGCATGACAATGATAGAAGGCTTGTGGAAAAAGAAAGCTTCCCGGGAAAGCCCCCCGCTATCCGTGATCACATGCCGGCAGCCCTGCACCAGGGCCATCATATCCAGGTAGCCGATAGGAGGGACCGTAAGGACCTGCAATGGGATGCGGTGTTGATCGATAAGCTGCCGGGTCCTGGGATGGACCGGGAATACCACCGGCAGGCTCCGGTGCAGCACATGCAGCGCATGCAAAATTTCGCGCAGCGCCTCCGGATCGTCCAGGTTCTCCGCCCGGTGGATCGTGGCCAGTATAAAAGGCTTCCCTTCCAGACCGAGCTGCCTGAGCAGCAAAGACTGTTCCCTTGCCTTATCCTTGAACAAAAGGGCCGCATCCAGCATTAAATCGCCCGTATTATAGACCAGACTGTCGATTACCCCGCTCCCCCCGACTGCAGGCTGCCCGCGCTCCCCATCCTTTTTCCCGGCTTCGATCTGCCCACTCACCCCGGCTCCCCCGCCGGCCGTATACCCCTCTTTCAGCAAATTCTCCATCCCCCGGTACGTGCAGGTAAAATTCAGCCCGGCAAGCCGGTCGGCAAGATACCGGTTGGATTCTTCCGGCATATCTTCTTTCCCCGTGCGGATCCCCGATTCCACATGCGCCAGCGGAATGTTCCTCTTTTTGGCCGCCAGCGCACCCGCCAGCGTCGTATTCGTATCTCCATACACGATGATACCATCCGGCCTTTCATGGGCGATCACCCCATCCAGGGCAATCAGCATCCGTCCGATCATCTCCCCATGCGGTTGATTATTGATATTCAATTGATGATCCGGGGCGGGAATATGAAAGTCTTCAAAAAAGATGGTGGACATATTATCGCTATAATGCTGACCCGTATGAATAATCAGCGGCCGCCCGATACCCCGACGCTCCCATGCCCGATATAATAAGGATAGTTTTACAAATTGTGGCCGGTTGCCTACAATGTGGACCGTCTTCATGTACGTGGTTTTAGTGAATTCCGGCAAAGAATTAGTCGAAATGTAATTCTTTGCCGGAACATATCTAATGTCGGTGAAGAGCTCCGCTCGTAACCTTCGTCTCGCTCCACTGGAGCGAAACTCGGTTAGACCATGGGTCTTGTTCACAAACCGAGCGGAGCCCGGTTTACGACTGCTCCAGGCCTAAAGGGGCCAATATTAACTATTTCGAAGAAGAAAATCATTAAATTTAACCTATTTTTGCTCTTAAATTTTAATATTGCAATATTTTATCCTTAATTTTGCCGGCTAAATCAGCGGATTATTACAGTTGACTGGCAAAGTCAACGGATTATTAACATGGATGTTTAAAAAAAATGAGATGCCTTATTTGACAAAAGAGAAGAAAGCGAGTTTCTTTACAGATTTTGGTGGTGCTACCACTAATACCGGTTCCATCGAGGGCCAGATTGCATTGCTGACAGAGCGGATCAACTCGATCTCTCAACACCTGCAACTCAATAAAAAAGATTTTTCTACCCACCGCGGCCTGATGAAGATGGTAGGTAAACGCAAGCGTTTGCTGACCTACCTGAGTAAGCACAATCTCCAGGGCTACCGCCAACTGATCGAAAAACTTGGACTTAGAAAATAAATCATTATGTATATCAAAATTATTCCCAACTGACAACACGGTTGGGAATCGTTTTTTTATACCGTAAGGATTTGACCGGTTCACAAACATTTTTTAACATAGAATTGCGGTCATTGGTAGCTCGCTCCCTCCTCAGGTACCGTAATTCATAAAGACGAACAGCTTTATGCTTTCACAACCCATTAGTGTAACATTTGATATAGGCGGAGGCCGCATGGTCTCCATCGAAACAGGTAAGCTCGCGCGCCAGGCAGACGGCGCCGTTACCGTAAGACAAGGTAATTGCATCATTTTAGCCACCGTGGTTGCTAATAAAGATCCCAAAGAAGGGCAGGACTTTTTCCCCCTCTCCGTGGACTACCAGGAGAAATTTGCTTCAGCAGGCCGTATCCCCGGCTCCTTCTTCAAAAGAGAAGCCAGGCTCAACGATTACGAAATCCTGACCAGCCGCCTGATCGACCGCGCCCTGCGCCCCCTGTTCCCCGAAGATTATTTATGTGAAGTACAGGTACTGGTTACCCTCGTATCCAGCGATTACGAAGTAATGCCCGATGCCCTGGCCTGCCTGGCAGCCTCCGCCGCCCTGGCCGTATCCGACATTCCCATCAAAGAAATCATCAGCGAAGTAAGAATAGGCCGCGTAGACGGTAAATTGATCGTTAACCCCAGCCGCACCGAACTCGAAACGGCGGATATGGAATTCATCATTGCCGCTACCGACAAGAACCTGATGATGGTGGAAGGCAAAGCAGCCGAGTGTGGCGAAGAAGACCTGGTAAAAGCGCTGCAAATAGCACATGACGCCATCCGTATCCAGATCAAAGGACAGGAAGAACTGCGCGCCAAAGTTGGCATCACCGCCAAGAGGGATTACAAGAAGCCCGAACAGAACGAAGAGATCCTGGGCAAGGTCAATGCCTTCGCCAAGGATAAAGTATACGAAATCTCCAAGAGCGCCAGCAGCAAACACGTGCGCAGCGACGCTTACAGCAAGCTGAAAGACGAACTGATCCTCAGCCTCGGCGAAGAAGTGACCGATGCCGACAAGAAATTCGTCAAGAAATACTACGAAGACCTGAAATGGGAAGTGGTACGCAATATGATCGTCGACGACCGCACCCGACTGGACGGCCGTAACCTGGACCAGGTCCGCCCGCTGGCCATGGAGATCGATCCCCTGCCAACCCCGCACGGTTCCGCCCTCTTCACAAGAGGCGAGACCCAGTCCCTGACCACCGTTACCCTGGGTACACCCCTGGATGAAGTGCTGGTCGAAAGCGCCGCCAAATCATTCGACTCCAAATTCTTCTTACATTATAATTTCCCTCCCTTCAGCACCGGCGAAGTGAAAATGATGCGCGGACAAAGCCGCCGGGAAGTAGGACATGGCAACCTGGCCATGCGCTCCCTGAAACAGCTGATGCCCGGAAGCGAGTATCCTTACACCGTTCGGGTAGTGAGCGATATCCTGGAATCCAACGGTTCCTCTTCCATGGCGACGGTTTGCGCCGGCAGCCTGGCACTGATGGACGCAGGCGTTCCCTTCGCCAAACACGTCAGCGGCGTGGCAATGGGCCTGATCACCCGCCCCGCGGACGGAAAATATGCCATCCTCACCGACATCCTGGGCGATGAAGATCACCTGGGAGATATGGACTTCAAGGTCACCGGTACCCGCGACGGTATCTGCGGCGTTCAGATGGATATCAAAGTAGATGGTCTCAGCATGGACACGATGCGCGAAGCGCTCGAACAAGCCCGCAAAGGCCGCCTCCATATCCTGGACGCCATGTACGAATGTATGCCCGCCTACCGCCCCGAAGTGAAGCCACACGCTCCACGGATGGAGAAACTGTTCATCGACAAGGAATTCATCGGAGCCGTAATCGGACCGCAAGGCAAGATCATACAGGAAATACAGCGCGAAACCGGCACGACCATCAACCTGGAAGAAGTCGGCAATTTCGGCGAAGTCAGCATCTTCAGCCCCGCCAAAGAAGGGTTGGATAAAGCCGTTTCCTGGATCAAGGGCATCGTGGCACAGCCTGAAGTAGGCTCCGTGTACGAAGCAAAGGTCAAATCCGTAATGCCTTACGGAGCTTTTGTCGAATTCATCCCCGGCAAACAAGGGTTACTGCATATCAGCGAAGTCTCTCACAAACGCCTGGAAACAATGGAAGGCGTACTGAAAGAAGGCGATATGGTAAAAGTTAAGCTGATCGGCCTCGACCAAAAGACCGGTAAGTTCAAGCTCAGCCGTAAAGTCCTGATGCCAAAACCAGAAGGCGCCCGTCCTGATCAACAATAACAACAGGGCCGCCACCAGGCGGTCCACGGCAATAGATCGTTCACAGAAGGTCTGTAGTGTACCACACGGCAGACCTTCTGCTTTTTGAGGGCGTTCCCGCCGGAGCTTGCACAATCCATTCAATATGAACTATATACAGATATCTATCCCCGTCGCCGACCCCGGCATACAGGAAATGCTCATCGCCCGCCTCTCCGAATACGCTTACGAAGGCTTCGAAGAGCAGGAGACCAACTTACAAGCCTTTATCCCGGAAGAAAAATTCAACCCCCCCCAACTGGAAGAGCTCCTCTCCCCCTGGCAGTTGTCCTATACACAGGATCAGATAAAATCCAGGAACTGGAACGAAGAATGGGAAAAGAACTTTGAGCCCGTAGTCGT
Organism: Puia sp.; assembly: GCA_035555335.1. Classification (GTDB taxonomy): domain Bacteria; phylum Bacteroidota; class Bacteroidia; order Chitinophagales; family Chitinophagaceae; genus Puia. Next base: position 268,464 of record DATMGS010000023.1, read on the forward strand.
GGAAGGCTTTTGCGCCATCCGCGCCGCCTTTCATGCCCCCATCGAAGGCGTACAGCAGGAACTGGTGATCACACCAAAAATGAGCTTCGGCACAGGCCACCATGCCACGACTTATATGATGGTGGCAGCCATGCAGCACCTGGACCTGAACGACAAACAAGTGCTTGACTTCGGCACTGGCACCGGCGTACTGGCTATCCTGGCGGAGAAATTGGGCGCGGCACGCACACTGGCCATCGATTATGACGACTGGAGTATCGATAATGCCATGGAAAATATAGCCGAAAATCATTGCACGAACATATCCATAATAAAAGCGGATTCTACCCCAAAAGATCAGCAATACGACATCATATTAGCAAATGTTAACAAGCATGTTATTTTGCAGGAGCTGCACGCGATCGGACAACAATTGAATGGAGGGGGCGTTATATTATTGAGTGGTCTTCTGCATGAGGACTTTAATGATATCGAAAAAGAAGCGCTTAAAAACGGTCTGCCAATATCCGAACGGATGGCGAGAGGTAACTGGATCTGTCTGAAATTGACGAAAAAGGACCATTTAGGGTGAAGGATCGGAGGCTTTTTTTCAGTATATTTGTTATCCAACTTTAACTCAACCATCGATGAAGGAAGTTCTACTAATACTTTCTGCATATCTGATTGGCTCTATTCCTACGGCTATCTGGGTCAGCCGGTCCTTTTTTGGGATCGATATCCGGGAATATGGCAGCGGCAATGCAGGCGCTACCAACACATTTCGGGTACTGGGATCCAGGTGGGGTACCTTCGTGATGACCGTCGATGTTATCAAAGGTATTCTGGCGACCGGTCTGTATATCCTTCTGCCTTATTATCTGCACGAAGAGACCGAAAGAACGAATTTCATGGTCGGCCTGGGCCTGGCCGCCGTTACAGGCCATATTTTCCCTATTTGGGCTGAATTCAGAGGCGGGAAAGGCGTAGCCACCCTCTTTGGAATGATCATCGCCATCCAGCCCCTGGCCGCCGTTTGCTGCGTAGCCGTATTCTTGCTGGTATTGTACCTCACCCGCTTCGTTTCCCTGAGCTCCATACTGGCCAGTGTAGCTTTTGCCGTGTTCATCCTGTACATTTTTGACGCCAAAGAGACCCTTTACCGCGGGTTCGCCATTGCGGTAGCCCTAATGGTCGTTCTTACCCATCAAAAGAATATTACCCGTCTGCTGAAAGGCAACGAGAATAAAGTACCCATTCTTAAATACCGCGACCGTCGTCGTCAGAGAAAGCAGGATGGGCCACAAATCCATCTGCCTGACCAAACGAAGTGAACGAATAAAGCTTTAATTTTGCAGTCCGGCAACCGAAGCGCATAGTATCGATTCTCAAAACTGAAAACTCAAAACTTCAGGAGATGTCCCAAACTTTACTGGAAAAATTGCAACTAAATGAAGAAAGGAACCTGTTAATTCAGGGTTTACCCTCCTCTATCGAAAAGCAGTTTGCTAAATTGGCCTTTGCCAAAAATCTCACTCCGCTCCTAAAGAGTAAAAAGATAGATTTTGCGCTGGTATTCGTCTTTAACGAACGACAACTGTGCAGCGTGGTGGACGAATTACTGCCCGCCCTGGGCGATGAGGCCAAGTTCTGGGTCGCTTACCCTAAACTAGGCTCCAAGATCGCTACCACCCTTAACAGGGACTGTAGCTGGGAATGCATTACCGGCGCAGGATACGAAGTGGTACGCCAGGTGGCCATCGACCATGTATGGACCGCCATGCGGTTCAAAAGAGAAGACGCCATGGCCGTCCTGGAAAGGGTAGCGCTGAAAGAAGCCATCCTCGAAGAGGCCGGCGTCGATCAGCTGACCAGGATCATCGACCCCCCCTCCGATTTTGCCAAAGTACTTCGCCGCAGTAAGACCGCAGCGCATTTTTTCGATAGCCTCTCCTTCTCCAATAAGAAGGAATATGTCATCTGGATCTCCAGCGCAAAAAAAGAAGAGACCCGCTCCAGAAGGCTGGAACTGGCCATCGATAAGCTCAACGCCGGCAAAAAGAATCCGGCCGCCAAATAAACAAACGCCGGTCCAGCCCGGCGCTCCCTTTCCTGCCCATAAATGCCCTTTTCCGCCCCCAATTCCCGAATAACGGCTGAATGGATACTTTTGAGGTATCAACAGACTAAGGTTTCTGGGTATTTTTGACTTAAATTGCCCTCAAAAAGCCTATAAACGTATCTTTGAGCTCCTCTGGGACCATAATACAACGGTATACAGACACCCGTATACCACGATACAACAGCCAGGCAATAGTTTAAGAGGGCCCTACCGCTTTTACCACACTACACCCCTTTGTTTTAACGATATGCTTTAAGTATTTCGCATGGCAGTTTTTAGCAAGCAAAGTCTCATTACAGAATTATTGGACAGGATCGAACTCACGAAAGCCAGCACCCAGCCCTTTCTACGTTTAACAGACGATCAACTCAACTTCAAGCCAGGCCCCGCCAAATGGAGCATCACGCAAATATTCAGTCACCTGAATATCACGCATGACATCTATATCCGGCGCATACTCACCCGGATCACGCTGGCTCCTGATGTCAAAGAAGAACAATTCAATAGCGGATGGCTGGGAGATTGGATCTATGACAAGATCATGCCCAGGGCCGACGGTAGCGTATTTAAGCTGCGGGCCCCTAAATCCCATTGTCCGGGCGATGATGAACAGGATGGAAAAGAAGTACTGCAGCTCTTCCTGCAGCAATGCGACGCCTTCGACGATATCCTGCGTCACGTTGCCACCAAAGACCTGCAACATATCAAGATCCCTTTTTCTTTTACCAGATTATTGCAGCTGAGACTGGGAGATAATCTCCGGTACCTGGTGGCACACAATGAAAGACACCTTCTGCAGGCACACCGCGTCATGACGATCCTGCCCCGGGAGCCGGCCTTCACGTCATAATCCGGCGATCGGGCTCCGTCGTCTCATCGGCAGACCCGACGGATTACGGTTTATTTTACGATGACCGTTCCCAGATGTAGCATAATATTCCTTTCCAGCTGCTTCAGATGCATATGCGTTTGCAGTAACATCATTAGCTCCTCATCCGTATGGGGCTTTGTCATATCCTGCTGGTTCTCCTCCATGAGCCGCTTGATCTTGCGTAGCTTGAGATAGCCTATCGTAGATAACACGTCTTCTTTATAAAGATCATCAGCCGTATTGATTTTTCCTTCAAAATGATCCTTCCAGTTATGGCTTAATTCGTCTTTGAAATCCAGGATAGAAACCGCCAGCGTGCTTAATTCCTGGTCTTCATGATAGAGGAAGCTCTTGGTCGTAGGCTCTACGCCCTCCTCATACCAGGTCTTGTAGACATCCAGGATCTTTACCAGACGCTTATTGTCGATCAGCTCATAAAGCCCGGCGGTTTCGGTAAAAATATAATCCGCTACCGAACTGTTGTCATCCCAGGACCGCAATCCGAATTCCAGCAGGCCCCGGATCATTCCCCGTTCGTATTGCTCATGCTTGAACAGCAGGCTGATGGTCTCCTCATCTTCCGGTCGGGGAAATTCAGAATAGGCATCTGGCGGCATCCCATCTTCTCCTCCAAAAGAATCTCCCTTAAAATCATCCTCCGCTCCGGTGCCGCCAAATTTCCGGCCTCCCGCCCCCTTTGTCCCGGCGCCCGTAGCCGCTGACTTGCTTTCCTGTCGGGCGACCCGCTCCCGGATGAACTTATTGACAAGATCATGCATACCTGCCTCTTCGATCCGCAGTAACTCGGAACATTGCCGGATATAATCCTGCTGCTTGGTAAAATCCTCTACTTTGTTGATCTTGGCGATGGTCTCCGCTACCTGGTTGACGACCCCGGCTTTCTTGTTGGTATCGCCGGCCGCATCCTTTAGCGCCACCTCCAATTGAAAAAGAATGAAGTCTTTCTTATTGGTCCTCACAAACTCCCGAAAAGCCTCCGCCCCCAGCTTGCGGACATAGCTATCAGGGTCCTCCTTATCGGGGATCAGCACCAGCTTCACATCCAGGCTTTCCTCCAGCGCCATGTCCAGCCCCCGCAAGGCCGCTTTGACGCCGGCCCCGTCGCCATCATAGATGATCGTAAGGTGTTTGGTATACTTTTTTATCAGCCGTAGCTGATCGATGGTAAGAGACGTTCCCCCGCTGGCTACCACATTCTCAATACCCGCCTGGTGCAGAGAGACGACATCCGTATAACCCTCCACCAGCAGGCACTCATCCTGCTTGTCGATGGCCTGCCGCGCCAGCCAGGACCCATATAAGATCTTACTCTTTACATAGATCTCGTTTTCAGGCGTATTGATGTATTTCGGCGCCCGGTCATTACTCTTGATAATACGGGCCCCAAACCCGATCACCTTCCCGGATTGATTGTGGATAGGGAAAATAATCCGCCCCCGGTAATTATCCATCGGACGCTCGTCCCGTACCACCACCAGCCCGCTTTTTTGCAGGTATTCGATATTGTACTGGGCCGCCAGCGCCGCCCTGGCAAAGACATCCCGCCCGTCCGGACTATAGCCCAGCTGAAACTTTCGTATGATCTCCTCCCCGAACCCCCGTTCCTTCAGATAGCTGTACCCGACATCCTGCCCCTCCTCTGAATTGAACAAAGTCTCGCTGAAGAATTTCTGGGCAAAACCATTGATGATAAACAGGCTTTCGGCCATCTGTTGCTGCTGGCGAAGCTCCGGACTCAATTCCTTTTCCTCGATCTCGACATTGTACTTGGCCGCCAGCCAGCGCAACGCCTCCGCATACGAATACTTCTCATGCTCCATCAGGAAGCTGATGGTATTTCCGCTTTTACCGCACCCAAAGCATTTATAGATCTCCTTGGCTGGCGAGACGGTGAAAGAAGGACTCTTTTCATTATGAAAAGGGCAAATTCCCAGGTAATTGGCCCCGCGCTTTTTCAGCCGGACAAAGCCCCCGACGATCTCGATGATGTCAATACGGCTTAAAATCTGTTGTATGGTTTGTGGAGAGATCATTCAGGGCGTAATTTACTGCAATCCGGGATAATGAAGGAATCTCCCGCTCCATTACCCCCCAACTAACTGTCTCTTAACAGCACCTAATCGTAATTTATGTACAAAACCGAGTAGTTATACCCATAATAATTAGCCCATTTATTCGCTTTATATTAAAACTATTTATCCTTTGAAGACCGGTATCTATTCGATCCTGTACGCAGTGGTACTGAACATGGCCATTGGCTCTTGCTTTCTTCCTTTTATCTTTCTGAGCTGGAAAAAAATGCGGCAGGTAAAGACCTATCGGATCATTGGCCTTTATTGGCTCCTCTCGGGTTTCATCAACATCATCGACCTGGACTTATTAAACCGTTTCATCAATATCTCCGCAGGTGTAAAAGAACGCCTGAATTGCTGCTACGACATGCTGGACACCCCCCTGGCCTTATTGATCTTCGCCTCTGCCGTATCCGGCCGCCAGCGAAAGCAGATCCTGCTGGTACTCCTGCTGTTCATAGCAGGGGAAGTGACGCTGATAGGCTGGAAAGGGTATAATGCTGCCAATAGTAACATTATCATCGGGGTAGGGCTGCTGCTGGCCATCCTATGCTGCATAACAGGACTCGTACAATACATGAAAAAGATGGAGCATACCCCCTTCGAGAACTCCATGGTATTCGTTTATTCCGCCCTGATATTTGACTACGGAAGCTATCTGATCCTATATATATTTTCCCTTATCCGCGATCACAGCGACAGCAAGGACAGCTCTATGGTCTATTATACAAGCCTGCTGCTGTCTGCCGCCTTTACATCCATGGGCCTCTGGGGCTATGGCATACGGCGACCGCAGGTCGCCGTATAGCTCAAATTCCCTCATTCTTCATCCTCTTCATAATTGTAAGTCCCCTGGTTATCGTTATAGATCGACTCCCACGCCCTTACCTTGTCATCTCCCAGCAATTCCAGGATATCGAAGATCGGATCCGTTTTCTTTCTCCATTCCACCAAAGTCGTATCGGCATATTTTGATACATACATGCAATGATCAGTTTCCATGTTCACTTTGATCAGGCCGACAGATCCTTCCTCTTTCTCCTGTATCAGGTAATAACAACCTTTCTCCAACAACGCATACGAATACATACATCACCTTTTTTAAGAATAAATAAATACAGAATAAATGGGTAGTAGCAGAAATTAATGGGAGAGTAAGTATTGTAAGTAGAACACAAATTTAGCGTTTTTACCATTAGCAACCTGAAAGACCCGCTAATCATCCCCTTGTTTACCTAGAATTAATCCTATGTAGCTGATAATCAATATTTTAATAAAAAAGCCCTCCAGGTAGTTCCTGAAGGGCCCCATTTTACCCCTGTCCAAAGCGCCTCTCGCGCTATTTATTTCTCCAGCTTGATTTCCCCGGCATCGGCCGCCTTACCATCACTCACCGTAATATCATTCTTCGCGGCATTCCTATAAGGCGGCTTGGCCTCAATTATGATCTTATATACGCCCGGCTTGGCATCTGTGATTTCGTAAGCACCATTGATCACAAGCGCTCTTAATGTATCTGTAGACGACTCGGCCCACGCCCTCGTGGCTCCATCCGCCGGTGACACCGTTCCTTTAATAGAACCTGATCTGAGATTGCTGAATGCAAATAACCCCGCTGCGGCAACAGTAATTACCGCCAATTTTACACTGGTGAAGTTACGCACGCGCATTTTCGTCTTTTTACTGGTGTTTGTGAATGCTTCGCAGTTCATAACCTTGAATTTAAAAGATTAACAATACACAGATGCCGACAAGGACTATGCCATAACTTTTTGAGGCCAATCCATTTTTAGCCAACCCTTTTTATCGTTGCCCCGAACTGTGGAATTTGTTCTACAGATGAAACCCTTTAAAACAAATATGCAGGTATCCATCGGTGTTATATATTTAAGGATTGGCGTACCTGTAATGCCTTGTAGGATTGCTTTTCAAGGGATCGGAGCTCTTTTTTATTTTCAGCACACCCCGTAGGGGAGGGGCCCCGGGTTATTTTTAACGAAGCAGAAATTTTTATTTTCTCTTAACATTTCGCTGGCTGCCCCACTCTTCATCTCCTCCTCCTCTCACCGCTGGCCCTTATCATCCCTCACTTCACCACTTCCCCATTATCCAGTTTCAGATACAGGTTCACACAATCCGGGATTTCCTGCGGATAATGGCTCACATAGATCAGCGTTGTCCCGAATGCCTCGCAGAGCAGATTGATAAACTCTCTGAAATAAGCCGTCTGCTCATCATCCAACCCCTGACAGGGCTCGTCAAGGATCAACATCGGAGGATTCTTAATAAGCGCCCGCGCCAATAACACCATCCTTTGCTGGCCGGTAGACAGCTCCGCCAGCCTTTTACGCCGGAGCTCCGTCAAAGACAATAGTTTCATCCATAACGACACACAGGCCTCCTGCTCCCCCGTCAGCGGACGGAACAATCCAATGGTGTCGAACAGACCGCTGGCGATCACCTCAAAACAATTCGCACTATAATCAAAATACAGGTGCAGCTCCGGAGAGACAAACCCGATCCGTTGCTTGATCTCCCAGATCGTCTCCCCCGAGCCCCTTCTCCGGTCAAATAGCCAGATCTCATTGGCATACGCCTGCGGGTTATCCGCCGTGATCAGGCTGAGCAAAGTCGACTTTCCCGCCCCGTTCGGCCCCGACACATTCCATCTCTCCCCCCTCTTCACCTCCCAGTTGATCGCTTTCAATAGCGTCTTCTCCCCATATTGCACCGTAACATTGACCATTTTAATGGCCATAGCAAAGTCGTCCGCGGCATCGTTTTTTGTTTTCCCGGCAATCTTCCCCGGCAACCCCCTGATCTCCGCCAGCACCCCGGCATCCAGGCGAACCACCTTACCGGCATCCTTCTCCGGATGAAAATCCTCCTTCTTCCCCCTAAAGCCCCATCGGCCATTTTCCAGCCTGGCTACATGCGTGATTGCCTCAGGAAGCTCCTGCATACCCGTCATCAGCAACAAGACCTGGATACCCTTTGCCGCCAACCCGTTAATGATCTGATGCAGCAGCCTCCTCCCGGCCGTGTCCAACCCCAGGAAAGGATTATCCAGGATCAGCAGCTCCGGCTCTTCCAATAAGGCGATGGCCAGCTGCACCCGCTTATTTTCGCCATTCGATAGCTGGATCAGCGGCCTCGACAATAAAGGACGTATGTGCAGGTTGTCCAGCCACTCCTCCGCTGCCGGACCTTCCATGACCGTATATTCCCGCAATTCCTGCTCCACCGTGATCGTCTGGTCCGCATCCGATGCATTGAAACGCTGCTGGTAATACAGGTCCGTAGTCCCCGGCCGGTTCTTAAAGCGATGCTGCTGGTCCACCAGCACGATCCGGTGGGAATGCCCCGCCTTCGCCCCCCCTTCCGGCCCTATCTCAATCGCCGGTTTACCGGACCCCGCCCCAAAATAATAACCAATCCGGCCCGTATGGTGATACCTGCCCGACAAGGTCTGCGCCAGCACCGTCTTCCCGCTTCCCGAAGGACCGGTAATAGCCCATTGCTCGCCGCGATTGATCGTAAGGTCAAGATTGTCAAGGAGCCATCTGCCCCCCATCTGAACGGAGACCTGCTCCAGGGATAGAAATTTTTCAGCCATTTTGCGAATGTAAGAACGAATTTTTATTCACACTGTGTATAAATCGTGACAGCCCTCTCTGCCCCGGTTTACCTATATTTGGCACTTGGTTTCCGGGATCCTGTAAGGGGTTTTCAGGCATTTTTAGGGCGACTCCGGGAAGAATTAGAAGATAATTGACTCGCAATCTGTTGATTGTCAATTATTTTTAGAGAAGTGTACCGAACGGGCCCTGGTTTACGTTAATATTCTTTTAGAAAAAATAGTAAGCATGATCGTTCCCTTGCGCGGGAATATATAAAAGGTCCTATGGCAGAAAAACAGAATTTATTCGAGTACACGGAAGATAGTATCAAAAGTCTCGATTGGCGGGAACATATCCGCCTGCGGCCGGGTATGTATATCGGTAAGCTGGGAGACGGCAGCAGCCCCGATGACGGCGTCTATGTGCTGATCAAAGAGGTCCTTGATAACTGTATCGACGAACATATGATGGGCTATGGCAAACAGATCGAGATCACCATCGACCAAAAAACCGTTACCATCCGCGACTATGGCCGCGGAATCCCCTTAGGCAAAGTAGTCGATGTGGTCAGTAAGATTAACACCGGCGCCAAATACGACAGCAAAGCCTTCCAGAAATCCGTGGGCCTGAATGGAGTCGGTACCAAAGCCGTCAACGCCCTTAGCCAGTTCTTTAAAGTAACGGCCTTCCGGGAAGGAAAAGAAAAGACCGCCGAATTCGCCAAAGGCATATTGACAAAAGAACACAAAGAAGGGAAGACAGATGAGACCAACGGCACCCTCGTCACCTTCATCCCCGATGAGACCGTCTTCAAGAACTTCCATTACATACACGAATATCTTGACAACCAGCTCTGGAACTATTGTTACCTGAATGCAGGGCTGGTGATCCTGTTCAACGGGAAAAAATACGTTTCGAAAAACGGCCTCCTGGACCTGCTGCAACGCCGCACCAACGAAGACGAACTACGCTATCCTATCATTCACCTCAAAGGAGAAGATATCGAGACCGCCATCACCCATAACAATGACTATGGCGAAGAGATCTTCAGTTTTGTCAACGGCCAGTTCACCACCCAGGGAGGAACCCACCAACAGGCATTCCGCGAAGCCTTCGTCAAAGTGATCCGCGATTTCTATAAGAAAGACTATGAAGCCTCGGATATCCGGCAGAGCATCGCCGCCGCTATCTCCGTGCGCGTGGTCGAACCCGTCTTCGAATCCCAGACCAAGACCAAACTGGGCAGCCAGTATGTAGAAGAAGGCGGCGCTACCATGAAGAATTTTATCAATGACTTCCTGGCCAAAGAGCTGGATAACTACCTCCATAAAAATCCCACCACCGCCGATGCCCTGAAGAAGCGTATCGAACAGAGCGAGCGGGAACGAAAAGAACTCGCCGGTATCAAGAAACTGGCCAACGAAAGGGCGAAGAAGGCTAACATGCATAATAAAAAGCTTCGTGACTGCCGCTTCCACTTTAATGACGAACCCACCGGCAGGGACAAGGACGCAGTCCTGCAAAAACAAAAAGAGAGCACCATCTTCATCACGGAAGGAGACTCGGCCAGCGGCAGCATCACCAAGGCCCGTGACGTGGAAAGACAAGCCGTATTCAGCCTGCGGGGTAAACCCCTCAACTGCTACGGCCTCACCAAGAAAGTGGTCTACGAGAACGAAGAATTCAACCTGTTGCAACATGCCCTGAATATTGAGGACGGCATCGAAGGACTCCGCTATAACCAGATCATCTTCGCCACGGACGCCGATGTGGATGGAATGCATATCCGCCTGCTGCTGATGACCTTCTTCCTGCAGTTCTTTCCCGACCTGGTAAAGAACGGGCATGTATATGTTTTGGAAACACCCCTGTTCCGGGTACGTAACAAGCAGGAGACCATCTACTGCTATGACGAAACGGAAAAACAGGCAGCCGTAAGGAAACTGGGTAACAAGCCGGAGATCACCCGCTTCAAAGGATTAGGCGAGATCTCCCCCGAAGAATTCGCCCGTTTCATCGGCCCCGATATGCGCAAGCAGCCCGTCCTGGTCATGCCGGAAACACATATCCAGCAGATCCTGGAATACTATATGGGCAAGAACACCCAGGAAAGACAGGAATTCATTATCAATAACCTGAAAGTAGAGCTCGACCTGGTAGAAGAAGAAAAAGAGAAAGCGATCACGCCGGCATAGAGCTTCAGGTACTGTCTCAATAAGCTTTCCGATCAATTTGTTGATTCCAACAATATGATCGCCTTGCAAAGAAATTTTTCGTAAGATGTAGACCATTTTGTTGATATCAACAAAATGGTCTACTAAAAGCCCCAAAAGAAATAAATTTCACAGCAGTATGATCCATATTGTTTTTCAACGTCCGGATATAGAGGCCTTAAAAAAATCCTTCGAACTCGAAGCCTCCCCCCTTCAGGGAGACATCCTTCAGATCGAAGACGATTTCGCCGTCGGCCCCCTCAAAGACATCTTTTCACCGGAAGGATGGGAAGCCCGCAAAGAATGGTGGCGGGGGGTATTGGCAGGCGGAGACTATGACGGAAGAGTGGACAGCGGAGACGTGAAAAATGATCGGGACACCGTAGCCGCCTTGATCGAAAGGCTTCGCAACGAGCCCGACGAAGTCGTCTGGATCTGGGCCGCCCAGAACAAACACGACGTCTCCGGTTATTACTGGCTCATGAGCCAGCTGAAGGATTTTCAGGGAAGGATCTTTATCCTCTACCTCAACAACCTGCCCTTCATTAACGAAAAAGGCCATATTTTTTACCCGGTGAACCTGTCCGAAATCCCGGCGAGGGAATTCATCAAAGCCCGGAAACTGGCCCGCCCCATCACCCTCAGCGAATTTGAGATCGACCCGGATGAATGGAGCAAGCTTTGCAGCGACGAGAAAGGCGTACGCATCCTGGAAGGCGGCAAGAAACTGGCCCAATACGATTATAATTACTATGATGAAGAGCTGAAGAAATTTATCACGGGAGATTGGATCAAGGTGAACAAGCTGATCAACCAGTTCCAGAGCAAGTCCAAACATTACACAGGAGACGCTTACATTCTCTGGCGGCTGAAACAGCTGATCGCCGCCGGCGACCTCGACGCGCAAGGCGAATTGAAAGGAATGAAGGATTTTGAAGTGAAGGGCAAAGGCGCGGCCGCCACCGTAGCCGCGACAACGGAAACGGTGGCGTAAACAAGCGCAGGCCGTATTCTACACCCCAGTCAAACAGTTCTATGAAGAAGCTTATAAAATGGGAAGAAGCCGCGATGTTCGTATTGAGCATCTACTTATTTGCCCAATTACATTTCGCCTGGTACTGGTGGCTGATCTGGATCCTGGCCCCCGACCTCAGCATGCTGGGATACCTGGCAGGCAACAGGGTAGGGGCGATTTGTTATAACTTCGTACACCACAAAGGCGTGGCCATTGTCCTTTACCTGCTGGGCGTATACACCTATCATGTAAACCTCCAGTTCGCCGGGCTCATCCTTTTCGGGCATTCCTGTATGGACCGGGGCATGGGATATGGATTGAAATATTTTAGCGGATTCAACGACACCCATCTGGGCAAGATCGGAAAAGCCGCCAAAGCATAAATAACAAAGTCAACGATTAATAGCATAGCGAAAGCATGAACATCAAAGCCATTCACCATATAGCGATTCTGACCGACAAGGATAACTATGAAACGAGCAAGCGGTTCTATACATCGATACTAGGCTTTGACATCATTCGGGAGACTTACCGGAAAGAAAGAGACTCCTATAAGCTGGACCTCTCGATCGCCGGGAAATACCAGATCGAGCTCTTCTCCTTTCCGGACTTCCGGGAAAGAGGCAGTCACCCGGAAGCCAAAGGTCTGCGCCACCTGGCTTTCGCCGTAGACAACGTAGAAGAAGCGGCCGCGGAATTACGGGCTAAAGGAGTACCAACAGAAGAGATCCGCATCGACGGGCTGACCCAACAAAAATTCGTCTTCTTCACCGATCCCAACGGACAACCACTGGAATTGTATGAAGAAGCAACAGCGTAAAGTATAAATGAGTCAACAGGGTAGAGGAGCTATGAAGCAACAGCGTAAAGCATAACTATATCAGCGGAGCATAAAAACAGCAGCATAAAATACAGCAGCATAAAAAAATATAGATGGCCAAAATTAAAATAGCCGACGACTTTCACGAGAACGAATCCGGTGTTACCGGTCAATACAAAACCTGGTTCCTGGATTACGCCTCCTATGTGATCCTGGAAAGAGCCGTCCCCGCCGTCGAAGACGGCCTGAAACCCGTACAACGCCGCATCCTTCATGCCATGAAAGAAATGGATGACGGACGCTTCAATAAAGTCGCCAACATCATCGGGCAGAGCATGCAGTATCACCCCCACGGAGATGCCAGCATCGGCGAAGCCCTGGTGAACATGGGACAAAAAGACCTGCTCGTCGAAACCCAGGGTAACTGGGGCGATGTCCGCACCGGTGACGATGCGGCAGCTGCCCGTTATATCGAAGCCCGCCTCAGCAAATTCGCCCTGGAAGTAGCTTTCAACGCCAAGACCACCGATTGGCAGCTGAGCTATGACGGCCGTAAAAACGAGCCTATCACCCTTCCGATGAAATTCCCCCTGCTGCTGGCCCAGGGAGCAGAAGGCATCGCCGTCGGCCTGGCCACCAAGATCCTGCCCCACAACTTTTGCGAACTCTGCGACGCAGCCGTCAAATACCTGAAAGGAAAGAAATTCGAACTTCATCCCGACTTCCTGACAGGCGGCATGCTCGACAGCACCAACTATAATGATGGCAAGAGAGGCGGTAAGATCCGCGTACGCACCCATATCGAAGAATTCGATAAAAAGACCCTGCTGATCAAAGACGTTCCCTATGGCGTGACAACCAGCCAACTGATCGACTCCATCATCAAGGCCAACGATCAGGGAAAGATCAAGATCCGGAAGGTGACCGATAATACCGCCGCCGAAGTAGAGATACAAGTCGACCTGGCTCCCGGCATCTCCCCCGATATCACCATCGACGCCCTCTATGCCTTCACGGACTGCGAAGTCAGCATCTCCCCGAACGCCTGCGTCATCACCGATAAGAAACCCCAGTTCCTGGGCGTACGCGAACTCCTCACCCTCTCCGTAGACCATACCAAGGAACTGCTGAAAAAAGAGCTGGAGATCCGGTTGGGCGAACTACAGGACAAATGGCATTATACCTCCCTGGAAAAGATCTTCTTTGAAGAAAAGATCTATAAGGAACTGGAGAAAAAACACGAGACCTGGGAAAAAGTCCTGCTGGCCATCGCCAAAGGATTCGAGCCCTTCCGCAAACAGCTCCGGCGGGATATCAGCCGCGAAGACATCGTCAAGCTGACCGAAAAACCAGTCCGCCGCATCTACCGCCTCGACATCGACGAGCTGAACGCCCAGATCAAAGGATTGGAAGCAGACATCCGCCAGGTCAAACACGACCTGAATAACCTCGTAGAATTCACCGTCGCCTATTACGATAACCTGCTGAAAAAATACGGCAAAGGCCGCGAACGCAAGACCGAAATCAAACTGTTCGAAGCCATCCAGGCCCAGCAGGTCGCCATCGCCAACGTGAAGCTGTATGTCAACCGCGCCGAAGGATTTATCGGAACCGGACTGAAAAAGGACGAATTTGTCGCCGATTGCTCCGACCTGGACGATATCATCGCCTTCACCAAGGGCGGTAAAATGAAAGTGGTCAAAGTCGCCGACAAAGCCTTCATCGGAAAAGATATCCTTCATGTCGCCGTCTTCCGTAAGAATGACGAACGGACCACCTACAACATGATCTATTCCGACGGAAAGACAGGCGTCGCATACGCCAAGCGTTTCAACGTCACCGGTATCACCCGCGACAAAGAATACGACCTCACCAAAGCAGAAGAAAAAGGCCGTGTACACTATCTGACAGCTAACCCCAATGGCGAAGCCGAAGTGGTAAAAGTGATCCTGAGCCCCAACAGCTCGGCCCGTACCAAGGAATTCGATTTCCATTTCGAGACCCTGGAGATCAAGAACCGCAGCAGCCTGGGCAACCAGGTGACCAAGTACCCCATCCGGACTGTCAAGTTCAAGGAAGCCGGTAAATCGACCCTCAGTGGCCGCAAGATCTGGTTCGACAGCACCTTCGGACGACTCAATGAGGAAGAAAAGGGCGAGTACCTGGGCAGCTTCGAATCCGAAGAACGCCTCCTGGTCATCTATGCCGACGGCACGTATGAGATCAAGGATACAGAGCTTACCCAGCGATTCGACGCAGAAAAGATCACGGAGATCCGGAAGTTCAATCCCGAGAAAGTGATCACTGCTATCTATCTCGATAATGAAAAATTACAGTACAACGTCAAGCGCTTCAAGATAGAAACAACCACCCTGAATAATAGATTCCTGTTCATTAAGGAAGGGGATGGCAACAGGCTGGAGATCGTCACCACCCATCCCGAACCCGTCGTGCTGATAAAATCAGGCCGCGGGGCCCAGGCCAGGACCCAGAAAGTCAAGATCGCCGGTTTTGTGGAAGTGATGGGATGGAAAGCCGTAGGCAGCAAACTGTTCGACTTCAGCAAGAGCGTGGATTTCGAGTGGGCGCATAAAGAAGAAGCAAAGGAACAACCTCCTCAAACCGAATTATTCTAGCAGGCCTCGGGTGCAACCAGTCGGCTCACGCCCGCCCGGTCGCCCCGGCGCTAACATATTTCCGGTACAAAAAACGTCCGGTTCTACTTTTAGTTCTGAACCGGACGTTTTTTGCGCCGGAGTTGTATCGTAGAATTTTCCGTTAAACTGCTGCTCATGAACACCTCATAGCGGTGTATCCCGTCCGTGACGACCATCAGCGCGGTATTGGGAGGGAATTTACCAAGGTTCTCGGCAAACATACTGATCTCTGTATCCAGTAATGTACTGTCCAGGCGGAGATAAAGGTTCAAGGCTTTGGCGGCCAGCTCCTGGTGTGTCAATACCATCCGCTTGTTCACGAAGATCGAAATGCTGTCCCCGTCAATCTCTCCGTTATCGTAAAAGCTCAGGCGGACAGAATCCGACTCCACTTCCAATACCTGGGCCAGGACCTCTTTGCGGCTGGCAAAAGACTCGACGATCTTTTTGCTGTCGTCCTTAATAGCCGGCAACGCTTCGGCCACCCCTTTTATGCTATCCGCAGCCGTAGCCTTCTGTGCCGTCATAGCGGAATCCGCTACCCGTCTTACGGTTGCTATGGTATCGGTAGCGGGCTGGGTCGTTTTTATCAAGGGCATTGCAGTAGCGGTAGCCGTTGTTTCTTTCGCAACAATGTCATCCTTCACCTGTACAGTCTCCGGAACCTTTGCAACCGCTGCGGTCATAGCCGTAGCATCCTTCGCCGGCACAGTCTCCGCTGCCGGAGCCTTCAGCTTTTGGGGAGCAGGCGCCGTTTCTTTCGCCGCTACCGGAGCCGCCGCCTCGGCCGCCTGATCCGTTTTAGCCACATCGACGACATAATCGTCCGCTTGCGGCTTCCAGATTTTCGAGTCCACCGGTCCCGCCTGCAGCAAACTGTCCTGCTTCTTGTCGCTTTTGTCAAGAGCATAACTCACCTTCAGATCGGGACACATATACTTATAGCGCTCGTCGTGGTAAAAAGCCCCTTTCAGGGTACTCCCTGCCTTGGAATTGATGATGACGGCTATAAAATTCGTGTTACAGTCGACGCTGTTGACTGTAGAGTTGGAATTAAAATAGATCAGGGGAATATTCTCGATGATCACCTCCCGGGTCTTGGGATTATAACGCCCATGAACGAAGAAACTCTGGTATTTATCCCTGAAATAATAGCCGAAGATCCCTTCCACCCGATTCCCTTTCTGCTTGAGCACCATTTCAGTCAGGTAGTTGTTGTGGATCCCGGCAAGCTCCACATCGGCCCGGCCGTACCAGGAACCGGTAGCAGTTTGAGCGGATAAATTATGGACGGCCAAAAGACAGAATATATATAATAATCTTTGCATCAGCTATTAATAGGATGAGAACGAAGATAATATAACAACCATGAAACGCGAAATCGGGAGCCGTAATATCCCGTTTTCACGAAATGATCGGCCTTATCACCGTTTCCCCTTACCCGATAAAATGAAATTTTCATGCCAGCTTTAGCCAGCTAAAGAGATAGTAACCTGATTTACAGACATTCTGTCTTCGATGGGCATAGAAACCAGCCATCAAGGCCTGTTCAGGAACCTTTTTATTTCTTTTTGGGTATCCCTGGTTTTAAGCGTTTCCCGCTTATCGTACAGTTTTTTACCCTTTCCAAGCCCGATCTCCAGCTTGGCATAGCCTTTTTCAGAAAAGAAGATGCGCAAGGGGACGATGCTATACCCCTTCTCCTTGATCTTATTTTCCAGCTTGCGCAATTCCTTTTTGGTCAGCAGCAGCTTCCGGTCATGGACGGCTATGTGATTGTTGGTCGTGCCAAACCGATATTCCGAAATATGCATATTCCGCAACCACAACTCACCCTGAAAAAATATACAGAAGCTGTCTACAAAATTCACTTTCCCGCTCCGGATGGACTTCACCTCCGTTCCCACCAATACCATCCCCGCATCGTATTTGTCCTCGATGAAATAGTCGTGATAGGCTGATCTGTTCTTTATCTCACTGCTCATAATAATCTCTTTACCCCTTCAACAGGGTCATCACCGTCGCCAGTTTCTCCTTCAGCTCTTTCCTGCTGACGATAAAGTCGAGAAACCCATGCTCCAGCAAAAACTCACTCCGCTGGAATCCTTCCGGCAGATCTTTTTTAATCGTTTCTTTAATAACCCTCGGACCGGCAAACCCGATCAACGCTCCGGGCTCCGCAATATTCAGATCCCCCAGCATACCGAAGGAAGCGGAAATACCTCCGAAAGAAGGGTCCGTCAATAAAGATATATAAGGGATCCTCGCATCCGTCAATTGTGACAATTTACCCGATACCTTCGCCAGCTGCATCAGCGAAAACGCACTCTCCATCATCCTCGCCCCGCCCGATTTACAAATGATCAGCAGCGGCGCCCGATGCGCCAGGCAATAGTCCACCGCCCTGGAAATCCTTTCTCCCATCACACTCCCCAGCGAGCCGCCGATAAATTCAAAATCCATACAGCCGACCACTATATGATGCTCCTTCATATCCCCGGCAGCCACCCGGATGGAATCCGTAACATCGGACTTGGCCCAGGTCTCTTCCAGCCTTTTCTCGTATGATTTCAGATCCGTGAAATGCAGAAAATCTTTGGAACGGATGTTCTCATATAATACTTCATACTGATTGTCATTGAACAGGATCTCAAAATATTCGCTGCTGCCGATCCGGTGATGATGACTACACTTGGGACATACGAATAGGTTCTCCCTCAGCTCCGTGACCGTACAGATATAATTACAATTCGGGCATTTGGTCCACAACCCCTCAGGCGTCTCCTTTTTTTCTGCAGTACTTGTCAGAATACCTTTTTTGATGCGCCTGAACCAGCCACTCTTACTCTCCTCGCTCTGCCCTTCATCCCCAGCCAGGTTGGCTTCAAAATCATCTTCTTGCTTCATTCGGTAATTTTTATTTTTAAATTATCTCATGGAATCTACTAATCGCCTACACGAAACAGGGTAAAAAAACGTTTTTACCCCGTCGCCGACACCCCGCTTTTAGCGTTTTTCAGGCGGCTAATATACTAAACAACGGCGATTTATAATGAAATTAGACGTATCCGCCCCTATGAGAGCCCCCCCGAAGACCTTTCATAGATTAGGACTGTCAATGCTTTGGGGCTCAACAACAAAAAACTTAAAACAAAATAATTTTGAAAGCATTCCTGTGCTATTTTTGCGCGGATAGCGCAAAGGGGTCCGGGAAGGATTAACTCCTGGTTCACGCAAGCGGGCAGAGCCCGCTCAGGTTCGGTTTCATTCTCAATAATAGCAGTTTACTTATGAAATGGTCTGAATTCTTTACTTCCTCCGTAGGCAAAAAATTCGTAATGGGTCTCACAGGATTATTCCTGATCTCTTTTCTCGTAGTACATGTAGGTATCAATGCCTGTATCTGGGCAATGGATGATGGCAAGATGTTTAACAAAGCCGCCCATTTCATGGGAGCCACCGTCTTGATCCGCATCATGGAAATAGGGCTCTTCGCGGGCTTCTTCATTCATATTATACAGGGACTCGCCCTCGAATTCCAGAATCGGAAGAAACGCAGCGTCGGTTACCAGGTTCCCATGGGCAACAAAGGCAGCAAATGGTATTCCCGTTCCATGGGACTGCTGGGCACCATCATCCTGATCTTCCTCATCATTCACTGGCGGCAGTTCTGGATCCCTTCCCGGTTCCAGGATATCGGCGAAGTCTCCTATGAAAATAACATCCCGGTCCACGACCTGTTCAGCCTGATGAAAGAGACCTTCACCCAGCTATGGGTTGTCATCTTATATGTGGTGGCCTGTATCTCCCTGGCCTATCACCTGCTCCATGGCTTTCAGAGCGCTTTCCGGTCACTGGGCGTCCATAACAACCGCTACCTGCACCTGCTGCAGGCCGTAGCGGTAGGATATGCTATCATCGTGCCGCTGGCCTTCGCCATGATGCCCATATCTATGTATCTCGGCTGGGTGTAGTTGGGGTTGTGGTGGTAAAAGACAGTTGGTGATAAAAGACAGTTTAAACAAACAGAATAAGAATTAATTATACATAATCGGTAGTCATGCTCAAATCAAATATTCCTGCTGGCAAATTAGACGAGAAATGGGAAGACTATAAAGGACATGTGAAGCTGGTCAATCCCGCCAATAAACGTAACCTGGAAGTGATCATCATCGGAACAGGACTGGCCGGCGCCTCCGCTGCCGCCTCTCTGGGTGAGCTGGGATATAAAGTAAAAGCGTTCTGTTTCCAGGATTCCCCCCGCCGGGCGCATAGCATCGCCGCACAGGGAGGGATTAACGCCGCCAAAAATTACCAGAATGACGGGGACAGCGTATTCCGCCTGTTCTACGACACCATAAAAGGCGGCGACTACCGCGCCCGCGAAGCCAACGTGCATCGCCTGGCCGAAGTCAGCGCCAATATCATCGACCAATGCGTGGCCCAGGGTGTTCCCTTTGCCCGCGAATACGGCGGTCTCCTTTCCAATCGCTCCTTCGGAGGTACCCAGGTTCAACGAACCTTCTACGCCGCCGGACAGACCGGTCAACAGCTGCTCATCGGCGCTTACCAATCCCTGGAAAGACAGATTGCCCTGGGAAATGTGGAAATGTATACCCGCCATGAAATGCTGGACATCGTCATCATCGACGGCAAAGCCCGCGGTATCATCGCCCGTAACCTGATCACCGGCGAACTGGAAAGACATTTCGGCCACGCCGTCCTCCTGGGCAGCGGCGGATACGGCAACGTATTCTACCTCTCTACCAATGCCATGGGCAGCAATGTCACCGCCGCCTGGAAAGCCCATAAAAAAGGCGCCTACTTCGGCAACCCCTGCTTCACACAGATCCACCCCACCTGCATACCCGTCACCGGAGACCATCAGTCCAAGCTGACCCTCATGTCGGAGTCCCTGCGTAATGACGGCCGGATCTGGGTGCCCAAAGCCAGGAACGATACCCGCAAACCCGCCGATATTCCGGAAGCAGAACGCGATTATTACCTGGAAAGAAGATACCCTGCCTTCGGTAACCTGGTGCCCCGCGACGTGGCATCCCGCGCTGCCAAAGAAAGATGCGACGCCGGTTACGGAGTAGGCTCTTCCCGCCAGGCCGTCTTCCTCGACTACGCCTCCGCTATCGAACGCTATGGTAAAATAGAATGCCGCAAACACGGCATTCTTAACCCGTCGGCCGAACAGATCCGCCATCACGGCGTAGATGTCGTGAAAGAGAAATATGGCAACCTCTTCGACATGTACAACAAGATCACCGGAGAAGACCCCTATAGCACGCCCATGCGTATCTATCCCGCCGTTCATTACACGATGGGCGGACTCTGGGTGGACTATGAGCTGATGACCACCGTACCCGGACTCTATGCCCTGGGCGAGGCGAACTTCAGCGACCATGGCGCCAACCGCCTCGGGGCCTCCGCCCTGATGCAGGGACTGGCCGACGGATACTTCGTCATCCCTTATACCATCGGTAATTACCTGGCTGACGAGATCCGCACAACGGCGATCCCCCCTTCCCATCCCGCTTTCGAGGCGGCGGAGAAAGTGGTGTCCGACCGGATCCATCAGCTGAAAAATATCAACGGCAAACAGAGCGCGGAAAGCTTCCACAAACGCCTGGGTAAGATCATGTGGGATAAGTGCGGCATGGCCCGCAACGAAGCCGGCCTGAAAGATGCGATCCAGGAGATCCGGGCCCTCAAAACCGAATTCTGGAGCGACCTGCGGGTCCCCGGCGATATCAACGAATTCAACCCCGAACTGGATAAGGCCGGCCGCGTAGCCGACTTCATCGAACTGGGCGAACTCATGTGCCAGGACGCCCTCCAGCGCCGCGAAAGCTGCGGCGGCCACTTCCGGGAAGAAATGCAGACAGAAGACGGCGAAGCCAAAAGAGATGACGAGAACTTCTGCTTTGTCGCCGCCTGGGAATTCAAAGGCGAGAGCAATTGGGAACTGCATAAAGAAACCCTGGAGTTCGAAGTCGCTCACCCCAGCCAACGCTCTTACAAATAATTTGATTACACCTAATTAACAATAGTTAAGCATGGAACACTCTACGATGAACCTCACCCTGAAAGTCTGGAGGCAGAAGAACAAGAAAGACAAAGGAAGCTTTAAAACGTATGCCGTCGGCGATATCTCCTCCGAAATGTCCTTTCTGGAAATGATCGACGTGCTCAACGAACGGCTGGTCAACGAAGGACAAGAGGAGCCGATAGCTTTCGACCATGACTGCCGGGAAGGGATCTGCGGCATGTGTTCGATGTATATCAACGGCAGGCCCCATGGCCCCTGGGAAGGCACGACCACCTGTCAGCTCCATATGCGGGCTTTCAAGGACGGGGATACCATCGTAGTGGAACCCTGGAGAGCCAACGCCTTCCCGGTGATAAAAGACTTAGTAGTGGATCGGAGCTCCTTCGACCGGATCATCCAGGCCGGCGGCTTCATCTCCGTCAATACGGGTAATGCCGTGGACGCCAACTCACTCCCCATCGAGAAAGAGAAGGCCGACGACGCTTTTGCCTCCGCCGCCTGTATCGGCTGCGGCGCCTGCGTTGCCGCCTGTAAGAATAGCTCCGCCCTGCTGTTCGTATCGGCCAAAGTCTCCCACCTGGCCCAGCTGCCCCAGGGAGGCCCCGAACGGAAGACCCGGGTCGTAGACATGCTCGCCCAGATGGACAAGGAAGGGTTCGGCAGCTGCACCTCCACCGGTGCCTGCGAAGCCGTCTGCCCCAAAGAAATATCGATTACCAATATTGCCCGTCTGAACGGCGAATACGGCGTAGCCGGCCTTACAGCGAATAAATAATAAAAAAACCGCGAACAATAGCCATAAAAAGCCCCCGTCAGGGGGTTTTTTATGGCTATTGGGATAATAGATCGTACCTTTGCGCCTTCAATAAAGCTACAGCATGCTCAGAGTGAACAATGTGACCCTTTCGTTCGGAAAAAGGGTATTATTCGATGAAGTCAATCTTACTTTCAACAAAGGAAATTGTTACGGGGTCATCGGCGCCAACGGGGCCGGGAAATCCACCTTTTTAAAGATCCTGGCCGGCGAGATCGAGCCTACCAAAGGATCCGTGGAAATCACACCCGGGGAACGCATGGCTGTCCTCAATCAGAACCACTTTGCCTTCGACGAACACACTGTATTGCATACCGTCCTGATGGGCCACCAGAAAATGTGGACAATCATGCAGGAGAGAGATACGATCTATGCCAAGGCCGATTTTACCGAAGCAGACGGCCTCCGCGCCGGCGAACTGGAAGGGGAATTTGGCGAAATGGGCGGCTACACGGCAGAAAGCGATGCCGCCGCCCTCCTCAGTGACCTTGGCGTAAAGGAATCCTTCCATGAGATCCTCATGAAAGATATCGCCGGCGCCCTGAAAGTACGGGTATTGCTCGCCCAGGCCCTGTTCGGCAACCCGGACATCCTCGTGCTGGATGAACCTACCAATGACCTCGACGTAGAAACCATCAACTGGCTGGAGAACTTCCTGGCCGATTATGAGAACATCTGCATCGTCGTATCCCATGACCGTCACTTCCTGGATTCGGTCTGTACCAACGTCGCCGACGTAGACCGCCAGAAAATAAAAATATACACAGGCAACTACACCTTCTGGTATGAATCCTCCCAGCTCGTAGCCCGCCAGCAATCGGACAAGAACAAGAAAACAGAAGATAAACGAGCCGCCCTGTTGGACTTTATCGCGCGGTTCTCCGCCAACGCCAGCAAATCCAAGCAGGCGACTTCCCGTAAGAAAGCGCTCGAAAAATTGACCATAGAAGAGATCGAACCCTCCAATCGCCGCTACCCGGGTATCATCTTCAAACAACTCCGTGAAGTGGGCAACCAGATCCTCAATGTAGAGAAATTGGAAAAAAAGGCTGAAGATGGACGTATCCTGTTCGGCAACGTCACCTTCAGCGTCAACAAAGGAGATAAAATAGCTTTCGTCAGCAAGGACCACCTGGCCCTGACCAGCTTTTTCGATATCATCAACGGCGAACTCACCGCCGACAAAGGCAAATACGAATGGGGGACCACCGTCACCAAGGCCTACCTGCCCAATGACAATACCGCTTTCTTCCAACAGAAAGACATCAACCTCATGGACTGGCTGCGGCAATACGTACCACCCCATGTCACCGATGTGGACGAGCCCTTCCTCCGCGGCTTCCTGGGTAAAATGTTGTTCAGTGGCGACGAAGTCCTCAAAAAGACCAACGTCCTCAGCGGAGGAGAAAAAGTCCGTTGCATGTTGAGCCGCATGATGCTGCAGGACCCCAATGTCGTTATCCTGGATGAGCCTACCAACCACCTGGACCTGGAATCCATCCAGTCATTCAACGAAAGCATGAGCACCTTCAAAGGCATCGTCCTGCTTACATCCCATGACCATACCTTTTTGCAAACAGTGGCCAACCGCGTGATCGAACTGACACCCAACGGTATCATCGACCGCCTCACTACCTTCGACGAATACCTGCTGGACGCCCGCGTCAGGCAGCTGCGCGAAGAAATGTATCCAAAAGATACCCTCGTGAGAGTGTAGCCATCTTTTTTTTCAAAAACCACGATTTTTCCCTCGCAGGTTCCTTTTTTATTTAATTTGCTATTAAATAAAAGAGAAAGGAGTGGGATATGAGGAAGAATTTTGAACAATTTGTGACGGCGGTTGCCTTTCTTCTCGTCCTCCCGTTATTCCCATTGCTGGCTGAGTTCATCAAGACCCATGACCTCAAATCAGATACACTTACATTGAGCCTTGCCTTTTATTGCTTCTGTTTAGCCGTATCCACTAACTATTTACTGGTTTTTACTTTTTGCTTTATGGCAGGTATTGTAGAGTCTTTTAAATATGATGGCAGGAATGCTCAGTCTGCTTTTCCCATTTATTCGACTATTGATTTTTATATTTTTCTGACCGTCTTTATTATACACGGTGTCGAACGGTTTTTTCGGCACTATCGTCAGTCCGAAATATTCTTTTACTTTATTTAACCTTATAACTATGACTTATTATCTTTCTATTTTTGAACTCGCATTTGGGATTGTCTGTATAATTTATGTCTTTTACAGGAATAGGCATGATATATACCCTTCCAAAGACAAAAAATCCAAAGACGCACCGGAAAAATCATCCGAAGCAACTCCTCCGACTCACTCCGGCAAGCACGCTTAACGAGCGTGTGGCTGCTCTAACGGCCTCGCCGTTGATTCCGCCCCAACCGGTAACCCACACCCAACTGGGCGCTCGTCACATGAATGCCCACATTGAGCTGGAAAGAACCGGTAAAACGATCGTGTGTAAAAGACAGGCTTTGCTGGAAAAAGGGCTCACTTTCATAAGTGCTGTCAAACCCTTTATATTGTCCCTTCCCATTTATGATGTCCCCGGCCCTCGCATTAACCGGCAGACTATCACTCAGGCTGCGAGGCCTGGCGTCATTGTAATAACTATAGTGACCTACATTATAAGACCCTAAAGAAACATTGCCCCCATAAAAACCCTGGAAATGACCAAAATTATGACTCCGGTAAATAGACCCGGTAAAGGAAAATACATTGTCCCGGAGCCCGTCATTAGCTCCTCCCTCGGTAAACACTCCACTCACATAAGTCGCGGAAGGCACAGAATCTGATTTTAAAGGGATGGTATGATAGGGCTCGCTGGTGCCATAAAAAGGACTTTGAAAATGAGAGCTATATATACACCCGCCGAAAAGGAAAGGGATTGCCGGCAGCAGGAGTAGGAAAGGAGCGGTCGTTTTTCTCATAATATTTTCCTGACAAGATCTTCCGCCAAAAAAGCAGCATTCCTACGTTAAGGTTTTGCAAAATAGACCACTCCGGACAATAAGCCATTCCAAAGGACCAAACACCCATAACTATTTGATTTTGTCCCATTTGACGCAATAAAAACTAATTTTAAGCATTTTAAAGGAAATCATGGGTTGTTGATCCTAAGGCTGCTTATACTTATCTCCCTTTGGTGTGGTATATCCTACGTAACGATGGCACAACAGCCTCCGGTAAGACCACTTACGCCCGACACCCTGAAAATACCCGCCGATACCCTGATCCCCAAACTCCGCCCCGATTCAGTCAAATCGGTCCCGGATTCCTCCAAACACCCCATGGACTCTCTAAAACCCCATTTTGACTCATTAAAAGCACCCTCCGGTGTCTCCGACACCATAAAACCAACCACCGCCCGGCCGGTCGCCCCCGACTCAGCTCCTCCAGGCGCCCCCTCCGGCACAACATCTGGCCCCCCGGGGACCCATAAGGCCCCCGCCTTTATCCAGGGACACACCACCAGGCCCCCCCTGTCCAACCTCCGCCGCAAATATATTCCCGTACGCAGCGGGCTCATCCATATCGATTCGACCAGCCTGGTGCCGGGCGCCTTCCTCCCCAGGGATATCCCCGACAGCGCCTACACCCTCGACTGGGTCAACGCCACTCTGACCTGGAAACATCCGCCCACCAGTGCCGACAGCATACTGATCACCTACCGCGCCTTCCCCTATAAGCTCAACGCAGTAACCCGGCGCTTTAACTATGACAGTATCGAAAGCTATTTCCTGGTAAAGCACGACGCCCTCACCAACGGCTACGGTCACGATGACGACAACTTCTTCAGCTTCGGAAATATCAACTATAACGGAAGCTTCGGCCGGTCCATCACCTTCGGCAACAGCCAGGACGCCGTAGTGACCTCCAACCTCAACCTCCAGATCAGCGGCTACCTGGCAGACAGCATCGAGATCTCCGCCGCCATCACCGATAACAATATCCCCATCCAGCCCGACGGTACCACCGCCGACCTGAATGAATTCGACAAGATATTCCTCCAGTTCAAAAAGAAGAACTGGGCCCTCACCATGGGCGACATCGACCTGCGGCAAAATCAAAACTACTTCCTCAATTTCTATAAACGCATGCAGGGCGCCTCCTTCGAAATGACTAACCCCATCTCGAAGAACGTAACCAACAAGACCCTCGTCAGCGCCGCCATCGCCAAAGGCAAATTCACCCGCAACGTCTTCCAGGGCCTGGAAGGCAACCAGGGCCCCTACCTGCTACACGGCGCCAATAACGAACTCTACTTTATTATCCTTGCAGGAACGGAAAAAGTATATATAGACGGGCAATTGATGCAAAGAGGAGAAAACCAGGACTACGTCATCAACTACAATACGGCGGAAGTAACGTTCACAGCTAACCGCATGATCACCCAGGACGCAAGGATACAGGTAGAATTTGAATACGCCGACCGGAACTATCTTAATGTCAACCTCTACCTGAACGACGAAGTTACCATCGACAAGAAGCTGAAGCTCCGGATGGCCCTCTTCAGCAACAGCGACTCCAGGAACTCCCCGATTAATCAAACCCTGACCTCCGACCAGACTAAATTCCTCAACCGGCTGGGAGACAGCATCACGCACGCATTCTATCCCGTAGCCACTATAGACACCTTCGCAGCCGGTAAGATCCTCTACAAACGGATCGACACGACCTATAAGAACGCGGCCGGAGTCGTCGTACATGACTCCGCCTATGTCTTTTCCACGGACGTTACGACCACCTTATACAACCTTTCCTTTGCCAACGTAGGGCAAGGGTACGGCAACTACATCCCCGACCTCAATGGCGTCAACGGAAGCGTATACATGTGGGTCGCCCCGGTGAACGGAGTGATGCAGGGCTCCTATGAAGCCGCTACTTTTTTAGTCACTCCCAAGACACAGCGGATCATGACCCTGGGAGCCGACTATGCCATTAACAAGAGCACCTCCCTGAGCGCAGAAGTCGCCAGCAGCCACTACGACGTCAATACCCTCTCTTCCATCGACAAAGCCAACGATGACGGCTATGCGGCCAAATTCCAGTTTAAGAACAGCGCCAGGGTAGGGGCCGCCACCCAGGGACTTCACCTGAAATCCAGCCTGGGTTATGAATATGTTCAGGCTAAATTTCAGCCTCTGGAAAGATTACGCCCCGTGGAATTCACCAGGGACTGGGGACTGGGACTGACCGTCAACCCCGCCGACGAAAAGATCTACACCGGCAGCCTGGAACTGGTCGACAAAAAATTAAACTCCCTTAAATACGACATCGCCCGCTACGACCGGGGAGACGGATTCTCCGGTATCCGCAACATCCTTACGCACAAACAGGATATCAAAGGCTGGCGCCTCAACGACCAGCTAAGCCTTACCACCAGCGATAGCAACAATTTTAAAGGATACTACCTGCGCCCCTCCATCGATCTTTCCAAAAAGATCTCCTTCCTGAAGAACTACCTGCTTGGCGCAGGCTGGTCCATGGAGCATAATGAGAACAGGGACAAGCTGGCTGACACCATCACCGCCACCAGCTACTCCTTCCAGACCTTCCAGGCCTACCTGAAGTCCCCGGAGAAAAACCCTAATCATTGGGGAACCAGCTTCGCTACCCGCACCAATAGCTACCCCTACAACAAAAACCTGGCCCTGGGCGACCGGAGCCAGACCGTCAACCTCTTTGCAGACTTCACCCGCAATGTCCACCACCAGTTCCATATCAATGCTACCTATCGCAACCTGCAGATCATCAACGCGCAGATAACCAGCCAGACTGCCGATAACAGCATGCTGGGAAGAGCGGAATACCTCGTTAACGAATGGAAAGGACTGCTGAAAGGAAATGTACTCTATGAAGTGGGATCGGGACAGGAGCAGAAAAAAAACTATTCTTACTTGCAGGTCCCCGCCGGCACCGGGCAATATACCTGGATCGATGTCAACAAGGACGGCATCCAGCAGCTAAGCGAATTTGTCCTGGCCCAGTTTCAGGACCAGGCCA
Source organism: Puia sp. (assembly GCA_035555335.1). Taxonomy (GTDB): domain Bacteria; phylum Bacteroidota; class Bacteroidia; order Chitinophagales; family Chitinophagaceae; genus Puia. The sequence goes on from DATMGS010000023.1 coordinate 296,741, forward strand.
CCTATATCCGGGTCTATACCCCCACCGACGAGTATATCAAAGCCAACTACAATACCTTTAATTACAGCTTTACCATCAACCCCAAGGCAATGATCAACCCGGCAAAGGGCAAGAGCAACTCTTTTCGACAATTTGTCAGCCGGATGATCCTCCAGTCCTCCCTGCAGCTTACCCAAAAACAACAGGCCAAAGGCTTTATCCAGCTCAACCCCTTCAAGGCTCCTTTGGATGACACCTCCCTGATCACCCGCACCCAGATCATGGTCAATACCCTTTCCTTCAATCGTTCCAATCCGCATTGGGGCTTCGATCTCAGCAATACCCGCAACGGTTCGAAAACCCTGCTCACCTACGGATATGAAGCCCGCCAGCTCGCCGAATGGGCCCTTCGTACCCGGCTTAACGTGAGTAAGGCCCTCGCCCTCAACGCCGTTATCCGGCAGGGAAGCAACCAACTGCATAATACCGGATCGAACTACGACAGCAGCAACTACCAGCTGCAACAATTCTCGGCGGAACCCGGCTTCACGTATACCCGGGGAGCCAACTTTCGCATCGGAATGGGTTATAAGCTCGGCTATAAAATAAATGATCCCTTGTACGGAGGACAGAAATATACCTCCGGCGCCTTCGACGCGGACTTTAAATATAATATCCTGCAGAGCACCTCCATTCAATCCAAATTCACCTACAACCAGATCACCTACCGGACCAAAGACGGCAGCAATGCCAGCACCACCTCCTCCGTCTCCTATGTGATCCTGGAAGGCCTGTCGCCAGGTAAAAACTATCTGTGGAATATCGACCTTACCAAAAAATTAGGAAGCAGCCTGGAAATCAGCCTGCAATACGAAGGACGAAAAGCCGGGGACGCCAACATGGTCCATACCGGAAGAGCTTCCCTGCGGGCGATCCTATAACAGCCGCAGGCTGTTATAGCACCGGTAGGTGCAATCAATTATGATCGTTAGGCCGCTTCAGCGGCCGTAAAAAAAATCTATGGCCTTAGGAATTTATTTACCGATTGTCTTCTATACAATAGATACCCTGCACACAGGCCGCTTTGGAAATGCTGTCGGCTTTTAGAGGTTCCGGATACCAGTATTTTCTGGTCAATGCCCTGAACTGCGTTCTTGCAAACCCCATAGACCCGGAATAATAATTCCTCGTATAGGTAACCCACATGACAAGCCCTATGATGATACTGCCGATAATCCTCCATCGCTTATTCTTTAACTTCATATATATAAATAACACCAGCGTAGCGATCAATAACTGTGGATAGATCAAATACCTGCTGGTCTGGAATTGCGCATCTTTATACCCTGATCGGAACACTGCCGCCAGCGCCATCGTACTGAAGACGAAGATCCAAATGCATAATAAGGGAGCCAGCTTTTTATCCAGGAGTAATTTGTAGGGCAATGCGAGCGCAAGACCAGCCAACACGAGGATCCCAAAGATAAAGCTATTGTCAAAACTGAATGGAGCGCCGGCCATCCGAATGAAGTAAATCAGTAACCCGCCAAAGTCAAAAGGTAGCTTATTGGGCAATTCAATGGTGGAATAATTGATAAAATACAGGCTGGTAAAGACTATCGAAGTAGTGATACTGGCAATCTGTTTGGTCCTGTCTCCCGCAGGCAGCGTGAATAAAGCCAAAAAGACGCCGGCCGCCAACCCATTCCCATTCGAAAAGATACATAGAGCGTGAAATAAAATGGCAAGCGGAAGATATTTGTTGCGTAAACTGTAAAAAAAGAGACTCACAAAAAACAGCAGGAGAACTCCGTAGTTTCCCACTGCATTCATCGTCATGCAGGCATTCTCATAAGTGTTCAGATCGAAAATACATAGCATCCAGATAAAGGCTACAAACTTCCATCCGGTGGAGAAATATTTTCTAATAAAATAGATGGAGACCAATGCCATTATTAACAATTGAGAATCTCCGATCAACCCGATGATTCTAAAATTGACTCCCCCGGTCAGATAGTAATAGCCGATATATAGAAGCTTGGAGGGGACAAGACGATGTTCTCCAGGCATTGAAAGACTTTATTATAAAAAAGAATGGCTGGTAACAATAACCATATATTCTTTAATTCCTTATACAGGGGCTTATATTCCTGTTTTAGCGCAGGCGAAGAGGGTTTCATCTTTTTGAAGGGGGGGTGGGGTGGTGGCAGGATTTGATTTTTTAAAAGGATTCTCTACCCCGGCGGCGGAGACATTTATTGTACAGGTTAAAGGCAGGCAGTCTTAAAAACAGGCGATCGTTCCTCTAGGGAATATTTCCGGCAGCGGGATAGCTTACGTTGGATACGAATACAGTATGATAATGCAGTTTCATGATGGTTTGGTTTTATAAGGACAGTTACGCAGAATAACAGCAGCGCGTTGGGTAATAACAAAAAAAAAGATCCGGGAACTTTCGCTCCCGGATCCTTCGGTGTTTTTAAGAATATTTTGATCCTGACTAAGACTAATAGGCTGTCAGCTATTTTCTATCCGAAGATGCCGCCTTTCTTCAAGGTGCTGGTGCCTTCTCCGATCTTGAAACCATTATGATAGATCTCGATCTTGTAGTTTCCTCTCTGGAATTCGCTGTTCTGCTTCCAGGCGAACTGAACAGATTTGCTCTTACCTGCTTCGAAGTCTACAGGTACCTTAGCTGTGTAAACCTTATCTCCGTCATCACGGCTGGTGAAAGTTCCTGACCCAAGAGCAGGTACGGAGATCGGCTTGCCATCAGGACCGGTGATGCATACATATACATCGGTTTGTCCCGTCTGAGCAATACGATTGGCAACGTCAAACCCGATTACCAGCTTATTTACTTTTCTGGCAGTGGTCGTTTCCTTATCCTTACCGTCTTTCCTTTCATGCATCGGCGTGATGGAAATATTAGAAGCGTTCAGCGTAGAAGCTACATCCACTTTCTTTTCCAGATCCTGCTTGGCAGTAGCGGTCGTCTGCAGGTCCGTAGTCAGCTTTTCCTTGTCAGCCGTTAAAGCCGTCTTGTCTGCATTCAGCTGCTGGTTTTCCTGTGTCAGCTGAGCTACCTGTTGCTCCAGGCCGCTGATCTTGTCATTCAGGTCCTTGATCAGATCTTCCGCTTTCTTCTTTTCAGCTTCAGTGATATGCTGTTTGCTTAAGATGCTGCGGATCTGACCTTTCAGTTTGGCTACCTGGCTATTGCCTTCGGCAAGCGCACCCTGTAATTTGTTATTAGTACCCGTTAAAGAATCCAGTCTTACCAGGGCGTCATCGAAATTTTTCTGTAACTGACCCTTTTCATCCGTAACCTTGGCAATCTGTGTCTGCTGCTGAGTTTGCACTTGCTCTTGCTTGTTGTTGTTCCACAGCAAGTAGCCCCAGGTTCCCAGGAAACCGGCTGCTAACAGACCGATCACCAGGTTCTTATAATCTTTTCTGGGAGGCTGACTCTGAGGAGTTGCTGAGGGATAATTGGTCGTCGTGCTCATAATTATTGGTTTTCTAAAGTTTTAAAAATTCAGTTTCTACAGGAGAACCGTTTAGAGTCCTGATCCACCTAAGTCTAAAACCGTGCCAAAATCATTTTATTGTGTTCAGACCTTGATTCTGATAGATTTATGTAATATTGCGGGACTAAAAGGAGCAACATGTCCGTTGAAAAAATACTCGCAGACTGGAAAAAATTGAAATTCAAGCCCGTTTACTGGCTGGAAGGGGAGGAGGAGTATTATATAGATAAATTAATGCAATACGCCGAACATGAGATCCTCTCGGAGGCGGACGCCAGCTTCAACCTCACCGTATTTTATGGCAAAGATGCCGACTGGACGGCCGTGATCAATGCCTGCCGGCGCTACCCCATGTTTGCCGAAAGACAGGTGGTTTTGCTCAAAGAAGCCCAGCAAATGCGCGATATCGACAAACTGGAAGGTTATATCGAGAAGCCCCTCACCTCCACCGTATTCGTCGTTTCCTATAAGGAAAAGAAAGTAGATGGCCGCAGCAAGCTGGCCAAACTGCTCAAGGATAAAGCCGAAGTCTTCACCACGAAGAAAATGTATGACAACCAGCTGCCGGACTGGACTGCCGAGCTGGTACGCTCCAAAGGATATACCATCTCCCCGAAAGCCCTGGCACTGCTCGTGGACCATATCGGCAACGACCTGAGCCGCATCGACAATGAAATAGATAAGTTACTGGTGAACCTGGCCGGCCGGAACAATATCACAGAAGACGATATCGAGCGTTACGTGGGAGTCAGCAAAGAATACAATGTGTTCGAATTACAGGACGCCTTTGCTAAAAAAGACAAGGCCAAAGCCATCCGCATCATACAATACTTCGAAAGCAACCCCAAAGCCGCCCCCATTCAGCTCATCCTGCCCTCCCTGTACAACTTCTTCAGCAAGGCCTATATGACCTTCGGACAGTCCTCCACCGACGAAAAATCCATCGCCGCCGCCATCGGAGTCAATTTCTACTTTGTGAAGGATTATATCACCGCCGTCCGGAATTATAAATACGAAGGGATCGAAAACGGCCTGCTCCTCCTGCACGCTTACAACCTCAAAAGCATCGGGATTGGCAGCTTCGGCACCGAAGACGCCTCCCTGCTGAAAGAGCTGGTCGTAAAGATCATGGCTTAACGAATCGTCGGCGCATCCCGGCGACCCTCTCCTCACCGGCTTCCGGTTTATCTGCATCTACCATCCAGCGCCGGTTACTTAACCCAACGCCTCTATCGCACTGGCCTTATCCCTGGCCAGCTGCTCCTTCAACGCATCGAGCCCCGCAAACTTCTGCTCCCCCCGCAGGTGCTTACCCACGAATACCCGCAGCGTCTTGCCATAAAGATCCTCATTCCAATCAAAAATATTCACCTCGATCGTACGATTCGTACCATTTACCGTAGGACGCATCCCGATATTCATCATCCCTTTCCAACGGGGAGCTGTACCTGCCATCTGTTCCTCTCCTGTCACCACCATATCCTTCACAATACCGTTTCCCGTCGTCACCAGCGCATCCTCCGCAACACGGCCTCCCGCACCTATCGCTACCGCGGCAACCTCCTCCACCTCCACCGCATACACCCCATCACCCGGGATCAGTTTCTCCGGATCGGAGACCTCCAGGTTGGCCGTAGGGTAACCGATCGTCCGCCCCAGCTTCTTACCCTCTATCACCCTCCCGGAAAAAAAGAAATCATATCCCAGCAGCTGACGCGCCGTCGCCATATCGGCCTTCCCGATCGCCTCCCGGATCCGGGTCGAACTGACAGACACCGCATTCAGCAAATGCACCGGAATCTCCTGCAGCACAAACCCCTCCCGTTTGCTGAAATCTTCCAGCAGGTGATAATCCCCCAGGCGGCCCTTGCCAAACTGGTGGTCATACCCGATTATGATCGTATGAGGATGGAATTTCGCCAGCAAAAAATCTTTTATATACTGCTGGGCCGTCAATTGCGAAAAAGCCTCCGTAAAAGGAACGATCACCAAATGATCCACTTTCTTCCAGGCCAGCAACGCTATCTTTTCTTCCGACGTATTGATCAGACGGATCGGAGACGCGGCGCCATTTACGATCTTGCGGGGGTGCGGATGAAAAGTAATGATCACCGTCTCTCCCCCGATCCGGGCCGCCTCCTGCTGCAGCTGCTCCAGGATCTGCTGGTGACCCGTATGCACCCCGTCAAAAGTCCCGATCGTGATAACAGCGCGGCGAAAAACAGGCAAATGGTCTATATCTCGGTATATATGCATGGCGCTGCAAAACTAATTGATTAATGGATAATTTCCCGGCTCTCCCGGCAGGATACTTAACATCCCTCTTAGTTCACTTTTTCTCGGGGTAAATATTTACCTTTGCGCCCTATGTCACTTTACGCTCAACGGGGTGTCTCCGCCCAGAAAGAAGAAGTTCACAAAGCAACGGCCAGACTGGATAAAGGACTTTATCCAAACGCTTTCTGCAAGATCTATCCCGATTACCTGGGCGGCGACCCATCCTGGGTCAACCTCATGCACGCCGACGGGGCCGGCACCAAAAGCATCCTGGCCTACCTCTACTGGAAAGATACAGGCGACCTCTCCGTATGGAAAGGCATCGCCAAAGACGCCATCGCCATGAACCTGGACGACCTCCTCTGTGTAGGGATCTATGACAATTTATTATTCTCCTCCACCATCGATCGCAATAAGCTCAATGTTCCCGGAGAAGTCCTCGAATATATCATCAACGGCTCCCAGGAATTTTTCGATGAATTAAAGTCATTTGGAGTAGGAATTCAATATCTCGGCGGCGAGACCGCCGATGTAGGAGACGTAGTGCGCACCATCGCCGTCAATGGCACCATGACCGCCCGCTGGCCCAAAGACCGGCTGGTCACCAACGATAAGATCCGGGCAGGCGACGTGATCGTGGGCTTTTCCAGCTCCGGACAGGCAACCTATGAGACTGAATATAATAGCGGCATCGGCAGCAACGGCCTTACCAGCGCCCGGCATGACGTATTACAAAAGACCTATGGCGCCCGCTTCCACGAATCATATGACACCAGCCTTAACGACCAGGTCGTTTATATCGGCCCCCACCACATGACCGACCCGGTGGAAATACCCGGCTTTCAACTCCGGACTACCTCTGCCGGTTCGAATCCGTCCGGAACCTCAACACAGGGCGGTACCGCCGGCTCACCTGCCTCCTCCACCCAGAGCGGCCCCGCCGCTTCATCATCCCCGTTCGTCACCGACATCGGCCGGCTCCTGCTCAGCCCCACACGCACCTACGCACCCCTGCTGAAACAGCTGCTCACCACGCAGTTCGATCAGATCCATGGACTCATCCATTGCAGCGGAGGCGGCCAGACCAAATGCATGAAATACCTGCCCGGTAATTTCCGGGTCATCAAAGACAACCTCTTCGAAGCCCCGCTGATCTTCCAACTGATCCAACAGGCCTCAGGCTCGGATAACCGGGAAATGTACCAGGTCTTCAATATGGGCCACCGCCTGGAAATTTTCACCAGCGAAGCCGCCGCCGCGGACATGATCCGGGTAGGACAGCAGTTCGGGATCGAAACGAAAATCGTCGGCCGCGTCGAAGCCGCCGAACACAGCAGCCTGGTGCTGAAGGTAGGAGATGAAGAAATTACCTATTGACCAGCCCCGTTTCCTTTTTCGTCGTCGCATTTTTTGCTCCCGACGGAGCCGCCCCCAGCGTTTGCTGATAAAGCACGATGCCTTGTAATATATTTTTGGCCACCGTCTCCTGGTTCTGTTCGGCGGTGATAAAGGAAAGATCCCCGGGGCTAGACAGGTTCCCGCATTCTATTAAAATAGCCGGCATCTTTACCGCCTGCAATACATAGATATTTTCCTCCCTTTGCAATAATCGATGCGTTACAAATGTATTCTTCATGGCCTCGATCATCACCGATCCCAGCATCGAGCTCTTTTGAAAGTCGACATTCGCAGAAGAAAGATACACCTGCATCCCCCGGGCCGTATCCGGAGCATTGTTTACATGAACGGATACGAACAGATCTGCGTGCTGCTCACCCGCAAATTGAGCACGGTAACGCAACCCCTCTTTTTTCGTGGGTTTGCCGCCCGGCATGATATCCTCATCCCGGGTCATCAATACATTTATATTATAATCCCCGCTGAATTGTTTTATTTTTTTGGCGATGCTCAGTGCAAGATCCTTTTCGTTGATCCCGCTCTTACTGATAGTCCCCGGGTCGAACCCACCATGCCCCGCATCGATAACCACCGTCAACGCCTTTGACGGCAGCGGCGCCCCGCTCTGCACATCCTTCCTGGACAGCCGGACGGCAAATGCGCAGAACAAAAGGAATAACAAAGGCAGGATCAGCAGGCGGCTTAGATAGCCGGGCCGGTTGTTTTTTGATTGTGTAAGCATAGTGATACGTCGTTTTAAATGAGTATTGAAAAAAGAGTTGGTAATAGCAGGGTGGTGGTGGCCGATGGTCTGCCATACGAGTAATTCCGCATAAGCATATTGGTCACTGCCCGAGGCGGCATACCGGTCAGCCAGGAATTCATGGGTGGCCTTTATCTCCCGGAGGATAAGATGAAAAAAAGGATTACACCAAAATACGATCCGCAGCATTTCCAGGTACAAAATATCTGCCGTATGCCCCTGGCGGACATGGTACCACTCGTGTCGTAATATCTGCTGACCCTGCGCGCCGGCCAGATCCAGCTCCCGGTTCCAGAAGATCTTCCGGAAAAAAGAGAAAGGCGTTCCCGGCTCATCAGTCATATAGAACTGTATCTTTCCCCATCCATCCAGACTCTCCCCTCGCTCAGGACAGGGGAGCGGATCTGCCCCCATAGTCCGCATAACAGGATAGTTCCGCGACAACCTCCGGATATAACGGAGCGATCGTACCAGCCCCACCGCGAAGAAAAATAGCACCCCCACATAAATTATAGCACCCGGATTCAGCCCGGTGAACAATACCCGCCAGCCGTCGGACGCAGCCGACGGCGCGACAGCCTCTTCCCAATGACCGGTCGTGATGGCATGCAATACCCCTGGCGAAGGCGCCCCGCCACCGGCCGCAAACCCCTGCACAGGGACATCTATAAACGGCAATACGATAGAAATCACACTACTCCCCAACAAATAACAGCGGTTAAACGCATGAAAAGACCCGCTGCGCAGACAAACCCGGTAATAGCCATACAACAGACCCGAGATCAGGATCACTTTCATCCCGTACAGGACCATCGCCGCCGGCAAAAAAATTACTTGTAGCAGACATACAGGCATTGTACTCATGGCTGGGAATTTTTCGATGACCGGATCTGCTGCAGCAACTCCTCCAGCTCCTGCAGACTAAGCTTGTTATCGCTGACGAACTGCGAGATCAGCTTGGAAGGAGACCCCTCAAAGTATCCCTTGACCAGCTGTTGGGCGCTCTTTTTACCATACTCCATCTTGCTGACCCGCGCCTGGTAACAATTATTGCGGCCCTGCACCTCGTACTCCACATACCCCTTTTCCACCAGGATCTTCAACAGCGTGGCAATGGTATTCGAATGCGGTTTCGGGTCAGGCGTCTGATCGATGATATCCTTCAGGAAGCCCTTGCCCAGCTTCCAGAGGACCAGCATCACCTGCTCCTCCGCTTTTGTGAGCGGCTTGTTTACACTCATGGTAATTAGTTTATTATCAATCTAAAAAAAGCATGCCTCACTTCTCACGGGGCATCATGGATGCCCTTGGATTTACATAACTATTTTATTAGTTATAGTACGAATGTATAACTAGTTTTTTAGTTATTCTGCTTTTACCGGCTTTTTTTTGTAAAAAAAATCCAACTTTCTTTCCGGCGCGAACAAATTCTATTCACAAATGTTAATAAATAGCCAAAGCCAATGCCCATGCATCATCCGCATCGGGTACAATAACACTGCAAAGGGGCATAACAGTTATCCTACATTAAAAAAAGCCTGAAAAAGGGGTTAAAATTTTTCAATTTTAATCACTATTGTTATGAATTTCCAACTTCCATGACTACTTTTGCAGACGGTTCTGGACGGATTAAGATTAAATTTCGAACATCTTCTTGTTTATAACATTTTTTTTGCATCTTTCCGTGAACTCTCACTGCCTTGCATACGTTTATTGATCAGTACCCGACATCATTTTGTCACCTTTTTATTTTTAGATATGAGGCAACTCAAAATTGCTACACAGATTACGAACCGTGACTCCCAGGCGGTTGAGAAGTATTTGCAGGAAATATCCAAGATTCCCATGATCACTCCTGAAGAGGAGACGGTCCTGGCTCAGCGGATTAAGATGGGCGACCAGAAGGCTCTGGATAAGTTGGTTCAGGCTAACTTGCGTTTTGTGGTCTCCGTGGCAAAACAATATCAGCACCAGGGGTTGTCGCTGAGTGATTTGATCAACGAGGGCAACCTCGGCTTAATTAAAGCGGCTCAACGCTTTGATGAGACCAAAGGTTTCAAGTTTATATCATACGCCGTTTGGTGGATTCGCCAGTCCATCCTGCAGGCGTTGGCAGAGCAGGGCCGATTAGTCCGCCTGCCTCAAAACAAGATTGGCACCTACAACAAAGCTAATAAAGCCTACATGGCTTTCGAACAGGAACACGAAAGAGAGCCCAGTACGGAAGAATTAGCTGAATTACTGGAAATGAGCGAGACGGAAATCAACAACATCTTCCAAAGCAATACCCGTCACAGTTCACTCGACGCCCCGGTACACGAGGCCGAAGACGTGGCAATGGGCGATTTACTGGAAGGTGGTGATGAGACAGATGATGACGTGATGAAGGATTCACTGCGTGCCGAGATCCGCCGGGTACTGAAATCACTCAGCCCCCGCGAAGCGGAGATCGTCAACGCCTATTTCGGACTGGATGGCGAAAATGGTGTTACCATTGAGCAGATCGGCCAGAAATATGATCTGACAAAAGAACGTATCCGCCAGATCAAGGAAAGGGCTATCAAGCGCTTGCAGAAAGCCCGCTACAGCAATGCCTTAAAAGCATATCTGGGCTAGGTTGTCAGATCCCCGGGGCCATCAGCGACCCCGTTCAGGATCCTATCATACCTTACATTATATTCATTTGACTGTATTTCTATCCCAAAAAGTCCCGGTCTAAATACCGGGACTTTTTTTGTTCCTGCCCTTCACGCCTCCCCCAATCCGGTCAATTTTCCGGTTTCCCTCACCAGTCTTCCCCATATTATTCACACTCTACCGAATCGGTCGTATAAACGACATTCTCTTTGCTCATTTAACATTATTTTTGTCCTCTTTAAATTTTCTATAGCATGGAGCCAATCGTTAGTGAGAAAGTACATTGTCTGATCATAGGTTCAGGTCCCGCAGGTTATACCGCAGCCGTTTATGCTGCCCGCGCTAACATGAAACCCGTTCTTTATCAGGGAATCCAGCCAGGCGGCCAGCTGACCATCACTACCGAGGTGGAAAACTATCCCGGTTACCCCGATGGCGTCCAGGGCCCCGAAATGATGGTGCATTTTGAAAAACAAGCGACCCGCATGGGCGCCGATATCCGCTTCGGCCTCGCTACCAAAGTCGATTTCTCCACCCGCCCCTTCAAAGTCTGGATCGATGAGGAGAAGCTGATGATAGCCGATTCGATTATCATCGCCACCGGAGCCTCCGCCAAATGGCTGGGCCTCGAAAGCGAACAGCGCCTCAATGGCTATGGCGTCAGCGCCTGTGCCGTATGCGATGGATTTTTCTTCCGTGGTAAAGAAGTGGCTATCATCGGAGCCGGCGACACTGCCGCCGAAGAAGCCCTGTACCTGTCCAAACTCTGCTCCTCCGTACATATGCTGGTCCGTCGTGATAAAATGAGGGCCTCCCGCGTCATGCAGGAGCGCGTTCAGCAGACCCCTAATATCAAAATATATTGGAATAGTGAGGCCGATGAAGTACTAGGCGAGAGTAGGGTGGAAGGCCTCCGCATCCATAATACCAGGACAGGGGAAAAGACGACCGTACCCCTCAGCGGCTTTTTCGTGGCGATCGGCCACCAGCCTAACTCAGCCATCTTCCAGGACTTTCTGGATCTGGACGAAGCAGGTTATATCAAGACCGTCCCCGGCACGTCAAAAACCAATATCGAAGGCGTATTCGCAGCCGGCGACGTACAGGATAAAATATACCGGCAGGCCGTAACGGCAGCCGGCAGCGGCTGTATGGCCGCACTGGATGCGGAAAGATACCTCTCCGCCCAGGGCCTGGCTTAATGCAGTATCATTCATCTTAAACCAACTGTTACCATGGTCACCGTCCAACTGCATAATCTGATCTTCTCGGGGAATCACGGTGTTTTCAAAGAAGAGCTGGCCACAGGCAATACATTCGAAGTACACCTGGACGTCCTCTATGATGAAAAAGACCGCCCCTTCGAAAGCCTGGAAACCATCGTCAATTACGTGACCCTGTTTTCCATCATCAAACAACGGATGCACCAGCCCTCCCCGCTGCTGGAGAAGATCGCCGACGAGATCATCCGCAAGATCAAAGAACAATACCCTTTTTTGCGGGAGATCACCCTCTCTATTTACAAACTGCAGGCCCCCATCGGCAACTTCCAGGGCAAGGCCGGCATGACTCTCAACAAAAAATTCGAAGATTAACCTGCGTCGCCGCTCCGCCCCCTAAATCACCTTCCCCCTCCACCGCCCGCTCCGCATATACAGGAACGAGAAGATAAACGTAGAGCACCAGTACACCCATTCAGATATCCATCCATAAATAATGGACAGATGCCAGCGCTCCAGAACGAAATATACATAACAACAGTAAAAGACTATCGTGATCAGCTCGATAGCCAGGTTGATCCGGGTATTACCCGTCCCCGTGACGGCATTCAGCCAGATCGTGGCGAAGGACATTATAATCAGGGCCGTAGAGATGATGCGGATCACGGGAATGGCCGCTCCGATAAATGCTTCATCCTGCCCGTATACGGAAAGGAAGGCCCGGGGAAATAGATTCAGAAGGATCGCGACGACCGTCGCAAACCCTACGCTCAGCTTCAGAATGGTATAGATCAGCCCCTGCACCCGGTCCTCCATCCCCTGACCGATAATATTGCTCACCATCGCACTGGTCGTCGAGGCAAATGCCCAGGTGAATACCCCGAACAAACCGAAAATATTACGCATGGTATTGCTGATCGCCAACGCCTGCCGTCCATGATGCTCCACCAGGATATAAAAAAATATCCAGCTCAGAATGGCCAGCGAATATTGAAAGATCAGCGGGGACGATTGCACCAGGATGAGCCGGATCTGCGGAACATCGAATTTCCAATGTTTGTACAGCTGCAATTCTTTACTGACCCCCTTGGCATGGATCACCATAAAGACCACCCCCATCCCCGACGCTTCGGCGACGATCGAGGCAATAGCCGCCCCGTTGAACCCCAGGGCCGGCAACCCAAAATGACCAAAGATCAGCCCATAGTCCAGAAAAATGTTCACCACCGTCTCTGCCAGGGTGCCATAGACGAGGAACTTACTCTGATTGGTCCCCACCAGCAGCGCATTGCGCATCTGGTATACATATAGAAAGGGAAGCCCCCAGATACGGATCCGAAGGAAACCCATCGCCTGCTCCCGCAGCGCTTGGGATTGCAGGGACCAGGAGAGCAGGGTAGGAGCGACAAACCAGGTCAGCAGGATCCCGGTAACCGCCAGCCCCATCGCAATGATCATCCCCTGGGAAAAGAGCTGGCCGATCTCCCCGATCCTTCCTTCTCCCGCCCTCCGGGCAATCAAGGCCTGCAGCCCGGTGTTCAGCCCCTGGCCCACAACGGCAAATAACAGGTAATAGACACCCGTGATGCCGGCCGTCGACAACGCCCCGGCATTATTATCCAGGTGACCCAAAAAGATATTATTCGTGATGAAATTGATCTGAGGCACCAATATAGCCAGACTGATCGGCAGCGCCATAAGCAATACGCTTCGGGGGCTGATCGTTACTTTATAGTTCTTGGTCTCGTTCATTTTTGGAAAAGAGGGCAAGATAGCACAGTTCACCCGGATTCCACAGTTTTGTAGTATTATTGCACATCTGATAATTATGCTCAAGCCTGCCTTTCAAATACAAGTATCCGATATAAAAGACACAGATCTTCTGCAGTCCCGCCTGCTCGTGGAAGTCAACCCCCATTCATTCAGCTATGTGCTGCTCAACCAGCGCAATATGAGCCCCCTGGTGGTGAAGTATTTTCAGTTGGACCATTCCAAAGAAAGGCCCCTGACCGAAGTGCTGCGCGAGATCCTGGAAGAAGATGAATTTTTGCGACGCCCCGTGAAAGAGACCCTCCTCGTCTATAACTTCCCGGAGAGCAGCCTGGTGCCCGAACCCTTATTCAGCATGGACACCAACAAGGAAATGATCGACATCATCCATGGCAACCTTCACAAAGGACTCATCCTGACCGAAAAAATACCCTGGTGGGAACTCTTTAACGTATACCGCATCTCCCCGGACCTGCACCACCTGCTGCAAAATCAGTTCACGGCAGGAAAATACTGGCACTACTATAGCCTGCTCCTGAAAAGCTATAAAATGTTCGATTCCGTCGACGACCAGGATAGCCTGAAAGTGATCTTCTATTCCGATAAAATGGTGGCCCTGGCCATCAAAAAAGGAGTAGTACACCTGATGCAGACCTTCCATTACCAGGATACAAAAGACGTGGCCTACCATCTGCTGAACTGTTGTCACCAACTGGGCCTCAACCAGGAAGACGTCAGATTACTGGTGGGCGGCCTTATCGACCGGCAATCGGCCCTGAGCACGGAGCTACATAAATACTTTCTGCAGATCACCTTCGAGGAGATCGACGAAAGCATCAAGGTCACTGACGAACTAAAGGAATTGCCCCTTCATTATTTTTCATCCATTTTGAAAATGGCAGTATGCGCATAATCGGAGGCGAATTAGGAGGAAGAAGGGTCAATCCCCCTTCCAAAATGCCCTATACACGGCCTACGACCGATATAGCAAAGGAAGGATTGTTCAACATCCTGGAGAACAACCTCGAACTTCCGGAATTGAAGACCCTGGACCTTTTCGGAGGCACGGGTAGTATCAGCTATGAACTGGCGTCACGGGGCGTAAAAGACCTCACCGTCATAGAGAAAGACCCGGCCATGTTCACCTTCATCCAGAAGAGCGCCAAAGAGCTGAAGTTGGAGAATTATAAAGTCATCCGCATGGACGTATTCCGGTACATAGACCAATGTGCGGAGCAGTTCGACTTCATCTTTGCCGGCCCCCCTTATGCCCTCGCTAATATCGACGAGATCCCCAAAAAGATCGTCGAACGCCAGCTGCTGAAAGAAAATGGCTGGTTCGTCCTGGAACACACCCCCCGCAACGACTACGAAGGCGCCCCCTTATTCGTCACCCGGCGCAATTACGGAACGACGGTATTCTCTATCTTTGTGAATAAGGCCCCCCACTAACCAATATTGCTTATGCAACCCATTTTCATCACCGGAATAGGAACGGATATCGGAAAGACAGTCGTTGCCGCTATTATAACGGAAGCCTTGCAGGCGGCCTATTGGAAGCCCGTACAGGCAGGATTCAAAGATGGGACGGATAGCGAATGGATAGCCGAAAGGATCACTCACCCACATGGCAGGATCCTCCCGGAGACCTATCGCCTCTCCCTGCCCGCCTCCCCCCATATCGCCGCAAGACAGGAAGGCGTACAGATCAGCCTGGACGAGATCGGCCGGCATTACGGGAAGATAAACCGCGGGCTGTCAACTACCGGCTTCGGGCAGGCCCCATCCCTGGCTTCACCCTCCGGATCTTCCCAAAGCCCCGAAGCGCAAGCCGTCGCCACCCCCGCGTCCGTCAGCGCATCATCGGTCGGCTCCGCCGCCCCGGACTTCCTCGTGATCGAAGGCGCCGGCGGCCTGATGGTCCCCCTCAACGGACAGGAATTCGTACTCGATCTCATAAAAAAGCTGGACGCGACCGTCATCCTGGTAAGCCGCAACTACCTCGGCAGCATCAACCATTCCCTGTTGACCGCCTCCGTATGCAAGGCCCATGGACTCAAGGTAGCCGGCTGGATCTTCAATGACCAATACCTGCACTACGAAGAGGAAATCGTAAAATGGAGCGGTTTACCCGCCCTCGCCTCCATCCCTCATTATGAGAACCCCGACACGGAATTCATCCGGCGGCAGGCAGGACTGGTCCGGGCCTCCCTGACAGCAGCGCTGAGCACCATGTCTCCGGCGCACTAACCAGCAAACCAGCCTGCCCTCACCCACCAGGCTCCTCCATTTTACCCTTACACGCGTCCGGGTCAGCCGCCGAAAAGGGGCCGCCATCCGGTCAATTCAGTCTAAAAAGGGCTCTTCACCCGGTACCCCGGCCGAAAATTAACCGGTTGGCCGGCCAATTCCCAAATTTCACTTACCTTTACTGTATGCGTCCACGCATACATCCGGCTATATAGCCCTGGAAAACCGCTACCGAACAATCTTTATGAATGAATTTTAACTTTCCGCTGCTCAAGCCCATTCGCATCCTGCTGTTTCCCTTATCCCTCCTCTACGCCCTCGTCATCCGGATACGCAACTGGTGCTATGACAGAAATATATTTTCCTCCACCTCCTTTAATTTGCCCATCATCTGTGTAGGCAACCTCGCCGTAGGCGGTACCGGCAAGTCCCCCATGGTGGAATTGCTGATACGCATCCTGAAGGACCAGTTCGAAGTAGCCGTCCTGAGCAGAGGCTATAAACGCAAGACCCAGGGATATGCACTGGCTGGCCCCTCCTCCACAGCCCTGGACATCGGGGACGAACCCATGCAGTTCCATAGCAAATTCCCCGAACTGACCATCGCGGTAGGAGAGGAGCGCATGGTGGCAATACCTCAACTGCTGCACGACCGGCCGGATACCCGCGCCATCATCCTGGACGACGCCTTCCAGCATCGCACCGTCCGGGCCGGTCTCAACATCCTGCTAACCGACTATTCTAACCTGTTCACCCGGGACTGGTGGCTGCCCAGCGGAGACCTGCGCGATGCCCCCGGAGGATACAAGAGAGCCGATGTGATCATCGTCACCAAATGCCCGGAAAACCTGCCCGAGCCGGAACGCCGCTCCATCATCCACGAGATCGATCCCCTCAAACACCAGCAGGTATTCTTTACCTCCATCCAATACGGACAACCCTACCTGATCACCGGGGGCAAGCTGACCGATCCCGAGCAACATACCGATGGTCTCAACGGACCTTCCCCTCATCCGGCTGAGCCCGCAGGCATCGACATCAACGACCAGATGGAAGTCCTGCTTGTCACCGGCATCGCCAACCCAGCCCCTTTAAAAGAATGGCTCGGCAGGCAATCAGGAGCCTATTATGAGCTCGCTTATAGCGATCATCATATCTTTTCCATCGATGACCTGCACCATATCACCCGCCGGTTCAGCAGCATCCCCGCCACCAATAAGATCATCCTTACCACCGAGAAAGACGCCGTGCGCCTGGTCAAATTCCGGCAGGAACTCGAAGGCTGGCCCTTCTACGTGCTACCCATCGAACCCCGGTTTTTATTTGACGAGCAACCCCGTTTTACTGATTTAATCGTTAAATTCATCACTGATTTCTCCGTTCCTTCCGCAACGGAAACAAAAATCTGATATCCTATAACCACCTATTTTAAAAAGAAGATTATGAGCGAGAGCAAAAACAGAAATAACAGAAACAAGAAAAAGAAACATCCCGCCGGGATCGGCGGAGCTGATTTATACAAAGGCCGTCTGGACGTCACCCGCTCAGGAATGGGCTTTGTCATCGTAGAAGGCCGGGAACAGGATATCCTGATCCGCCCCTCCGATTTCAATACCGCCCTCCATGGCGACACCGTAAGGGTCCGCGTCCGCAACACCTCCGGCAAGAGCGGCCGTAGCACCGGGGAGGTGATCGAAGTGGTGGACAGAAAGCAAATGGAGTTCATGGGACATGTGGAGCTGAGCCAGTCCTTTGCCTTCTTCATCGCGGATACCGATAAACCCATGCCGGATATCTATGTCCCACTGGCCCGCCTCAATGGCGCCGTCAATAATGACAGGGTGATCGTCCGTGTCGTGGAATGGGAAAAAAATAAAAAACCCCAGGGCGAAGTCATACAAATCCTCGACAAAGGCGACGATAACGACCGCGCCATGAAAGAGATCCTGCTGGAGAACGGCTTCCCCCTCTTCTTCCCCGAAGAAGTAACGGAAGCGTCCGAACGACTCCCCGACCTCATTGCCGCCTCCGAAATAGAGAAGCGCAAAGATATCCGCAACATTCTCACCTTCACCATCGACCCGGTCGACGCCAAAGACTTCGATGACGCCATCTCCATCCGCACGCTGAAGAATGGTAACCTGGAGATCGGTGTACATATCGCTGATGTAAGCCACTACGTGGAGCCCGAGACGGTCCTCGATAAAGAAGCCTACGCCCGCGCCACCTCCGTATATCTCCCGGATCGCGTCAATCCCATGCTGCCGGAAAGGATCTCCAACGAGCTCTGCTCCCTGCGCCCCCACGAGGATAAGCTCACCTTCTCCACGATCTTCCAGATGAACGCCAAAGGAGAAGTTAAAAATCATTGGATCGGCAAGACCGTCATCCATTCCGACCACCGCTTCACCTATGAAGAAGTACAGGAGATCATCGAACAAAAAACAGGCCTTCACCAGGAAGAAATAGAAACGCTGAACGACATCGCCCAGCGCTTCCGCAAACAACGCTTCAAAAAAGGAGCCATCAACTTCTCCTCCACCGAAGTCCGGTTCAAGCTGGATGAAAAAGGCAAACCCATCGGTATCCTGGTCAAAGAAAGTAAGGAAGCCCACCAACTGGTGGAAGAATTCATGCTCCTGGCCAATCGTACCATTGCGGAGAGCGTAGCAAAGATCAAACTGAACAAAAAGCCCGTTCCCTTTCCCTACCGCGTCCACGATACCCCCGATAAGGAAAAACTCCTCCCCTTCATCGAATTCGCTAAAAAATACGGCCACACCTTCGATACCAAAACACCCCAGGCCATCGCCGAATCCTTCAACCAGATGCTCAAGGACGTAAAAGGAAGACCCGAACAGCACGTACTGGAACAGCTGGGCATCCGCACCATGGCCAAAGCCATCTACACCACGGAAAATATCGGCCACTATGGACTGGGATTCGAATTCTACTGTCATTTTACCTCTCCCATCCGGAGATATCCTGATGTGTTGGTCCACAGGATCTTACAAGAGTGTCTGGAAGAAAAAATTGAGATAGACAAGAAGCTGGAAGCCAAATGCCGGCACTCCAGCGAAAGAGAACGCGCCGCCATGGAAAGTGAACGCGCCGCCAATAAATACAAGCAGGTCGAATACATGCAGGATTTCCTGGGAGAAGAATTCGAAGGCGTCATCAGCGGAGTCGCCTCCTTCGGATTCTGGGTGGAGACCGTCGCTCACAAGTGCGAAGGCCTTGTCAGCATCAACAGCTTAATGGAATACGACGACTTCCGGCATAATGAAGCAGACTATAGCCTGGTCGGCAGACGCAGCGGCCGGCAGTTCCGCATGGGCGACAAAGTGACCATCAAAGTGGTGGCCGCCAATCTCACCAAACGCCAGCTGGATTACGAATGGGTAATCACCGCCGGCGCAGGTCCGAAGAGAGACACGAGCGAGAACGGAGTGTTGGCGGCAGACGCCCCTGCGCCCGCTTCCCCCCATTCTAAAGAAAGCCGCGAAGGCCGCAAAGACGGGAAAGGAAAAGAGAAAGATGGCCGGGCAGACGGTAAAGGCAAAGACAAAAAACACAAGAAGAAAAAGAAATAACACGTTTCACCCCGTTTTCTATGCATAGTTTCGAAGACTTATCCGCCACATTTGTCCAACGTTTCAATACGACGCATTTCCCTTCCCATCCGGCCAGCCTGTATGAACCGGCTGCCTATTTCCTGGGCATCGGCGGTAAAAGGATCCGGCCCGTCCTCTGCCTGATGGGTAATGAGCTCTTCGGCGACATCGACCCGGATGCCTGGCTGCTGGCCAATGCCGTCGAAGTCTTCCATAATTTCACCCTCATCCATGACGATATCATGGACAAGGCCCCCTTGCGCAGAGGCATGCCAACCGTACATGAAAAATACGGCGCCTCCACAGCCCTGCTCACCGGGGACGTAATGATGGTAGCCGCCTATGACTATATCACCAAAATGCAGCCCCGGCATATCCGGCAGGTATTGCAGATCTTCAACCAGGCAGCCAGACAGGTCTGCGAAGGACAGCAGCTCGATATGGACTTCGAAACGACCGAAAAGGTCGGACTCGATGAATACCTTTCCATGATCGGGCTCAAGACCTCCGTATTGCTGGCCGCCAGCCTGCAGATGGGAGCCGTACTGGGTGGAGCCGGGCTCGGTAATCAGCAGCACCTGTATAATTTTGGCAAAAGCCTGGGCCTGGCTTTCCAGGTACAGGACGACTACCTGGACTGCTTCGGCGATCCCGCCAAATTTGGCAAACAGGTAGGAGGAGATATCGTCGCCGGAAAGAAAACCTTCCTTCTCATCCGCACCCTGGAAGTCGCCACCGCGGCACAACACCGTCAGATAAGCGCTCTGCTGCACGAAGATGCACCTACCAAAGTAGCCGGTATGCTGCAGCTGTTCAAAGCCTGCGGCGTAGACGCCTGGGCCCGGGAATTAAAAGAAAAATACATGCAGGCCTCCTATCAGCACCTGGAAGACATCGCCGTGCTGGCCCGCCGCAAAGAACCCCTGCACCAACTGGCCGCTTTTTTGGTCCAGCGGGAATATTGATTAATGCTGGTTGAAGGCTTTAAATAAAAAATCTGCGGCACAGGGCCAGCAGATTTTTTTAGTTTATGCGAAATGAATTGTTTTATTTCTTAACGGTCGGTACTTCCGGGAGGGTTACGTTTTTCAAAAGGCGCTCAGCCGCCTCTCGCTTTTTGACTATAAAAGGATCGTCTTTATGAGAAACGATGTTTTTGTTCACTTTTGCAGGTTTCATCTGCCACACTGCTTCTTGTAGTGTTGAGGTCGCTTTTTCCATATCTCCATTATTACTCACCACTTCATCATCGATTGTTTGGGTTACTGCCTCCCAATCTCCAAATGCAAGATTAAAGAGCCTTGTCCCGCCTTGAGCCCTTAATTCATCAAAACGAACCCTCTTTTTGATGGCCCCTTTTGGCCCATTGCTGATGAATTCGTATTCAAAGTTGTCGGCAGAAACTTCAAAAGTATACCTGTCCAGATTCATATGGCAGAGATTAGAAGTAAGCGGAGCTATGATAAAGTATAAAAGAACAGGCTGATTATTTTATGCGTTTCTGATTTTGAGTCGTATCTTTATTGCAGTTATTATGTAGTCATGTCCGGACATAATTCTTTCTCCGAGCGTTTCATTCCTTGCTATTCCAACCTTTAATTTTGATCCTTTGGACTTTGATGTCCTTGCTATTCTACCGGAGAATCTTTCTCCTGTAGAGGAATTTAGAAGATTCGAAATTCCTTGACTGTTCCTTGCATTTTCTAACATTCAGCTTTTTGAAAGTTTTCAAGAGGCAAAGCCCCCTCTTTTCTTCGTAGCAAGGGCATTTAAACAGAATCATTTAAAAATTAAACCAAAGTTTATGACTAAAAAAAAGAACACTTCCGCTGAGATGTTGGATTTTATGAAAAAGCTCGTTGAAATTTTTCTCTTGATAGCAAAAACAATTTCAACAACCCAACGCCTCGGGTAAGAGGAACACATCCTTTTACATTTATGCATCACCTATGCGTTAAGGAGTCGGTATCGTTATTACCGGCTCTTTTTTTATGCATAAATAACAGCAAGGGCCCTGCATTTAGATATTCTAAGTCTTATTCTATTTCAAAGGTAAAAACTATTTTCCAAAAAAGTATTATTTTTTGGTAGTTAAATATATTTTTTTAATAGTATAGTATCTTTTTATGGTATCTTTGGACCGCATAATCTCAAAATCTTTGGGATATTTTGCAACATGTCTTTTCATATCGGCAAAATTATTCATAAACTGGTGCAGGACAGGGGGTTAACTGTTGGACAAATACAGAAAGTAATTAGTCGGAACAATCAGGCTGTTTACAGAATTTATAGAGAGAAAGATATCGACTCTGATAGATTGGTCGAATTATCTGTATTTTTTCATGAAAATCTTTTTCTCCGCTTCCAGGAACATGAATTGCTAAAGGATTTCCCTAATCCGCAAATAATTGAACTACAAAATGCATTGGCTGATAAAGACAGGATCATTGCTAATAGAGAAGCAATGATCGCTCAAAAAGATAAACGCATTGAGGAATTAGAAGATTTGAAAAAGTATCTGTCAGATGATAAGAAAAGATTAACAGACGATAATAAAAGATTAAATGAAGAAATTAAGAACAGGGAAACGGGATCAGATAGCAAGCCAAAAATAATCTGATTGATGTCTAAGCACAAAACCGGAAATATACCAACTGGCCGCTTTTTTGGTCCAGCGGGAGTATTGAGGACCGCCCACCCGCGGGTACTTGTACTGTTTCTTTCTTTATTTTATATTTACCGCATGCGAATCTTCTACACCCTGTTAACCCTGATAACAATCAGCCTGTCATCCTGCCTGAGTACCGCCAGGATCTCTGATCTCCCCAAGACAGCCGGAGACATTGACTTTGATCTATATGCCAAAGACCGTCCCAAAAATTCATGGGCTATATGGACCTTTAAGACATCGACCGAGTATTATCTGGAAACATCCATTCCCGTTTCGCAGGACACCTTGATTAACATCATTCAACAGGCGCTTATATCCAGAAAATATACCACCATCAACCCACCTAACTCCGAAGCCGACCGCATTACGGCCATCCATGGGATGACCGCCAATGAATGGTCTTACGTGACCGGTATATATTATAAATTGTCCCCCGGAAAAATCCAGCTCTATATCCGAACCAAAATAACACAGGATATTACAGGAGGGGCAAAAAACAATCTTTCCGAAAAACTCGGAATGGTCATTGCCTCCCTGATCGGGAAGTTACCTGCCCAAAATGGCTGACCGCCGGATCCGCCTTCTTAGCAGGCTCGGGCCTGCCCTGATCAATATTGAAAAAAGATCTCCGTGGCGCCATAGCCATACCGGGGATGATACCGGTTGACAAAGGACTTGACCCCCAACTTGTGCCGGAGGAGCTCATGGATCTCATCCCGCAGCTTGCCCGTTCCCACCCCATGGATCACGATCAGCGATGGCAGGTGATGGGCCCTGGCCAGGTCATAGTATTTTTCAAAAGCCTGTAGCTGCAGCGTAAGGATCTCGAAATTATCCAGGGCATTCCATTTCTCCACCAGCTTCTCGATATGCAGGTCCACCTCCGACCGGGCCGACTCCAGATGCTGCCTGGCCTTGGAGGCCTCATAGATCCGGAATCCCGAACCCGCCAGACCTGCTAAGAAGGGCGTCTCCACGACCTCTTCAACCACCTTGTCAGGATAGTTGTCGAACAGCTTAAAGGAAAAAGTAGCTTCCCCTTTCTTTTTTATTTCCTCGATCTTACTAAAAACCTGCTTGGCCTTCAGCTTCAGCGAAGTCTCATAATGATCCGCCTTACCCTTATCCGGAGTGGCCAGAGAGAACTCACTTTCAAAGACCGGATTGTCATTCAGCTTTTCAAATGCAACGTCATGGAGATAGAAATCCTGGAAAGGAAATACCTGGTTATCCAGGTCGAACTCACTGTCCTTTCCGTGATAATTGAGGTGATAAGAGAACAGGTACGCCGCCGGCGTATTATTGACCAGGTGGATCTTCAGGCTGTCTACCACATCGTCCCCGAATTCGTCGTTTTCAAAGACGGGAAGGAAGGTCAGCCACACCCCATCCGTCAGCCGGGCGACCCTTTCTTTCTTCTGACCAGACCCCGGCTTCTCCGGCGGCAGCTGATCCACGTATTTTTTGGGCTTCTTGGCTTCCGGAAATAGCTTCTTCTCGGTAAACCGCTTGAAATAAGGAAAATCCAATTGATCGGTGTAAGCGGGGAATTTTACGCCCCGTACGTCCACCAGGACCATTTTATCATTGATGATCTCGATGACCTCTCCTTCGTCGTTGGAATGCTGGATAACTACTTTGTCTCCTACCTGGAACTTCATATGCGCAAAGTTACGGCATTTCCTCTTCAGGCAGAAGCCCGTGCTTAATGGCCGGTTTCGGACAATTTCAGCTTGCTTTTGCGGTATCCGTATAAGAAATAGATCGTCAGCCCCAGCGCCATCCACCCAAAAAAGACCATCCAGCTTTTGGGAGGTATTTCGATCATGAGGTATAAACAAAACAAGACCCCAAGGACGGGGATTACCGAATAATTACGAAGAAAACTGAGGACGGCGATAATAATGGCCACGCACACGAATATGATGAATAAAACTTCCTGGTACCCTTCCGACCCTATATTCCGGAGCGAGTCCAACAATTTTTGCCTGAATAAGAAGATAAACAGGGCAACCAACAAGCCAATAATGAACTTGCCATTGACATAGGGAATCTGAAATTTACCCGCCTGCTTTTTCAGCGTAGGCAGATACAACACTCCTCCGCATACCAATACAAATGCAAATAAGGTCCCGATACTGGTGAGATCGGTCATTAGCTTATCATCGACCACCAGAACAGGGATACCCACCAGGAAACCGGTCATGATCGTTGCAAAACCGGGAGTTCGGAAGCGGGGGCTCAATTTGCTGAAACGCTTGGGCAATAAGCCATCCCGGCTCATGCTCATCCATATACGGGGTTGCCCTATCTGGAAGACGAGCAGTACACTGGTCGATGCGATCACCGCACTGATGGAAATAATAAACCCGATCTTATGCATATTGATCTTATCGAACACATAGGCCAGAGGGTCCGTAACGCCATTAAACTCCTTATAATTCACCAATCCTGTGATTACCAGTGCTGTGATTATATAGATTACTGTACAGATGATCAGCGAGTAGATCATGCCCTTGGGCAGATCTTTTTGCGGATTGCTGCATTCCTCTGCCGTGGTGGAGATGGCATCAAAGCCTATATAGGCGAAAAAGACAGAGGACACGCTTTGCATGACGCCCCCCATTCCCTCCGGCAGAAAAGGAGACCAGTTGGACGTGGTGCCCGTTGAAAAAATAACCCAGAAGCCTACCAGGGCAATTAAAACAAGGACTACCAATTTCAAACCCACCATGAAATTGGCACTTTTCCGGCTTTCATTGATCCCCACATAGGCCAGAATGGTAATCAGGATGACGATGATAAAGGCAGGCAGGTTAATAATGAATTTAAGCCCCGCAAGGGATGGCGCATTCGTATAGACAAGGCCGGTGACCGGCTGTCCCGCCTGGATCGCTGCGGTATAGTTCATTTTTGCAGTCTGGTAACCGATGGTTAGCCAGTCCGGCAGGTTGACACCGACGGTCTTGAGGATATTATTGAAGTAGGCGCTCCAGGAAATAGCCACTACCACATTTCCGATCGCATATTCCAGGATCAACGCCCAACCGATGATCCAGGCGATCAATTCCCCAAAAGTAACATAGGAATAGGTATAAGCACTGCCCGATACCGGCACCCGCGAAGCAAACTCCGCATAACATAAAGCCGTAAAACCACAGGTGACAGCCGTGATCATAAACAAAAAGATGACACCCGGCCCCCCGTGATAAGCAGCCGTGCCGATAGTAGAAAAAATACCGGCTCCGATTACCGCAGCCACCCCCATAAAAGTAAGATCCCTTACCCCCAATACTTTTTTCATGGCATGCGCGCCATGACTGTCGCCCAATCCATGCTCAGCATCGTTTACAATCTTAGCTAGTGATTTTTTACGAAACAAGGAGTTAGACATCCACAGTTAGTTTTAGTGTATAAGTATAAACGGTAAATTAGGGAAAATTGCTTTAATAAATCCAGTCCCGCCAAATTAGCCGCCCCTCCCTAACTCCACAGTCCGCTCCTCCCTAACATGGCATTCTAAAGCGACGCATATAGACGTCTGTCATAACCTATCAACATGGCACTGTGAATAACTTCCTTATAAACGGGTTCTTTTAAATTCTAATTTCGTTGCGGTCCTTTTCGGCCATTTCTGCTATTCCACCCCCCTCCCTTTCATCCCAAGGGAAATAAGACATCCATTTTGTGGTATTCCATTTATTTAAACAAGCACAGGTATGCTCTCTCTGTTCAAATACCTTCGCACCGTCCATCCTTTGTCCCCGGAGCTTCGGGACCATTTGGATGATATTGTGAAGGAAAAAAAGCTCAACCGAAAGGATTATCTGCTCAAAGCAGGTCAGATTTCAGGTAACATCTATTTTGTCGGCCAGGGCCTGCTCCGGAGCTATTATCACAAAGGAGGAAAAGAGATCTCCTCCTGCTTTATGAAAGAAGGCGACCTCTGCATTGCCGTGGAAAGCTTTTTTACACAACAATACGGACAGGAAAATATACAGGCCATCGAAGATTGTGTGGTCCAATATATAACCTATGAAGAGTTGCAACATATTTACAGCACTTTCAGCGAGTTTAACTACATCGGCCGCGTATTGATAGAGAGATGTTATCTGCAGTCCGTACAGCGGACAACAGCTATGTGGATGCAGAAAGCCCACGACCGCTATCATTGGTTTATTCAGAATTTTCCCGAATTACTGCAAAGGGTACCCGCCAAGTACCTGGCCTCTTATTTGGGCATAACCGAAGTCATGTTGAGCAATATCAAGAGCGGAAGGTAATTTTCCGGACTTTCTTCTTATTCTGCTTTAACAAAGTGGTTGATTTAATAAACAGCATTAAATAAGAAAAAATAGACTCGTTGTAATTTTGTGGCATGCCAGGGATGCAAAAGCCCCTGTCTGTAAAAAGCCGGCACCCTTGCGGGCGCCGGCTTTGAGAGGCTTCGGTCAACGTAAGTCATTATATTCCTTTATTGCCCGAAGGAGTGAAGTCAACAATTTTAAAGATTGCATGACCAGCTTATTCCCGGTAACATCCCGAAGAAAAACCGATAGTTTTTTGTTTTTTTTCGCAGCCATAAGATGATTTTTTTTGTGTGTGCGCAAGTCCCTTTGCGCAAATCAAAGGGGCTTGCTTTTAATAAATAAAAATTCTGAATGGCGGGAATAGCTGCAAGGACATGCAAAAACAATAAGGCTTAAATACTTTATCGATAAATCTGACTAAACAAAAATAGACAAAGCCTCTTCCTGAAAAATTAAACCTTTTTAATAATTTCGATCCACTTATTAAAATGGTTTAACCATGCACACCCCTTTTCTCCGTACCTTTACACACTACCAACCGGGTCATCGCTCTTTAGCTAACGCTGAGGGGAGGAAAGTCCGGACAGCATAGGGCAATGTACCGGTTAAGAGCCGGGTGGCGCCCGGCATTTATAGTCGTCACAAGCGCCCATGAATGCCTCCGCGCCAATAGATAGTGCCACAGAAAATAACTGCCGCTGACCTGCCGCCGAAAGGCCACAGGGTAGGGGTGAGGGTGAAAATGGGGGGTAAGAGCCCACGGCCCCGGTGAGTAATCGCCGGAGCGGGTAAACCTTGCATGCTGAAATGCCACGTATACCGGCGCTCGAGGACGGCCCGTCCGATGCCGGAGGGTAGGCAGCTAGATCCCTGCAGCAATGCAGGGGCCAGATAAATGATGACCACCCGCTTCACCGCGGGAACAGGATCCGGCTTACAGGTTGGTAGTTTTTTTCTTTTTCCCCATCCCTCCAAACGGGTCCCGCCAATTCTCAATCGGCCTGTATCCTCCATGTTCCTTTATAACGCTGTCCCCCAATAGCTTCCCGGCTGTCCATATACGTACACTTTTTCCGGCATAACCGGACACTCCACTCCCGGTCTCAAATAGCTATCGCCTCATTCCCAATTGGTTATAAAACTGGCATTTTTTTCCCTGCGAAAAGGCATATACCACTGCTCCCATGCTAAATAACTACTTTCGGATTGCCCGCCGGCAAATCGCCCGCAGCCGCTTCCACTCCATCATCAACGTGATCGGCCTCTCCACCGGTATAGCCTTCACCCTCCTCGTAGCAGCCTACGTATGGAGCGAATACCAGGTCAACCGGGATCTCCGGCATGCCGACCGCCAATTCTTCCTCACCAGCAAATGGAAGCAGCCCGGTACCGGAGGCGAATTCACGACCCTCGGCCCCCTGGCCAAAGCCCTGCGGGAGAATTATCCGGGACTCGTGGCCAATTATTACCGCTGGGACGGCGTTACCTCCAACGTATCACTGGGAGACAAACATTTCCGCGAAGGCCTGCAGATTGGTGACAGTACCCTGCTTACGATGTATGGGTTTCCATTGCTATACGGCGACGCCCGAACGGCGTTTGACAACCCTTATTCCGTCGTCATCACCGAAGAAAAAGCCCTGAAATACTTCGGCAGGGCAGATGTCGTCGGCAAAGACCTCACCATTGAAAGTTTTTCCGGCAGCAAAAAAGACTTCCGGATCACCGGCGTCCTGGAGACGCCTCAGCGCAACTCCGTAACCATTCTCCTTGGCGATGACGGCAACCAATTCTTTATACCCTCCACCTGTTTATCCTTTTTTGGCAGGAATATGGATTGGCCCAGTATGCACATCCCCAACTACGTGGAATTACAAAAAGGCATCACGGCCGCTGACCTGAAAGAACCCCTTCGGCACCTGATCCAACTGAATGCGCCCCGCCCGCTCGCCGCGAACCTGGAAGTGGTTCCCGTTCCCCTGGAAACATATTACCGGCTGGGCTTCGGGGGCATCGTACAGCGCATGCTCTATACCTTATCCTTTGTCGCTTTTTTTATCCTGGCGATGGCCATCGTCAATTTTATCAATATATCCGTAAGCCGCTCCTCTTCCCGCATGAAAGAGATCGGCGTCCGCAAAGTATTGGGTAGCCTGCGCCGGCAATTGATCATACAATTTCTGACCGAATCGGTGCTATTGGTACTGCTGGCTACGGGATTCTCCCTGCTGCTCTACCAGTTGTTTGCTCCCTGGTTTGCCGGCATCCTGGGTAAGAAGATTCCCGCGCTGTCCACCTTGCCCTGGTATTACTGGGTCAGCCTTCCTGTCTTCGCCCTCTTATTGGGATCGGCCGCCGGACTATACCCCGCTTTGGTTCTGTCTGCTATGCCTTCAGTCGATTCCCTCAAGGGAGGACGGGCTTCCGTCAAGGAGAATATCCTTTTACGCAAAGGCCTGGTGAGCTTCCAGTTTGCTACCGCCACCGTCGTCTTCGTCGGCGCCCTGATCATCTCCCAGCAGATCAGCCTCTTCTTCAGCAAAGAGCTGGGCTATGATAAGGATTTCATCGTATCGGCCCAACTGCCCCGTAACTGGTCCCTGCCAGGCGTACAGCACATGGAGACCGTTCGGCAGGAGTTTGCGGCCCTGCCGGGAGTAAAAGACATAGCCCTTTCTTTTGAGATACCGAATGGAAATAACAGCGGTAGCATAGGAATATACAGGCCGGGACAGGATACTACCCGCGCCATCGTTGCGCAGCGGTTGATCGCCGACCAACACTACGGCTCTACCTACCAGATCCCTATGACAGCAGGCGCTTTCTTTAACAGGGTAGGGGAGAGCGCGGCCGGAGATTCTATGAGAGTGGTGATCAATGAGACCGCCGCCCGGGCATTAGGCTGGCAGGATGCTGCCGCAGCAATAGGCCAACCCATAAAATTCCTGGGTTTTTCCAGCCAGACTTTCACGGTGAGTGGCGTCACCCATGACTTTCATTTCAACGCGATGGGAGCCGCCATCCAACCTTCCGCCTTCGTTCATGTCGAACTTGCTGCCATGTATCGCTACCTCTCCTTCAAATTACGGCCGGGCAATACCGCCGAAAGAATGGAGGAATTACAAAAGAAATGGGCCGCCCTGCTTCCCGGCGCCGCCTTCGAATACCAGTTCATGGACGAAACCCTGGCGAAACTCTACCGCAACGAACTGCAGCTGAAGAAAGCCGCCTCCACCGCCACCATCCTGGCCGCTATCATTGTCCTGCTGGGAGTCCTGGGTATGGTGTCCATCAGCGTGCAGAAAAGAACGAAAGAAATCGCCATCCGCAAAGTGATCGGCGCCTCCATACCCGGTATCATCCGGCTCTTCATCCGGGAATTCGTTCCCCTGCTCATTGTGGCCGGCCTCGTCGCCAGCCCCCTGGCTTATTTTATTATGCAGCGCTGGCTCAATGACTATGCGACCCGGATCACCATCACTCCCTGGCCCTTTGCCCTGGCAATCATTTGCCTGGGCATGGTAATGGCCCTGCTGATCGTCGTGCAGACAGTCCGCGCAGCCCTCGCCAACCCCGTAAAAAGTTTGAAAACAGATTGAGCGACCTCTCATCCATACCCGCGGCAAGCATCCGGCCGGCAGTCATCCCGCGAAATACAAGGCCCCGATCCATCCGCCCAGCTCCATCACCCAGGCCAGACCCAGGTGTACGATCAACCCGCCCAGGATCGATCGGGTACGCAGCGCAATGACCCCCAGGGCCAGCCCGCCAAAAAAAGAAGAGACACATTCCCCCAACGGCTTGCCGAAATGGATCGTGCAATAAAAAGCCGCCATCGGCAAAATGGCATATTCCCCGGCATACCGGGCCAGACCAATCACCAGCAACCCCCGGAAGAAAAGTTCGATCGAAAGGAAATCCAGCCCATAAGAAATCTCATAGAGCAAACCCCATGGCCATACCGGTTTAGTATAACCGCTAATAAAAGCTATATTTTTTACCTTGGGATACATATGCAGAAAATCAGGCCGCATGGAAGCCAGCGCAACCAGCGGCACCAGGCAGCATAAAATCAAAAAATAAGGCTTGCTCCGGAAATTTTTCCCCGTAAGCCCGAAAAAAGCCCCGATCCCGGTCCCCCCGCTCAAATCGCTCCCCATCGTCCGCCCCTCAGCCAGCCGTGCCTCCAATCCGGCCTCACCCGGCCCGCCCTGCCTCCCCCCCTCCAGCCGCCAATACACATACACCAGGAGAAATAACAGCAGCAGCTTCGCTGGTAATTGCAGCACGATCAGCGCATATTGGTTCCAGGGATATCGCCAGCCCGCCGGCAGGAGAGGAGACAGGTCCCAGTGCACCATCTTTGCCGCGAAATACAGCGGCGCCAGCAATAACAATAAAAGAAATCGTTTCGACAATACCCCACGGTTCCCGAACGTATATTGCACCGCCCAGCAAAAGAAAAGCACAAAACCATAAAAGAAGAAAAAACTTACCATCGACAGCGGCCAGGGACGGATACCCCGGATCCTCTTTTCAATGCCAAAAGTATAATTCGCAAAGATGAGGAAGGCGACAAAAACGAGGGTGAAAATAAGACCGGTACGTGAACTTTTCCTGAAATAATCTTTCAGGTAAGTTACGAAGAGGTTCATGCCGGAAAGCTTTCTTTCATTTTCCCCAGCAGATCCGTTTCTATCATTTTTTGCGCCAGGGCGATCATATTGTGGAAAGACCTGCCATGAGAGATCCCATGGCCGATGATCACCGGTTTGGTTACACCCAGGAGCGGGGTGCCACCGTAATTTTCGAAGTCGAATCGTTGGAAATAGGGATGATTGATCTGTTTCTCCTGCGTGATCCCGAACAGGGACTCGGCCAGCTTCAGGATCACATTGCCGGTGAAACCCTCGCAGACCATTACATCCGCCTTGTCAAGCAGCAGATCCCGGCCTTCGATATTGCCGATAAAATGAATCAGCCGATTTTCTTTCAGCAGGGGATAGGTGGCCTGCGCCAGTATATTTCCCTTTCCTTCCTCCTCCCCGATATTCAGCAGCCCGACCCTTGGTTGGGCAATGCCCAGAATATGTTTGGAATAAAGAGAACCCAGCACGGCAAACTGGTTCAGGTTCTCCGGCTTACAATCCGAATTCAACCCTACGTCCAGCAGCACGCCCGTCTGCCCGTTCTCCTTGGGGATGATGGTGGAAATGGTGGGCCGTTGAATGCCCTCGATAGGCTTGAGGCTATACAGCGCTCCCACCAGCATCGCGCCGGTATTACCGGCACTGATAAAAGCATCCATCTTGCCGTTGGCAAGCAAATGGAAACCTACCGCTATGGAAGATTGCTGTTTTTCCTTCAAGGCCTTGGTGGGATGCTCATTCATGCCGATCACCTGCGGCGCATGAATGACCTTCACCGATTGGGATGGAATAGAATACTCCTCTAATAAAGGAGAGATTTGCTGCTCATCGCCTACCAGGAAAAGAGTGGCAGGCACCGAAGATGCATTCAGATACAGTTGGATCCCTTTCACCGCTTCCAGCGGAGCAAAGTCTCCTCCCATCATGTCTAAGCCAATATTCATCCAGGGTAAACTAAAAATGAAGACCAATCGTCAAAATGTTCCCATCTGTCATACGCAAAGCCCGGCAAATGGAAATCAAAGACTCCCATTTACCTTTTACTTTACTTGATCGGAGCGGTTTCCGCTACTACCTTTCCTTTGTAGTATAATTTACCTTCACTAACATGGGCACGATGGCGTACATGAATTTCACCCGTGGTGCTGTCTTTGCTTAAAGTCACCTTCGAAGCTTTATAGTGCGTTCTTCTCTTTGCACTGCGTTGCTGGGAATGTCTCCGTTTCGGATTTGGCATATCACATCAATTTTAAGTAACCAAATAATCTATTCTTCAAATTCTTAATCTATCAATTTTAATCGCCCGGACCTTCCGGTCATCTCACTATCGTCTCATCATCACGGACCTTCAGGTCCTAAGGGCCCCCTTACTTATCCAGGTCCTTGAATTTCTCCAACCCCTTCCATAAAGGATTGACCGGCTCGCTTTTTTCATAGTCCAGCTTCTTCAGCATCTCCAGCACTTCCTTGTTGCAATAAGGCCCCCCCATGTCTTCTACCTTACACATCCGCTGCATAGGTATGCTAAGGTTGATGAACTCATAGATCCAATCGGACAGGTGCAGATGACTTTCTCCCTTGGAGATATAATAGACATCCGGATCCTCCTCCTGCTGATTCATGATATCCGGGTCCTCCACCAACTTGACCAGGATATTGAACTCATCCCATAATTCCAGGGGCAGCATATTGCCGCAACGGTCACAGCCAATCTCGATCTTGCCGCCAATCTCGAACTTTAACAGCATAAAACTGTTCTTTTTGTCGAGGAATAACTTTACATTGGCTTCGCAATTTCGAAAATCCTGCTGCTGGTATGGTTCAAAGAACTTATCGGTAATCCGATAGCTAAACTCATGAACGCCAGCCTTAAGGCCCACAAACGCTATTTCAAATTCCCTACGGCTGCTCATAGTGCTTTTTAAAGAGCTTGCAAAGGTATGGATAAATAATTACAAACCAGATTTCAGGATGGATAAATTTGCACATTTCACCGCCCATTGTGGACAATTCCACCTTGTTTTCCCGCTTTTTAGCACTTATTGCCTTCCGCTGCCCCTCATACCCCTTAATCTCCTTACTTTTATACCCGGGAATACCAGCGGGTCCGCCTCTGGTGGATCACTGCCCTCACCAAAAAACTAAAAAAACGCCGGATGAAGCTCCTGATTGTCGAAGACGAACGCTCATTATCCGATAGCATCGTAACCTACCTGAAACAGGAGAATTTTATCTGCGACACCGCTAACGGCTATTTTAGCGCCCTGGAAAAGATCGATCTGTTTGATTATGAATGTATTCTGCTGGATATCAACCTGGCGGACGGCAACGGGCTGGAATTACTCAAAGAACTGAAGGACAACCGTAAGACCGACGGCGTACTCATCATCTCCGCCCGCAATTCCCTGGAAGACAAGGTAGCCGGCCTGCAGCTGGGCGCCGACGACTACCTCCCCAAACCCTTCCACCTCTCCGAACTCAGCGCACGCGTTACCGCCATCATCCGCCGCAGAAATTCCGCAGGCAACAGCCTCATGCAGCTCGAAGAGATTCGCATTGACACCCAGGCCAAATCCATTACCGTCAATGACCAACCCGTAGAGCTCACCCGGAAAGAATACCAGCTGCTCCTGTATTTTGCCTATAACAAAGGCCGCGTCGTTTCCAAGAACGCCATCGCCGAGCATCTCTGGAGCGACGAGACAGGCGGCGCCGCCAACTACGATTTTATCTATACACACATTAAAAACCTCCGCCGCAAACTCATCGACGCCGGCTCCCGTGACTATATTCACTCCGTCTATGGCATGGGCTATAAATTCGCCCCTCATTCATCATGAAGTTATTTACAAGATATAGCCGCGTCAACATCATCGCCAGCATCCTCGCCCTCCTGCTGGGCAGCATCGGATATTATTTCGTCATCCGCTCCGTACTCCTCCACCAGCTCGACGATACCCTCAAGGTCGAAGAAGCCGAGATCCTGAACTTCGTAAAGACCCGCGACCGGCTCCCCGAACCCTCCAACTACCGGGACCAGAAGATCAGTTTCATGCCCGTGCTCGCGCCTGTACCCAGGCAATTCATCAACGCCAGCCTGCCGGATCAACATGAACATCATCACCATTACGAAGACCGCCTCTACCGGGAACTTCTCTTTCCCATAAAGGCGGACGGCCAGCTCTATACCGCGTCAGTAGCCATGTCGCAGGAAGAAACGGAAGACCTGCTGGAATGGATCATGCTCGTCACCGCGGCTATGATCCTGCTCCTGTTAGGCACCCTCTTTCTGGCCAACCGCCTCCTGCTCCGCCGCATCTGGCAGCCTTTCTATGATACCCTCGAAGCCATCCGCCGGTTCAACCTCTCCAGCCATAAACCCCTTCCCGCCCGCGACACCGGCATCGAAGAATTTAAAAACCTCGATTCGGCTGTAGCGCAAATGACCGGTAAAATCCTGAAGGACTATGAAATGCTGAAGAACTTCGCCGACAACGCCTCCCATGAAATGCAGACACCCCTGGCCATCATCAATTCCAAACTGGATATCATGATCCAGGACCAGGGACTGGAAGAACGACATCTCCGGCAACTGCAGGCCATGTACGACGCCGTGGGACGGTTGAGCAAGCTCAACCAATCCCTTCTCCTCCTCACCAAGATCGAGAACAACCAATTCGCCCATACCGACCCGGTAGTCCTGTCCTCCCTGATCGAAGAAAAACTGGTGCAGTTCGAAGACCTGATCAGGGCCCGGAACCTTACCATTCATACCACCCTGGATAACGGCGAGATCCGGATAAACGCCTACCTGGCCGACATTCTGCTGAATAACCTATTGATCAATGCGATCCGGCACAATAATAAACAGGGAGGACTGCTCGATATTTGCCTGCAGGATAACGCCCTCCTGATCAGTAATACAGGGCCGACCCTGCTTTTTGACCCCGCTACCATTTTTGACCGCTTTACCAAAGGCAGCCACTCCGAAGGAACAGGACTGGGGCTGGCCATCGTCAAACAGATCTGTGACAACTATGGATTCCCGCTATCGTATTCCTTCAATAATGAGCAACATTCGATCCGCGTCAGACTCCCCCTGCAAAATCAGCAAAACTAACCCTGCCGTCGCTGCTGTGCCGGTCCTCCATAAGGCCCGCCATCGCGACCGTCATCACCGCTTCCGCCAGCTTCAGAATTTCGCCAAAATAGGGATTTAGCTTGCCGCCGTAATGAAAAGATATCTTACGCGACTGGCAATCTACGCACTCTTATCAATCCCGGGCTTATCCGCCCTGGCTCAAAGTAGCGGCCCGGGCTTCCCAACCGGCGTCCCCGTCCCCTCCGCCGGTAATCCACCATCCGCGTCTCCGCCCACCGGCAATCCGCAGCCCCAGGCTCCCCCCGCCGGCAACCTCGACTTTTACCTGCAGACCGCCTTACAGAACAGCCCCCTGCTCAAAGATTACCAGGGACAGCTGCAGGCAGGACAGGTGGACAGTCAGCTCATCCGGGCAGGCTACCGGCCCCAGGTGATCGGCAACAGCGTCAACAGCTATGCGCCCGTTATTAACGGCTTTGGCTATGACAATGCCATTAGCAACGGTGGCCAGGTCAGCGCCCTGGTCGGCGTCAACCAGACCCTGGTCACCCGGTCTCACCTGAATGCCCAGTTCGAGACCATCCGCTTGCAAAACCAGGGCCTCAGCAATACCGCGAAAATATCCGAACAGGACCTTAAAAAAAGCGTGACCGCCCAATACATCACCACCTATGGCGAAGGACAACAATTGAACTTCAACCAGGAGATCTACGCCCTCCTGCAAAAAGAAGAATCCTTACTCAAAGACCTCACCGAAAGAAATGTCTACCGGCAGACCGACTACCTGGCCTTCGTCGTCACCCTAAAGCAGGAAAATCTTTTAATACGACAATTGCAGATCCAATACCACAACGACTACGGTACCCTCAATTACCTCTGCGGGATTGTGGATACCGCCGCCGCTCCCCTGCAGGATCCCAATATACAGATCCAGGCCCTGCCGGATGTCACCAGCTCCGTCTTCTTCCGGCAATATCATATCGATAGCCTGCAGCTGCGAAATAACCGGTCGCTGATCGATTTCAGCTACAAGCCAAAAATAAATCTATATGCAGACGGCGGCTACGCCTCGACCCTGACCTACGAAGCCTATAAGAACTTCGGCGTCAGCTTCGGCGTAAGCCTCAGCGTCCCTATTTATGATGGACACCAGCGAAAACTGCAATACAGCAAACTGGATATCGCCGAACGTACCCGCAACGGCTACAAGGACTTTTTTACCCGGCAATACAACCAGCAGATCGCCCAGTTGTCCCAACAGCTCAAAGCCACCGAAGAACTGATCGGCCAGATCAACGAACAGGTAAAATACTCGGAGACCCTGATCACTGTCAATGGCAAATTACTGGGAACAGGCGATGCCAGGATCGCAGACTATATCCTGGCCCTTAGCAATTACCTCAACGCAAAGAACCTGCTGACTCAAAATAACATCACCCGTCTACAGATCATCAATCAAATTAATTATTGGAATCGATGAATGAATATATGACCGCTTCCCGATACCCTGGACAGTCTTCCCGATCGTCCCGGCGAGCTATCAGGCTTGCCCTCTATGGCTTTTTCCTGTTCATTCCCCTGGTCTTTTCCGCCTGCAACCAGCAGCCCGGACAGACAGCCGCCTCCGGCGAAAGCAAAGATTCGGCCAGCGCTAAAACGCCGGCCGAAACAGCCACCGATTCAGCAGGAGACGCCGGCACTCCCGTCACCGTCACCACTGTCAGCCGCGAACCCCTGAATGATTATATCCAGCTCAATGCCGTCTCCGCTTTCCTGCAGAAGAGCTATGTAAAAGCTAACGCAAACGGATACCTGCAATCATCCGACATCTACCCCGGTAAATATGTGGAAGTCGGCCAGCCCCTGTTCACCCTCAAGACCAAAGAGGCGCAGAGCATCGGCAACTCCATCAAGCTCCTCGATTCCACCCTGAAATTCTCCGGGCTCAACCGTATCAATGCCAACCAGCACGGCTATATCACCCAGCTCAACCACCAGTCAGGAGATTATGTACAGGACGGCGAACAGCTGGCCGTCATCAGCGACCGGAACAGCTTCGTCTTCTTACTCGACCTGCCCTATGAACTGCGACCCTTCGTATTGAACCAACACACCGTCGAGCTGACCCTGCCCGATGGGGAGAAGCTCACAGGCACCCTCGGACCCGTAATGCCCTCCGTTGACTCGGCCTCCCAGACACAGAACGTCGTGCTCCGGGTCAATGCAACCCACGCCATCCCGGAAAACCTGATCGCCAAAGTACTGATCCTGAAGACCGCTCACAACAGCACGCAATCCTTACCCAAGGCCGCCTTGCTCACCGACGAGACGGAGAGCGACTTCTGGGTGATGAAATTGATCGACAGCGCTACGGCCGTCAAAGTGCCCGTTAAAAAAGGCCTGGAGACAAAAGACAGGGTGGAGATCCTCTCCCCCGCATTTGCACCATCGGATCGCATATTGCTGACCGGTAATTACGGCCTGTCGGACACGGCAAAGGTCAAAGTAGGGGAGGGACCCACACCATGAAAAATTTCTTCGTCTCTTATAAGAATCCGCTGACAGTTACCCTCGTAATCATTATCCTGGGCGGCATGTTCGCCTACAGCCGGCTCCAGACCTCCCTGTTCCCGGAGATCACTTTCCCTAAGATCAAGATTATCGCCGATGCGGGTCTCCAGCCCGTCAGCAAAATGATGGTCACCGTGACCAAACCGCTGGAAAATGCCGTCAAATCGGTTCCCGACCTGCAATATGTACGCAGCACCACCAGCCGCGGAAGCTGCGAGATCTCCGCCTTCCTGGACTGGAATGCCAATGTAGATCTCAGCCAGCAACGCATCGAATCGAAGATCAACGAGATAAAAAATAATCTCCCCCCCGAGACCCAGATCACGGTGGAAAAGATGAACCCCTCCATTCTCCCGGTAATGGGTTATACCCTGGAAAGCCATAATCTGTCTCCCATCGAGATCAAGCAGCTGGCTAACTATACCATTAAACCCTTCTTGTCCCAGGTCGCAGGTGTATCCGAGGTTCGTGTGATAGGTGGAAAGACTAAAGAATACTGGCTTACTCTCAATGCTCAAAAAATGAGCACCCTCTCCCTTACGCCGGATATGCTCAACACGACGATCGGCCAGACCGGCTTTATCAAATCCAATGGCTTTTTATCCGATTACCATTTTCTCTACCTGACGGTAATGGACGCAACGGCCCACACCAAAGAAGATATCGGCAATATCGTCGTCCGCAATACCGGCAAAAGAGTCATCCTTGTCAAAGACATCGCATCGATCGATGTGAAGGAAGCGGTGGAATATACCAAGATCAATGCCAATGGCAAAGAAGCCCTGCTGATCGCCGTTATCAAGCAGCCCAATGCTAACCTCGTCACCATGTCTTCGGAGATGGAACAGAAGATCGAAGAGTTGAAGAAGATCCTGCCGAAGGGAGTCTCCATCCAACCCTATTATATCCAGGCCGATTTCGTCAACACCTCCGTGAAGAGCGTTACCGACAGTCTCTGGATCGGTCTGGCGCTGGCCATTATCGTTGCCATCATCTTCTTGCGCTCGCTCAAAGCCAGCGCCACCATCCTCATCACCATCCCGGTCACCCTCTGCCTGACGCTCATTATCCTCTACGCCATCGGTTATACCTTCAATATCATGACCCTGGGCGCCATCGCCGCCGCTATCGGCCTCATCATAGATGATGCCATCGTCGTCGTGGAACAGATCCACCGGACTCATGAAGAACATCCGGAAGAACCGACGACCAACCTGCTGCAAAAGGCGATCAGCTACCTCTTCCCGGCCATGCTGGGCTCCTCCATCAGCACTATCGTCATCTTCGTGCCCTTCGTCCTGATGAGCGGTGTGGCAGGCGCTTATTTCAAGGTGCTCACCAATACCATGATCATCACCCTGGTCTGCTCTTTCTTCGTTACCTGGATCGGTCTCCCGGTCGTTTACCTCCTGCTGACAAAGAACAAGCGGACGGCAAAGAAGATCAAGCCTCATAACGTTAAAAATCAGCGATGGGTCGCCTTCTTTATCAGACGCCCCTGGCTGAGCATCCTTTTCATGGCGGCCCTGGCCGTGGCGATCTATCTGATCCTGCCCAAGCTGGAGACCGGCTTTCTCCCGGAAATGGACGAAGGCAGTATCGTACTGGACTACTCCTCTCCGCCTGGCACTTCCCTGGAGGAGACGGACCGGATGCTGCGGGAAGTAGAAAAGATCATCGTCAAAGTGCCTGAAGTGCAAGCCTATTCCCGCCGCACCGGCACCCAGATGGGCTTCTTTATCACAGAACCGAATACCGGTGACTATCTTATACAATTAAAGACGGATCGCACTAAGTCTACGGATGAAGTGACGAGTGATATACGTAAACAGATCGAAGCTACCCAACCGGCCCTGCGGGTGGAATTCGGGCAGGTGATCGGTGATATGCTGGGCGATCTGATGACCTCCGTGCAACCCGTCGAGCTCAAAATATTCGGGGATAATCCCCAGACCTTGCAAGAGCTTTCTAAACAAGTGGCAAGCGTAATAT
This sequence comes from Puia sp., assembly GCA_035555335.1. Taxonomy (GTDB): domain Bacteria; phylum Bacteroidota; class Bacteroidia; order Chitinophagales; family Chitinophagaceae; genus Puia. Next base: position 336,474 of record DATMGS010000023.1, read on the forward strand.
CCAAGGTAGAGGGGACGGCAGATGTATTCAATGGCATCGTCATTGCCGGTCCTTCCGTGAGCATAGAACCGAGCTACGCCAAGCTGGCACAGTTCGGACTGACACCCGCCAACCTGCAATACCAGTTACAGAATTCTCTGGAAGGAAATATTGTGGGGACACTGCCGGAGAAAGAGCAATTGACCAATATCCGCATGGTCTATCCCGGTAGCCGCACCCTCAGCGTGGCCGATATCGGCCGCTTGCAGATTGTTTTACCTTCCGGCAAACTGGTGCCTATTACTGACCTTGCCAGTGTATCTGTTAAGGCAGGTGATGCTGAGATACAGCGGGAGAACCTTCAATCCATGGGAGTTGTCACTTCCCGATTGGAAAATCGCGACCTGGGCAGTGTCATAAAGGATATTCAACAAGTGGTGGGAGCGAAGATCGTATTGCCGACAGGCTATCACATAGAATACGGAGGAGCTTATGCACAACAGCAGCAGTCCTTTGGCGAGCTGCTGACCATTCTTATCACTGCCAGCTTACTGGTATTCGGGGTAATCCTGTTCTTATACCGCAAATTTTCCGTCGCCCTGGTGATCCTGCTCGTGGCTGTACTCGGCATCTCCGGGAGTTACCTGGCCTTATACCTGACAAAGACCCCGCTGAACGTGGGCAGCTATACCGGCCTGATCATGATCGTAGGCATCATTGGTGAAAACGCGATTTTCACCTTCCTACAGTTCAGGGACTCCCTGGCTGCCATGACGGTGGACGAAGCCGTAATCTATGCTATTTCCACCCGTCTCCGGCCCAAGCTGATGACGGCCCTGGGAGCGATCATCGCCCTCATGCCCCTGGCCCTGGGAATAGGCGCCGGCGCCCAGCTGCACCAACCCCTTGCCATCGCCGTAATCGGAGGCTTCGTCATCGCCCTGCCCCTGCTGCTGATCGTCCTGCCGTCCCTGCTGAGATTGCTTTACAGAAAGAAAAATTAAAAACTTACATTTGATCCGGTATTCTACGGTTCCATATACTCCCTTTCTCAACCCATCGCCTGTTTCGATAGCTCCCCTATAACAATAAAGGGATACCCCAAACGGGGTATTGTTCTTTATTTAAAATTTAACTATGACAGGTAGTAATCACGCCAAGATCATGATCGGAATAGTGGAGGACGAACGGATATACAGTCAGGCACTGGAAAGTATGTTGCTCTTATCCCCGGAGCTTACATTAGCAGGTGTATGGAGCGATGCGGAGAGCGCCGTCTGCGAAATTCCTGTCATCGCGCCGGATATCGTACTGATAGATATCTGCCTGCAGGGCATGAACGGTATCGATTGCATTCGGAAAGTGAAACTTATTAATCCCAAGGTGCAATTCCTCGTATTCACCGGACACGAAGAAGATGACGGAAAAGTGTTTGAAGCTTTCAAAGCAGGCGCCGCCGGCTACCTGCTAAAAAGAGACGGCCCCGAAGGGCTGATCAGGAGCATTAAAGAGCTGCAGGCAGGCGGGGCGCCCATGAGCTGGAGCATCGCGCGCAAAATTATTAGTTTCTTCAACTACCCGACAGCGCGGAAAACAAAGGACCACATGCTGACATTCAGAGAAGTAGAAGTGCTTAATTTGTTGGCTGAAGGTAAGATGTATAAAGAAGTGGCCATACAATTGGAAATAACAATGGAAACGGTCAAAAAACATACCAAGCACATCTATCACAAGTTGGAAGTACAGAACAGGACGGAAGCCGTTAATAAATGGCGATTATACTGACAACAGGATCCATAGATACGCTCCCTGCCGCTGCCAGCGAAAAAGGGGGATTGATTGGTATCTGTAACGCCCGTATGTTTGCCATGAAAATTTCTCATTCATCCCCGGTTTAACAACCTCGCTCCCCTTAGCATAATCAATCGCATCACTATTGGCCATAAGGTCCAATCAAGGTCTGTTCGCCTATCGTCTCACCTATCATCAAAGACAAAAGAAAACCAAATATGATGAACAAAAGAATGTTACTTAACTCACGCGTATTTATCTACCTGCTTACTTTGATCTTTCCAACCTCGTTGCTACTGAATACAACAGCCTTGTACGGCCAATCCGGCGAAAAGGCCTCCTCCTCCTATGATATCCGGGATTCCACTCTCATTCCCACTAAGCGACTCGCTCAGTACAATGAATTTCAACATAACGCATATCCCTTCCCTCCCAAACCACGGAATGAATGGGAACTGGGGATCAAAGGCGGGTATACTTCCGGCTTTACGGATGTCCATAACTGGGGTCCTACAGGCGGCTTCGGCATCCACCTGAGAAAAGCCCTGGGTTATGTCTTTTCTCTGCGTGCAGAGTTTGACTGGATCCGGCTGAGAGGGTTGAACTACCAGCCCACCCATGCATATGGTAAGAACCCGGTATTAAGTTCATACTATGGCAAAGGATCAGGAACACCCGGGGATGAGATTTTCTATAACTACCGCTCTACCGTTCATGAGCTGTCCCTACAAGGACTCTTTTCCTTGAATAATATCAATTTCCACAAGGCAAAGACCGGATGGAACGCGTATTTCTTCGGAGGTATCGGCGCTATGACCTACAGTACTTTCTATAAAACAGTCGATGGCAGCGGAACTCCTTACGACTATACCAGCGTCCTGACTGAATTTGCCGGGGAATTCGATTATAAGCACCGCAAGGATATCCGCAAAGCCCTCAAGGATAAGTTGACGGGCTCCTGGTCTACCATGGCCGAAAGAAACTCGACCAGCCCCACTTTAGGGGGCGCTCCAATAGCCTTTGTAGCCGTAGTCGGTATTGGTTTCCAGTTCAAATTGAGTAACCGGTTCAACCTGGCCCTGGAAGATAAGTTCTCCTTTACCAACACAGACCTGCTGGATGGTCAGCAATGGCAGAACAACTATTCTCCTACGGCTTACCAGGCTGTCGCCCAGACGAAATCCTCCGATTCGTATAATTTTCTTTCTCTCGGCCTCAATTACAATATCGGCAAACATGCCGTTGAACCTCTCTGGTGGCTCAATCCCCTGGATTACGCTTACAATGAGATCAATACTCCCCGCCACATGAAACTGCCCAAACCCGTACTGGATGATGCAGACGGCGATGGTGTTACCGATCAGTTCGACATGGAACCCAATACTCCCAAAGGCTGCCCCGTCGATTCTCATGGCGTAAGCCGTGATACGGATGGTGATGGCGTACCGGATTGTAAGGATAAGGAACTCATTACCCCCACCCAGTGCCAGCCTGTAGATGCCGACGGTGTCGGTAAATGCCCCGATCCCCAGTGCTGTAAAGACCTGAAAGCTTATATCGATTCCAAAGGAGCAGGCATGGAACATGGTAAATGTAATGTCGGCGACCTGCCTAGCATTACTTTCAAAGGCAGATCGATCACCCTGTCCAAAGATGCTCGGGCATTACTGGCCGGCACAGCAGAAAAACTGAAGAATAACCCCAATTGCAAAATAGCCGTTATCGGTTATGGCGAATCGAGCAAGGTCGCACAGCAGCTGAGCTGGGATCGTGTAAATGCGGTTATTAACTATCTCGTTGAAAAAGAAGGAATTAGCGCCGACAGATTTATCTTCCGCTACGGACAGCCTGGTGGCGAAGAAAATACGGTAGACCTGAAAGACGGCACCGGGGAAGAAGGCCCGAATGCAGTACCGGCCCCGCATCCTAACCTGAGAAAGAAGGGCTGACGAGAGAGCCCGCAGGTTATGAAAATCGTTTTTATGTGAATGTTTCGAATATTAAACCCAGCTCCTCTCAGATTCCTTGAGAGGAGCTTTTTTAATTAATAAAATAACTCCAATTCCCCATTTTACCCGGGAGCTTTTACCCGGGGTGATTTTCCATTTGGCCGGGTCATAGATTCGTTTTATCTGCAGCGTCATGGCAATTATTTATTGTAATTTACACCGACCCCGTTTCATTCCTTACCATTTACATAAAAATCAATCTTATGACGCTTATACTTCTTGGCCTGCTCTTCTTCATCACCGGCGCCGTTGTCAGACGCCGCGTCTCCCCCCTGGCCGCATCCGCCAACTACCTGCGTATCGGCGGACTGGTCCTGGTGCTCATTGGCTTTATCACAGCCTGCTTCGTCCAGATCGGCGCCGGGGAAATAGGCGTACAAATCCTTTTCGGCAGTGTACAGAACAATATCCTTCCCAGCGGTCTGCACGTGATCGACCCCCTCGTCGACGTTCAACGCCTGGACGTCAAAACACAGAACTATACCATGAGCGCTGTCAAAAACGAAGGCTCCAAAGAAGGCGATGATGCCATCCGCGTACTGAGCGCAGATGGACTGGAAGTAGTGATCGACCTGACCGTCCTGTACAAAGTGATCCCGGCCGACGCCCCCGATATCCTCCGGGAGACAGGCATCGACTACACGGATAAGATCGTACGCCCGCTCACCAGGACCAAGATCCGCGACAATGCCGTCTATTACGACGCCGTCTCCCTTTATTCGACCAAACGCGACGAATTCCAGGGACGTATCGTCAAGAGCATCGAAGATGAATTCCGTCACAGAGGACTCCTCCTGGAACAATTGCTCATCCGGAATATTACCTTGCCCCAGGCCGTTAAGACCAGCATCGAACAAAAAATCAGCGCCGAACAGGACGCGCAGAAAATGCAGTTCGTCCTGCAGAAAGAAAGACAGGAGGCCGAACGCAAAAGAGTGGAAGCTCAGGGGATCTCCGACTACCAGACCATCATCAGCGCCAGCCTCTCCGACAGGCAACTGCAATATGAGAGTATCAAAGCACAGCTGGAAATTGCCAAATCCCCGAACACTAAAGTGATCATTATGGGCAAGGGCAGCTCCCCCGTCATCCTGGATACAAAGGGACAGTAAACACGGATCTCCGGTCGCCCCCGGAATTTCAACTCCCGTGAATCTCTTTTTTTCTAACTTGCAACCATGGAATCTACCGTCCGGATCAGACTAGCCGACAAAAAAGACGCCGCCCTGATCTATGCCATCAGCCGGCGAACCTTCTACGACACCTTCGCCGTGTACAACACGCAGGAGAATATGGACCTGTACCTCAGCCAGCAGCTAACCGCCGCTTCTATGACTGCTGAAGTAGAGGATCCGGAGAATCTGTTTTTACTGGCTTACCTGGAGGATCAACCGGTTGGGTACGCCCAGTTGAGAGATCGCCCCATCCTGCCCGGATTGGAAGGCGCTCCCGCGGAAGAACCGGAAGGAGAGCCGGCCATGGAGATCGTCCGGCTCTATGCTGAACAATCCACCATCGGAAAGGGGATCGGGAAAGCCCTGATGACCCGCTGTCTGGAAATAGCCCGCGAAAAACAAAAAGGCTGGATCTGGCTGGGAGTCTGGGAGCACAACCAGCGCGCTATCGGCTTCTACACGAAATGGGGATTCGAAAAATTCGGTGAACATGTATTCATGCTCGGCCACGACCTACAGACCGACTGGGAGATGAAAAAAATCATCACCCCTGCGCAACCATCTGCTGGAGCAGCACCTTCTTCTCCGGCCACTCGTCATCGATGATACTGAAAAGTACCGTATCCGCGAAAGATCCATCCCCGCGGATCCCATTCTTGCGCAACACACCTTCCTTTATCCCACCGATCTTCGCCACAGCCTTCTGCGAACGGATATTCTGATGCGCTACCCGCAATCCCACCCGGTTGAAACCCAGGACCTCGAACGCATATTGCAGTAAAAGTAGTTTACACTCTTTATTATGCACCTTCCCCCAAACCGAAGGAATATACCAGGTATAGCCGATCTCCATTCTTTTGAATTCAGCCTCGACACCATATAACCGCGTCATCCCGATGATCGGTTCCGCCTCTGCTGCCGCAAGCGTTTCACCGGGACTCCCAATAACCAGCCCCGGCCCATCCTCTCCGGCGGAGAGTTTCTCTCCCCCGACCGATTTCACCGCGCGAATGACAAAAGATATCCCCCCGTCTTCCCTAAGCCGCAAAGCCTGGTTGAAATATTTGTCCCACTGTTGGTCATAAGTCTCATTGACCAGGATCGTCCTGGTAAACTCCCAGATCCGCTCGTCCCTGGCCAGCTCCCGCAGCACGTCCCGGTACTTCTCATCGAGCGGCTCCAGGTAGACATAGTCGCCTTTCAACCCTTTTAACAAGGGGACGGGATTGAATACCGGATTGTCAGCAGCAGGAGAGTGGTTCGTTGTCATGATGATGAATTGTTGACAACAAAACTAAAAGATTGCTGGTCTATCTCCATAGTCCAGATTCGACAAAGAGGGTAGTCCACAAGACCGAACAAATTCCATAACCGATTTCTTAAGGAGCCGTCAGCATACCCGAAGCGCTGGTCGTATAAGAAGGCCCGCCCAGGCTGCCCGAGAAAGAAATACCACAGAACGTCACCCGCAGCTTTCCGCCTACATGCGATACATACACCTGACCCGCGCCAGGCTCGAAATAAATGCTGGAGTAAGTAGAGCTCATAAACACCGTATACAGATCGTTCTGATCAAAGGTGATCGTAGGACTTATATTATAAGCGCCATCTTCAGGCTCCTTGCTGTTCCAGTAAGGATTGAAATAAATATTGAAATCCGGATATCCCGAAGGCGGATTGCCGCTGAGATCCTTCAACCCCCAGCTCGGATCCACACCCCAGTTACAGCTGCCGAAAGTCACACTGGGAATATTGGAAAAAGAAACCGTATTATTGGCAGGACTGCAGGGAGCCGCCACTACCTTATTGGTCACAGTTATATAGATGCTGTCGTTATGACTGGCACAGTCGGGATAGCTAACCGAAAGATAATACCAGCCCTCGTCATACTTCGTACAGGAAGGGATAAAGACCCTATCGGTATTCGAAATGGCATTCAGAGAATTCGTGGTCGCCCAGGAATAGAGCGCCAGCGGCGTAATACTGGTGCCCAGCTGAATGGTATCACCCACATAATAGGTGGTAGTCTTGGCTCCGGTGATCTTTACTTTAAGGATCTGCTCGCAATTGTTGTCGCTGTTGGAATTGGATTTGACACAGCCATTCAGGAACAAAAGAGAGACTAGTACGATAGCCCCGCCAGCCCGAATGTTGAGAACACGGCTTTCTTAATCGTATTTAGCTCCGGATCGATCGTGTAATTCAAGGCTGTGCTCAGACCGCCCCCCATCGTCCCAACGGCGCATAGCCCGCAAGGACCACGCGCCGTTGAAAGGATCTTATTGCTTAAGGGTAGGGTACCTGATCCCGAGCTGCTCCAGGTAACTTTTGTATTTCGACGGATCATAATAATAGGCCTTCATCCGGGGACGGAACTCCTCCATGATCGCTTTGTTCAGCTCGATAGCCGGCTTGTCGGTATCGGAAATAAAAGGCGTATACCGGATATCCTTTGTCTGGACATCCCTGAAATAAGCCCAGGCATTGGTAAGGATCTCCGGCTTCACCAACAGATCCAATACCGTCAGCGCTTCGGTCTTCGCCCCGGCAATGACCCCCTTATGAGCGATAGGAGTAGCCATGGCAATACCATCCGACCAGTTATGACCCGGTAAGCCGGGAATATTGGAAGGATATTGCAGGACGACCGTAGGCACATTCCAGGAAATATCGGCGATATCATCCGAACCGCCGCCCATGGAGAATTTCACCGGAAGCCCCAGCGTATCCAGTTTCGTATCCAATCCATCAATAATATGATTCGTCGTCGGATCGCTCTTAGGCGCATTCACTTCTTTTTGCACAGCCCGGGCGAGCAGCTGATCTTCCGCGCTCCACTCCGGCAGCCCGACCACCTTCATGTTTTCATACATGTCTTCGGCGATAGCCTTGTTAAAGTGCCCCGGCCAGGCGCTGCCCAATATTCTATAGGTCATGGTTGTATTCGTCATCAGACAAGCTCCCTTGGCAATATTGATCCCATCTTCGAACATCTGCCTGATCTTCGGATACGTGCGTTCGCGGAAATAATACCATACAGCAGCCTTGGACGGCACTACATTGGGCTGATCGCCTCCGTCCGTGATCACATAATGCGACCGCTGGGTCGGCTCCATATGCTCCCGGTGGAAATTCCAGCCGATATCCATCAGCTCCACGGCATCCAGCGCACTCCTTCCCCGCCAGGGCGCACCGGCTGCATGAGCAGACTGCCCGTCAAAATTGAACTTTACCGAGACTACCCCGTTACCGCCGTCATCTCCATAAGCTACCAGCAGGTTGCTTCCCACATGCGTGAAAATACAGGCGTCGACCCCCTTAAAATAGCCGTCCCGTGCATAATAAGCCTTCGTTCCCAGTTGCTCCTCCGCCACCCCGGGCCAGAGCATCAGCGTACCCGGAATATGCTCCCTCTCCATCAGCTTCTTGAGCGCCAGCACAGCGGTAATATTCAACGGCTGACCCGAATTATGCCCCTCTCCATGCCCCGGTGCGCCTGCTATAATAGGGTCGTGGTAGGCCACACCGGGTTTTTGCGAAGCCTTGGGGATACAATCGATATCACTGCCAATGGCAATGACAGGCTTGCCGGATCCCCACCGCGCTATCCAGGCCGTCGGAATTCCGGAGATGCCCTTCTCGATCGTAAATCCATTCTTCTTCAGGATATCGGTGAGATACTGCGAAGTCTCCGTCTCCTGGAACCCCAGCTCCCCGAAACTAAAGACCATATCGACCATCTGCTGACTGAATACCTTTTCCTTATCGATCTCCACCATCAGCTCTTTCTTAAAAGCCGCCAGCTTTTCGGGCGACAACGTTACCTGGGCATAGAGACATCCCGGCATAAGAGCGGGTAGCAGGAACAGGCCGGCCGCCGCAAAAGCAGCCCGCAATAAACGCGTTTTCTTCATGTGAAAATTTTAGCAGTATTAGTAATTGGTTGTATCCGTTTCCAGCCAGTCTTCCTCCGGCATCCCCAACGGAGCACCATCCGGCGCCGCCAGCGGAGTCGCCAAAATGACCTTGCCAGGATCATCCTCGAATAATTTGATCTGCGAAAGGCCCCATCGGTAGAATGCCATCCAATCACTATTACCAGTAGCTGCCGCCGATAACCAGCCCTTCAGCTCTCTTATCTTCTCACTGGCGACCGACCTCACCTGGACAGACGTTTCTTTATTGGTGGATAACGCAATCAGCTGTTGCAGCACCTGCCAGTCCACCACCCGCTGGATCTCCCCATTATACCCCGTCTGCGCTGCCGCTTTCCAGGTAGCGCTCAGCGTACGGTCCATCAGCTCATCCAATCCGGGCATCGACGGGTCCATCGCATGATGCCCCGCGATACGGGCAGCCCGTTCCGGATTAAAGATAAAGCCCAGCGTCATCGCCGCCGCAACCTCCGGAGGACCCAATGGATCGAAAGTCATCCCCGTATGTCTTTTAAAAACTTCCCTTGGGTTCTCATTAAATCCAAAAGGACGGGGAGGGATCAGGTCCACTACCCTCGAAGGCAGCGCCAGGGCCGCCGGAGTGATCGTAGCCAGCAACGCGTCTAAGGCACGCCGCTGCTCCTTGGCAGATACCAATATATTCGGTTGCTGACCGTCTCCTCGTAACGCATACGTGTAGTCAACGCCTCCCAGCGATTTGGAAGCTGCTTCCACCTGGTACCGATGGAACATATACATGGGGACGAACACCTCTTCCAGCGTCGCCATCGGAGCCCCGACCGGTATCTTTTTCTCCGTAAAATCCTTCAGAATGACCGCCCGTATTTTCATCACCCGCTGCAGCTCATCCACCGCATTGACCCCATTATCCCAGAGATGGGTAGCCGGATGGGCGCTGCTGGCAGGCCGGGCGTCCTGATCGGTAAGGAATCGCAGCCCCTTATTCATATAATCATGCACCAGCTTATCCAGCTCTTTTTTATCGTCCGTATTGGCCGGGAATTGCTTATAAGCCAGGGTAATGGCAACTTTATCCCACTGCCCGATCCCTTTCGCATAGGCATCGGAGAGATCCGGCTTGCCTTTCGCATCCAGCAACACCCGCGGATGAGGGTAATCCATGACAGAAGCCCGGTCGATAACGCTGGCGATATAATTATGCGGCAGACCCAGGGTATGCCCCACTTCATGCGCCGCCAGCTGCCGCATCCTCGCCATACAAAGCTCCATCAGCTCCGGCGGCAGGGGCTTCCCATCCTCATAATCGGCTATCAACCCCTGACCGATCAGGAAATCCTGCCTCACCCGTAAGGAACCCAGCGTCACCTTTCCCTTGATGATCTCCCCGGTCCGGGGATCCGTTATGCCGCCCCCATAGGACCAGCCCCGGGTAGAGCGATGCACCCATTGCACCAGGTTATACCGGACATCCATCGGATCCGCATCCGGCGGCAATAATTTCACCTGGAAAGCATCCTTAAACCCGGCTGCTTCGAAAGCCTGATTCCACCAGGCCGTTCCCTCCATCAGGGCCGTCCGTATCGGCTCGGGAGTACCCGGATCGATATAATAAATGAGCGGTTTCACCGCCTCACTCACTTCCGCCGACGGATCCTTCTTTTCCAGCCGGTACCGGCGGATATAACGCTTGACAATAGGTTCGCTTACCGGGGTGGAATAGTCGAAGAAATGAATGGACCCGATACCCGCCCGTGGATCATACTCCCGGGGATGATAATTACTGTCCGGCAACTGCACAAAAGAGAAATGCTGCCGTATCGTGACAGCGGAAGGACTGGGTACCGTCTCCCTTAAATAGGGACCCGGCTGGTCACCCACCAGCGTCGTCGTTACTTCCACCTCTGTATTCTGCGGGAAATTTTTAGTCCGCGGCAGATAGAATGCGCACCGTGACGGATCGATCTTATAGCTGCCCTGTTTTGCCTGGGCGATGGCCTGCGCGGCGCCCACCGCATCCTGCATAAAGAAAGCCGTAGCATCCACCAGCGGATGACCATTCTCCTCGGCCGCTACCTCGAATCCCCATAGCGCCGACTGCGCAAACGATTCATCGACAGCCCTTTTTTCCAACGGATTATCACTGCGGGCCCGGTAATCATAATTCGGCTCGATCATCAGTATCTTATTGCCCGACCGCTGGAACCTGATCACATGCGCCTCGCCAATACGACCTCTGTCCAACCCGATATCGTTCGAACCCACCCCCGCAGCCAGGGAAGGATAATATAACAGCTCCGTCTCCAGCTTGTCGATCTCCAGCCATAGCTTTCCCTTTTTGGCGTCCCAATATAGTGGAAGAAATCCTGGCATCGCCTGCATCCCGGCCGTAAAAGACCCGCCTGCGCCTCCCGAACCTGCCGTCGCTCCGGTATTACCCGCACCGCTTTGCGCCCGGGCCGTCGATGTAATCAAAATAAGAATAAACAGGGGAGTGGTCAGCAAAGAAAAAAATAATGCCCTCCTTGTGGAAGGAAAAACAAAGTCTCTCATGTGAAGCAGTTTAAGATTGGTTATTGATGGGGCAACCGTAGTCTGCTCAATATAATTAATTATTAAATCCCGGCGATTTTTTTCTTACGCCGCCAGGCGTATCACCGCCCATAATGCAAAACCCGAGATCAGCCCCCAGAGCAGAATCCCCTGCAGCAGCGGCCGCACTCCCGTATCCCTCAAAACCTGCCTCGACAGCCCCGATCCGATCAGGAATAATGTAAGCGTCAACCCGACCTTCGAAGCCTGCACCAGCACATGACTGACCGCCGGCATCGGCAAATAGGTATTCAGCAGCATGCCTCCGACAAAAGCTCCTATGAAGTATGGAATTTTTATTTTCTGTTTGCCCGTCTTAAAAAACAGCGACGCCAGCACCGCCACCGGTATGATCCACAGCGCCCTCGCCAGCTTTACCGTCGTAGCTACCTCCAGCGCCTGCGGCCCGTATTTGCCGGCAGCCCCCACCACGGAACTGGTATCGTGGATGGCGATCGCAGCCCATAGACCAAACTGTGTCTGGGACAGACCTATCAGATGTCCGATCACAGGAAATAAGAACAATGCGATCGAATTCAGCAGGAACACCGTTCCCAGCGCTACGGAGATCTGCTTTTCTTCCGCCTTGATCACCGGCGAGATAGCGGCGATAGCGCTGCCCCCGCAAATGGCCGTGCCACAGGCGATCAGCGTGGACGTTTTCTTTTCGATTTTCAACAGCTTTCCCAGCAACAGCCCGAACAGCAAAGTACCCGTTATAGACGCAACCGTAAACAGAAGGCCTTCCTTACCTGCTTTCAAAGCGCTGCCCGCATTCATGCCAAACCCCAGTCCCACTACGGACAATTGCAATAAAATATGGGTGGCTTTGTGATTAAGATGCAGAAAAGGATGACCGATAAACAGGGCGATGATGAGCCCCAGCAACAATGCTGCCGGCGGCGATACCCAGGGGGTGAGGCAGGCGATCAGCGCCGCTCCGAAAATCAATTCCCGGGTGGTGATGCTCCTGTCAAATATCGTTTGCTTTTGCTCTCCCGCTGTCTTTTCCATGGTGATCATCTTTTGGTTCAGGACACAAAGTTCCATAATGATCCACCCGGAATGAAATTGCTAATGGTGATGCCCGATTACTTCAGGTTATGAGAGGGTTTGCTCTACTTCAGGTTAGCAGGCAGTTTACTCATCGTATGATGGAGCGCAAACTTCATAAAGAGATCGGGGAGGGGCTGAGCCTCTCCCTGTAGCCGCGCAAAATAAAAGCTCCGTTCTATCTGCAGCCCTTTTACGGTAAGCAGACGGTATTCATTGTTTTGCAGTTCCTTCCGTACGGCATGGACGGAAAGGAAGGCCATGCAGGGAGCATGCCGCAAGTACGATTTTATCATCTCCGTACTGTTCAGCTGCATTTCCATCTTTAACTGCGATAATTTTATGCCCAGGGGTTTCAGGGCGTGGGCGATCACTTCCAGGGTGCCGGAACCTGGCTCCCGGAGCAATAGAGCCACCTGCTTCAGATCTTCCGGTTTGAGCGTCTCCCGCTTAGCCAATGGATGGGCCGGGTTGCTGACCAGCACGATCTCGTCACGTGAGAACTCAGTGTACCGGATAGAAGGATTGCGGGAATACCCCTCCACGATGCCCAGATCGATCTCCTTTTTTTCCAATGCCTGCTCGATCTGACTGGTATTGCCCGTTGTCAGCGTCACCTGTACACTGGGGTATTTGTGGTGAAAGTCTGCCAGGATCGGAGGAATGATATAAGGCCCCGTCGTCATGCTGCCACCCAGCCGTAACCGGCCGCTATGTTGCCGGGACAGGTGATTCATGTCGAACTCAAGATTGCTGTATAAGGCAAACAAGGCCTCCGTATGTTGCAGCAAGGTCTGACCGGCCGTCGTCAGCTTGATCCGCGTCCCATTCCGGTCGAACAGCTTCGTCGAAAAATGAAGCTCCAGCTCATGAATATGTTTGGTGACCGCCGGTTGGGTGATGAATAATTCCTCGGCCGCCCTGGTGAAATTCAGGCGCCTGGCTACGGTATGGAATACTTTCAAACGAAAATCAAAGGTCATGAATCTGTTTTAATAGGTTATCTCCCGAACCCTCTCTCCTCCATCATCCGGTCAGGGCATGACAGAAGCCTTCTGACCCGCAAGATACGCGATCCTGCTTTTTACGTCGGGGGAGCTATCAGTTACGCTCCTTGTCAACGGTGTTCCCACGTATTTTTCATAAGATATACGTCCACTGTTTTTGCCCATGCCATTTTGCGGGGCAGCTTTCGCTTGGCCATACGGGGCACTGCCCGCGCCCGCGCCGTTAAAGCTAACCCGTTCGATCGATAACACCGTACCGGGGATCCTGCCGCCAAACCAATGCTCATCCTCGCTTTGCTTCCAGCTGACCAGGGCGATCACCGCTCCGGCAGGGTAGGCCGCACCCTTTCTGGCGCTCTTTACCGCCAGCTCATTTCCATAAAGGGTAGCCATGGTCATATCCTTTTTATTCAAAGAAGACGTAATAATTTTCCAGTCCAGCGGGTTAAAAGCGAGGGAGTCGGCAGACCCAACATCCGATCTGAGGTTTCGTGGCATCGTGAAAACATAATCATTCTCCTTCATCGGCTTATGACAGCTCGTACACTCTGTCATGAAAGTGGCCGTCTTCCCATAAGGCTGGAGCTGCATCCCTTTCCACCGCGCCCATCCCCATCCTTGCGTATCGGCATATTTATGACTATCCCTGATCATGAACTCTACCTGCTTGAACTCTCCGGCATGTACCTGCCCGGTAGAATCCAGGACCGCATCCCAGGCCACTTTGGCAAATTGGGTGCCATCCGGCCAGGGATTGATATGATGCTCTTTAATAGCCCTGACGGCTATCTCATTGCCCAGGATCGCCCGCAACGTACCATTGTCAAACCGGTCCGTGGTGCTGATCACTTCCCAATCCTTGTATTCCGGAATATAAGCGATCCCATTGAGGGCAGGCTTGACCATCAGCGACCCCTTACCCGAACCACTCACGGCATGGCCGTCAGCATCACCTCCCAAGGTCTGACCAGCGCCATCGCCGCCCGCATGCGTTCCAGCAGCCCCACCTTCCTGCGTCCACATAGCATATTGATCATTACCGGCCTTGTCCCTCTTCGGATCAGCGGTGTTGACCGGGGCCAGCGTATCGAGATAGTTTCGCAGCACGGCGATTTCCGGTTCGGTGATGTTCGCACCCGAATGTAAGAAACGGTATTGTGGCAGCGGCATTTCCTTAAATTGGATCTTGTTCAGGGCCTCAAATAATTTCCCCTTCTGCTGATCCTTCGACAGGCTGTCCCACTCTGAAAAATTTAGGGCCTTCCTCGCTTCCAGAATATCGGCCCTGACCAGCCAATAGGCAGGGACCACCTGGTCAAACCAGGTCAGGTTCGTCTTATTGGAATGACAATTGTAGCAGGCTCTTTCCAGGATCTGCTTCACTTCCGGGGGAGCCGCCAGGTCGGCAGTTACGGGCGGGCTGCCCAGCCCGGGCCGGATAAACTGTATAGCAACCCCGCATACAAGCAGCAGGAGAAGAAGCACGGACCATTTTTTCGAAAAAGTTTTTTTCCCGGTCATCGGACAACAGTTTGTTGATAAACGCAAATGTACAGAGAGTCAGACCGCTTCGGCAAAAGTGAGCCGAGAAGCCAGTTTCGATTCAAAACGAATCGCTACCTGAGATCGTCGGATTTTGTAGAGCCAAATACCGTTTTTTCACGGTTGTTAATATTATATTTTTTTCATATGAATAATTTATGCGTGACTAGAATAAGTAGATATTGAATTATATTAGCCGCTTACTTACTAATAGGATAGGATCCATGTCAGGTATTAGAGAGGTCACGGTATAGGCCAGGTTTAATTTTTAAATCGTTTATTAAGCTATGTCCTATAAGTCAAATGTCTAATTGTTAATAAAGTTAAAATCGAATTCATGCAATTTCCAATAAAGTATCAAATATTTATTAGCTCCACCTTTGAAGATATGCAAACTGAACGGTCAGCCGTAATAATGAAGATTTTAGCTATGGGACATTTTCCTGCGGGGATGGAATTTTTTGGATCGGTTGACGATAGTTCTATCAATACGATCAAAAAAATGATAAGGGAAAGTGATATTTACATTATTATCGTAAAGGGAAGATATGGAAGCATTAGCGATGCGCACAAAATTAGTTATACGGAGTTGGAATATGATTATGCTGTTAAAATCCGAAAACCCATCTTAGTATTTGTTTTGGATGACAATAAAGCTCCTCTTTTAAAAACGGAGAGGGATAATGATGAAAGGTTATCAATTTTCAAGAAAAAATTGGCCAACAGACAGTATTCTACATGGACAAACTCTCATGAGTTGGCATCGCAAATAAATAGCAGCCTGCAGCGATGGATCCATGAGCAGGATAAGAAACTTAAAGGTGGATTTATTTCCTTAAGTGAAAACTTTGAAATACTGGCAGAAGTGTTAAGACGTAGAAGAAGTTCAAGCCAAAGGCATAGTTTTGAATTTTTAGAAGATAATGAAGATATATTAGTGCTTCAAAATGGCTACCCACATTTCTCTATTGATGAAATAAGCATCACAGATTCAGATAAAAGACTATTGATAGGTATTCCTGAGCAGTTTCGGGAGGAGTTACAAAGTGGTGATCCTAATGGGTTTAATTTTAAGTCCCGTGAGAATTTATCATTTGACAGCAGTAACGGGTTTCAGGATTTGGAAGAAATTACAAAGATTAAAGGGTTGAGAGATAAGATTAAAAAGCATTCTATAGATGTGGCTATAGGGTTGCAAGAACTAAAAAAGAAAAATATGGCCCGTTTCAACGGTGAAATGTTCGGAGTCAAGTCCGTAAGCCATTCTCGCGATCAATATAGTGAACGCCCCAGAATTTCTATCCATTTATATCATACTGATTATTTCACTTATAGGGTATTTGCTTCTATATATAAAGAGCTAAAAAATGAAGGCCACGCAATATCGAAAGTTAAAGTTATAGAGGATTTAATGAATGCGGAGGTGGATTATTCGCCATTTTTGTCGTCTTTTGGAATTGCGGCTTTTATCCTGACGAATAATAACAACGATGTTATTCTTTCCTTACGTTCCGGGCTTACTACTCATCTTAAAGAAGATAATGCCTGGCACTATACGATGAATGAAGCCTTTTCCCAAACAGATATAGAAGATAATCTTCCAAGTCTGCATGCATGTTTTAACAGAGGATTAAAGGAGGAACTGGGGCTTTCAAATAAAACAATTCAATCGCATGCACCTAAGTTTACAACCTTATTATTTCATCGAAACAGGTTTGAAATGGGTATCAATGCCTATATAAGTATGCCAAATTTGAAGTTGGACGAATTGGATGCTTTTAGAAAGCACAAGTCTAAAGATGGATCTTTTGAAAGCGAAAAGATAAAGTCTCTACCATTAGAGAAAGACGCCGTGCTAAATTTCTTGAAAAAAGACAAATATGGATTGACCGATGGTGCAAAAATTGGATTGAAGAATTTGCTTATACGAAAGATGGCGGGAGATTTTTGAATTTCATTTCAATATTTATTATTCCTCGCTCATCTATGTACACGAGTCTCCGTTGCAAAAAACCGCCTTGCCCGATCCGAAATCATCCGTTCTCCCTAGCCTTCCTGGTTGCAGGCATCACCCGCACGGGCTCCCTCCATCACCCGGATGATCCGCAGCAGCGTCTCATTGACAGGAGTGGGTACCCCATATTTTTTTCCCAGCCCGACAACCGTACCGGCAAAAAGATCCACCTCACTCTTACGCCCGGCTTCTATATCCTGCAGCATGGACGTTTTCCCTGCCGGATCCAGGCTGTCAAGCACCCGTACGAACTCATCCACATCGGATTGATCGAGATCGATACCACAATGCCGGGATAAGACCAGCACCTCCTGAGAAGCCATCAGCATCAGTTTCCGGGCATCTTCGTTTTGCTGAAAAAGGCCATAAGGGGCTTTCAGCACCGCCGACACCTGATTAATACCCGTATTCATCATGAACTTGCTCCATAAGGCCCGCTGCATATCGGCCGGAACCTGACAGGGGATCTGCGCCCGTTCAAAAAGATCCCGGATGGTCAGGACCCTGTCGGACAGGACAGCATTGTTCTTTTCACCAAAGACAATCCTGCCGGGATTGGTATAGCGGATAGCGGATCCCTCCCGCACAGCATCCATACCGATACCATAAGCATATAACAAATGCTCCATCCCGATCTCCCCGCCAATCATCTCCTCGCTGGAAATTCCATTCAGCAGCGACAGCACCACCGTATCATTACCGATAAACCCACGGATATCGCGGATGCCCTGCGCAAGCTGGGTGGATTTTACTGCAACAATGACCAGATCGGCCGGAGACGGTTGATCCTCCGGTGAAACATAATGGAATGTATAAGATTTGCCGTTGATGGTGATGCCCGTCCGCTCCAACGCCGCTCTCCGCGCCGGACTGACGATGATCTTCACCGATTCCGGGCGCCAGTCATATAATTTGGCGGCATACATGCCCCCCATCGCCCCCAACCCTAAAATATACACGGACTCAATACTACCTTTTACCATAAAGCGAACATAATAAAAATTCTGTTGTTCTGTGCCCTGTCAGAACATCCTTCAAACCATTTCCTGGCCGGATGGCATTATTTCGTCGAAATTTTCTCAGGTTTCTTCTACCTTTGTCCAAACCATTAAACCTGATGTGGAAAATAGATCCTGCCATTGACGTTAATCGGGTAAGCCTGGAAGATGTCAAGTTTATTTTCAGCCAAGCGGAGAAAAGACTGGATGATACAGTGAAGACGGGGGAAAGCATTGCCTCGAAAACAATGTCTATGATCACTGTTATGGCTGGAGTACTAATTGCCCTTAGTGGATACACAATCTCTAATTGGAAGGGATTTCTCTCTGCCACGGATAAAGATTTAGTCGCTCTCATTGGCTCACTATATATCTTGGGTTTATTCTTTTATATGCTCACTAACGTGCTGCCGAACAACTATTTCGTACTCGGTTCAGAGCCGGATTTATTGATGGTTCCACAATATTTTGATGCGACACTTCCAAAGGAGAAGATCACGATTTTTATTTATATGAGCGAAATTGAAAACTATAATGACCGTATAGATAAGAACCTGGAAGTTAATGCAGGGAGATGGAGGAAATATCGGATTTCCGTGGTATCGTTTTTATTACTTCCAGTGGTTTTAGGAACCGTCTTTATACTCCAGGAATGGCTATTCTAATTAAGATTGATCTATATTTTTCCTTCTTTCAACGTACGGTTCGTAGAAGTATTTGTGGTCGGCCTTTGAATGGTCTCTGAGCCAGCCCGAATCGGTTGTTGTCCTACAGCGGGAGAGACTGGGGGAGTTTGCTGGTCAGGAGTATTTTTGGCGGTCGTAGGCATGATATTTATTTTCTAAGGTAAAGATACAAATTTTAATTTTTAATAGCAAGAATAGCTCCGAGTATATTGTATTCATAATGAAGTAGTTATTTACGAGAGGCATTCCTCTACCCAGAATGTCAGTTCTCACTCAGCCTTCAAACTCTTCACCGGATTAGCCCTTGCCGCGCGGATCGCCTGAAAGCTGACCGTACCGAGCGCAATAAGAATGGCCAGCAGTCCCGCAATGGCGAATATCCACCAGCGCAGCGGGATCCGGTACGCAAAGGCTTCCAGCCATTCACGCATAGCCCACCAGGCAATCGGTGTCGCTATGACGATCGCTATCAGCACCAATTTTAGAAAATCCTTCGACAGCAGTTGCACAATACCCGGGACACTCGCCCCCAGCACCTTGCGGATACCGATCTCCTTATTCCGCTGCTCGGCGCTGAAAGCCGCCAACCCAAACAAACCCAAACACGAAATAAGGATCGCCATCAGCGTAAACAAATTGATGATATGCCCCAGCGTAGTCTCCGTCTCGTACTGCCGCTGCACCTCCTCGTCCAGGAATTGGTATTCAAACGGAGCCTCCGGAATATCCTTATGCCAGATGGCCTGCATCTTATTCAACAGCGACTTGTAATCCCTGCTATCCGTGCTGACAATAAGATGCGACATAGAGGCCCCCCCGGAACCATATTCGAGCATAAAAGGCATGATGTCCGTACGCAGTGAATTGTAATTGAAATCTTTCATAACCCCGGCTATCTCATAAACGACAGGCGTCGGATTCCGATCGCTCATCTGTGTATACAACCGGGTTCCGGGAGCCGCTTCCGGTTTTAAGCCCAGCCTCTTAGCCAGGGTCTCATTGATCAGCACCTTACTGGAATCATGATACCTGAAATCCCTGCCGCTGATCAGCCGGATGCCGGTCGCTTTTACAAAGTATTCATCCGTGGTCATATTCTGGGCATCCGGCGCCGTTGCCATATTTCCCCCTGACAGGAAAACGCCAAAATCACTGAAGACATAATGGCTGGGATAATTATTGGCCTTGCTCACAACCTTTACCTCGGCCAACTGCCGAAGGTCATTCGAAAAGGAGGACATTTTACTTTTCGTGTCATCCGTATGAAAAGTAAAAATAAGCCGCTGCTCCTTCTCAAACCCCAAATCCTTATTTTCCATATAGCTCAGCTGGCTGTAAATAACGATGATACCGGTAATGAGCACAATAGACAGCACAAACTGGAATATTACCAGCGAACGCCGGATGCCGGCCGCAGAAACCTGGTTGGTGAAATTTCCCTTGATCACCTTGATAGCCTGAAAAGCTGACAAGTACAATGCGGGATAACTGCCGGCCACGAACCCGGTAATCACCACCAGTACGCCCAATATCCCCCAAAGCCGCCAATCCTTTGTCAAGGACAACTGGATGGAGGACTGTGTAATCTCATTCAGATAAGGCAGCACCATTCCTAATAACGGCAGAGCCACCAACACCCCCATCAACGTCAATAAAAAAGACTCACTTAAGAATTGTTTCACCAGATCCCCTCGTCCCGCACCGATCACTTTTCGCACTCCCACTTCCTTCGCACGGTTGGAAGCACGGGCCGTAGAGAGATTCATAAAATTAATGCAGGCGATCACCTGTATAAGGGCCGCGATCAATAACAACGTATAAAGGAAAGAAGGACTTACCGCTTTATCCATTCCCCCCTCATACTGAGGAGAAGTATGAATGGTGCGGACCGGCTGCAGCTCCAGCCGCTTTTCCATGCCCAGGCTTTTCATCTGCTCCCCGGCATATTTATTCAGGAAGGCAGGAAGCCTCTCCTGCACGGAGGCAACGGAAGTATGAGGATAAAATTTTACATAGGAGGCCGCCATATTGTTGCCCGCCCAGCTATCGCTCCTGCGGATAGAATCGCCAACCCCGCCGCTATTCATCGTAAGGAACAGATTCGCATGAATATGCGATTTACCCAGACGCTCATCCACCACCCCCGTCACCTTAAAAAGATGCCTTCCATAATTATTGTCAATATTGATGAACTTACCGACAGGATCCTCCACCCCGAAAAGCTTATCGGAAGTGGCCTTCATCAACACCACGGAATAAGGTTCCGACAATACGTTCAATGCATTGCCATTGGTGAAATGATAGGTAAATACATCGAAGAAAGTGGAGTCCACGAAATAAGCCCTCTTTTCCCATAAAGACTTTTCCTTATAACGCAACAGATGCTGGTCAGCCCCAAACGTAGGTACTACCCGCGTATATTGCAACACCTCGCTGAAATCATGCTTCAGCGCCGGGGCAATCGGCGGAGAGGTACTGGCATCATTATGCTTATCTCCACCCAGCACAATAATGGCATTTACCCGGTAAATATCCCCGGCATGATCATAATGCTTGTCGTAACTATACTGCTCCTGTACATACAATAATATATACAAACAGCAAAGAGTCCCCATAGCCAGGCCAATAATATTGATAAAGCTGAAAGCCTTATTCTTTTCCAGGAAGCGCAACGCCGTCTTGAAATAATTTCTTAACATAAAAAAAGGTTGTAACCAGTACAACCCTTCTCCTGCTAAGAAAATGCCAACCTGCTATCGATTTGTAAATCAATTATTTGAAAGTATGCGTGTAAAGAAGCTGTCCGTTTTTGATACGCCCCCTGTGCCATTGGCGCACGCTGCACCCTACAGCACCATGATCTTACCCGCATCGATCAACGGATGCGAAGCGTCCGAGATCCGATAGAAATAAAGACCCTTTCCCCAACCCGAAGTGCTGATATTAAAAGAGCTGCCGTTGACCATATACACCCCAACCCTCATCCCGCTCTCATTGAAAAAATTCACCGTCACCGGATCCCGGTAATAAGGCTCCACCCGGAGCGTCCCACCCATATGCAACACCGTCGGGGCCAGGGCCGGCATCTTTTTGCCCGTCATATCTACCTTCATAACCGGAGAATAAAAGGAATTGCCATCCTTACTCACGATTGCCAGCCGGTAATAGTTCTCCTTCGCGGCAGGGTAGGAGTCCCCATCCTCATAAGACTGCGCCTCCACGGCAGAGCCACCCCTGGCAACCACGGCATGAAGAGGATCGAAATGGGTGCCGTCAGTGGAATGCTCCACCACAAAGTGATCTATATTCTTCTCGTCGGAAGTCTTCCAGCGGATCATGACTATACTGCTATTACTCTCTGAATAAGCATTGAAGGTAGCGGCTGGGCCCTGTTCCCCTCCGTCAGAGATAGTCACTGGTGCGGAAGATTGAGCATTGGTCTGTGCGGTAACGAAGAGACCGCAGAAGATCAGGGCTGAAAAATATAATTTCTTCATAATACCTGATTTTGTTACAAAGGTATACCGCAAATAGAATGCCCTGCTGTTAAAAAGCCCCGTTTGCCCCGCCATTAACGGAGACTTAACGGAGCCGTGCATCCCGCAATCCCTTCATTCCATCCTACTTTACAGCTTCGCATCGGAGCCCCATAGCTGCATCCCGCGCCCGCCTACCGCTTCAGCAGATTACTGTTGACGATCTTTTCCATCACCTCCTCCTTCTGGTACTTGCTGATGGGGACCTGGTAAGCTCCTACATGTAAAATATTGCCCTCTATGGAGTTAATCTTCCCGATGGCTACCAGGTAAGACTTATGCGGCTGAATAAAGGCGCTGGCGGGTAGTTTCTCCTGCAGCATCTTTAAGGTCAGATGACTGATGATCTTTTTCTCCCCGGTATAAATAGCTACATAATTCTCCAGCGCCTCGGCGAAGAGTATATCGGCAAAATGGATCTTCTCCAATTTGCCATCCGCTTTCACAAAAATGTAATCCTGTACCGCCGCAGGAGTCTGCTGCCCCCGGAAATAATCGAATGCCTTATTCGCCGATTTCATAAAACGCTCAAAGGAAATAGGCTTCAGCAGGTAGTCCAGCACCTCCAGTTCAAAACCCTGTAACGCATACTTCTCATAAGCCGTCGTGAAAATGACTTTGGGAGGGTGGGGGATGCTCCGCAGGAAATCGATCCCCGTCACATACGGCATCTCGATATCCAGAAAAAGCAGATCCGCCGGCTCCTTCTTTAACAGGGAATTCAATTCCAGCGCATTCTCACAAACCCCCTTCAGCTCCAGGAAATCAATCTGCCCGATATACCCCTGCAACCCCTTGCGCGCAAAAGGCTCGTCATCCGTAATAATACATTTGATGGAAATAGCTTCACTCATATCTTTAGTTTCGAAATGTTAATAGTAGCTCCGCTACGAACAGGCCCTCCTTTTTCTCCACCCGGAAGACATGCCTGTCCGGATACAACAATTGCAACCTCCTTTGCAGATTCTCCAACCCGATGCCCCCGGCCTTCGCCGCAGGGATTTCAACAGGGATCCCGACAGGGATAGCATTTCGAACGGAAAATCGAAACCCTTCTCCCTCCATTTGCGCCTCGATCCGGATCCAGTAATCACCCCCTACATATTTAAAGGCATTCTCAACCAATGGAAGCAGCAGCAACGGATAGACCTGCTGGCCATTCAGGTTCCCGTCGAAATGAACGGTTAATTGCAATCGCTCCGAAGAACGCACCTCCTGCAACTGGATAAAATTTTGCAGATAATGGATCTCCTGGCTGATGGGGACCGTCTGCTGCTGATCGTATAGCTGATAACGCAGCAGCTCCGAAAACTTCTCCACGCTCTTTTTGGCATCCCCCACATTTTCATCCATCTGGAAATAGATAGTATTGAGTGCATTGAAGAGAAAATGAGGATGATACTGCGCTTTCAGGAACTTCAATTCGGTTTGCAGCTTGTCATTCGTGATCTTTTCGAGCAGTATCTTGCCCGCAATATAGGCTTTCAGAAAAGTGCTGCTCCGGACGATCCCATAATAGATGAGGACATATAGTAAAGGGATCATATTGACGTCCGCCAGGTCATACCATTGGAGACCATCATCCGTCAGGGCGACAAAGGTTGTAAGGAATAGATTTTGAAAGACGAGGTTGGCCAAAAAGACATATAGCAGTTCCCTGGCCACCCGGCGATAGCTGAAGTCCGCCGGCCAGCGCTCGTCGAACCAGCGGAAAAGCCGGCTGAATACCCCTACGAAAAGATAGCTTATGAGCATGCAATACCCTAATTCCAATGAAGTCATCCCCCATCTTCTCCGCTCCCAGAATTTCATGCCCGTCACGGAGTCCAGCAGCAGCCGGATGGTAAAATACACCACCAATCCATATAAAGGAGGGAATAGATATTTCCAGAATCTTGTACGCACGTATAGGGTATTTAGTTTTGACAAGTTACAGGATATTTTTCAGCAAAGGCGCCCTTCTCAACAATCCCGCGCTGAGAACATAGGTCACCAGGATGCTCAGCCCAGTCAGCACGGGAAACTTCAGCAGCAGCGGCCCATGCCAGCCTCCCATCATCCGGCTGATCGCAATCAGTACCGGAGCATGAAATACATACACGGCAAAAGCATTCGCCGAAAACCACCGGGCCGCAGCCCCCTGCCGGTTGTATCGCTCCCTGAACCATACGAGGAACCAGATGGAAATACCCACCCCCGCCACCTGCTCCCAGCAGGCCATGCCCAGGCTCTGCCAATGCAATCCACCCTGATAGGCAGACAGCTGACCCTTGAAAGCGCCTCCCAGGACCAGCACTGCTGCCCAGAGTACCAGCCCACCGAAGAACCCCACGCGCCCCCAGTATTTACCTGCCCCGGAGGAAAGCTTATTCAGCCAGTCACCCCGGAAAGCCAGCGTGCCGGCAATAAAGAACAGCACATATTGGGGGAAATAGCAGAATTGAAGGTTGTAAAAAGAAGTGCCGTTAGGCCAGGAAAGACGCACCAAAAAAGTAGTTGCACCAATTAAGGCGATAAACCCCCAAATGAGGACCCTACCCGGCACCTTACGCGCAGCAGGCGATGACGCTGACCTGCCCCGCCTCATTCTGAACAGGGCATAACCCAGGCAGAAGATCAGCAGCGCCTCGCAAAACCAGAGGGGGCCGGTACCGCCCAGCCAACGGCCGCTGGTAATATAACGACCGTAAATTTCTCCCAAACCGCCCCCGACATCGGGACCGTGAAAAAGAGAAATGCACCAGATGGAAACCGGCTGCAAAAGGAACACAAAAAGCAGCAGCGGCAATCCAAGCCGGATGGCCCTGTCCTTCAGGAATTTGCCCGGCCCCTTGCCATCATAGGCCCCGGGGACGAAATAGCCGGCAATGAAGAACAGGAAACCCATGAAGAAAGATTGGAGAAAGGCCTGATAGGTGCCGAAAATGCCCTGCTCGACCAGGCTCACCGGAGCATCCTCCATATAATACCAGCTTCCCAGGTGGCTATAGGTGACGGCCGCATGCATGCTCACCACCAGCATGATCATCACCCAGCGAAGGTTGTCGATATACAACAGGCGACCGGACACTCTTTTGCCGGCTTTTACAGATAAGGCAGGCTTACTGGCCGGCCGGGATAATAGCATTTGTTCCATGATAAGTGTTTTGAAAGCCTAAACTAGCTTTCCCTGACGCCCCGACGAAACTATTTTGACATATAGACCATTCCCGGCGATCAATAGTCCATTCCGGCATGCATGGCCTCTACAGCAACCACGAAGGCGAAGACGGATACGATAACTTCATCCGTCGCATTCCCGTGCAGAAACCGGGTCAGAATGTCGTGGATCAGGTAAGCAAAGAAATTTAAGCGGCTAATTCACCGATTGTTGATCCCGGTCAAGCGACGCCCCTCCCCCGAAAGCGCCACCTCTCCTTATTGGGGTTTTAATAAGTATTTACATTAAAAAAGTGGGGAAAAAATTCCCCACTTTTTTAATGCGCTGAGATAGATCAGGATCTATCCAAAATTATTAATTTTCGTGCAGCCAGAGTTTTACTATTGAATTAGTGATATCCACCAGATCCCCGAAGGAATCCGGCTTGTGAAGATAACAACTGGCACCTAATTCGTAGGATGTTCTACGATCCTGATCGAGCGTGGACGTGGTAAGAACGATGATGGGGATCTGGCTGAACTTCTTGTTCCCCCGGATTTCCTTGAGCGCCTGGAGCCCCAACATGCCCGGCATGTTCAGGTCCAATAAAATAAGGGCCGGATAGTCCGATTCATCAGAATACAAATTCTCCAGGAGCGTTTCTGCATTCTCAATGAATACATAATCGACCTGGGGACTGTTTTCCAAAAAAGCATCCAGGATAATCTGCCGGTCATCCGGGTCATCGTCTACAATGAAAATGAGATGTGTTGAACTGCTTTTCATAAAAATAATGATTGTTCTGATGAAATAAAGCCAGGCTGGTATCTCTTAAGGGTGGTTAAAAATATTAATTTAATGCGAAATCATTATCTTAATGTAATCATTCTACAAGCAGGCCCCTACGCCGATAATTTTTCACTTAAGGCTATTGTACTATAACCTTGCCAATTGTGACATTTGCGTAAATTCTTATTTGACATTTTGCTATAATATTAAGTTTAAATTGCTAAAAAATAAATATCGATGGCCGCTAATAAAGATCTTAAAAAAAAGCCTGCCGCAGCCAGCCCGTCCGGTAGGAATGGCTCTGCCCGAAAAAAGGAATCCGTTCCCAAAAATGGATCTTCCGGCGGCAGCGGTTCCTCCGGCCTTAAATGGGAATTACCTCCCGATGAATCTCTCTTAGACGATAAAGAATTATTAAGGATCTTAATGGAAGTCCGCAACGGAAACTTCAGCGTTCGCATGCCGATCGATGAAGTGGGAGTGAAAGGCAAGATCTGCGACACCCTCAACGAGATCATTTCCCTCAACGAAGCCATGATGCGGGAATTTACCAAGGCCGGCAACACCATCGGCAAACAGGGAAAACTGACCCAGCGCATCGAAGTCCCCAACGCCAAAGGCTCCTGGGGCACCGGCGTGGATTCTCTCAATACCCTCATCTCCGACCTCGTACACCCTACCATCGAGATCGCCCATGTGATCAGCTCAGTGGCCAAAGGCAACCTCTCCCAGGAGATGCCCCTGGAAATCGGCGGCCATACCTTACAGGGCGAATTCTCCCGCATCGCCAAAGAAGTAAATGATATGGTGAAACAATTGAATCTGTTCTCCATGGAAGTGACCCGTGTGGCCCTGGAAGTAGGCTCCGAAGGCAAACTGGGCGGACAGGCGAAAGTCAAAGGAGTGGCCGGCGTTTGGAAAGACCTGACCGATAGCGTTAACCGGATGGGGAGCAACCTCACCGCCCAGGTACGTAATATCGCCGAAGTGACCACCGCCGTGGCCAAAGGAGACCTGTCCAAAAAAATCACCGTGGACGTTAAAGGTGAGATCCTCGAATTGAAGAATACCATCAACACCATGGTGGACCAGCTCAACTCCTTCTCCTCCGAAGTGACCCGCGTGGCCCTGGAAGTAGGTACCGAAGGCAGATTGGGTGGGCAGGCGCATGTCAAAGGGGTAGGAGGTACCTGGAAAGACCTGACCGACTCCGTCAACGGGATGGCCAGTAACCTCACCGGCCAGGTGCGTAACATCGCCGAAGTAACCACCGCCGTGGCCAAAGGTGACCTTTCCCGTAAGATCACCGTGGATGTTAAAGGCGAGATCCTCGAATTGAAGAATACCATCAACACCATGGTGGATCAGCTCAACTCCTTCTCCTCCGAAGTGACCCGCGTGGCCCGTGAAGTAGGCTCCGAAGGCAAACTGGGGGGGCAAGCCGACGTACCCGGCGTGGGCGGCACCTGGAAAGACCTGACAGACTCCGTCAATATCATGGCGGGCAACCTTACCTCCCAGGTGCGTAATATCGCCGAAGTAACGACGGCTGTGGCAACGGGCGACCTCTCCCGGAAGATCGACGTGTCCGTTAAAGGCGAGATCCTGGAATTGAAAAATACCATCAACACCATGGTGGACCAGCTCCGCGGGTTCGCCTCCGAAGTGACCCGCGTAGCCCGTGAAGTGGGCTCCGAAGGCAAGCTGGGAGGCCAGGCGGCCGTGGAAGGAGTAGGAGGTGTCTGGAAAGACCTGACGGATTCCGTGAACGGGATGGCCAGTAACCTCACCGGCCAGGTGCGCAACATTGCCGAAGTAACCACCGCTGTGGCCAAAGGCGACTTGTCCCGTAAAATCACCGTGGACGTGAAAGGAGAAATTCTGGAATTGAAGAATACCATCAATACCATGGTGGACCAGCTCAACTCCTTCGGCTCCGAAGTGACCCGTGTGGCCCGTGAAGTAGGCTCCGAAGGTAAGCTGGGCGGACAGGCCGACGTACCCGGCGTAGGAGGTACCTGGAAAGACCTGTCCGACAGCGTTAATAAAATGGCCTCTAATCTCACCTCTCAGGTGCGCAACATCGCCGAAGTGACTACCGCCATCGCCAATGGTGACCTATCCCGCAAAATCACCGTGGACGTACAAGGCGAAATCCTGGAATTAAAGAATACTATTAATACATTGGTGGATCAGCTCCGCGGCTTCGCTTCCGAAGTGACCCGCGTGGCCCGTGAAGTGGGGACGGAAGGGAAACTGGGCGGCCAGGCCTTCGTACCCGGTGTCGCCGGTACCTGGAAAGATCTTACCGACTCCGTCAACCAGATGGCCGGTAACCTCACCGCCCAGGTGCGTAATATCGCCGAGGTCGCCATCGCCGTGGCCAACGGAGACATGTCGAAGAAGATCACCGTGGACGTACGCGGTGAGATCCTCCAGCTAAAAGAAACCCTGAATACCATGGTGGACCAGCTCCGCGCCTTCGCCTCCGAAGTGACCCGCGTGGCCCGTGAAGTAGGTACGGACGGTAAACTGGGCGGCCAGGCCTTCGTACCCGGTGTCGCCGGCACCTGGAAGGATCTGACCGACTCCGTTAACCAGATGACGGGTAACCTCACCGCCCAGGTGCGCAACATCGCCGAAGTGACCAAGGCCGTGGCCAGCGGTGACCTTTCCAAGACCGTGGCCATCGAAGTAAAAGGAGAGATCCTCGACCTGAAAAATACCATCAACACCATGGTGGAACAATTGAACTCCTTCGCCTTCGAAGTAACCCGTGTGGCCCGTGAAGTAGGTACGGAAGGCAAGCTGGGAGGCCAGGCAGAAGTAAGAGGAGTCGCCGGTACCTGGAAAGACCTGACCGATAGCGTGAACATGATGGCCTCCAACCTGACCAACCAGGTGCGTGGAATCGCCAAAGTCGTGACCGCCGTGGCAACCGGGAACCTCAAACAGAAACTCTCCATCGTCTCCCGCGGTGAAGTGGCCCAACTGACAGACACCATCAATGAAATGATCGATACCCTCGCCCTCTTCGCCGACCAGGTGACCACCGTCGCCCGTGAAGTAGGGGTGGAAGGAAGACTGGGCGGACAAGCCAGCGTTCCCGGAGCCTCCGGTATCTGGAAGAACCTCACGGAGAATGTGAATCAGCTTGCCCAAAACCTTACTATCCAGGTACGCTCCATCTCGGAAGTGGCCTCCGCCGTGACGAAAGGCGACCTTACCCGTACCATCCGCGTAGAAGCCAAAGGTGAGGTGGAAGCGCTGAAAGATACCATCAACCAGATGATCGCCAACCTGAAAGAAACCACCCTGCGTAACCAGGAACAGGACTGGTTGAAATCCAACCTGGCCAAATTTACGCAAATGCTGCAGGGACAAAAAGACCTCAATACCGTTACCCAGCGTATCCTGTCCGAACTCGCCCAGGTAGTCGTCGCCCACTATGGCGCCTTCTACATCCTCAAGCAGGATGAAGACACCCGCGTAGACAAGCTTAGCCTCTTCGCCGCTTACGGCTACAAAGCAGATAAGAATATCCCCATGGAATTTTCTATCGGCGAAGGCCTCGTCGGACAGGTGGCCTTTGAAAAAGAAAGGATCATCCTCTCCAACGTCCCCGGCAACTATATAAAGATCAGCTCCGGATTAGGAAGGTCCAAACCGGCCAACCTCATCATCCTGCCCGTACTCTTCGAGAACAAGGTCAAGGCCGTCATTGAACTGGCCTCCCTCGATGCCTTCGGAGAAACCCACCTGGACTTCCTTAGCCAGCTGACGGAGAGTATCGGGATCGTGCTCAATACCATCGAAGCCAATACCACGACAGAAGAGCTCCTGGCCCAGTCCCAATCCCTGGCAGGCGAGCTGAAGATTCAACAAGAGGAGCTTCGCCGTACCAACGACGAACTGCAGGATAAAGCCCTGCTGCTCGTTAAGCAAAAGAATGAAGTGGAAGCCAAGAACAAGGAAGTGGAAGAAGCCCGTAAATCACTGGAAGAAAAAGCCGAACAGCTTACCCTCACTTCCAAATACAAATCGGAATTCCTGGCCAATATGTCCCATGAACTGCGGACACCCCTGAACAGCCTGCTCATCCTGGCCCAGCAACTATACGAGAACGTGGAAGGCAACCTCACGGACAAACAGATCCGCTACGCCAAGACCATCCACTCCTGCGGAGATGACCTGATCCAGCTCATCAACGACATCCTGGACCTTTCCAAGATCGAATCCGGCTTCATCAGCGCCAATATCTCCCCCGTCCGTTTTGCAGAGATCGCCTCCTTCGTGGAGACTACCTTCAAACCCATCTCGGAAGCCAGACACCTGCGCTTCACCATCGAGACCGACCCGAAACTCCCGCAGAGCATGGAGACGGACTTGCAGCGACTCAACCAGATCCTGAAAAACCTCCTCTCCAACTCGTTCAAGTTTACGGAGAAGGGAGAAGTGAAGCTGCACATATACGAGGCGGACCGAAACTGGAAACAGAGCAATACCAGCCTGGACAATGCCAAAAAAGTAGTCGCTTTCGCCATCAGCGATACCGGCATCGGTATCCCGCAGGAAAAACAGAACATCATCTTCGAAGCCTTCCAGCAGGCCGAGGGATCCACCAGCCGTAAATACGGAGGCACCGGACTGGGACTCTCCATCAGCCGCGGCCTGGCCGAACTGCTGGGCGGAACCATCGAACTGGAAAGCTTGCCCACGAAAGGCAGCACCTTTACCCTCTTCGTACCCATGGATCCCGTTACCGGCATCCTGTCCAAAGAGACTTCCGATAACCTCAACGCCTATCACCAGCTACAGCTGGGAGCGGAGAGCGGAGAGATCGATACCCTGCTCAACTCCCTGCGCGTCACCGGCGATGGCATCGACGGCCAGCAGCTGACCATCGTCAGCGAAATGATCAATGACGCCGGGGATGATCGCACATCCATCCAGCCCAACGATAAGATCGTATTGGTCGTGGAAGACGACCTCCGCTTCGGAAAGATCATCATTGAAAAAGCACATACCTATAACCTCAAAGCGGTCGTCGCTACCAACTATATCGAAGTCTTCGACTTTATCAACCGGTTTACGCCCATCGCCATCACCTTGGATGTGAAACTGCCCGATACCAGCGGCTGGAAAGTGCTGGACCTGCTCCGCAACGACCTTAACTACCGGCATATTCCCATTCACCTCATCTCCGGGGAGGAGAACCAGTCCCTGGCCCTCAAACGAGGCGCCCGTAGCTTCCTGCTGAAACCCCTGGAAAATGAATCGTTGAACGAACTCTTCGAAGACATCATCTCCTTCAACCAAAAAGGGACCAAGCGTATCCTCGTCGTCGAAGACAATGAGATCGACTCATCCCAGATCTCCAAAATGCTGCAGGGCGGCAATATGGAAGTCACCGTCGCTCCCACCGGCAAACAGGCGCTCCAGGAGAGTAACATAAAAGAATTTGATTGCATCATCCTGGATTATACCTTGCCGGATATTTCCGGCATCGACCTGGTCAGCCAGGTAAGCGCCAGCAAGAATAAGCTGACCCCTGTCATCGTCTATTCCGCCAGGGACTTCGATAAAAAAGAGCTGCACCATCTCAACAGAAGCTCGAACACCGTGCTGCTGAAAGGCGTCAACTCCCTGGAACACCTGCTGGAAGAGACCATCCTGCAGCTGCATATCAACCACAAGGAGCTGGCCCCGGAAAAACGCAAAGTGATCGAGAACATCCGTATGAAAGATGATATCCTCACCGGAAAGAATATCCTTTGCGTGGATGACGATGTCCGGAACCTGTTCGCCCTCACCACCGTCTTCGAACGATATAATATGAACGTCATTACGGCGGAGAGCGGTAAAGAAGCGATCAGTATCATCAACGACGAACGGCAAAAGATCGATATGGTGCTGATGGATATCATGATGCCGGAGATGGACGGGTACGAGACGACTCAGAAGATCAGGAGAGAACATAAGAACAGCACCCTGCCGATTATCGCCGTAACGGCCAAGGCCATGAAAGGCGACCGGCAGAAATGTATCGAAGCAGGCGCTTCCGACTACATCACGAAACCACTAAAGATTGATCAGCTCCTGTCCCTGATGCGGGTATGGTTCTATAAATAAAATATTTCGCACGTGAGCCTAAAATAAAATTGCCCTCATGCAGCCTAAGATACTAATAGTGGACGACCGCGAAGATAACCTGCTCTCTATGGAGAGCCTGCTGGAGCCCGATGGCTACCGGGTAGTCAAAGCCAGTTCCGGTCGCCAGGTATTGAAGATATTACTTACGGACTTCGACTTCGCCCTGATCCTCATGGACGTACAGATGCCCAACCTCAACGGATTCGAGACGGCATCCCTCATCTACGAGCGGGAAAGACTGCGACATATTCCCATCATTTTTATAACGGCCAATAACTACGGCGAAGAGAACGTCTTCAAAGGATACCGGGCCGGGGCCGTAGATTATATCTATAAACCGGTGAACCCCGAACTGCTGCGCGCCAAAGTAGGCGTATTCGTAGACCTGTACCGGAAGAACCACCGGTTGCTGGCACAGGAACAAAAACTGGTAGCCATCAACAAAAACCTGGAGATGGAGATCAATGAACGCATAGCCTCCGAAGAGAAAGTGATCGAGCTCAACCGGCAGCTGCTGGAAAATATTTCCAGCCTGGAGAAAGCCAATAAAGACCTGGACCTTTTCGCCTTTATGGCCTCCCATGACCTGCAGGCCCCGCTTCGCAAGATCCGCATGTTCAGCGACCGGCTCCTGTCCGACCATCAGTCGGGACTGAGTAAAGACGGCCAGCTATATCTGTCCCGCATCCAGCAGGTGGCCAAGCGGATGCAGGACCTCATCAATGATATCCTGCGGTTTTCCAAAATGTCCGGCGAACAGGAATCCTTCCAGGAAGTGGATCTCAATGGGGTGTTCCGGGAGGTATTGTCGGAGATGGAAGGCCCCATCCGGGAAAAAAACGCGGAAATCATTCTCGATACGCTTCCCGTATTGCCCGCCAACGCCGGGCTCATGGTCCCGCTCTTTGCCAACCTGCTCAGTAATTCCCTGAAATACAGTAAAAGACAGACACCGCCCCTCATACAGATACGCCATGAATTGACCCCCGTCAACGAAGGCGCCGGTGCGAAAGAGACGGAAACAGGCTATTGCAGGATCTATATCGAAGACAATGGCATCGGGTTCGATCAAAAATATGCCGAACAGATCTTCGATATGTTCAGACGCCTCCACTCCAACACAGAATACGAAGGCACCGGGATCGGCCTGGCCCTTTGCAAAAAGATCGTCGAAAAACACAAAGGTTTTATTTCAGCCCGGGGCCGCCCCGGAGAAGGCGCCCTTTTTATCGTATCCCTGCCCTTAAAAAGGATAAAAAAAGAATTGGTATGATGCCCCCAGCTTTACCCACACGCATTCTGATCGTAGAAGATGATGAAGATGACTTCCTGATCATAGAAGCCTGTATCAGGGACATCCCCGAAAAGGAATTCCTGATAGACTGGTGTTACCAATATGACGAGGCGCTCGAACGTATCGGTCAGGGCCGGTACGATATTTATTTCCTGGACTATCTCCTGGGAGAAAAGACAGGACTGGAATTGCTCGGGGACGCCGTAGCCCTGGGCTGTGAAGACCCCCTCGTCCTCCTCACCGGGATCGGCAACCGGGACGTGGACATCCAGGCGATGACCATCGGCGCCGTGGATTACCTGGTCAAATCAGAGATCAATACGGAGAAGCTCGAGCGCTGTATCCGCTACGCCCTGGAAAGAAGCACCTACCTCAAGGCCCTCAAAGCCAACGAACGTAAATTCAGGAATATCTTCGAACGATCCAAAGACGCCGTATTCCTGGCAGGCGAAGACCTGGTCTTCCGCGACGCCAACGCAGCCACCTGCCAGTTATTTAAATTCAATAAGGAAGAACTGAAGGAGCTGAGCCTCTATAAGCTCTTTGCCCGCAAGGAAGCAGCCGCCCTTCTGCAGGAGAAATTACGCAGGACCGGAGAGGTGGAAGACGAAGAGATCGAAATGCTGACCCGCAACCGGGAAAAAAAGAACTGCATTTTATCCATCTCCCGCCAGGCCAATTCTAACGGAGAAACCCATATCCAGGGCATCATTCACGATATCACCAACCTCAAACGCATCGAACGGGCCTCTTTCCAGATAGAAAAACTGCGGTCGACGGCCACCCTCCTGCGCACCCTGGCCCATGAAGTGCGCAACCCGCTCACCAATATCAACCTGTCCGTCGAACAATTGAAACCCGAGATCAACAGCGAGGATGCAAATATCTATCTGGACATCATCGCCCGCAACTGCGGCCGCATCGATGGACTCATCTCCGAATTACTCGACCTAAGCCGGCCTGCAGAGATCTCCCTGCAAAAAGCCCCGCTGCAAGCCATCATCGACACCACCCTGGCGGCCGCATCGGACCGGATCGCCCTGAAAAATATCCGGCTGGAACTATCCTATCCCGACCAGCCCGCCTATATCATGGCCGATATAGAAAAACTGAAGATCGCCTTTCTCAATATTGTTATCAATGCCGTAGAGGCCGTGCCCAAACAATCGGGGAATATCTCCATTTCGATAAAGGACGAAGGGGCGCAGTACAAGGTCTTTATCAACGACAACGGCAGCGGCATTACCGAGGAGAATCTCTCCCGCATCTTTGAACCCTATTTCACTTCCAAGACCAATGGCTTCGGACTGGGACTGGCTGCCACCTGGAATATCCTGCAATCCCATCACGCTTCGATAGACGTCAACTCCCAACCCGGCGAAGGGACGAGCTTCACCCTGGTCTTCGAACAGGCTAAGATCGCCATGGGACTGCCTAAATAAGTCGCGGCCCGCCCGGCAGTCGTCCCGGGTTTCTTCCTTTCACGGATACGCAATAGGGTCCAACTCCAGCACCTGATGCAGATGATGCAATAAATGATTGCAATAATCCGCCGCCAGCCATTCGATCGTTTGTGTCGTCATATCGGAACCTGCACACCTTCGCTGCGCCGCCTCCGGAGAGACCTGCTGCAGCACCAGACAAATATGCCGGTTCAGAAGCGTCCATAAGGAGATCAGGTCATCGGTAGGGTAGTGCTGATAATCCGCAATAATCACCCATTTATCCTGGTCGTAGACGATCCGGGGACTGTCCTCATACTGGGCTACGACAAACCTGCGTATATTATTCTGCGCGGAATCGACGAGATGCCCCCAGGATCTCCCTCTTGCTCCATTTCCCCGGTCCGGGCCGGCGGGAATAACTGTCTTCCGTAATGGCGCCCAGCCTGCCGGAATAGTTGACGATTATTTTTTGTAAATGTTCGATAGTGGCTTGCATAGTCAAAGATACCAATTCACAAAAAATCTTTCCGCGATAATTTGTACATCATTTTCCCTACAATGTCCATTGATGGCCCCCTGACATAGACCTAATTTTGATTCAGTAATAGAAATCAACAGACTGTTTATGGCTGAATTTAACCAACTCCTGATCAGTAACATCGAATACCTGCGACCTTATGCCATCGTCTTTACACAGGATAATGAAAGCGCCAAAGACCTGCTGCAGGAAACCCTCTGCCGCGCGCTGGCAAACCGCGGGCAATATACGGCGGAGACTAATATCAGAGGGTGGCTCTTCACCATCATGCGCAATACTTTTATTAATAATTATCGCCGCAAAAGCCGGACTAAAAAAATCTTTAATTTTTATCTGCGGGAGTTTCCGGAGAACAATGAGACTGCCGCCGGCAATCCCGCAGAAGGCAGCCTGGAAGAAAAAGCGATTTTGGCCGTCATCCACGCCCTGCCCGATAATCTCCGGATCCCCTTTTGCCTGCATTTCGAAGGATATAAATACCAGGAGATTGCCGATCTGATCGACATAACCCTGGGCACCATCAAAAGCCGCATCCATCTTGCCCGCAAATTACTGCGGGAACAGATCAGCTGAATCCTCTTCCGTCACATATGTTAAATAGTTTTAAAGTGGCAATAAACCACCGAACCCGATTTGATAATGTCCCTGACAACCAATAATTTTGCGGGCACGAATAAAAATGGATCACTAATAATTTACGAATGAGACAAATTGCTTTTCGGGAGGCTCTGCGCGAAGCCATGAATGAAGAAATGCGTCGCGATGAACGTGTCTTTTTGATGGGAGAAGAAGTGGCCGAATACAACGGCGCTTACAAAGTCAGCCAGGGAATGCTGGAAGAATTCGGCGCCAAAAGGGTGATCGACACTCCGATCTCTGAACTGGGCTTTGCAGCCGTAGGGGTAGGAGCCGCACAACATGGCCTTCGTCCCATCGTGGAATTTATGACCTTTAATTTCGCGGTACTGGCCCTGGATCAAATCTTAAATACAGCTTCTAAAATGCTGGCTATGAGCGGCGGACAACTGAGCTGTCCCATCGTTTTCCGCGGACCCAACGGTTCAGCCGGACAACTGGGCGCCCAACACTCTACCGCTTTCGAAAGCTATTATGCCAATATCCCCGGCCTTAAAGTGGTGTCCCCCAGCAATGGATACGATGCCAAAGGCCTGCTTAAACAGGCGATCCGCTACGAAGAAGACCCCGTCATCTTCATGGAAGGAGAGACTACCTACGGAGATAAATCAGAAGTTCCCGAAGAAGAATACTATATCGAATTAGGCAAGGCCGACGTAAAGAGACAAGGGAAGGACGTGACCATCGTTTCTTACAATAAAATGATGAAAGTAGCCCTGGGCGCAGCCGCCGAACTGGAAAAAGAAGGCGTAAGCGCTGAAGTGATCGACCTTCGCACCATTCGCCCCCTGGACTGGATGACCATCCTGGAGAGCGTAAAAAAGACCAATCGCCTCGTGATCGTTGAAGAACAATGGCCCTTTGCCTCCATTTCTTCCGAAATCACCTACCGTATCCAAAAAGAAGGATTCGATTACCTGGATGCGCCGATCCGCCGCATCACTTCCGCCGACGCCCCCCTGCATTATGCCCCGAACCTGGCGGCATTAGGCATCCCGGACGTTGCCCGGACCGTCAAGCTGGTGAAAGAAGTTATGTACATGAATAAGTAACTCCGGGCCATCCCGGATCTTATCAAATAAATCGATCCCGTTCTGTTAGCAGAGCGGGATTTTTCATTGTATACTAGGCCTTTGGCCTGGTTATTTAGCGGCGTAAAAAATGCCGGCATTTTTTACGCCGGGTCCAATGATGGCAGAGCTACGCTCGTAACCTTCGTCCGAGCTGCGCTCGTTTCTCGGTTAGGGCAAGAGGCCCGTGGCCTCTTTTTCCCGCACATAAAAAATCCCGGTATCTGTAAAGACCCCGGGATTCGAACACATGATTAAAGGCTGACTTACTTGATCGCTTCCAGCGCTGAATTGAACAGCACGATGAAGCCGTATACACAGCCTAATAATACACCGCCAAGAATAGTTAATTTGAAAAGTACTTTACCAGTAGGGATAGCCTGAAGTTCAAGTTCCTGCCTCATAGGGGATTATTTAGTTGGATTAATAAATAGTTTTACATCGATTTGGATACAGCTAAGGTAATAAAAAGCTTTCTTCCCTACAAGGTTCTTTTACGTAGTATAAATACGAATACTCACTCCGCTGAAAGAACAATTAGCGGGTGTATCTAAAATTTTAATAGGTATAAAACTCATAAAACAATAAAAATCAATACTTAATGAAAATTAGATTGATCTCGTAAGCTTAAGGTTAAAATCTCAGCAGGAGTGAATTCCATTAAGGATGGCTTCTCCGCCAGCTCCTCCGAAGCAATATGGCAGGCATAGCCCCCAAACCAGGGCAACGCCCGGATATTCCAGCTACGCTCACCCAACTGAACAAACATATTATCTTCGATTTTCAACCCGGCCAGCGGTAGATTAAGACCACGGCCATCCGCCTTGGACAGACACTCTTTGGCTGTCCAAAAATGATAGAAAGTATGGAGCGGCTTGGGCGAATCCAGGATCATCCCCCATTCCCGGTCCGAAAACTGATCCTTAAAATCAGCAATGGCCAGCTCCCGGATCTCTTCCAGATCGATTCCCACTCCACCCCGACTTCCCAGGATACAGACTACCCGGGTGCCCGAATGCGAAATATTAAAATCAGGCCCGTTCACCAGGTATGGTCGCTCATGAGCCGTGTACCGCAAATCGGTTAGCCCCCCCGCAAAACCCTCGTTCCGCAGAGCCGCCAAAAGAAGATGTTTCCCGAATAAACAGCCATGTGCATCCTGCCACCTCCTGTATTTCTCTATTTTCTGGATCATGCTCCCCGGCAATTGGGGCAGCAGCGATTGCCAGATCTCCCGGGAGACAGGCGTTGGATAGGCGGTAGAATAAATCCGGATACTCATGATGACCATAAATTTAATTTTTTTTCATCAGTTCACCGTCTTTTCACTCATCTCATCCGCCCGGCCTCCTCGGCCAGCCCCGCAATTGGCGCGTATAGAAAGTCCATTCCGGCGTCTCGATCATAGACTCCCGCTTATCTACCCGATACCAGGGACTCAGGGCTCTGCCCTCCGTCCTAACACCGGATCCACCCCCGGGCGCAACCCAGGGCTCCCCCCTAGGATTGTTGACAATATGAATATCCTGCGCCGGCATATAGCTTTGAGCCAGCAGGTAGACCTGATGCCCCATGGAATCAGCCGCCATATCCACGACCAGCATCGCATGCCCCGGAGACCCTCCCCGGATCAGCACATCCCCGATCTGCATATCGTCGATAGCGCCCACAGGAACCAGTTGTTTCTCCAGTGATAACGTCCCGCAGTAGGAGAATACCGTTTCCAGGTAGGCGGCAAAACAGGCACGGTCGTCGCAAAATGAAGAGGTTGCCCGCTCTGGTCCGCGAGCAGCGCCCGGGCCTGGACCCGGCGATCGCCGGGACGAAGCTGGCAGCGTATACGCCACCAGCCGGTCCCCCGACAGACGCACCCGCTTCCCGCCGGCCCATTCCCTGAAATTGAGCCGGGTTCCCCGTTCCGCTTGGGAGACCCGTCGAACAGATAGACAGTCCTGTCCTTTCGGAGAGGGATCTGCCGCAGCCACCCCCCAAAACTGCTTTTCCCGGCTGCGACCCGCCGGTAGCCAGCCGGTACCGGAATGCTTTCCACGGTCGGATAAGGATTGCCGGAAAGACCCGTGCCAGGATGGTGCCCCATCTGTTCCCGGCCAGCGGCACGGGTCGCACTATCCCGGCCGGCCGGCGCCTGGGCCCTTGGATCGCAGGCACAGCAGAAAAAGAAAATTATTATACTTCCTTTAGGGAGCAGAGAGCGGAGGTTCCAACGCATATCGTTAAATTTGAGGTTTATACAGTGGGTAGGGAAGCCTGCCGGCTATTATTCCACAAAAAAGATTGTTAAACCTCATGTCGAACATCCTGATCATAGACGACGAAAAAGCGATCCGTAAGACCCTAAGTGAGATCCTCTCCTACGAAGGCTACAAAATTGACGAAGCCAGCGATGGGGAAGAAGGCCTGAAAAAATTCAAAGAAAAAGAATACGACGTTATCCTCTGTGATATAAAAATGCCCAAAATGGACGGGATTGAATTCCTGGAAAAGGCAAAAGAAAGCAACCCCGACACACCCATTATCATGATCTCCGGGCATGGAACGATCGAGACTGCCGTCGAAGCCGTCAAGAAAGGAGCCTATGATTATATTTCCAAACCTCCCGACCTCAACAGGCTTCTCATCACGATCCGCAATGCCATGGATAAGACCACCCTGGTGGCGGAAACGAAAGTCCTCAAGCGTAAAGTCAGCAAAGTGCAGGAGATCGTCGGCTCTTCCACACCCATACAGAAAATTAAAGAGACCATCGAAAAAGTAGCCCCCACCGACGCCCGTATCCTGGTCACCGGGGAGAATGGAGTCGGGAAGGAGCTGGTTGCCCGGTGGGTACATGAAAAAAGCAACCGGGCCAGCGGCGCCCTCGTGGAAGTCAACTGCGCCGCCATCCCCAGCGAATTGATCGAAAGTGAGCTCTTCGGACACGAGAAAGGATCCTTCACCTCGGCCGTCAAACAGCGCATCGGCAAATTCGAACAAGCCAATGGCGGCACTCTCTTCCTGGATGAGATCGGAGACATGAGCCTCACCGCACAGGCCAAAGTGCTGCGCGCCCTGCAGGAAGGAAAGATCACCCGGGTAGGCGGCGATAAGGACATCAGCGTGGACGTCCGGGTAATAGCCGCAACCAATAAGGATCTGCTTAAAGAGGTGGATGAACGCGCTTTCCGCCTGGATCTCTATCACCGCCTTAGCGTGATCATCATCCACGTCCCTTCTCTCAATGAGCGGAATGATGATATCCCTTTATTGGTAGACAAATTCCTGATAGACATCTGCGCCGATTACGGCATCGCCAGGAAAGCCATCGAAGACGACGCCATCAAAGCGTTGCAGAAACACAACTGGACCGGTAATATCCGCGAGCTGCGCAACGTGGTGGAACGCCTGATCATCCTTTCCGGCAAGACGATCAACAAAGACGATGTGGAAAGTTATGTGTTGCCGAAAAAATAGTAACCCATGAACCCCATCTATTGCATCAGCGGGCTGGGAGCCGACGAACGGATCTTTTCCAAACTGACCCTTCCCGGCGTCTCCCTCACCCCCTTGCAATGGATCCGCCCGGAAAAAGAGGAAGGCATAGAAGCCTATGCAAAGAGAATGACCAGCCAGGTTTCTGCAGCGTCAACCGGTCAACTTCATTCGCATCCAGCCAACCCGGTTCCGTCGGCGGCAATCAGCGAGGTTCCTGCGAATCAGCCGGCGGACCAACGGGGTCTCCCGGCCCCGCCCCCCATTTTCCTGGGCGTCAGCTTCGGAGGAATGATGGCCCTCGAAATGGCCAAATTCTATCCGGAGGCGAAAGTGATCCTGATCTCCAGCGTCAAGTGCAGGAAAGAGCTGCCGGGATGGATGCGACTGGCGGGCAATCTGCAGCTGAACAAGCTGCTCCCGCTCAAACCACCGAGATGGGATCGGCTGGAAACCGATTTTCTGGGCACGGAGACAGCAGAAGAGCGGCAACTGGTAAGGCAATTCAGCAACACCTCCGATCCGGTCTATCTGCGATGGGCCCTGGGACAGGTCATTAACTGGCAGAACCAATGGCAACCAGCGTCCTGCTTTCATATTCATGGCTCCAATGACAGGACCTTCCCGCTGAAAAATATCCGGGCGACCCACGTTATTGACGGCGGCGGTCATTTTATGGTAATGAACCGGGCGAAAGAAACCTCCGCGATCATAGAAACGATCTTAAGCCGCTGAGCGGCATTCCAATCGATCTTAATCAGTTGAGGGATGATCCGCCCGGGCCAAACCCTCACCGAGCGGAAATCCACCAATATTTTTGTAATATTTTCTCCTCCCCGGCGACCAATTTACCGGATGCCCGATTATTACATTAAATTTGCCCGGAATCATAAAAAACTAAAGGAATGTCGACTCATCAGTTGCTGGTTTTAGTACTTATTCAACTACTTATCCTCTTATTGCCCTCCATCGGTCTTTACAAAATGTTCGAAAAAGCCGGCGCCCCGGGCTGGAAAGCATTTATCCCCTTTTATAATACCTGGATCATGTTGGAACTGGCCGAACGCCCCAAACACTGGGTCTTCTGGCAGCTGATCCCCGTCGTAGGATGGTTCATCTCCATGGGCATTTTCGTGGAATTCGTCAAGGCCTTCGGCAAATTCAAGCTCCATGAGCACGCCCTGGCCTCCCTCTTACCCGTATTTTACTTCCCATACCTCGGCTTCAGCCCCAAAGAGAAATTCCTCGGGGCCGAACCCGTAAAAAAACATAAAAAAGGCACCGCCCGGGAATGGATCGACGCCGGCGTCTTCGCCATCGTAGCCGCTACCCTGATCCGCACCTTTGTTTTCGAAGCCTATACCATCCCGACGGGATCCATGGAAAAGACCCTGCTGATCAACGACTTCCTCTTCGTCAGTAAATTCAGCTACGGCCCCCGCATACCGAATACCCCGCTGTCCATCCCCTTCGTTCACAATACCATGCCCATCACGAACGGCAACTCATACCTGGAATGGATCAAAGTTCCCTATACCCGCTGGTTCCCCAGCCCGGTAAAACGCGGAGACGTAGTGGTATTCAATTTCCCCGCCGGAGATACCGTGATCAACTTACCCGAATACCAATCCCAGAGACCCTATTATGACGTCTGCCGGGAACTGGGACAAGGCAATATCGACTCCGGCCGCCAGATCATCCTCAACAGCCCGGACCAATACCCGCTCGTCATCCGCCCCGTAGACAAACAGGAAAACTATATCAAACGCTGCGTGGCTATCGCCGGTGACACCCTGCAGATCAAAGACCAGGTCCTGTATATCGACGGCAAAGCGCAGGTCTTTCCGCCCGAATCCCAGACCTACTACACCGTGGAAACAAAAGGTCAGCCCCTGGACGAGACCGTAATGAGAGATGAGTACAACCTGGATATGAACAATGGCGATGATGTCCGCACCACCGGCACCCCCAACGTCTATGTCATGCTCCTCACCTGGCGCGCCCACGAGAAAATGCTGAAGAACGGCCTGGCTAAGAGCATCGTCGCACAGATAGACAGCTCCCTGGGCGTCTACCCCTACGATAGCCTCCATAACTGGAGCCGCGACAACTATGGCCCTATCTGGCTGCCCAGGGCAGGATCCACCCTCACCCTCACCCGGCAGAATTACTCCGTGTATGAAAGAGCCATCCGCGTCTACGAAGGCAACAAGCTGGAAATGAAAGATGGTAAGTTCTTCCTCAACGACCAGGAAGCCACCCAATATACCTTTAAAATGAACTATTACTGGATGATGGGGGACAACCGCCATGGGTCACAGGATTCCAGGTACTGGGGATTCGTTCCCGAAGACCATGTGGTAGGAGAGGCCTGGCTGATCTGGATGAGCTGGAATAAAGGCGTCCGCTGGAGCCGGCTCTTCCAGAAGATCAAATAAAGAGGTCGGTCGGATCCTGCAAAAATTTTAGCAGATGGTAACAAAAGAATTTGAATTCTCTTACGAGGTCTACGACTCCGTTGAAGAGTTAAACAAAGAAGACGCACAGTTATTAAACGAAGCCCGGGCCGTCACCAGGAATGCCTACGCCCCCTATTCACACTTCAAAGTCGGCGCCGTAGCAAAACTGGCAAACGGACAAATCGTCTCCGGCACCAACCAGGAGAACGCCTCTTTCCCCGTAGGCATCTGCGCCGAAAGAGTATTGTTGTCAACGGCGTCCTCTCTTTATCCTGGCGTAGCAATCGATACGCTGGCCATCAGTTACGATAATGAGAATGGCCCCAGCGACCACCCCCTCTCCCCCTGCGGCATCTGTCGCCAATCCCTGCAGGAATCCGAACAAAGGTCGGCCCGGCCCATACGCCTGATCCTGGGAGGACAAAAAGGACAAATATACCTCCTCTCCAAAGCCAGTCTGCTACTGCCTCTCGCCTTCACAGGCGATGAACTGAAATGACACCAATTCATAAACGTGTCCAAAAGAAGAATAGAGGTGTCATTTATGCTTATAAGTGTGAAGATCCATCCCAACACTCTATTATTTAGCAGGTAGATAACATTGTTTTAATAACCTTCTATTTGTTTTCTAAATAGTTTTACTGTAAATTAGTTCTTGTAATACCATCAAGGTACCTGTATTTACAATGTTACCCCTACTCACTGCTAAGCATTTTCCGTATCCCTTTTAACCTCCAAACCCCGGTTGGGCCTATAAGATTAAGTAGCTGATTATTTGTTCATTACTATAAATTGCTTGGCATTATACATGCCGGTTATGTTTTTTTGTCACTTGACCTGTGCAAGCCTATAATTGAACCTTATGCTATTCAGACCCATCAACCTCGCAATTGTCGATGACCATTCCTTATTCAGGAAAACGTTAAAAAGCTTTCTTTCCGAGCAAAACAACCTCAATATCCCCGTTCAGGCGGCAGATATGTTCGACTTATTCAATAAGTTAAAGGTATCTTCCATCGATGTGCTATTGATGGACATCTTTATGCCAGGACTAAATGGGAACGAGGCATTAAAGACCCTCCGAAGCGAATATCCCTCCATTAAAATACTGGTCATATCCATGAGCACAGATATGGACCTGATCAGCGACCTGTTGGATGCTGGTATTCATGGATATATTTCTAAAGCCGATGAACCGGAAGAACTGCTCC
Organism: Puia sp.; assembly: GCA_035555335.1. Lineage (GTDB taxonomy): Bacteria > Bacteroidota > Bacteroidia > Chitinophagales > Chitinophagaceae > Puia. The sequence goes on from DATMGS010000023.1 coordinate 380,993, forward strand.
AGGCCATCCAGGCCGTTTCAGAAAACCGCCTTTACCGCAACAGGCTATTTACGGAAGCACTGTATTGGAACAAGCAAAATAATATAAAGCCTTTTGTAAGCGGAGCAGAGGCCCAGCTCAACGAGCGCGAGAAAAAGATCCTCCAGTTGATCTGGGAAGAAAAAAGCAATAAGGAGATTGCTGATAACCTTTTTTTAGGCATACGATCCGTTGAAAAGATCCGGCAGGATATGAAAGAGAAGATCGGGGTCAAATCGACAGTAGGTCTTCTGAAATATGCCATCAATAAAAAGATCGTTGGTGTAAATTCGAAAAGCTCAGATCTTATCCGGTGATATCGATACCTTCTGCAAGTACTTTACTATCACTGCATTGCCGCTACATCCTTTTCGTAAAAACCGAATAAAAAAATGAGGTCATTACTAAAGATTATCCGGTTTTTTTTGAATTAATTTGTTTCTGACAATAAATTCCTATCCTAGAAAAACTTCCAAGTAAAATCGGTGTGGTCTTGCATGAAAATGCCTGAGCATAAACATTTTATTTATTACATCAGGTTTATTTCCATTTAGCTAACTTTTTTTTGATCAGCATTTCAGCAGGTATTGTTACTTGCTGTAGCGATAGCTCTATTACAACGTGTCCAAGCACAAAATATTAAAATATGAAAAATTTCAATGCCGGATGGTACCTGATCTATACAAAACCTCGCCATGAAAAAAAAGTATACACCCGGTTGAAAGAATTGAACATCGATTCCTTCCTGCCGTTGACAAAAAAACTTCGTACCTGGCATGACCGGAAAAAATATGTGGACGAACCCCTTTTTCCTTCCTATGTTTTTATTTATCTGAATGATATGCGGAACTACTATGAAGGAATGGACGCGCAAGGAGCTTTATATTACGTGAGAACAGGGAAGGAAATTGCCCGTGTCAACGAGACAATTGTCAATAATATAAAACTTGTTACCGACCAGACAAACAATATTGAAGTGTCCGATGACTTATTTCAACCTGGGCAGAGATTGGTCATCAGTCAGGGAGCTTTGACAGGCTTATCCTGCGAGATAGTTCAAGCCGATAGCAAACAAAAACTATTGGTAAGAGTAGATCTGTTACAAAGAAGCATACTTGTTTCATTACCCGAGGGACACCTAATGGCCGTATAGCCTTTTTTTGTTGATAAAATGCCGATTCTCCTTTCTCTGCGCTATTCCATGCGCCTCCACGTCAAACTACATCAAACCAGCTGTTAAACTCCTCTTATCCATATTGATCGGAAAGGTGATTTTATTGTCATGGGTATCAATCATAATCCATTTTATAAAACTCCCATAAATTTTCTTCAATGAATTCCAGAAATAAAGAAATATATGTGCTGGGGACCGGACTTTCACACGATGGATCTGCCTGCTTATTAAGGAACGGGGAAATTTGCGTGGCCATTGAAAAGGAAAGGATTACAAGGATTAAACACGACGGTTTTAATGATTCCGCCGCTATCAATTATTGCCTGCAGGCAGAGGGGATTTCAATTAACGACGTATCCCTGGTTGTTCAGAATGCCAATTTCGGTTTTTTTGAATATGGTAATTCTTATTTTTCAGGTGCCCGAATATTTAAGTCCGTGCCTGATTTGCCTATAGTAACCATATCTCATCATCTTGCTCACGCATTTTATGCTATTGGGAGCTCCCCGTTTAAAGAAACTGCCGTGTTAGTCATGGACGGATGTGGAAGCCTGTATGATGAATGTCTGGAGCTGAAAAATACGAAATACCTCCCCCAAAATGTGCCGGCCGAAACGCAGCATTTATATGCGGAAAAAGATAGCTTTTATTTATTCTCGAATAATGAACTGACTTCCGTATATAAAGACTTCTCTCCTTATGGATATTCTTTAAAGAACTATCCATTACACCCGCCAACGACCCAACATTCAATAGGAGGATTGTACAGCGCTGTTTCTTTATATTGTTTCCAAAGCGACAGTGACAGTGGCAAACTCATGGGTTTGGCCCCATATGGAAGGCCTGGCATCTATTCAGACTCTATATTCGAACTTAAGGATGGACGGGTATTGGTAAATTATGACTGGATGCGAAAGTTCGACTCGCCGGCTTTTTCTGAAAAAATGTTTTGGGAAAATTTCCAATATTATGCCGACATAGCGTACTGGGTGCAAAAGGAAACTGAAAGGGCCATTTTATACATAGTACAGTCCAGGGCCAAAATGGTTGATTGCGGAAATTTATCCTATACCGGCGGGGTCGCTTTAAATGCCGTTGCAAACGCCCTGATCGTTGAAAAAGGGTGTTTTTCAAACTATTATTTCACCCCGGCCGCCGGCGACAACGGGTTAGCCATTGGCTGTGCCTATTACGGGTGGCTGGAAGTTTTGAAAAAACAGAAGATCGTCCACAGGAATAATTCATGTTATGGGAGATCGTATGGAAAAAAGGAAATTAAAAGAGATATCGATCAGTTCATTGCAAGCGATGACGTATCCCGCAATTCATTTCTAAAACTTTTTTTTACATACATCGGGGAGTTCGTAGATAGCAATGCCGCCTATAAAGAAAAGTATGTTATCAGGATTGTAATAACGGATGCCGGTATTTATAACCTGCAGCTGAATAGAGACAACGTATCTATTTTGCAGGATTTGAAACAAAATCCCGATTGCACACTGGTGACTGACTTTACGTCATTGATCAATGGACTTTCGGACAACAGTTACCTGCTAGCATCTAGTAAGGATAATAAATCTCTTCTGACAGGCGATATCGACTATTTTATGGGTTGTATCAACCTGGAAAAACTAATTGCTCATATTAAAACCCTGCAGGCAAGGAACCCGAATATTAAAAAGCTATCCATTTCGGAGGAAACTGACGTGATCAAAAGAACCGCCGAATTACTTGCAGGAGGTAAAATCATAGGATGGTTCCAGGATGGATGTGAATTCGGTCCCAGGGCCCTGGGACATAGAAGTATACTGGCTGATCCGAGAAAGACAGGAGTTCGGAAGTTCATTAATAATAAAATTAAATTCAGAGAGGATTTCAGGCCATTCGCGCCAACGGTGCTGAAAGAAAAGGCCAATGAGTATTTCGAACTGGATCGGGATAGCCCCTATATGCTTCTAATCACGAAAGTAAAAGAAAATATTGCTGACAAGATACCCGGTGTAGTACATGTAGATGGATCTGCCCGCGTTCAAACTATTACCCCCGAAATGGACCAAAAGTATTATAGTTTAATTGCTGAATTCGAAGCACTGACGGGGATCCCTATCTTGCTGAATACCTCTTTTAACAAGAGAGGAATGCCCATCATCGAAACGCCCTCCCAGGCCTTGGCTTACTTTTTCGAATGTGGCCTTGATTGCCTGGTGTTAGGTGATTATATCGTATATAAGAACGAAAAGGACGCTCATTTCATGAATCGTAGCATTTCTTTAATAGAGAATTTATGAACAACAGTAGCATGAACTTCTTCTTATCCTATATTCTAGAAAATAAGATGAATGAAATCCTGAAAATAAACAGGAACAGACTATGCCTTTTGGGCGTTGATTTCCCGATCAATGTAAACGAAACAGGCAGCATTATTGAAGTTAATAATATCGAACTGGATACTTACAACTCCGGGCGATTAACCTATGAAGTTTGGAGTCTTGATTGCCTCAATTCCCATCTGATTCAGGAAAAAGAGGATGCTGCTGGTAGAATACTTCAGCTCCGGAAAAAATCCATAAGACTTTTGATAAGTGTGCTGACGAAACTTAGCGAAATAACCGCTGAAATAGACGTCTCGTCTTTTATCGAAAACATTAAATCAGAACGGTTGCTCATTAGAGATTCGTTGTACAAATTGTCTAAACAGAAATAAAGAATGTTTGTGTGAAAAATAAAGTCTCTGTAATACAAAAATATATATGGCTGGATCAGCAGATTTCTTACGGGTCCCCTAAATATAATATCGGCGGATATGCCATCATTGACGGGCAAATTAATGTTGATCTGTTTGTAAAGGCTGCTAATTGCCTGGTGGCGAACAATGATATTTTTTCTTTCTCATTCGGGCAGAAGAGTGGCATTCCGGTGTTTGAAATAAGAGATAAATCCATTCGGAAAGAAGAGATTTATATTGAAGTAGCCGACGTGGATAAGGCTATACAAAAGATAGAGGAAGATTTTTTAATCCCATTCGATGTCGATAAGGATGAAAACCTGTGCAAGATATGGCTGTTCAAAGCAGGTCCGGATTTATATATTTGGTATGCCAAACTTCATCATCTGATTGCAGATGGATTTTCTTTCCAGCTGCTTTATAACGAAGTTAACAGGATTTATACCGGCTTGCTGGATGGAAAGGAATATGTTAAAGAAGATAGTAAGGCCGGTGTGGCATACCAAAATTATATTGCTTACGAACAGACCTATAGGAGCTCCAATGACTTTCTGGATGACGAGAAATTCTGGTTGAACAAGTACAAGGAGTTCCCCTCATTAATCTATGCAGGAAATTTTGGAAATGATGGTGGTTCTAACTTTAACATGGAATTTACCCTTTCCAACAAAGAAAGTGAAATTTTGGCACAAGCCGCCAGAGATGAAAAGTTGAGCGTATTTCATCTTCTGTTGGGTGCCCTATATGTAGTTTTTTCAAAATACTATGGAAAAGAAGAGGTTAATATAGGCATCCCTTTGCTGAACAGAACAAGCACTGGCGATAAAAAATTATTTGGCCCCCTTATTAATCTTCTTCCTTTAAGGTTGACTATGGCCAACGACACTTCGTTTTTAGCAGCGGCCAAGCGTATAAAAAAGGAACTTTTCGCCTCCTATAGACATCAGCGGTTTCAGCAGGCCGATATCTTAATGAAGCTCCCCCACGGCAATAATAGGTTGTATGATGTACGGCTGTCTTATGAGAGGTTTAGTTATCAAAAAGATTTTGCCGGACACCATGCTGCTCTTAAAGCTATGTCGAATGATAGCGAGGATGATCCGATCTCGATCCATGTAATGGATTATGAAAAAGGGGGCTTGAAATTTCGATTTGATATGAATGGGAAATATATCACGAAATTTGAGGCAAGCCAGCTTATTCAATCCTACCTGTTTTTGGTAAAACAGACTGGAGCAATAATGGGCAGGCCGTTGTCGGGTATTCAAATTGCCAATGAAAGTCAGTTAGCGAAAGGTATAGCCAATTCGCAGGGAGAAGTTATACAAAGACCCTTTGAGACCTTTTTGAACCTTTGGGATAGATCGCAGAAAGAATATGGGAAAACGATTGCAGTTATTCATGAGAATATAGGGTTTTCTTTTAAGGATATAAATGGACAAGCCGATAAAATTGCCTTTACTTTAAACAGATTAGGTGTTGGAAAAGGGAATAGGATAGGGGTTATGTTCACCCGTTCTGAAAAATCAATTGCAGCTGTTATCGCTATTTTCCGGTTAGGCGCCGTATATGTCCCGATAGATAATGAATATCCAAATAGCAGAAAATATTTTATCATTAAGGATGCAGAGCTGAAATATTTACTAACGGATTATTCTTCCGGCATAGGTTGGAAAGATATAGCCCTAGACGTTGACGAGATCCTGCAGAAACAGGCTTCCGGAAGGGGGGGGCGTTCCGTAAAATTGTCAAAGGAAGATGCCGCTTACGTTATATATACTTCCGGATCTACAGGTGTACCTAAAGGAGTGATCGTCAGCCACGGGTCATTGTACGATTATATACTGACGTTTATCCGGTATTTCAAATTGAACCATACGGATCGCGTATTGCAGCAATCTTCCTTGTCCTTTGATACCTCGATTGAAGAGATCTTTCCGATCCTGGGAGTAGGCGGTACATTGGTATTAGCCAATGATCCTAAGGACTTTCATGGCCTGTTTAAGGAATGTGAAAGGAATTCCATTACTACTTTAAGCACAAATCCTTTTGTAATTCAATATCTGAATATACATCGGTTGAAATACCAGCTTCAAATAAAGACTTTGATTAGCGGTGGGGATGTGTTAAAATCGGAGTATGTATCTAGCCTGATAAATGACTTGGCTATTTATAACACTTATGGACCTACAGAGTCCACAGTTTGTGCTACTTACTATAGAGTAACAAGGGAGATATCTCCCATCCCTATTGGCAAACCTATATCCAACAGGGACGTATTTATCCTCGATCATCAGCACATCTTGCCGCCCGGTGCCACGGGTGAGATAGGTCTTTCAGGCTTGGGGCTTGCCAAAGGTTATCTGAATCAGCCGCAATTAACAGAGAAGGCATTTGTCACGATAAAAGGAAAGCGAATATATAAGACAGGAGACCTGGGTAAATGGAATGAGAATAATGAGTTGATATTCCTTGGACGAAAAGACCATCAATTAAGTTATAGGGGATATCGGATAGAAGGCGGTGAAATTGAAAAAGCTATCATAGCATTGAGCGATCATATATCGGACTGTTACGCATCCGTAGAAAATATAGGTGGTCACCCCGCATTAATAGCCTTTATAGCTTCGGATACCGATCTTATTGATACTTCGTCGCTCACAGACGCCTTAAAGGACAAGTTGCCTTCTTTTATGATCCCTACCCATTTTTCAGTGGTAGATCATTTCCCAATGCTTTCCAATGGCAAAATTGACAGACAGCGTCTGTCCGGAGAGATCGTTGTTAAATCTGGAAAAAATATAATGTTGCCCTCTACACCGGAGGAAAATGAATTGGCTGTAATTTGGGAGGAACTGCTTCATCTTGATCAGATTGATATAAATAGCAGTTTTTTTGAACAAGGCGGGCATTCTTTGCTGGCTAACCAGTTTATCAGCATCATCAGAGACCAGAAAAATATAGAGATCTCACTGAGAAGCTTTTATGAGAATCCCACTATAAAGAACTTAGCTAAGCTTCTTGTTCCTAATGATAACGAAGTGTTGAAATTATTGCCGGCTCCGGACCAGGAGTTGTATCCTTTGTCTTTTTCCCAGGAACGACTCTGGTTTTTAAGCCAGTTGGATGAAGAGAGCACAGCTTACCTTGTACCAAGAGCAATAAGAATTAAAGGAGAACTGGAGCTAAATTTGATTGAAGGGACATTTCGGGAGATCATCAGGAAGCATGAAATATTAAGGACCGTTTTTCCGGTAGTCGAGGGCATACCGTATCAAAGAATATTTTCAACATCTGATTTTGGCATTTCCAGGGTCTATCTTTCAGATTTAATAGGAGAGCAGCAGAAAATGGCCGTTGATGATTATATCCGGAGGCAAAGCAGACAGAAATTCAATCTGGAACAAGGCCCCTTACTGAGGGTTTCCATCCTTCAACTTTCCGCGCAAGAGCATATCCTGATATTATGCGAGCACCATTTGATCCTGGACGGATGGACGCAAGGCATACTTCTCAGGGAATTCATACAAATCTATGGTTGCCTGCAACGCGATCCTCATTATCGGGCCGATATTCCTTTAATTCAATTTAAAGATTATGCGTTTTGGCAGAAAAAGCAGTTGACGGGGGAGGTGCTGGAGCAACTGATGAATTATTGGGAAAACAAGCTTAAGGGCAGCACACCGGAACTTTCGTTGATGTTGGACTACAAACGGCAGGCACGCACGGATAAAAAAGGAGATAAAATAGTCCGGGAAGTCCCGGCAGAACTGGCAACAAGCCTTATGAAATTCAGCTCCGGGCATAATGTTACCCTTTTTATCACGATGCTGGCTGCATTTAAAATGGTTCTGAGTAAATTCAGTAACGAAACGGATATTTGTATTGGCACCGGAATAGCTAATCGCAGACTGAAAGAGCTGGATAATGTTCTTGGAATGGTGGTAAACACCTTGGTGCTGAGGACCTGTTTCGATAAAAATGATACCTTATTAGAAATCCTGGATAAGGTGAGAACCACCTGTCTGGAATCCTACATCTATGAGGACGCGCCCTTCGGAAAAGTAGTAGAGCGTGTGAACCCTGAAAGACGTTTAGGAATAACCCCGCTGTTCCAGTATATGTTTACATTCCTGGATGCACCATTTGAGGTGGCGGATATAGCTGGTCTGGATGTGGAGATTATCGAAAAACATAATGAGTCGTCAAAGTTTGACATCAACGTTATAGTCGTTACTCCTTTTGAAGGGGATAAAGAAAATGGGATCAATGGATATCGGGGAATCTCTGTAGAATGGGAATATAACTCGGATATTTTTTCATCTGATTCTATGGATCGGATGTTTGCTGCCTACCTCAAAATCCTTGATATCTTTGTAAAGGATCATAACCAGCCCTTTTTATCGTTGAATTGTATCTCCGAAGCAGAGACCACGCAACTTACGCTGGGTTTTAATAATAACGATTTTCCTTATCCGTCGGATAAGACGATCATAGACCTGTTCGTGGACCAGGTGACGGCGGGGCCGGACAGGCTTGCGCTCCGCTTTGGCGAAACGATGTTTACATACGGAGAGCTGGACCAACTCTCCAACCAGCTGGCCCATTACCTGATCTGGGAACATAGCATTGGAATGGAAGACCTGGTGGGCATTACGCTGGACCGTTCGGAGTGGCTGGTGGTATCGATCCTGGCCGTGTTAAAAGCAGGCGGCGCCTACGTACCAATACCTCCGGATTATCCGGAGGAAAGGATCGCTTACCTCCAGTCGGACGCCCGCTGCAAGGTGACGATCGATGCGGTATTGCTGGCTTCCTTCCGGCAGGGGAGGCGATATTCTTTACAACGGCCTGCCATTTCCCTGCACCCGTCGGCGCTGGCTTATGTGATCTATACATCAGGGTCTACAGGCAGGCCCAAGGGAGTAATGATCGAACATAGGTCGGTAGTAAATTATATTGCCTATCAAACATCATACTTCGGGATCGACGATTCCGAAAATATATTGCAGTTCTCTGATTATGCTTTTGATGCTTCGGTAGAACAACTATTCCTGGCGTTATTCAATGGAGCCACCTTGGTGCTGCTCCCCAAGGAAAAATTGTTGGATTATAACGCCTTTCATGAGGAATTGCAGAAATACCAGGTCACCCATCTTCATGCGGTGCCTAATTTTTTAAGTACAATAGACGACTGGGGCCGCTGCACAAGCTTAAGAAGAGTGATAGCAGGAGGAGAGGCCTGCCCGTTAGAACTGGCAAAGAAAGTTGCACCCTTCGCGGACTTCTATAATAAGTATGGACCCACGGAGGCTACCATCAGCGCAACAGAATACAAATATGTTGGAGGAGGCTATAAGAATGATATTTTGCCGATCGGAAAACCGGTGGGGAATACCCGTATATACGTCTTATCCGAAAGCGGGGAGCTTCAACCCATAGGGGTTGTCGGGGAATTGTATATCTCAGGGACGGGCCTTGCCCGTACATATCTCAACCGGGAAACACTGACGGGGGAGAAATTCGTGCAAGACCCATTTGTCAAAGGGGAGCGAATGTACCGGACGGGCGACCTGGCGAGATGGCTCCCGGATGGGAACTTGGAGTATATCGGCCGGACGGATAACCAGGTTAAGTTCCGCGGTCATCGCATCGAATTGGGCGAGATCGAACAGTCGCTGCTGAACTATGAAGGGATCCGACAGGCTGCTGTGGAAGTATGGGAGTCAGGAGGAGAGAAAGTCATCGTAGCATACGTGGTTGCAGGCGATGAATCGGAGCAAAGGGAGTTAGATAAGCAGGAACTGAAATTCCATCTGGGCAAAACGCTTCCCGTGTATATGCTGCCTTCGCATTATGTTCAGCTGGATAAGTTGCCACTCACGCCGAACGGAAAGATAGACCGGAAGGCATTGCCGGCTATCAGCGAATCGGATGTAATCAGAAACGAATTTGTGGCGGCGCGTAATGAAGAGGAGGAACGACTGGTAGAGATCTGGCGGCAAGTATTAAATGTAGAAAAGATTGGGATCCGGGATAATTTCTTTCAATTAGGAGGACATAGCCTTAAAGTCACCTTATTGGTCAACAGAATTCAACGTTCTTTAGGATACAAAGTAAAGGTAAAAGATGTTTTTCTTTATCCCACCATCGCAGAGATGCTTTCCAGGTTTCAAAAATCCGGGTCTCAGCCCATTCCTGTTGTTCAGGTAAAGGAAAGCTATCCCTTAACGGCCACTCAGCGCCGTTTATATATATTGAGCCAGTTTGATGGAGGGAATGTTGCCTATAATATTCCCGGCATATTTACTCTTCGGGGAGAGCTGGATATTGAAAAATTGTCGGAGGCGTTTAAAAAGGTGATTGCAAGACACGAGAGCCTGCGCACCATCTTTAAGACGGATGGGGATGAAGTGCGACAATATATCCTTCCTATTCAGGATATTGATTTTAAGCTGGCAGTAAAGGATGTTAGTAGTCATCTTGTGGACGATAACCTCCTCCGGGAGCTGATCGAAAAGTGCTACGCGTATTCTTTTAACTTAAGCCAGGCTCCATTATTACGTATTGAAGTCGTGAAAATAGCTTCATCCGGGTATCTGTTGTTATTTAATATCCACCACGTCATCGGGGATGGCTGGTCGATGGAAATACTTAGTAGTGAAGTGATCACGATATACAATGGATTACGGTCCGGGAAAAAGTTCTTGTTACCGGAATTGCCCATACAATACAAGGATTATTCAGAGTGGCTTCAGAGCTCCGAACAACAACAGGCGTTAAAAGAGCAGAAAGAATACTGGCTCTCGGTTTTTAAAGGTGATCTGCCTGTCCTGGAGTTGCCGGCATTTAATACCAGGCCAAAAATAAAGACCTATAACGGATCTTCTGTTAAGCATACATTTTCGAAGATGCTGACGGCGAAAATAAAGGCATTTTCAGAGGGAGAGACAGCTACCTTATTTATGACCCTCCTGGCTGGTATTAATGGATTGTTTTTTAGATATACGGATAGCAACGATATCATCCTTGGAACGCCGGTAGCGGGAAGGAGTCATTCGGACCTGGAAGATCAAATCGGTCTTTACTTGAATACACTCGCTATTAGGACCCGGTTTGATAAAAAGATAAGTTTTAAAAAACTGGTATCGATACAAAAGGATGTTTTGACTGAGGCTTATTCCAACCAGGATTATCCTTTTGATTCGCTGATCGACAGCCTGAACCTTCAGAGAGATACGTCAAGATCAGCCTTATTTGACGTATTGGTTGTTTTACAGAATCAAAGGAATAGTGCCGATGCTGAAAAACCTCTTTTTGAAGATGCCGTGTTATTACCCTATACCTCTGTTACCCGTTCGTCAAGTCAGTTTGACCTGAGTTTTTATTTTTCGGAAGAGCAGCAGAATTTAATATTACAGATAGAATTTAACACCGATATCTATGATGATGCCTTCATATCGGGGATGATCGGCCATCTGGAACATTTCCTTCAGGAAGGCATGGAAAGACCCTGGACGGCGATCGAAAAAATTAATTATCTGGCGACCGAAGAAAAGGAGAAACTTCTATATGCATTCAATGACTCCCGGGCAGGTTTTCCGGAAGAGACTATTATCGATCTGTTCTCCGCTCAGGTTAAAAGAAGCCCCGAAGCAGCCGCGGTGTTATATGAAGATAATGTATTGACCTATCAGGAGCTGGATGAGTTGTCCAGCCAGCTTGCCAGTTACCTGTCCAGTAACTATGGGATAGTAGCCGAAGACTTGATTGGTATTAAATTAGAACGGGATCATTGGCTTATTATAGCAATACTGGCAGTGTTGAAAACCGGAGGCGCCTATGTACCGCTTGACCCGGGGTATCCAATTCAAAGGGTTGAATATATAGAGCAGGATTGCCGGACTAAGGTTACCATAGATGCCGGTCTGCTGGAAGATTTTAAAAGCAGGGAGAAGTACCCTGTTGCATTACCGGGTGCTCTCATCACACCCGGCAGCCTGGCTTATATAATTTATACCTCTGGATCCACCGGCAAGCCTAAAGGTGTAATGATTGAACATGGGAATGTGACGACTATGCTGCGATGGGCTATGAAGGAATTTATTACAACAGGGTTTGAGGTGGTTTATGCTGCAACTTCACATTGCTTTGACTTGTCAGTATATGAAATATTCTATCCGTTAAGTATAGGAAAACGGCTTCGTGTAATAAAGAGTGGGTTGGAGATAGTTGATTACCTGGACTCGGATAAGAAGATTTTGGTCAACACGGTACCATCCATAGTACAATCCATATTGGAAAAGGAGATTTCTTTATCTAACGTTGTAGCAATCAATATTGCAGGGGAGGCGCTTTCCGGAGCATTGGCCGGCCGCCTGGCTTCATCGGATCTGGAGGTGAGAAACCTGTATGGACCATCCGAGGATACAACATACAGTACCTGTTTCCGGCTTGATGGAAGATATGAACTCGGAGTGCCGATCGGCAAGCCGGTGAGTAATACACGTGTCTACATTTTGTCGGCATGCGGGGAGCTTCAACCCATAGGAGTGGTCGGTGAACTGTGTATCTCGGGAGCTGGCCTTGCCCGGGGCTACCTCAACCAGGAAGCACTGACGCAAGAGAAATTTGTGCAGGATCCGTTTGTCAGCGGGGAACGGATGTACCGGACGGGGGACCTGGCAAGATGGCTGCCGGATGGGAACCTGGAATATATAGGCCGGATGGATAATCAGGTAAAGATCCGTGGTCACCGGATCGAGCTGGGTGAGATCGAGCAGTCGCTGCTTTTGCAGGAACACATTCGCCAGGCGGTCGTCGATATCCGGGAATCGAGTGGCGAGAAAACCATTGTGGCCTACCTGGTTGCCGATCAGGAATTGGATAAGCAAGACCTGAAATCCAGTTTGGGTACAACCCTTCCGGTGTACATGCTTCCTTCGCATTATATTCAGCTGGATCAGCTACCTCTCACGCCCAACGGGAAGATAGACCGGAATAGATTGCCGGGCATCGGGGAACCAGATATGATCAGGAATGAGTTTATGGCGCCCCGGAATGAAGTGGAAAAAAAGCTTGCAGCGATCTGGGGAGAGGTATTAGGCGCTGAAACGATCGGAATTCGTGATAATTTCTTTGAGCTGGGAGGACACAGCTTAAAGGCGGTTCGCCTCCTTAACCTGATCCATAAGACGTTTGAAGTACAGCTGGAGCTGAAACAGCTGTTCATAGCGCCGGTGCTGGAACAACAGGCCCGGTTGATCCGGGAAGCGGTAAAGACGGCGTACGAATCGATAGTACCGGTGTCGGCAGCGGAGAGTTATGCGGTGTCGGATGGTCAGCGTCGGCTATGGGTGCTGAGCCAGTTTGGGGAGGCGTCGGTGGCGTATAACATGCCGTTCTGGCTGGAGCTGACGGGGAGCTATGACCTGGAGAGTTTTACCCGTGCGATTGAAGCGACGATCGACCGGCATGAG
>DATMGS010000024.1:0-61986 GCA_035555335.1 Puia sp.
ATTGTAAAGAATGGGTATCTTTACCTGACAAAATTCATGGCAACTATGAAATCATATGTTTTATTATTCCTTTTATTTGGTTGCTTTTCAGGCCATTCGCAGACTTCACTTAACAACTACAAATATGTTGTGGTGCCTGAAACCTTTAATTTCCTTAAGCAAAAAGACCAATATGGTTTAAATACCTTAACCAAATCGTCCCTGGAAGAAACCGGTTTTACAGCCTATTTTGACAATTCTCAACTACCTACTGAACTCGCTAATAATAAATGTAACGTACTCAATGCTGAAGTAGTAGAGAGAAAATCAATATTTACTACAAAACTTACCCTTTTATTAAAAGACTGTAAGGGAAATGTAGTTTTTAAAAGCAAAGAAGGAATTAGCCGGGAGAAAGAATTTGCGCTTTCCTATACGCTCGCTCTGGAGGATGCCTTTACGTCCTTGAAGCAAGCCAAGTATGTTTATCAACCGGCATCGGCCATAAATGACCAGCCGTTGGCCCCGACCACCGCTTCTAATTCCGCGCCTGCAGGGAATACTACCGTAATCGTAGCCCCTCCGGCTGCTGGTACCTTATATGCGCAGCCAATTGCCAATGGGTATCAGCTGATCGATACTACACCAAAGACGATTTTGCGCATGTTCAAAATCTCGGTGGCCGATTATTTTATTGCGGATAATGGATCCTCCAATGGGATCGTTTTCAAAAGAGATGACAGTTGGGTCTTTGAATATTATAAGGACGGTAAGCTAATGGCTGAAAAGCTATCGATTAAGTTTTGACATCCACCTGTCCCCGGTTAACTCGCATCATTCCGAAATGCAAAAAGACCCGACGAAAGTCGGGTCTTTTTGCCCTGTAAGTGACAATTATCTAACCAAACTTTGCTTGATTTACTGGCTTTTAGCGAATTGCCGGATGAAATCTGCCCAGGTAAAAGAATAAGTGCCCACTAAGGCTTTTATGATTGACTGATCGGCCGGCATTCCTGGCCAACTGATCGGCTGATATTCGTGGATAAGAACGCCGTTGTCGGTCGCGCAAGTGTTTGAGCCCGAATTTCTTTAATTCCAGATTGTCATCAAAAAGCCTCAAGCCGCCACCAATCGAGAGGGGACATACCATTAGCCGCAACTCGTCTTGGAAAGATAAAAATATTTATGTAATCAAATATCCTTTTTTTGCGTTTCTTTGAATTGTTTGTGAACAGTCCTTTATTAAAAAACTCCATATTTAATCAATAATTGGCAAAAACCGCTTGATTTATGTCATTTACTTTAGAAAATGCTATTGAAAGGAAAAATAATAATTTTGATTTTATTAGACTCGTTGCTTCTTTAGCTGTTATTTTTGGACATTCATTTTATATATTTTTAACCAATGGATATTCAGAGCCGTTTAAGCAAATCTTAGTAGACAATTATAGCGGAAGTATTGCTGTATACATATTTTTTTTCTTAAGTGGCATTTTCATATCATCAAGCTTTGTAAATTCTAAAAACTTGGCTCATTTTGTATTAATGAGAGTTTTCAGAATATGGCCAGCACTTATCACATGTATATTGATAACAGTTTTTATTATAGGCCCAATATTCACAACATATACTTTACATAAGTATTTTTTTGATACTCAAACCTGGAAATATTTGTTTAAGAATTGCTTGATGCTCAGATTTGAGCCTCGCATACAAAGTGTTTTTGCGAATAATCATTTGAACGAAGCGCTTAACGGTTCATTGTGGACTTTGCCGATGGAAATTACTTGTTACATGATAGTGTTTATTTTCGGATTAGCAGGAGTTTTTAAACACAGAATGACCGTGATTCTTGGAGTGGTTGTACTTATTCTTGTATGTCATTATTTACCTCGTTTAAAAGGATATTTGTTTATAAATGTGCAAACTAAATTTTTCTTTGCGGGTATATTGAGTTTTACCTTTAAAGATTATATCATCCTTAACCGCAAATTAGCGATCGGAATAATATTTGCCGCATGTGTTTTTTACTTTCTTTATTTTAGATTGTTTGAGGGTGTTTTTTATATAGCGCTAATTTATGGTATGCTAATTTTGGCTACTTCAAAAATAGTAAGAAAAATAAAACTTCCGGGTGATTATTCTTATGGGATTTATATTTATGGGTACCTTATACAACAAATAATAGCTCATTTGTTCCCTAATATAAAAGCCTATCCAAGCATGTTATTAACAGTACCATTAAGTGTGATTGCTGGAATGATTTCATGGCATTATATTGAATCTCCAGCAATTAAAATAGGAAAAGAGCTTTCGCAAAGCTACAATAACAATGCTGCCACTCCGACATACGGAACTGAGTGAATATATATTATTCCTCTATAAAGGGAAAAGCAATAAGATTCCATGGACAATTCTTTGAAGTACTAAAATAAAATTTCAGTTTCATGTAGCCTGTCATTGTTTGTTTTTTATGAGGGGTAGACAGTGCGCCGTAGAGAATTTTTCTAAACCTTCATGAGTGACTTTCGGGGGATCTGACATCCCGAAAAGCTCGTTTTTGACGGATTCCAATATCGAACCACCCGTCTCAATGAAGCGGTCGAACTCATATACAAGCTGGACGGGGGTTTCGATAAAAAGAAAACAGGACAAACCAAAGAAATTTTTGATTTGTCCTGTTTAGTGCCCAGAACAGGAATCGAACCTGCACTACCTTTCGATAACAAGATTTTGAGTCTAGCGCGTCTACCAATTCCGCCATCTGGGCCTGTCCTTCAAAATCCGACATGAAATCGGGACGCAATATTACGTATTTGAACTATCTTGTCCAAAATTGTTTGAAACCATTTGAGAATGATCAGGATAGGATTATTAAGAGAAGGTAAGATACCCGCCGATAACAGAGTAGCCCTCACGCCGGCACAATGCAAATGGATCCACAAGAACTCCGACCAGGTAAGGGTCATTGCCCAGTCTTCCCCCGACCGCTGCTATTCCAATAATGAATATGCCTCGGTAGGAGCGGAGGTACGGGAGGACCTGCAGGACTGTGACATCCTCATGGGAATCAAGGAAGTTCCGGAAAAAGAACTGATCCCGGGAAAAACATATCTTTTCTTTTCTCATACCAAAAAACAGCAGCCCTACAACCAGGCCATGTTCCATTCCATCCTGGATAAAAAGATCACGCTGATCGACTACGAATGCCTGGAGCACGACGACGGACAGAGAATACTGGGCTTTGGCTTTTTTGCGGGGGTGGTAGGCGCCCACAACGGTATCATGGCGTATGGGCACCGAACCGGTCTGTACAAATTGGACAGGGTATACCAGGAAGAGAGCTTTCAGGAGCTGATTCATACTTATTTCGGATTGAAACTACCGGAGATCAAAGTGGCGGTTACCGGTTCCGGCCGGGTGGCGCATGGGGTATTGGAAGTGATGAACCTGCTGGGGGTTATTGAAGTGGAGCCGGATGAGTTCCTGGAAAGAGGATTTTCCTACCCGGTGTTTACCCAGCTCAAAGGACCCGGTCTCTACCAGCATCGCGAAAAGAATGACTATCACCGCGACGATTTTCATCGGCATCCACAGGATTTCCGGTGTACGTTTCAGCCCTTCACCCGGGTGGCGGATATACTTATGAACGGTATTTACTGGAATAAGGATATGCCCCGTTTATTCGAATGGGAAGACCTTGCTGATAAGGACTTCCGGATCCGGACCATTGCCGATATCACCGACGATAAAGACGGATCCATACCCTGCAACCTGGGAGATACCTCCATCGAAGACCCCGTATATGGAGTGGATCGCCTGTCCCGGAAAAGAACGGCGCCTTATCTGCCCGGTTCCATCGACGTAATGGCCGTAGGCAACCTTCCCAATGAACTGCCCCGGGACGCCTCCCGCTATTTCGGAGAACAACTGATCAAATACGTGCTGGAGGATCTGGTTAAAGGAGGCTCCCCGATCATCGAAAGAGCTACGATGGTTAAGAAGGGACAATTGACGGCTTCGTTCAGCTATCTCCGGGAATATGCGTCCCATTAGGCCCCCTCACCCCTCACAAATACAAATAGTAATCCTTCATCAATTCCACAAAATCCTCCGTATAAACACCAGCTTCATTTTTAATACAGAGCTCCGAAGAAGGAACAAAGCTTTTCGCCCTGCGTGAACCGTCTTCCTCCTTCTGCGACCCACCTTCCTGCGACAGGCTTCGCGAAAAATGAAGGATACCCCTGAAAAAATCGTGACGGGGCGTCTGTCTCACCAACAGTTTTTCAGCAAGCGCAAACCCGTGGCCGGCAGCCAGTTCTATAAAATAGGCTACCCGGTGATAGGGGAGGAGAATGCCAAAAGACCCGGTGCTTTTCAGGTTGTTATCGATGACCGTCAGTAATGCCGCCAGCGTGAGTTCCTTACTGTGTTTGGCCAGATTGGCTGCCTCGGATGTCGCGGGGAGATCGCCCTCGAAAAAAGGAGGGTTGGTGATGATAAAATCAAATTTTTGCGGAAAAGCATAACTCCGCACGTCACCCGGAAAAGCCTTCAGCCCGATTTGAAACGGGCTTCCCGTAATATTTTCCTTTAGCTGCTTGAAAGCGTCCAGGTCCAATTCGATCCCCTGGATCTCTCCCTTATGCTTCTGCGCCAGCATCAGCATCAACAGGCCCGTACCGCTGCCGATATCCAGCACCAGGGAATAGGAGGGTGTTTTTTCGGCAAACCAGGCCCCGAAAATACAAGCATCCGTACACACTTTCATGGCACACTGGTCCTGGTAGACCACAAACTGTTTGAATTGAAAATAAGGATTAGACATTCGAAAACTCATTTTGGCTTCCCGGCCCCTCACCATTCCGCCCTCGCACTGGCGCTGACCGTCAGAGGCGCAAAGTCACCTTCCAGGTATTTATAATATCCGGTGATAGCGATCATCGCCGCATTGTCCGTGCAATATTCAAAAGAAGGAATAAAAGTATTCCAGCCCTCCCGGACCCCCATCTCCCGAAAAGCCGTCCTCAGACCGCTGTTGGCGGAGACACCCCCGGCAATGCACAGGTCTTTGGCACCCGTCTGTTTGGCCGCTTTCTTTAACTTGTTCAGCAGGATAGAGACGATACGGCCCTGCACCGAAGCACAGATATCGGCTAAATTATCCGCGATAAAACCAGCATCCTTCGCCGTCTGGTCCTGCAGGAAATAAAGGATGGCTGTCTTCAGTCCGCTAAAGCTGAAATTCAGCCCCGGGATCTGCGGCTCGGGGAAGAGAAAACGGGTAGCATTGCCTTCCCGCGCATATTTATCGATCAGCGGACCGCCAGGGTAGGGCAGGCCCAGTAATTTAGCCGATTTGTCAAAGGCTTCTCCAGCTGCATCGTCCAGAGTCTCTCCGATCACTTTCATCTCCAGGGGAGATTGGCAAAGCACGATCTGTGTATGCCCTCCGCTCACCGTGAGACACAAAAAAGGAAACTCCGGCCGGGCCTCAACACCCGCGGAAACACCCGGCCGCGGAGCAGCCCCCGACCGCTCCGCAGCCTCAGCTCCGGACTGCCCCACAACCGCCGCGAGCGGAGCAACATCCGCCGCACCGGGTATCAGGTTGGCCAGCACATGCGCCTGCATATGATGCACCGCCAGCAAGGGCAGGCCCAGGGCCTGGGCCAGCGATTTGGCAAACTGCGATCCCACCAGCAGGGACCCGATCAGCCCGGGAGACTGCGTAAAAGCGATCGCCGTGACAGTATCCAGCCCGCAATCCGCCTTTTTCAGGGCCGCCTCCACCACCGGCACGATATTTTGCATATGCGCCCGGCTGGCCAGCTCCGGCACCACCCCCCCATATTGTTCATGGATAGCCTGCCCGGCAATGATATTGGACAGGATGACCCCATCGCGGCAAATAGCGCAACTGGTCTCGTCACAAGAAGATTCGATAGCTAAAATAGTTATGGGCTCATCGCCCGGCCGGCCGGCTCCGCCGGAGCGCTCCCCGGCTTTCATCTTTTCCATGCCGCAAAAGTAATTCAAATCATTTACTCCGGATCGCCACCACAGGATCCATCCTGGCGGCAATAAAAGCAGGGATGATACCGGCCGACACCCCCGTAAAAAGGCAGATGCCTACCGCCAGCAAAATAATATCCATCGGGATAAACACCTTAAAGCTGACTACATGCAGGGAAGTAAATAAAAAGGTAAGCAGGAACACCGCCAGCAGCCCGATCAGCCCGCCGATAATACAGAGGAAAGCCGACTCCAGCAGGAACTCCATCATAATGACATTTCTTTTGGCCCCGATCGCTTTTTTAAGACCGATCTGGCTCGTCCGCTCTCTGACCGTCACGAACATGATATTGGCCACTCCGAACATCCCCACGATCAGCGACAAGGCGGCAATTGCCCAACCCCCGATATTCATACCCGAAAAAATAGGGTCGAAGAACTTGCTCAGGCTATCGATATCGTTAAGGGCGAAATTATCTTCTTGTGTAGGACTCAGCTTGCGGATGGACCGCATCGCCCCCCGAAGTTCGTCCGTCAGCGCTGCCGTCGAAATAGCAGGGCCCGCCTGTGCCAGGATAGTGGGATTGGCATATTCTTCCCGGACGATCGACTTCATAAAATTATAGGTCAGCAGGATGCAGTTGTCATAATCCCATCCCCCCAGAAGACTTTGCCCCTGCTTCTGGATCAGGCCGATCACCAGGGCGGACTTGCCATCTTTCAACTTTACCGTGCTGCCGACGGCCCGCTCGGGCTTATCGAATAATTTCTCGGCAATCGTATAACCCATGACTATGTACGGGCTGCCGTGATCGAAATCCGACTGCTGAAAATACCGGCCGGCTCCGATCGTTATCTGCTGGATCTTATCGAAATCCTCGCTGTTGCCATAATAGGTGACGCCTGTCAGGGAATTATCCCCGAAATCGACATTGGCGGAGGCGTTGATGCCAAATGCCATATGAGGCGCATCGGGAACTTTCAAACGAAGCTGCTTCATCTCCTCGTATTTCTGATTGGGCCGTTTGACGAACTTCCACCAGGGATAATCCGGCCCCCCTCCATATTGCCATTTATCAATATAGATCGTTTTGTTACCCATGGACTTAAGGTCATTATTTACCGCCAGCTGCATGCTGCTGATCGTAGACAATACACTGATAATACAGAAAATGCCAAAAGTGATCCCTAGTAGGGACAGAAATGTGCGCAATTTATTGGATCTGAACTCCTGCAGCGCCATTTTAAAACTCGTCCAGATGATTTCCAGGTAGCGAAACATGATTCGAATGTAAGCATTTCGGCAGCAACCCGCAAGGGCAACGATAATTTCATTAAAATCAGTAAGTTTAGTTAGGCAGAAAGCCTCCGAAATATGTAAGTTTGCCGATAAAAAGGAATTAAATAGCAAATAAAAGCAAAACAACCCTCACATGTTCAGCATTGAAAACCGGCATTTGAAAATAAACATCCACCCAAAAGGCGCGGAATTGCAGAGTATTTATCACAAGGATCATAAACTGGAGTATTTGTGGAACGGAGACCCTGCCTTCTGGGGCAAGCATTCACCCTTACTTTTCCCCATTGTCGGTACCTTAAAGGAGGATACCTATATCTACCAGGACAAGACCTATTCCCTTCCCCGGCATGGATTTGCCCGGGACCTGGAATTCGAGGCGGAAGAGCAGAGCTCCGATGCCATCACCCTCTTACTTAAGAGCAGTGCCGCCACTAAGGCCAACTACCCCTTTGACTTTGAATTACGGGTGACCTACCAGCTGGCCCCCAACGGACTGGCTACCACCTATAGCGTTAAGAACGCGTCCGGCAAGGATCCTTTATACTTTTCCATCGGCGCACACCCCGCTTTTAAAGTTCCCCTGGTCGCAGGCACCACTTACACGGACTACTTCCTGGAATTCGAACATAAGGAGACCTCCCCCCGTTGGCCCATTACCAAAGAAGGCCTTATCGAGAAGCCCCCCAAGCCTTTGTTGAGAAGCTCACGGCTTTTGCCCCTTACCAAAGAGCTATTTCTGGACGATGCCCTGGTATTTAAAAACCTGCAGTCGACCACGATAGCCTTAAAATCAGAAAAAACGGAACGCGGCCTGCTTTTTGACTTCGCCGATTTCCCCTACATGGGTATCTGGGCGGCTAAGAACGCAGATTTTGTCTGTATCGAACCCTGGTGCGGCATTGCCGACAGCATCGACAGCAACCAGCAGCTGACCGATAAAGAAGGGATCAACAAATTGGCTCCCAACGATATTTTTGAAAGGACCTGGACCCTGGCCTTTTCTTAACGAATAACAAATAGAAAGCGGGTCGGACACCAGTCCGACCCGCTTTCTATTTCCGTTCAAAACTCAGAATTCGAACCCCCTCACCGTCGGATCCTTTAGCAGCTCCCGTATAAAATGCCGGTGATTGGTCAGCGACCCCTGCACCACCCATTCCCCGGTGATCATATCGGTCAGGGTTTTAGTCTGGCGGCTGAGCTTGTATTTCAGATGATGCTCTTTGAATAGGTTCTCGTACCGGTGCAGCGTCTCATTTTCGAAATTGCAGACGATCTTATAGTTCCTTATCTGGTTCACGCGGTCTATCCAGCCTTCCAGCAGGCTGAAGATGAACAGGACCGTCAATACCAGCAGACAGGCTATCAGCGAAAGTACCTCAAACCCCGCCCCGATACCCATCCCCAATGCCGCCGTCACCCAGATCATCGCTGCCGTAGTGATGCCGCTTACCTTAGTATCCCCTTTGAAAATAACACCTGCCCCTACGAAACCGATCCCGACCACCACATTCGAGGCAATCCTTTCCGGAGCCCCGTGCGTACCGATCAGCTCCGACAACATGGTGAAAAGAGTAGCTCCCAAACAGATCAGGGTCAGGGTCCGGAACCCCGCCGATTTACTCCGGTACTCTCTTTCCGCGCCGATCAATCCCCCTACGACTACGGCCAGGATCAATTTCCAGACAAAATCCTGCATTACAGCCATAAGCAGCTATTTTTTATGATTTACACTCCCTCAGACATGAAGGTTATCCTTCTTCCGGGTTTTGGGGCGCTCCTTTTTAGGGGAAGTTCCCCCTTTTGAGGACGGGGGGGACGTAAAATATCCCGCTTTATACTCCGAAAAATAAGCCTGATAATCCTTCTTCACCTGCTCGGCATAAGCCGCCGAATAATCCAGCAGACCCTGCTGCCAGTGATGGTCTTTCCCGAAGGCGATCAGCTCATCGGGAAGAGCGGCCCCCTGCCGTCCCGCACTTCGCAGCTGCGCGGAAGCCGTGAGCACCGCCATATCCTGCACCACGCACTCTATATCTTTAAACCGGTCCCTGATCAGGAGGAAGTCGATCTTATCGGCCGTGGGCTGCATTTCCTTTAGTACATAGGGCTCTCCCTGGAAAATGGTCGTGCTCAGCAGGGCAGGGGAGACATTCTGCATCCTTTCCTGCACGGCGACGACGCGCTCCGCTTCCGAAGTCCAGGAAGGCTGGGTGGTTGTCAGCCAGGGTAGGAGGGAAGAAGGCGGCGCCTGCTTCATATCGATCAACAGATGTTTCTTGGGATCTTTATTATTTCGCAGGAGGAATACGTAGCGTTTCACCCCCAGGCTGCCCGTGCCGGCGATCCGGAAAGCAGCATCCAGCACCTTGTAACGCTTCTGCAGCAACGGCGTATCCTGGATCCACTGGGTGACATGAGCCGCCAGCTCTTTTTTCAGGGATTTATCGATCGGGAAAAAACGGACATTATCGATCCGGAGAAGGAGCTTTTCATTTTGGAGGATCGTTCGCTGCCGGATCAGCTCTTTTTGCTTCCGTTCCCGGATCTTTTCCAGGAAGATGCGTACGATGCCATCGGCCGTCTCCGGCTCGAGATAACGGGCTTTCTCTTTAGCCAGTGTGGAGGAATAGGCCTGCAGGAACAAGCCGGCCATCTTCGTGGCCTCTTTTCCTTTAACGCCCACTGATTCAAAGCCGGTAAAGATACTGGTGACCATACGGGCTAACTCCCAGGGAGCAGGCGCCAGGGCGCTTTCATCAAAATCATTGAGGTCAAAATAAACCAGTCGATTGTCCCCTTTATAGGTCCCGAAATTCTCCAGGTGGAGATCTCCGCAGACCCAGCTCAGGGGATACTGAGGCAACCTATCGCTGCGGCTGAGATCCTCATAAAATAAATGGCAGGTTCCCCGGAGGAAGCGGAACGCATTCTCCGCCATTACCTGGTATTTTAAAGTCGTATAGGCCGGCAAGCGGTCCTTGTTGAACTCTTTTATGCGTTCTGCTATGCTTGACAAAGTGGGTTCTTTTGAGAAAGGTACTTATTTTCGGGGAATTCCTAAATGTATGCGAATTCCCGCGCAGGATTTGATTTCGATGAATTCATTGCCTGAATACTTATTATCTTGCAAGGGTATGCGTCAACTTGTTAATTATAAAATGCCGGGTCTCCGGATCGCCCTCTTCGGCTGTTTACTTCTGGCCGCCAGCTGCCGTCAGGCGGAAGCCCCCGAATACTATGGATTCCAGGATATCCGTATCGGCCAGGTGGTAGGGAAGAAGACAACCCTTTCCACCACCCTTAAATTCTATAACCCTAACCCCTTCAGCCTGCAGCTCAAAAGAGCGGAAGTGGATGTAAAGCTGAATGCCATCCCCTCGGGACATTCCCTGCTGGACTCTACGATCCTCATTCCTCAAAAAGATACTTTTTATGTGCCCGTCTCCATGCAGGTGGACCTGAGCAGCATTCTCAGCAATGCCCTGTCGCTGCTGCTGGATAAGGATAAACAGGTCAACGTCACCCTGGACGGAAGAGTAAAGCTGAAAAAAGGATGGGTTTCTTTCAGCCGGCCTTTTCATTATGAAGGCAAACAAGACCTGAACGAGCTTTTGTCCGGCGGATTTTAATCCCGGCTATCCCGCCATCCTTTCCGGCCTAATGTCGTCTTCGGCCCGGCCCCCCTATTTTACCACAATCCATCGGTTCACGGTATTATACGGCCCTTCCAGCACGACTTTATAAAAAGCCGAAGGAGTGGACCCGATTCCCAGGGTAGCCGACTGCTGACCGGCAGGCAGTTCCGCCAGTAACTTATACATATCCTTTCCGCCCGTCTTAAAATTATTGGTGGTGGTCAGCCAGATCTTTACCGTCCCATCCTTATCAAAGGACTTCCAGTGAATATTCAGCTTGTTATTCTCATATTGAATGGAAAGATCGGCGACAGACAGTTTTCCCGTCAGCGGTATCCCATCCATCTCCAGCTGATAGTCCCTGGGAATGGCAGCACCCAGGTGACGGGCGATCGTCGGCATGATATCCACGATGGCCGGCGTATAATCCCTCCAGTAATGATTGAGATCTTTCGCATCCGTAGCGATCCAGGTGGTCCGCTCCCTGGCCGACTGCCCCCCGTGCCCTTTACCATTGATGCTGTCGCGGCCATGATCGGTCGTGACGATCACCAGCCAGTCCTCATTGAACTTCTTTTCCCGGTATTGTACGGCGCTCCAGATCCTGCCTACCTGCTGGTCGGTAAAACCAACCGCCTCCTTCATCTCCGGGCCATCCCCATGCCGGTGACCCATATCATCGGTATATTCGAGGTAGAGCCAGACCAGGTCCGGAGCCTGCTCCCGGATACAGAGAGCCGCGTCATCCGTCACCTTTTCATCGATCTTATGGATATACTGGCTTTGCCCGTCATGCGGATAATTCACCGTATCCAGCTCCAGCCCGTCGGTATGATAATCCACTTTGATATCCCCGGTCTGCGGCAGGGACTCGCCGACCAGCCTGGTCCGGTTGTCCAGCCAGGTGGAAAAAACCGCTGTTTTTTTCGAAGTGTCCGCCAGCTTTAACAAGAAGAAAATGGTAGGGTAATGATAATTGGGCTCCTTTATGTCATTACCCCAGACATTGTGCTTGTTCGCCCAGGTACCCGTCAACAGACTGTTATACCCGACGGCGGAAATCGTAGGCGTTTGGGAATACCCCCCCTTTTCACCCCCTACATACGCCCTCTTGTAGCCATTCATACCTTCCACCTGCTTCAGGTTAGGAGGGTGGATCTTTTCCAGCACATCGGCCGGTATACCATCCGCAATGATGAAAACGACTTTTTTCTTTTTCGGTTGTGCCTGCAGGTGCAGAGATAGCAGCGAAACGATAAAGAAGGCAAAAAATTTATACATAGTCAATCAGGTTTTCAGTTTGTGCGCCCAAAAATAAAGTTCTTTACTTTATGCCAACGTTAAAAAATGGATTCGCCCAAAAGCTGCATCTTTGCATTTATCATCAATCCTCGTACATGAGTACAATCCGGCGGCAAAGCATTATCTCTTCTGGTCTTGTATACTTCGGTTTTGCCCTGGGATTCCTGAATACCTATCTTTTTACAAGGGAGCGAGGCGGTTTTTCGACTTCCCAATACGGCCTGTACCAGATCTTCATGGCCATTGCCAGCATGATGTATGCCGTTGCCAACCTGGGCATGCAGGCTTATATCTATAAGTTCCATCCCTACTACAAAGACAACCTGCCCCCGGAGAAAAATGATATGATGACCCGGGCACTCCTGACCAGCCTACTGGGGTTTGCCGGGGTCGTGCTGGCAGGGATAGCCGGAAAGGATTTTGTTATCCAGAAGTTCGACGCGAATTCTGCCGACCTGGTGAGATATTATTACTGGATCTTTCCTTTCGGCCTTGGCCTGACCCTTTTTTCACTGCTGGAGGCTTTTGCCTGGCAGTTGAAAAAGTCCATCCTGACCAACTTCCTGAAAGAAGTGCTGTTCCGTATATTCACGACGGTACTGCTCGTCCTTTCTTTTGCAGGCGTCCTTGCCAGCTTTGACACCTTTATAAAGATCTACGCCTTCCTCTACCTGGCGCTGGCGTTGGTCCTCCTCGTCTACCTGGTGTCCAGGGGGGACTTGCATTTCGTCTTTTCTCCCAGCCGCGTAACGAAGAAATTCATTGGAAAGGTCAGGGCCCTGGCATTCCTGGTCTGGAGTGGCGGCCTGGTCTTCTCTGTTTCTAACTTTTTCGCCCACCTGGTGATTGCCGCCGTGGTGCCCGGAGGGCTCGCCGTAGTGGCCATCTATTCCCTCGCCCTGTATATCGGCAGTCTCATGCAGGCCCCGCAGCGGGTGGTCATTGCCGCTTCCATAGGCCCGTTATCCCAGGCCTGGAAAGACAAAGACTATGGGAAGATCAACCGGATCTACCATCGCTCTTCCATCAATCAGCTCATCTTTTCGGTCGGTATGTTCGTCCTGATCTGGATCAATTTTACAGACGGGGTGATCACGTTCGGCCTGAATCATGATTATCTCGCGGCACAGGCGATTTTCTTTTTTGTCGGGCTCAAGCTCATCGTCGATATGGGAACAGGACTGAACTCCCAGATCATCGGCACCTCCACCTTCTGGCGGTTTGATTTTTTCTCCGGCTTGATCCTGCTTGCCCTGACCCTCCCTTTAAACTATCTGCTGGCAAAAAAAATGGGAGGTATCGGTCCGGCTATTGCCGATCTGTTCACCTTCGCCGTCTACAATGGCATCCGCTACCTGTTCCTTTACCGGAAATTCAAGATGCAGCCCTTCACCCCGAAATCGCTTTATACCCTCCTGCTGGGGCTGGCAGGGTACTTTCTCTGCAAAGCCCTTTTTTCCAATATGCATGGCCTTTTGGGGCTGACCATCCGCAGCACTGTCTTCTGCGTCTTCTATGCCGCCGGTGTCCTGGGACTACGCCTTTCCGAAGATGTTTTGCCGGTTTGGGCGACGGCAAAGAAAAAGATCTCGTACATTTGCGGCCGTTTCTTAGGCCGGTAAATGACTCCGGGCTGCCAAAACCATTATCAACGGATGAAGTATTCAAGCGAAATCAATAAGCGCAAGACATTTGCCATTATTTCTCACCCGGATGCCGGTAAAACGACCCTGACGGAGAAATTCCTTTTGTTCGGGGGCGCCATACAGACCGCCGGAGCCGTAAAAAGCAATAAGATCAAGAAACATGCTACGAGCGATTTCATGGAGATCGAACGCCAGCGTGGTATCTCGGTTGCCACATCTGTGATGAGTTTTGAGTATAAGGGTATGCTGATCAATCTGTTAGATACGCCCGGTCACAAGGACTTCGCCGAAGACACCTACCGGACCCTCACCGCCGTGGACAGCGTTATCCTCGTCATCGACAGCGTCAACGGGGTAGAAGCCCAGACCCGCCGTCTCATGGAAGTATGCCGCATGCGGGACACCCCCGTCATCGTCTTCATCAATAAAATGGACCGGGACGGCAAAAACCGCTTCGACCTGCTGGAAGAAATAGAAAAAGAGCTCAACCTGCAGCTGCACCCCATGACCTGGCCCATCAATAGCGGCAAGGATTTCAAAGGCGTTTATAACCTGTCCGATAAGAACCTGGTCCTGTTCACCGCCAATACCAAGGCGAGTGACGAGGATATGTTGAAGATCGACAACCTCAACAGCGATTTACTGGATGATAAATTGGGAGAAAAGGATGCTGCTACTCTCCGGGAAGACGTAGAGCTGATAGATGGCGTTTATGGAGAGTTGAATGTAGACGATTATCTGGCCGGGAAGGTAGGTCCTGTCTTTTTTGGCAGCGCCATCAATAACTTCGGCGTACGGGAAATGCTGGACAACTTCATCCGCGTAGCGCCTGGGCCCCGCAGCCGGGAGACCTCCACCCGCCACCTGGATGTACAAGAAGATAAATTCAGCGGCTTCATCTTTAAGATCCATGCCAACCTGGACCCCAAACACCGGGACCGGATCGCCTTCCTCCGGGTCTGCAGCGGTAAATTCGAGCGTAATAAATATTTTCACCACGTCCGGCTGGAAAAAGACGTCCGCTTCAGCAACCCCTATACCTTCCTTGCCCGGGATAAGGACGTAATCGAGTCCGCCTTCCCCGGAGACGTGGTAGGGTTGTTCGACACCGGCAACTTCAAGATCGGGGACACCCTCACCGAAGGAGAAGATTTCTATTTTACCGGCATCCCTTCCTTCTCCCCGGAGATCTTCAAAGAGGTGGTCAACAGGGACCCCATGAAGACCAAACAGCTGGAAAAAGGCCTCCTGCAGCTCACTGATGAAGGCGTAGCCCAGCTCTTCACGCAATACGGCGGCAACAAAAAGATCATCGGCTGCGTAGGGGAACTGCAATTCGAAGTCATTCAATACCGTCTCCTGCATGAATACGGCGCTTCCGTACAGTTCAATGCCCTGCCTTTTTTCAAAGCCTGCTGGATCACCAGTAAAGATCCCGTTAAGCTGGAAGATTTCACCCGTTTCAAACACGCTAATATAGGGGTAGACAAAGACGGCTATACCGTATACCTGGCCCAAAGCGAGTGGTTCCTGAATACGGAACGGACCAACAATCCGGAGATCGAATTCCATTTCACCTCGGAGATCCATAAGTAAATCCGGATTTTTTTATTACTTTCCGGCTGGCTCAGTGACCCCCTAACGCTGACCTGTCCTGTTCGTTATGACTAAATGCCTTCGACTACTGCTCTCTACGCTGTTATTGCTGCACGCTGCCCTTTTTCGGGTTGCAGCCCAGACCCCTGCTTTTACCATGCCGGACACCGTTTGTGAAAACACTCCGGTGACGATCACCAACACTTCCACGGGAGGGACCACCTTTTACTGGAATTTCTGCCAGGCGGACCTCAATCAGGTACCCGAAGGGGCTAACCTGGGAAATATCGGCGGTATACTATCACAACCGGTATTCCTGGATGTGGTGTCGGAAAACGGCAATTATTATGGATTTCTGACGGACCATTATCCGGGCAATCTAATCCGCCTGGACTTTGGTAATAGTATGCTCAATACGCCTACCGCTACCAGCCTGGGCAATTTCGGAGGTATCATCAACGCGGGATATGGAACAGAAGGCATACAGGTCATAAAAGCCAATGGTAAATGGTATGCGATCATCGTAGGAGGAGATCTGATTTCCGGAGGAATTCCTAAAATCGTCCGGATTAGCTTTGGATCCGATATCGCCAATCCGAATCCCGTCGCTACAGATTGGGGCAACCTCGGAACGATGGACCAGGCCGTAGGCCTCTATTTGTTCAATGAAGGGCTTCACTGGTACGGCCTGACGGTCAACGCTACCAACAATACGATGACCCGCTTCGATTTTGGGACAGACCTCGATAATACACCCACCGGTGTCAACCTGGGCAACCCCGGCGGGTTCATGAACTATCCCACCGGCATCTGCTCTATCAATGACGGCGGCTTCTGGCGGGTGTTTGTCGTTAGCCAGCTGAATAACTCCCTGATCCGCATGGACTTCGGCAACTCGCTGTTGAACACGCCCATCCCGACCAATCTGGGTAATCCCGGTAACACCTTCGTGACGGCGCGGGATCTTCGCATCATCAAGTCCTGCGATCAGATCATCGGTTTTGTCGCGGGCGGCACGGCCAACAACCTGATCCGCATCGATTTCAACAATGACCTGACCAGTATCCCTACCGGGACAGACCTGGGCAATATCGGAAACTTCGATTTCTCCCATTCCCTGTCCAAACTGTTCCGGGTAGGATCCGACCTCTATACCTTTGTGCCGAATGTCAATAACAATACCCTCAGCCGGGTCCGGTTTCCCGGTTGCAATAATGCCAGCTTCCCGAATTCTGCCTTGAAAGATCCCCCGGTCATCACGTATTCCCAGCCCGGAACCTATCGCGTCAATCTCATCATGGACGACGGACTGGAGACTGAAGCCTCTTTCTGTAAGACCATCGTAGTTCTTCCGGGCCCGGTGATTGCCACGACCAACGATACCCTTATCTGTACGGGCGCATCCCTGCAGATCCTGACCACGGCAGCCGGCAGCTATACCTATCACTGGTTGCCCGCCACCGGATTGTCCGATCCGAACATCGCCAACCCCCTGGCGATACCCCCATCTTCCGGATATTACTATGTGACGGCTACCACCGCCGGTGGTGCAAATGCCTGCACAACCCGCGACTCCGTTTTCATAAAGCTGAAACCCCCTGACTCCTTCCAGATTCAGCCTTCCCCGGCCCGTGTCTGTCAGGGGGACACTATCCGGTTGCAGGTCGGCGGAGGTACGGCCGATAGCAGGGATACCTGGCAGTGGTTAACGCCTATTGGAGCCCAGGACCCGACTTCTCCGGCCATCGATGTATTCCCCGTTACCAACACTACCTACCAGGTGATAGGATTCGACGAGATCTGTAATACCTCCGATACGGTCAACCTCCTGGTAAAAGTGCTGCCGCCACCTACTTTACAAACGTCTAAATCCAATGATATTGATTGTATTACAGGAGAGGCCCGCCTATTTGCTTCAGGCGCCCCCCACTATACCTGGTACCCGGCTGCCTCCTTATCCGATTCCACCGGCAGCAGTCCGCTGGCCAGCGTGGACACTACCACCTGGTATTATGTCATAGGCAAGGGATTGAATGGCTGCATCGCAAAAGACAGCATCGTAGTATACGTAGACAAGCATTCACCCACCAACGGCTATCCGCTTGCCAATGCATTTACTCCTAACGGCGATGGACATAATGATTGCTTTGGAATACGATACTGGGGATATATCGGTAGTGTGGAGATGGCCATTTACAACCGGTGGGGCGTACGGGTCTTCGAAAGCAAAAGCACCGACGCCTGCTGGGATGGCGCTTATCACGGTCATCCGCAGCCTGCCGGCACTTATGTTTATATAATAAAGGCCAGCACGCTTTGCGGCAACGTGGTTAGAAAAGGAACGCTGGAGCTGGTTCGTTAGAATTGCTTACGCATTACGCAGCAAAATAAAAAAGGGTGGCATCGATCGATACCACCCTTTTTGCCTGTCAAAATAAGTTATAGGCTATTTTACACGCTTCAGGGAGAAGGTACCTGTGGTATTTCCACCAACTACATATTTCATTTTTCCGCTTGATAAGGTTCCCGCCGTACTGTCGTAGATGGCAGTAATGGTTTGAATATTTGCCGGTATTGTCAGGTCGGTACCTGTAAGCGTGGCCGAAAAGAGTGAATCGTGCAAAGACCAGGTGCCAGCAGAAGTATAGATTTGTCCGTTGGGTGTTCCGCCTTGCTGGATGATCGTGCTGTCTGAGAACAAACTAAGACCATAATAAAATGAACCAAGAGAAGCCGCGCCATCGACCTGATAAAGGCCCACCCATAAACCTACAATAGGATTAGGGTTGGTCGGTGTCGTAGGTGACGTGATTGTCGTTTTCTTACAGGATGCAACAAATAGGGATACCAGTGTAACGCTGAAGAACAAAAACTTTTTCATGTTCAGGGAGTTTAGGCTAATGTTTAGGTTAAATTAAATGCAAGTATAGATAATTATGAGCCATTATCTAAGTGTTTCGCACATTAAATTTACAGGTATACTGGTAACCGCCTAATTGTCAGGGCAAACCCACATAGTTATGCGGAGTTATTTTCTTCAATTCCTTTTTGAGGGTAGCCGTTACCTTAAGGCCATCGATGAAGGTATGCATGGATTGTTTGGTAATACCGGCATTCCCCCGGGTCAGCTCCTTCAGGGCTTCATAAGGCTTGGGATAATTTTCCCTCCGCAGCACAGTCTGAATAGCTTCTGCCACCACCGCCCAGTTGTTTTCCAGATCCTGATGCAGCTTCTCCCTGTTGAGCACCAGCTTGTCCAGCCCCTTTTCAATGGATTTCAGGGAAAGGATCGTATGGGCAACGGGTACTCCCACATTACGTAATACGGTAGAATCCGTCAGGTCCCTCTGCAGCCTGGAAATAGGCAATTTGGCCGAGAAATGCTCAAACAGCGCATTGGCAATGCCCAGGTTGCCTTCCGCATTCTCAAAATCGATGGGGTTGACCTTATGAGGCATAGCGGAAGAGCCTATCTCACCCTTCTTTATCTTCTGCTTAAAGTACTCCATTGAGACATAGCTCCAGATATCCCGGCAGAAATCGATCAGAATTGTGTTGATACGTTTGATGGCATCGAAATGAGCGGCCAGGTTATCATAATGCTCTATCTGCGTCGTGTATTGCTGCCGCTGCAGGCCCAGCGTGCCCTCTACAAACTCATTGCCCAGCTTGGCCCAGTCCTTTTTAGGGAAAGCCACATAATGCGCATTGAAATTCCCGGTAGCCCCTCCGAACTTAGCTGAAAAAGGCACTTGTATCAGCTGCTCTACCTGGTTCTCGATCCGTTCGATGAAGACCATGATCTCTTTGCCCAATCGGGTCGGACTGGCTGGCTGACCATGCGTTCTGGCCAGCATTGGAATATCATTCCATTCACGGGCCAGCACTTCCAGTTGCCTTTTAAGATTCAACACGCCCGGCAGGTACTCGAATTCTACCGCATGCTTCCAGAGCAAAGGGATAGCCGTATTATTGATGTCCTGGGACGTAAGACCGAAATGGATCCACTCCTGCACCTCCGCCGTATCAGCTCCCAGTTCTTCCAATTTGGTTTTAAGAAAATATTCTACCGCTTTGACATCGTGGTTGGTGACCTTCTCTGTTTTCTTTATCAGCTGCGCATCTTCCAGGCTGAAGTTTTCCAATACGGACTGCAGATGCTTCCGGATATTGGCGGGCAGGGGAAAAAGCTTCTTTTTCCCGAGGAAAAGAAAATACTCGATCTCTACCAGCACCCTATACCGGATCAGGGCATATTCAGAGAAATAATCGTCCAGGTGCTGTACCTGGTGACGATAGCGTCCGTCGATGGGAGAGATAGCAGTAAGAGTATTCAATTCCATGTATTCAATTTATTGTACTGACGGCCCGCGGGTCCGTGGCCCGCTAAGTCGATTAGAATCTGTAACTTCGCGGCAAAATTAACACAAAGGAATTGGACAGAAAAATACGAATAGGCGCCGTTAGCTATCTCAACACAAAACCGCTCCTCTATGGCCTCGAACGAGCGCCTATCAGAAAGGACATCGAGCTGGTCATCGACTACCCCGCCAGCATCGCCTCCATGCTGGTTAAAGACGAGATTGACATGGGGCTTGTGCCCGTCGCCATCATACCTCACCTAAAGGAATACCACATCAACGGTGACTATTGCATTGGAAGTAATGGCGATGTGGCTTCGGTTTGCCTCTTCAGCGAAACACCCATCGATAAAGTGGAGAAAGTATTGCTTGACTACCAGAGCCGCACATCCGTTCAGCTGGCCCGGGTCTTGTTGAAGGAGCATTGGAAGATCAGCCCTGAATTAATAGATGCAGGAAAAGATTTCCGGGATTTTATCAAAGGAACGACAGCCGGGGTCGTCATCGGCGACCGCGCGCTCGAACAAAGAAAGACCTCTCCTTACATCTATGACCTTGCCGGAGCCTGGAAAGCCTTTACCGGTCTGCCTTTTGTCTTTGCCGCCTGGATCAGCAACAAACGGATCGACCCCGCCTTCATCGCCGACTTTGACGAAGCCAACCGCCAGGGCCTCCTCCACATCGACGAGGTAGTTGCCGAAACTCCTTACCCGGTCTTTTCTCTTCACGATTACTTTACCAAACACCTGGACTACCGGTTGGACGCTGAAAAACGCAAAGCTCTGCAGCGGTTTCTTCAATACCTTACCCCGTCGGTGGCCAAGGGGCAACCGGTATGATAGCAGCTTTACCGCACCAGTATCAAGGTTCCTGTCCGCGTAATCTCTCCGCAATAGGTTCGGGCCCTGATTATATAGACATAGGTTCCCATTTCCTGCTGCTTGCCCCGGTATGTCCCGTCCCAGCACTCCGAAGGATTACGGGTTGAGAACACCCGCATCCCCCACCGGTTGTACACCGACAGTTCCTCCAGTTGTATGTCTCCCCAGCGCGCCACCCCGAAACAGTCGTTATGCCCGTCCCCATTAGGTGTGAAGGCATTGGGAACCACAAAGGTATTGGCGCCTGTCGCAGTCACGTTGACGGTCAGTGTGTCATAGGCATAACAGCCGTTGCTGCCCATCCCGCGTACGACATAGGTGGTAGTAGTGTCGATGCTGGCTATCGGGCTGGGGGAGTATGGGTTATTCAAGCCCGACACAGGCAGCCACTGATAGGATACACCTCCGTCGACCCTAAGCTGGGCCGTATGAACGGCGCAGTCGATGTCATTGTTTTTTTCCGCCGTGATGACAGGACTCGGCCGGACAACTACCTCTACGGCAAAGCTGCTATCATAGGCGGCGCAGGTCGAGTCATTGATATGTAAAGTATATGCCAGTGTGGCCTCCGGCCTGGCATCAGGCGTCGGTGAGGATGGGTCGTCCAGTCCGGTGGCAGGCGTCCAGGTATAAACGTAACCCGGTCCATTCTGGCTGCTCAGCTTCACATCGAATCCCGCGCACACTGTTTCATCGGGTGGGGCCTTATACATCGGCTCCGGACGAACATCTACGGTCAGGGAATCCTTTTCCGGACAGTTATTGACATCCGTCAGCGAAAGATAAAAACGCGTGGACACTACAGGTTTTGCCATTGGCGTTGAGCTCGCCGCATCGTCCAGCAGACCCGCAGGGCTCCAGCTATAGACACCGCCGCCGCCAGCATACAGTTGCGCTCCGTCACCCTTACAGATAAGTGTATCCGAAGGACCCAGCGTGAGCAACCACGGCTGCTGGGTAACAGCAGCCGTGGCGCTGGCCGTACAACCCCGGGCGGAAGTGCCGGTCACTACATACATCATCGTAGCGCCCGAACGGGAAGCTGGCAAGACGAACGTCGGATTGGCAACAGAGGGATCGTCCAGACCCGCAGCCGGTGACCAGCTATAGTGCAGCGAGCCGCTGGCCTGCAGCTGCACCGGCACACCCGGGCAGACCGTACTCATTGCAGGTGCAGCCGTAACGGCAGGCGTTTCGACGTCGATGGTAACAGAATCGGTTTGCATTGTCACCGGGGCAAAAGAGATATCGTCCAGTGCAAAGTCATTGCCCGAATACACCGTATTTTCATTAACGATGGAAATAATGGCCGTCGTAGCGCTACCGGAATTCCAGACAGTATGGAACAGGTCCCAAATGCAGTCGTTGACATTGGCCGTCAGCGGGTTGCCCAGTCGCTGTCCGTTGATAGAGAACTGCAGGATGGCAGGGTTCACCGTTGTAATGTTCTCCAGCCAGGCGGAAAAGGCATAGTTGGTGTTGGGCTGCACGGCTATTGTCTGCGACCATACCTGTACATCGGGTATCTCTGCTCCGTTGACCAGCAGCATATTCCCGGTTCCGCTGGTATGATCTTTACAGGCCGGTGCGTTGGGCAGCCAGGTGGCAGGGTTGGGGCCGACACCATACATTCCTGCCGGGAACCCGTTGGTGGTATAGGTATAAGCCGAGGTAAAACCTGTATTCCCTGCCGAGAAATCTCCGTTAATGACCAGGTTTGTGCCCGTGATAAGGGATGTATAATGATATTTGGTAGTAACGGCGGGCGTGACTATAGGGTTAGCGGATGTCGGATCATTGAGGCCGGTTACGGGTGACCAGCAAAAGCCCAGGCCACCCTTTGTTTTCAAGGCTACCGACTTCCCGGCACAAATGCCGGAATCCGCTGTCAGCAATATCTCGGCCGGCTGCAGACCGATCGTGACGGTTTTTGTTGTGCTGCCAGGACAGGTTGCCTGCCCTCTTAATGTCACCGGATAATTGCCATAGCCAACAAAAGTGTACAGCAGGGTAGGATCGCCCGAGCCGCCTGGCGGCTGGTCGGTCCCATCGATGTTCCAGGTATAGGTCGCCCCCGTAGTAGCGGTACCGGTAAATTGCACCTGTAGCGGATTGCAGGGTAACTGGGTAAAACTGAAGTCCGTATTGAGGGAAGAAACCACCGGCAAAACGACGTCGTTTGAGGCGACGCGGCAACTGGGCGACTGAATATTCGGCGCCTCTGCCGACAGCATCCTATAATGGTAAGCAACGGGCACCAATGTCTGAGGAGCAGTGACCGTAAGCTGTGTATTATTCGAATTCGGTAAGTCCGTCCAAGTCTTACCGCTGTCCGCGCTTATCTGCCACAGATAAGCGGGAGCACTATAACCTCCCGTTACCGTTCCGGTAAAAGTAGCCTGGCCGCCGGGACACACTGTCGGCGGACTGCCCACAGCCAAAGCGGCTGTCATCAAAGGGCCGCAGGGACGGAAGGTGATATCGTCGAGGGCGAAGTCATTTCCAGGTAAGTTGTATCCGCCGGGGTTATTGTCGAGTATCCGGACAATCGCCGTTGTGACGCCTGGTGGCAGCGTGAAGAAAAAGCCATAGTGGCTCCAGGTCCAGGTTGCCAGCTCGGGTACCGGTCCGGAATTGTACGTAGCCAACACCGTACCATCTTCCGTCTGAACGATAAAGGTCAGGTCTGGGAGGATCGGATTCGGGGTATGAACAGGATCATCCGACTCCGCTATCCAGGCCGAGAATTCATATTTACCACCGCCGCACAGCGTGGTCATCTTTTGCCGGAAAAACTCTCCCACGCTGGTGCCCGGGTTCTCATATAACATATAACCATTGGGGTCGCCGGTATGGTCCTTGCCGCCCGTATGCCAGTAAGGCCCGCTCGAATTGATCGGCACCGTGCTGGATATGGTATAATAGCCATCCAGTGGGGTAGGGCTGGCCGGGATACCGCTCGTTGGCTGGTAAATAAGATTGGTGGATGCACCCGGTACGACCGTCTCCAGCGGCGGGGAATTCCCGTTGCCGCTGCCGAAGGTGGCATTGATGATCGGGTCACCCAGGCTGCCGGTGCATAAAGTACACAGACCGGGGTTAATGGTGGCGGTTATCCCAGGGCCGGCCAGTACCGGACAGTTTGTTGCATCCTGGATGGAAATAAGCGTATAAGTGGTTGATACGGTTGGTTGTATTTGTACAGGGAATGGTATGCCGTCCATGACCCCGGTTTGTGTATAGCTGGTAGTACCGTCGGAGTATGTCACGGTGAAGGGACCGGCCCCCGCCTGAGAATGAAAGGTCAATAATCCCGGTGCGCCGTTACAGGTATTACTGCCGGTCAGCGTTCCTGTCGCACCTGCTGTTCCTGCCGCCTGATGGACATTGCAATAGGGATTGGTCTGATTTATGACAGCCCCATTATTTAATACCCCATTCCAGGTGGCGTTACCTTGCTTGTTTAAGGTATTGTCAAACGTATAATAAGCCACAAGGCCCGGCTGCGTAGCCGGACTGGGCAAGGAACTGCTCATATTTGCCTGCAGATCCGCCTGTGACCGCGCTACGTTCCAGATCCGAACCTCGTTGATGTAGCCGACAAACATACTTTGAGCGATTTCCTCGGAATAATACCCTATCTGGCAAAGGATGTTTTCCTGAAAAAGATCGCCGGTTGCGGCCACTTGTTGAAGCAATATCCCATCCCGGTAAAGGCTAAGGGTGCTGCCGTTATAGACCATTGCAGCATGGTAGGTTATGTTAATGTCTGCCGGGCAGGAAGCCTGCACCTGGTAATAGCCGGTACTCGTCGTTATGCCAGCCAGGTTGGGGCGAAGCAGATAATTATCGTCATATTGATGGGCATGTTTTGATACCAGGTCTCCGCCATGAAAGACAGGATCATAGGCCGTCGTCCGGCAAAAGGTAGCTTCGACTGTGATTTGCTGGCCAGGTATGTCCAGGTCGCCCAATCCAACGTTGGCATTTGTTCCGGGAGCCAGATATAGCCAATTAGTACAGGATTGACTGTACACTGCGAAGGGAAATAAACAGGCTGATATAATGCCCATTATAGTAAGGCAAAGGCTTTTTCTCATCTGAACTTAGGTCATTTAGGGTCTGTAGGGCCTTCGAAAATAATCTTTTTTTTCAGGTAATGAGGTCATTGGCCAATTCTGGAAAAATTTTTGCAATCCCTTAAAGAAGGCTAATTTGCGGGCATTCTAAAAAAAGACGTTATTATTTCATAATCAGACATTCATGAAAGTTGTCATTTTCGCGGGAGGCCTGGGCACCAGGATTGCAGAGGAAACAGATACCAGGCCCAAACCAATGGTTGAGATAGGGGGCAAACCGATCCTTTGGCATATCATGAAGATCTACAGCCACTACGGGTTTAATGAATTTATAATATGTCTGGGCTATAAAGGGTACCTGATCAAGGAATATTTTATGCATTATTTCCTGCATAATTCCGACATCACCATTGAATTAGGCAGTAACAAGCTGGACGTACACTATACCAATACCGACCCCTTTAAAGTTACCCTGGTGGATACCGGCCTTTCTACAAAAACGGCAGGACGATTGAAACGAATACAGCAATACGTGGGAAATGAGGAGTTTATGCTTACCTATGGAGATGGCGTTGCCAATGTCGACCTGAACGCATTGCTTGCGTTTCACCGCTCCCATGGTAAAATGGCAACGACCACTGCCATTCAACCGGAGGCCAGATTTGGGGGTATGGAACTGGGAGAAAGCGGCATTGTCAATAACTTTAAAGAAAAGCCCAAAGGAGATGGAAATTGGATCAACGGGGGGTTTTTTGTGCTGCGTCCGGAAATATTTAAATACCTGGATGGAAATGTAGACGACACGATGTGGGAAGATAGTCCCCTGGAGAATCTTTCTCACGATGGCCAATTGATGGCATATAAACACCTCGGTTTCTGGAAATGTATGGATGCCATGCGGGATAAGCTGGAACTGGAAGCTTTATGGCAAAAAAATCAGGCAAAATGGAAGATCTGGTGATTTTCTAATTAATAGAATCTTATGAAGATATTTGTTACAGGACACAGGGGCTATATTGGTCCGCATTTGGTTGAACTTTTGAAATCGAACGGTCATCAGGTAACAGGTTGCGATATCGGGTTGTTTCCTGAATGCCAGATATCGGCTGTGGTGAGCCCTGATAAGGAACTCTCCCTGGACCTTCGCAAACTTACGGTCCAGGATCTGACGGGATATGATGCCGTTATGCATCTTGCCGCTATTTCCAATGATCCGATGGGAAATGTCAATGCAGATATCACCTACAGTATCAATAAGGATGGCTCTATAAGACTGGCTGAGCTTGCTAAGCAGGCAGGAGTTAAAAAGTTCCTGTTTTCCAGCAGCTGCAGCATCTATGGCAAAGGGGAACAACCAGATCTGGACGAGTCTGCTTCTTTGAATCCCCTTACACCGTATGCCGTTTCGAAGATCGAGACGGAAAAGGCGCTTATGGGAATGGCTGATAAGGATTTTTCTCCGGTATATCTCCGGAATTCCACGGCTTATGGTTATTCTCCGATGTTCAGGATTGATCTGGTGGTAAACAATCTGCTGGCCTGTGCTTTGGCTAAAGGTGATATCCGTATCATGAGTGATGGTCAGCCCTGGCGTCCTCTTATTCATTGCCGGGACATAGCCCATGCTTTTGTTGCGATCCTGCATGCGCCAGTGGAAAAAGTGCATAATAAGGCCATTAATATCGGGGCCAATGCCGAGAATTTTCAAGTAAAAGACGTGGCTGATAAAGTGCAGGAACTTGTTCCTCCAGCCAAAATTGTATTTACGGGGGAGGTCGGTCAGGATCCACGTGACTATCGTGTAAAATTCGATCTATTATATAGTCTGCTGCCTGATTTCCGGCTGGAATACAATCTCGGGTCCGGTATGGAGGACCTTTATAAACGTCTGAAGACGATGAATTTCGGGATACAGGATTTCGACGGGGATCGTTTTGTCCGTCTGAGATTATTGCAAAAACACATGTCGCTGATAGCTTAGTCATGATGAGATTCATTCCGACCCCTCTGGCGGGGGCATATATAGTGGAACCGGAAGCTTTTTCCGACAATCGGGGATGGTTCATGCGGGTCTATTGCAAAAATGAGTTCGCTGCCATCGGTCATACTAAGGAGTGGGTCCAGATGAACCATTCCTTTAACAATACAAGAGGAACTATCAGAGGATTACATTTTCAGCCCCCCCCTTATGAGGAGATCAAGCTGGTACGTTGTATTGCAGGCGCGGTATTCGATGTCATCGTGGACCTCCGCAAAGATTCTCCAACGCTACTTCAGTCATATGGCGTTGAATTGTCTGCTGCCAACAGGAAAATGATCTATATACCCGGTGGTTTTGCTCACGGTTTCCAGGTATTAAAGGACAATAGCGAACTGCTGTATCTTCATTCCGGCTTTTATACACCGGGTGCGGAGGGAGGGATGCGGTACGATGACCCTGTGCTTGATATAAAATGGCCCCTGCCGGTGAGCGTAATCTCCGACCGGGACGCCCAACATTCACTTTTAACGGAAAATTTCAAAGGAATCTGATTATGCAATGTAGATTTTGTAAGACAGAACTTAAGGACGTTTTTATCGATCTGGTTAACTCTCCGGCATCCAATTCTTTTTTGACGCGGGAACAGCTGGGCGAGCCTGAGACTTTTTATCCGTTGAAAGTATTCACCTGCCCTTCCTGTTTTCTGGTACAGCTGGATGAATACAAGAAATCAGATGCGATCTTCAATAGCGATTATGTGTATTTCTCCTCTTTTTCCACGACGTGGTTGGAGCACAGCAAGAAGTATACGGATAAAATGGTTAGCCGCTTCGGTTACGATGGCGGCTCCAGAGTAATAGAGATAGCTTCCAACGATGGCTATCTGCTCCAGTATTTTAAGGAAAAAAAGATCCCGGTACTGGGTATTGAGCCTACGGCAAATACCGCCCGTGTGGCGATGGACAAAGGGATAGAGACAATAGTGGAGTTTTTCGGAACCCGGCTGGCTTCGAAGCTGGCTGCGGATGGCATAAAGGCAGATCTTCTCCTCGGAAATAATGTACTGGCCCATGTTCCGGATATAGTGGATTTTGTAGGCGGTATGAAAATTATTTTAAAAGACAAGGGCGTCATCACGATGGAATTCCCTCATCTGCTGGCTTTGGTGACCAACAATCAGTTCGATACGATCTATCACGAGCATTTCTCCTACCTCTCTTTTTCTACGGTGAAGAAAATCTTCGAATCGCAGGGACTGGAATTATTTGATGTGGAGGAGCTCCCTACTCATGGAGGTTCTTTGCGTATCTATGCCAAACATAAAGCCGACCAGGACAAAGAAATATCCGCTGCTGTAGGCGTTTTGCTCGCTAAAGAGGCCGCCGCCGGTATGAATTCTCTGGCCTATTACGATCATTTTCAGCAGAAAGCCCTGGCTGTAAAATTGGACCTGACCGACTTTCTCGTACAACAGAAGCGTGCCGGTAAGTCCGTGGCTGCTTATGGTGCGGCTGCTAAGGGAAATACATTGTTGAACTATTGTGGTGTCAAAAATGACCTGGT
Source organism: Puia sp. (assembly GCA_035555335.1). Taxonomy (GTDB): domain Bacteria; phylum Bacteroidota; class Bacteroidia; order Chitinophagales; family Chitinophagaceae; genus Puia. The sequence goes on from DATMGS010000024.1 coordinate 28,345, forward strand.
TGAATATGTCGTCGATGCCAATCCTCATAAACAAAACAAATGGCTTCCCGCAAGCCATATCCCCGTCGTCGATGAAGCCTATCTTAAAGAGCACCGTCCTGACTATGTTCTGATCCTGCCATGGAATCTCCGGGAGGAGATCACGCGTCAACTGGCTTATATCCGCGATTGGGGAGGAAAGTTCGTTATTCCGATCCCTCATTTAGAACTGATCTAGGCGCTTATGCAAAAGATACTGGTCACCGGCGCAACTGGGTTTATCGGCAACTATGTCGTCCGGGAGTTATTGGATGCAGGCTATCGTGTCGTCGCGTCTTCTTCACATGCAGAGCGTGCCAGAGCGCAGCCATGGTTCGGGAAGGTCGACCATTATATTCCATTCGACCTGGGCAATTTCGATCCGGCAACCGACCTTTACCAGTTGTTCGGAAAGCCTGACGGACTCCTGCATCTTGCCTGGGAAGGTTTACCAAACTATCGCGCTCCCTTTCACCTGGAGAGTAACCTCCCCCGGCAAATCGCCTTTCTGAAGAATCTGGTCCGGCATGGCCTGAAAGACATGACTATAACCGGTACTTGTTTTGAATATGGCATGCAAAATGGATGCCTTTACGAGACTTTGCCGGCTGATCCCCAAAATCCTTATGGACAGGCAAAAGACCGGCTTCGCCTCTCTTTGGAAGAATTGCAGCTTGATAGCCCCTTCGTGTTGAAATGGGTCAGATTATTTTATATGTATGGAGCAGGGCAAAGCCCTAATTCCTTATTTTCGCAATTGACCAAAGCATTGAACAATCAGGACAAGGTGTTCAATATGAGCGGGGGAGAGCAGGTGCGGGACTTTCTCCCGGTGGCGATGGTCGCAAAATACCTTGTAAGCATTGCCGGCCAGCAAAAGATCACCGGCATCATTAATTGCTGCAGCGGACAACCTGTCACTGTCAGAGAATGGGTGGAAGAATTGCTAAAAAAAGGAAATCAGCCGATTTCACTTAACCTGGGCTATTATGCTTATCCTGACTATGAGCCGATGAGCTTCTGGGGGGATGTACATAAGCTCAATAAAATCTTGGGAAAAATATGAGTTTGACGGATAATTTTTCAGACTGCATCTTCAACGGATGTTTTGAAGTTTTCAAACAGCACAATGTGCCGGTTTTTCAGAATAAATTGTATACTACGCCTGAAGAGGCCAGAGCCGCAGCCAAAGGAAAGGTATCGTTGGTAAGATCTAAACAGTCGGGATTTGTCTTTAATAATGAATTTGATCCCGCCATCATGAACTACGATCAGAACTATAATAACGAACAGAGTAGCTCTCCGGTTTTTAAGGCGCATATGAACGGCGTTCTTGAATTGTTGAAATCCTTCGGTACAAAAGGAAAGAAAGTAGTGGAAGTGGGAAGCGGCAAAGGCGTTTTTTTTGACATGATGTTACAGGATGGCGTCGATTGCTACGGCTTCGACCCTACCTATGAAGGCGAGAATCCCAGAATCATCAAGGAATACTTCAGCGAAGAATACAACGCTATAAATGCGGATGTCATCGTTATGCGCCACACGTTGGAACATATTCCGAACCCCTTCTCATTCCTCCATACCATCGCAAAGGCTAATAATTACAAGGGGAAGCTGTTTGTCGAAGTGCCGACTTTCGACTGGATAGTACAGAAAGAAGCTTTTTGGGATATTTTTTATGAGCATTGTAACTATTTTACGGAAGAAACCCTCGCCGTTATGTTCAAAGAAGCCAGCACAGGCAGCTTCTTCGGCGGCCAATATATTTATTTGTGGGCCGATCTGAACAATCTGCAAACGGAGATCCCAGTTCAGCCCATAAAAGAAGGAGAAGGCTTGCTCTTCAACAAAAAAATAAAATATTATCTCGATTTTATGGAGGCTCATCAACCGCTCGCTATTTGGGGGGGCGGAGCAAAAGGATCCACTTTCCTCAACCTGATGGATCCTGAAAAGAAGCTGGTCAGCTTTGTAGTCGATATTAATCCGTCCAAACAACATAAATATATAAGCGGCACGGCCCATAAAGTGTGCTCGCCGGACGAATTGCAGTCTTTCCCCTCGATACATGTGTTGGTCATGAATGAGAATTATCTGGAGGAAATAAGGGATTCCCTGCAAAACGACAACATTCAATTGCACACTCTGTAAAATAAGGAATATGCAAGACGACAAACGTATGCAGGAAGAGCAGGCGAATCGTATTGCCCAACAGGGGCTATTGACGTCAACGCCCTGGGTCAGTTTCTGTATGAGTACCTTTCGACGGGCTGACCTTTTACGAAAAGCCTTGTTGTCGATCCGCCAGCAACATTTCCTGGATTTTGAAGTCATCGTTTCGGATAATGATCCGGACGGCAGCGCTGAACCAATTGTAAAGGAATTACAGGATAGCCGGTTTAAATATTTTAATAACGGCGACAACCTGGGGATGATCCGCAGTTTTAATAAATGCATAGAGAGATCCTGCGGCAAATTCATCGTGTTTGTTACGGATGATGATCCCATATATCCCAAAATGCTCCAGACCTTATATGACCTGTCCCTTCAATACCCGGATTATGGAATGTATTTCGGCGGACATAATACCTATTTCGAAACACTGGTAGAAGCCAGGATGGCCAAAGTGAGGATCGGTATGGTCTCGGGATTGGCAGACGCTGACATCGGAGCCATAACAACATTCAGCGCCGAAGAATTCCCGCTGAAATTTCTGCAAACGGACCTGTCCACGCAATTGAATTTGTCCGAGGGAATTGTAAAGCGTGAAATAGCCCTGGAAGTCGGAGGTCTGGCGGACTATGGGACGCCCCCTATGGCCGATTGCTCCTATGTGCTGCTCAGCGGTTCCAGGGCAGGCTGCGTATATATTAACAAAGCTCTCGGACACCGCACCATCCATAAAGAAAACTATAGCCATTCGAAGGTCAACTATGATAGCATTTATAAAGCTCCGGAGGGATTCTACCAGTGGACGATGGACCGGTTGCCATCCGAACGCAAGGATGCGCAATTGAACAAGGCTATGCAGCACTATGTAGGCCGGGACCTGACCGTGCAGGTGATATTCATTAAGAAAGTACTGGATTATAACCAGCAGAAATCTCCTGCTTTCGAAGAGTTCGTGGGACGCTTTTTTAAAATTCCCCTATTGAGGAAATGGAAAAGAAAATATTATATCAGCACTCATTTTCCCCGCTCTTTTGAATTCTTTCTGGCTGTCCGCAAACTGCTCTCTCCCCAACCTAAAAAATGACTTGAAAATGGCGCAACCGTTAATTTCAATCATTACAGTCGTATACAACGGAGCGGCTACCTTCGAAAGGACGATCCGGAGCGTCATCGGACAGACCTATAGCCCATTCGAATATATTATTGTTGACGGCGGATCGAAAGACGGCACGCAGGCGATCATCGATACCTACAAAGAACATATCGCAAAATATGTCAGCGAACCGGACAAAGGGGTTTATGACGCTATGAACAAAGGGATCGGCATGGCCTCCGGGGAGTGGCTTTTTTTCCTGGGCGCCGATGATATTTTATACGATGACGAGGTGCTGGCTTCCGTAGCCAGGGCGCTCGCAGTTCCTGCTTCCCCAGAGCAAACCCCTCCCTCGTCCGGCCCTGCCACCGCCCCTCCCGATCTTCTGTATGGCAATGTCGTCAGCGACAGCTACAACGGTCCCTATGACGGCGAATTCACCTTTGAAAAACTATTGAGCCAAAACATATCTCATCAGGCTATTTTTTATAAAAAAGATCTTTTCGACCTGGTCGGTAACTATAACCTGCGCTATAAGGCCTACGCAGATTGGGACCTGAATATCCGCTGCTTTGCCGATAACCGCATCCGGACAAAATTCGTGGACCGGGTGATCGCCGAATTCGGGGCTGATGGGATCAGCTCCCGGCATGATGTCCCCTTTCTGCGGGAAGTATTGATCCCGCAAAAATTAACCTTGCTGGCACAGACCGGCACCCGCCGCTTACGCAGTCTTCCCATCTATGATGAATGGTGGCGCCTGATCCGCAATGCCGGCATTCGCAAAGAAGAAGATCTCGATGAGCTTGCCCGGCCGCAGCGCCCCGGTGGACCAGCCTCCGCGCTCCGGCCTTCGGCCGCCGAACCCGTTCAATCCGGCGAATCAGCCCGGGGAGGAACGATCCCCCGCTGCCTCCAAAGAATGGCCCGCTGGCAGTCGCGGATACCTCCCCCGACCTTGCAGAAAGGCGTCCTCTCTAAAAGTCTTATGTTTGCCAGCTATTTAATAAATCTTCTAACCGGATCTCTTTAGAATATGTCGCTGAGCATCATCATCGTGAATTATAAGTCGACCCCGCTGGTACTCGACTGCCTGGCCATGATCGATCAGGATCCCTCCGCCCCCGATTTTGAGATCATTGTCGTGGACAATGCCTCCGGAGGCGACCCCCGCACGCCCATCCTGACTGCTTTCCCCCGGGTGACCTGGATCCAGATGGAATATAACTCGGGCTTCGCCAGGGCCAACAATGAAGGCATCCGGCGTTCGACAGGCGAGACCGTATTACTGCTGAACAGTGACACCCTGCCGGCGGCTGGCATGATCGCGGCCTGCTACCAGGGACTGCTCCAATCGGAATACGTGGCCGCGGGAGTACAGCTGTCCAATAGTGACGGAACCCCACAGATCTCCGGCAATTACTTCATGAAAGGAGGATTGAATTACCTGCTTCCCTTGCCGTATATGGGAAAAGCTATCAAATGGATGGGAGAGCGGATGAAGGTCAAAAAACCCCATGTTCCTGATGGGGCTGTCGCCGGTTCCGTTATAGAGGTCGATTGGATCAACGGGGCCTTCCTCATGGTGAAAAAGAGCGCCATCGATACTGCCGGTCTGATGGATGAAGACTTTTTTCTATATGCAGAAGAAGCAGAGTGGTGCGGCAGGCTCAGAAAGACCGGTAAGCTATGCCTGTTCGGCGCCCTCACTGTCATACACCTGCAGGGCGAGACGGCCAACCAGGAATTCGGCTCGGCGGGTAAGGGCTACTACAATCTCTACGATCGCAAGGGACTGCAGATCATGCTATCCAATTTCGTAAGGATCCGCAAGCAGTTCGGGACCGGATGGTTCCTGGTACAACTGTTCTTTTACCTGCTGGAAATTCCCGTTTTTTTTACAGGCGTCCTGCTGTCTGCTTTGTTTGCCCGCAAACAGGACCGCTACTCATTCACTCAATTCATAAATTATTGCAAAAATACAGGGCTCCTTCTCGGCAAGAGTGCAGTGATCATCCGGAATAAGCCTTATTTTTATAAGGTCTTATGATGAGAATCTTATCGCTGACCTTCCTTGTATTAAATTTCATCTCTTATTCCTCTTCCGCACAGGAATATAGCTATACCCATTATGATATCGGCACGGAAGACGGCTTGCCTGACGTAGAGGTCTTACAAATGTTCGGAGATTCGAAAGGGAGGATATGGATGGCCCCTTTCCGAAAATCGGTTTGCTACTATTATAGAGATAAGGTCCACAATCAGGACAACGACTCCCTCTTAAAGAAAATGGCAGAATTGGAACGCATGGCCTTACAGGCGCAAATGAATCCCCATTTTATTTTTAATTGTCTCAACTCCATCCAGCAATACATCTTCGATCAGGATATTTTCGCAGCCAATAAATATATTTCGGGCTTCGCCAAACTGATCCGTGGCACCCTTCAGAATTCCACCCAGGCCCATATCCCCCTGACCGATGAAATAGCCTACCTGTCAGCTTATCTTTCTCTGGAGAAGCTGCGTTTCAAGGAGAAAATGGATTATTCCATCGAGATCGATCCCTCCGTTAAAGAGGGAGAAAAAGATAGTATGATCCCTCCGATGCTTATTCAGCCATATGTAGAAAACAGCATGCGCCACGGGCTCCGCCATAAGACAGACGGTCAGGGACATATCCTGGTCCGGTTTATGTTTTTGGAAGGTAACCTGGCCGTTCTGATTGAAGACAACGGAGTAGGCAGGGATAAAGCAGCCCGTTACAAGACCCGGGAACATATCGAATACCAATCCAAAGGAATGTCCCTTACCGCAGACAGGATACGTCTTATCAATTCCGTATACGGAGATAATATCAGGGTTGACGTGACAGATCTGAAGAATGAAGAAGAGCAACCTGTAGGGACAAGAGTCGTGATACAATTTTCTAAATTTGACAACGGCCTAAACTAAATATTTATGATCAGAACAGTATTGATAGATGATGAAATTGACAGTATCAGGATCTTACAGCGTTTATTGGAAACGTATTGCCCGGACGTAACGATAGTGGGCAAAGCGGATGGAGTAGAGACGGGCATCCATACCATTCAGACGGCCAAACCGGACCTGGTATTGCTGGATATTGAAATGACCCAGGGCAATGCCTTCGACCTGCTCAATCAACTACAGCCCATTAATTTTCAGATCATCTTTGTCACCGCCTTCGACAACTATGCCATAAGAGCCTTCAAATACAGCGCCATCGATTATTTACTCAAGCCCGTAGATATAGACGATCTCTGCGCCGCCGTCGAGAGGGTCATACAAAAGATCCAGGGCAAGAGCTTTCTGGACCAGATGCAGGTCCTGCTGCATAATGTAGAGACCTTCCACTTATCCCAACAGAAAATGGCCGTTCCCACCCTTACGGGACTGATCTTCATCGCCATCCGGGATATCACGCGTTTTGAGGCCAAAGGAAGCTATACTACTATTTATCTCAACAATGGAGAGCAGATCATGGCTACCCGCAATATCAAGGAATATGAAGACCTGCTCCCGGCCGTCGTCTTTTGCCGGGTCCATAATTCCCATATCATCAACCTCCATAAGATCCAGAAATACCACAAAGGGAGAGGCGGCTATGTCATCATGGAGGACGGCAGCTCCATTGAAGTGGCCAGCCGCCGCCGGGAAGAATTTCTGCGCAGACTGCTGAAGTGAACCCAAAAATTCCGAATCCTGACCCAAAACCCTATTTTTGGCGCCTGAAAGGATCACTATGCAAAAAAATAGTTTTAAGTACGGCATTGATACACTGAGCATTGGAACGACGATCGCCCTGGCGAAGGGCGACCTCGCCGGCACCTTGTCCCCCGAAGCCATTACCAGGATCCGGGCCAGCCAGCAGCATGTAACCGATATCGTGAGCCGGAATACGACGGTATACGGTGTGAACACCGGTTTCGGCATCCTGGCCAATACCAGGATTTCGGAAGAAGATACCCGCACGCTGCAGCATAAGATCCTCCAAAGCCATAGCGTAGGGGTAGGGGAGCCCATCCCCACCGAAATAGCCAAGATCATGCTGATCACCAAAGTGCATGCCCTGGCCCGGGGTTATTCCGGCGTCCAGCTGGAAACCCTGGAACGCATCCTCTGGCATATTGAAAAAGACGTCATACCGGTAGTACCTGAAAAGGGATCCGTCGGGGCCTCTGGCGACCTGGCTCCCTTATCCCATCTTTTCCTCCCCCTGATAGGATTGGGCGAAGTCTTTTACGAAGGGAAAAAATACCCGACCCAGGAGGTCCTGCACCGGCTCGGCGTTGACCCCATTCAACTGGGACCCAAAGAAGGGCTGGCCCTGATCAATGGCACCCAGTTCATCCTGGCATTTGCCGTCAAGGCGGTACAGCGGTTACATTACTGCCTCGAAGCGGCCGATATCATTGGCGCTATGAGCCTGGAAGCATTGACCGGCACCAAAGCTCCTTTCGATGACAGACTGCATCAGTTAAGGCCCTTTGCCGGAAGCCGGCTTGTAGCGCAGCGACTGAGGCTGCTGCTTCATAACAGCGCCATCATGCAAAGCCATGTGGATTGCGGCAGAGTGCAGGACCCTTACTCCTTACGCTGTATGCCCCAGGTACACGGCGCTTCCCGGAATGCATGGCTGCACCTGCGGGAGCTGACCGAGATCGAATTGAACTCGGTGACCGACAACCCGATTATACTGGGCGCCGACGATACGATCAGCGGAGGTAATTTTCACGGACAGCCACTGGCGCTGCCGCTGGATTATGCCTGCTTCGCCGCCGCCGAGATCGGCAATATCTCCGATCGCCGCTGTTACCTCCTGCTGGAAGGCAAATGGGGATTGCCCCTCCTGTTAATGAACAATGTAGGGCTCAACAGCGGCTTTATGATCCCTCAATACACCACGGCGGCCCTGGTCACCGAGAATAAGACGCTTTGTTTCCCCGCCAGCGCCGACAGTATTCCCACCTCCCTGGGACAGGAAGATCATGTCAGTATGGGCAGCATCAGCGGCAGAAAGCTCAACCAGGTACTGGATAACCTGGAATATATCCTGGCAATCGAGCTGATGAGCGCCTGCCAGGCCATTGAATTCAGACATCCCCTGAAGAGCAGCGAAATATTGGAAGCCGCCCATGAATATGCCCGGAATTTTGTGCAATTTGCCAGTGAGGATCGCATCTTCGCCAACGATATCAATCAACTGCGGGCGATCATCCGGGACTTTTCCTTTGTAGACCGGGTCAACGAAATGTCTGCCGGAAAAGCCGTACGACTAAATGAAGGATATGAGTCCTTCCTGATCTGATCCGAATGTCCTGCCCAATATAACTTTCAATGACAAAAATTTTTTCATATGAGCACCACCACCTTTTCACGATACGATCCGGTTAAATACAAGACTCCCACAGGCTCCCGCCTCCATTGCAAAGGATGGATCCAGGAAGCTGCCCTGCGGATGCTCCTCAATAACCTCGATCCGGAAGTCGCCGAACGACCGGATGAGCTGATCGTATACGGAGGACGTGGCAAGGCCGCCCGCAACTTCGAAGCCCTGGACCTGATCATCAAAGCGCTGAAAGACCTGGAAGCCGATGAGACCCTGCTGGTCCAGAGCGGTAAACCCGTGGGGATACTGAAGACACATAAAGATGCTCCGCGGGTGCTGATCTCCAACTCCCAGCTGGTGCCGAAATGGGCCGATTGGAAACATTTCGACGAACTGGAAAAGAAAGGGCTGATGATGTACGGCCAGATGACCGCCGGCTCCTGGATCTATATCGGTTCACAGGGAATCGTGCAGGGAACCTACGAGACCTACTCGGCCGCTGCCGCCAAACATTTTGGCGGATCCCTGAAAGGAACGCTCAATGTAACGGCCGGCCTGGGCGGTATGGGCGGTGCTCAGCCCCTGGCCATCACCATGAATGGGGGAGTGGCCCTGGTGGCGGAAGTAGAAGAATGGCGCATCGACAAACGCATAGAAACAAAGTACCTGGATATAAAGATTGGCGGCACTGGCGGCGGCGCCGACCAGAAAGCGGCTGCTATCGACCAGGCCATTGACCGGGCCCTGGAAGCCAGACAGAAAGGAGAGGCCCTGTCCATCGGCGTATTGTGCAATGCCGTTCACTTATTGCAACGCATGATCGAACGTAATTGCATACCCGATACTCTCACCGATCAGACCTCCGCACACGATCCCCTGATCGGATACTGGCCACATGAGATCTCTTACGAACAGGCGAAGGTACTGCGGACAGATAACCCGCAGCAGTATACGGACTACGCCTATAACTCCATGCGCCTGCATGTAGAGTTGATGCTGGAACTGCAACGCCGGGGCGCCATTACCTTCGATTACGGGAATAACCTCCGGGCAAGGGCGCAGGAAAAAGGGCTGACCAACGCCTTCGACTTTCCCGGTTTCGTACCCGCCTATATCCGACCCCTGTTCTGCGAAGGCAAAGGTCCCTTCCGCTGGGCGGCCCTCAGCGGCGACCCGGCAGATATTGCCGTTACAGATGAAGTAATCTCCGGCCTCTTCCCGGAAAATGAATCCCTGCAACGCTGGCTGAAACTAGCGAAAGAAAAGATAGCCTTTCAGGGCCTGCCGGCCAGGATCTGCTGGCTGGGACAGGGAGAAAGGGAAAAAGCCGGTCTCGCTTTTAACGAGCTGGTCCGGACGGGCAAAGTAAGTGCGCCGATCGTGATCGGCCGGGATCACCTGGACACGGGCTCGGTCGCCTCGCCCAACCGGGAGACAGAAGCTATGCTCGACGGCAGCGATGCCGTAGCCGACTGGCCGCTGTTGAATGCGCTGTTGAATACGGCGGGAGGGGCCAGTTGGGTAAGCCTGCACCACGGCGGGGGCGTAGGGATGGGCTATAGCATCCATGCGGGCATGGTGATCGTCGCCGACGGAACCCCGGAAGCTGCCGTCCGTCTTGGAAGGGTCCTTCGCAACGACCCGGGAATAGGAGTGATACGTCATGCGGATGCCGGGTACGATATTGCAAAAGATACGGCCCGTAAGCACCGGTTGGATATCCGGGAGAGATTGGGATAATAAGATTAAACAATTTTCCTTATCGATCCGACGTTAAACAATCTACCCTAACTTCTAAATCACCCTTATGAATAGACAACTACTCTTACCTGCCCTAAGTCTTTTGCTGATCGTGTCTTGTAAAAAAGACACTACAACTACTACTCCTACCCCCAGCGATGTACATCTTAAAAGCGGACTGCTGCTCTATCTGCCTTTCGAAGGCAATATGGCTGACTCCAGCGGCAACGGCAATACGACGACGGCCGTCGGCGGCGCTGCTCTCACTTATGACGAACATGGGGATAGCGCCAGCGCCTTCGGCGGTACGGGTAATGGCGAGCGGATCCTGGTGACGAATAATGGCTCGATCAGCTTCGATACGGCATTCACCGTTTCAATAGAGTGCATGGTGCGAACGAATGCGTACAGACAGGGTTTTATTACGATGGTTAATAACGCTACAGGGTATGCTCCTTCCTTCCTGGTGAGCGCCAGCATCCCTAACCTCCCAAACCTGGATTTCGGAGTGCCTGACAGCACAGGCACCTGCGATACCTATGGGACTACCGATGGCAAGCTTACCGATACCACCAGTTTTGTACTACAGCCGGAAAGCTGGTATAATATTGTGAATGTTTTTTACAAAGGAACGATACAGACATATATAAATGGAAACCTGATCTCTACCAAGACGGGCGGTAGCTCTACTGCACATGTTTGCCCGGGTGCACAGGTAGTCATCGGGGGCTGGTGGGAGAATGACCCCATTTCTATCAATGGAAAACTGGATGAGGTCAGATTGTATAACAGGGTCCTGAATGCCGATGAAATAGCCGAACTGGCCAAAAATTTCAAGGATAATTAAAATAAAGTACATAGCATAGCATGAAGGAGAGCCCTGTAAAGGGCTCTTTCCTTGTCTGTTATCCCTTGTTTTGATATTTTTTTAAATATATATAGGTTCTTAATTATTTACCTTATCTTTACCCGGTGATTGAACTGTGTAAGCTCACAGTATTTGAACGATGCTAATTTTTTACTTTCCCTTGCAGTAATAGTTTTCCTCTTCTTTACTTTTTGCTTTCCTGAACAAATCATTGGTATTTTTTTTAATTTAATTTTGTTTTAATTTTTGTTTTATGAACATTTATGTTTCTAATTTAAGTTTTCACACAACGGATGATGACCTCCGTAACCTTTTCGAAAAATTCGGCGCGGTAAGTTCTGCTAAAGTAATCATGGATAAGGTCAGTGGCAGATCACGTGGCTTCGGTTTTGTCGAAATGTCTTCTGAAGAAGAAGGTAAAGAGGCAATGTCCAGCCTGAACAACAAGGAAATCGAAGGTCGTCCGATCTCTGTTTCCGTTGCTAAGGAAAAAGAAGCCAGAACCGGCGGCGGTGGCGGTTATCGCGGCGGAAGCGGCGGTGGCGGCGGCTACAATCGTGGCGGCGGCGGCGGTGGTAACAGGTGGTAATTTCACTTCGCTATACATTATTAAAGAGCCCTGCAACGGGCTCTTTTTTTTGGCTCGGGGGGCAGGCGCCTTTGATCCCTTAGAGCGAAAGCCCGGAAGACCTGTGGTCTTCCTTTTGGCCCCATTGTTGAAATATATGAGCTGCCAGGCGCCGTAAGCGTCTTTGGCGCCGGGTATTTCCCCGGTTTAATCCAAATCATCGCAATATGGGGCGTCTTATCGTTATATCGAACCGGCTGCCGTTTTCCCTGGACAGGGAAGGGGATAAGGTCAGCATCCGCCAAAGCTCCGGCGGGCTGGTCTCAGCCATTAAAAGCTATTTCGAAAACACAGGCGTACAGAGGGGCGAATTGACAGAAAAAGTGTGGATGGGTGTGGCGGATTTTCCCCAGGAAGACTGGGAACTGGCAGCCTCGCATATCGCCGGACTCGACTTCGGCGTCATCCCCATTTTTGCAGATAAAGAATTGTACGACAAGTACTACAATGGGTTTTCCAATTCCGTCTTATGGCCCCTGTTTCACTATTTTTCGAACCTTGTTGACTACGAAGCTCAATATTTCGATGCTTACGTACAGGTCAACCAGCTCTTCGCCGATACCCTGATCCCCCTTTTGGAACCCGGCGATCAGGTCTGGGTGCACGATTACCAGTTAATGCTCCTGCCCCGGCTGCTACGCGAAAAAAAACCCGAAGCAACCATCGGCTTCTTCTTACATATTCCTTTTCCTTCTTACGAAATATTCCGCCTCCTGCCTGCCGAATGGAAATCGACGCTCCTGCATGGCGTTATGGGAGCCGACCTCATCGGTTTTCACACCTATGACTACGTCCAGCATTTTCTCCAATCGGTAAAAATGCTGCTGGGAGTCGATAATTACTTTCACAACCTCCAATACCGGGACCGCATAGTCCGGATCGACCTTTTCCCTATCGGTATCGACTATAATAAATTTCATGAGGCCGCCAACGATCCCGAGATCCGCGAAATATGCAATAAGATCCGAAGCGGTAACCTGGAAGATAAAAAGATCATTTTTTCCGTAGACCGGCAGGATTATACGAAGGGACTGATGAACCGTCTCAATGGTTATGAATACTTCCTCCAAAAATACCCGGAGTGGCACGACAAAGTCGTCTTTATCCTGAATGTCGTTCCCTCCCGCAGCGATATCCCCGCCTACCTCGAACGAAAGAAGATGATCGAAGAAAAAATAGGCGGCATCAACGGCAAATTCTCTTCCCTCAGCTGGCAGCCCATCATCTACCGGTATAATCATCTTGCGTTTAATGAGATGGTAGCCCTGTACCAGGCCGCTGACGTAGCCCTCATCACCCCCTTGCGGGACGGGATGAACCTCGTCGCCAAAGAATATGTAGCCAGCTGCGCCTCCGGCCGGGGAGTATTGATCCTGAGCGAACTGGCAGGCGCCGCCAGCGAATTGAGCGAAGCCATCCTGGTAAATCCGACCGATGTGGAAGACGTCGCCTCTTCCATCACCCGCGCGCTGGCTATGCCGGTGTATGAGCAGCGCAACAGATTGTCCCTGATGCAAAGACGCCTGCAGGAATACGACGTGATCAAATGGGTGAATGATTTCATGGATCAACTGGCACAGGTAAAACAGGAACAGCAGAAGCAGAAAGTCAAGATCCTGGACGACAAGGCGATCGCTGGCATCCGCCAGCATTACCTGGGTACGAACAATCGTTGTCTCCTGCTGGATTACGACGGCACCCTGGTGCCCTTTACCCGGCTCCCTTCCGAAGCCGCTCCGGACAACGCCGTAAAGGAAATGCTGCTAAGGCTGACAGGCGATCCTAAAAACCATGTCATCATCATCAGCGGCAGAGATGTGTCCTCCCTGGACCGCTGGCTGGGCATGCTGCCCATCACCCTGATAGCCGAACATGGCGCCAGCTTCCGGATGAGACATCAGGCCTGGCAACAAATGGTCTCCGTCTCGGACGGCTGGAAAGAAGAGATCCGCCGGATCATGCAGCTCTTCGTTATCCGTTGCGCAGGCTCTTTTATTGAAGAGAAAACGAACACCATCGCCTGGCATTACCGCAACACCCAGACTGGACTGGGCTTTTCCCGGTCCAGGGAACTGCTCAACACCCTTTCCCAGCTTATTCAAAATACTACCTTACAGGTCATCGACGGGAATAAAGTCGTGGAAGTCAGGATCGCAGGTTTTGATAAAGGAGCCGCTTCCCTTAAAATAATCAATGAGGTGGATCCCGATTTCGTATTGTGCATGGGCGACGATACGACAGACGAGGATATGTTCAAAGCCCTGGAAGGAGAGGCCTATACCATCAAAGTGACGAACGGAGCTTCCGCCGCGCAATATACCATCTTATCCCAGCAACAGGTATTACCCTTGCTGAACCGGCTAACTGAACCACAGGTTCAGTGGGCGAAGCCCCATTATTAGACCGCAAATTCATATGCCCCAACACAAATACGATATGGGTGTCATCGGAAATTGCTCCTACCTGGCCTATATCGATACCAGGGCGGATGTCAAATGGATGTGCCTGCCAAGGTTCGACAGCAGCTTCCTCTTCGGCTCCCTCCTGGATGAAGAAAAAGGAGGTCATTTTTATATCCGGCCGACAGACGAACAATGCAGCTCCCGGCAATATTATATTCCCAATACAAATGTACTCTGCACGGAATTCCGATGCCGCGATGGCCGCTTCGTCGTTAAAGACTGCGCTCCGCGTATGCGCATTCATGACCGGCAGTTCCGGCCGCTGATGCTGGTACGAAAGATCGAGCTGCTGGAAGGAGAGCCTGCTATCAATATCTGCTGTCAGCCCAGGGGCGACTATGGCAGGCAGCTGCCGGAATCCGTAATAGCAAGTAATCATGTCCGTTACTTTAATCTGGATCAGCAGGTCCGGCTCACCACGGACGTTCCTCTAACCTACGTCCGGAAAGAACAGTCCTTTATCCTGGACCAGGACCGTTACCTGGTGCTTACCTATGGCGAACCCCTGGAAGCGCCTCTCAAAGAGACGGCCGATGAATTTATCCGCAAGACGGTAGAAGACTGGCAAAGCTGGATCAAAAGTTCCTACCTTCCCGATATCTACCAGGAAGAAATCATCCGCTCCGCCCTGGTGCTGAAACTTCACCAGTATGAAGACACCGGCGGCATCATCGCCTCCGGCTCTACCAGCCTTCCGGAATTTCATGACAGCACCCGCAACTGGGATTACCGCTATTGCTGGTTCCGCGATGCACACTATACGCTGAGGGCATTTAACCAGATCGGCCATTTTGAAGAGCTGGAGAAATACTTCGATTTTATTTACAACATCATTCATAATGCCACCGATTCCCTGCAACCCCTGTACTCGGTAGCGGGAGATAAAGATCTGCATGAGCTGGAACTGGACCTGGCCGGCTACCTGGGTAACCAGCCCGTCCGCATAGGGAACAAAGCCTATGTCCAGGAGCAGCATGATGTATACGGACAGGTACTCGTGAGTCTGCTACCCCTGTATTCAGACAAAAGGCTGATTTTTTTGAAGAAAAACAGCTACCGGAAGATCGTTCCCTGGCTGCTCTCCCAGATCGAAAGGACCCTGTCGATACCCGATGCAGGTCTTTGGGAATTTCGCTCCAGGGTACAGGTACATACCTATACTTTGTTGTTTCACTGGGCCGGCGCCAAAGCAGCCTACAAGATCGGCGCCCTGTTCAATGATCAGGAACTGATGCACCGGGCGATGAAACTGGCTGCAGAAGCCGATATACTGATCGAAAAAGCCTATGATCCCCAACGTATGCTCTATACCCAGGCTATCGGCACGGCCAATCTCGACGCCAGCACCCTGGCCATGATCACCATGGATTATCTGAACCACCGCTCGGATAAGGCAAAACAGCACATCGCCGCCCTGGAAAAAGAGCTGCTGACGGATAAAGGACTTTTTTACCGGTACAAACATTATGATGATTTCGGGTTTCCCGAAAGCACCTTCCTCGTATGCGCTTTCTGGTATGTGGATGCGCTGGCCTGTGTAGGTAGGGTAGAAGATGCCATGCGCCACCTGGATCAGCTCCTGTCTTTCAGCAACCACCTGGGCATCTTCAGCGAGGACGCTACTCCCGATGGCTCACAGTGGGGCAACTTTCCCCAGACATATAGCCATGTGGGACTGATCAATGCCGCCTGCCGGATATCCCGGAAGATGGACAAAGCAGATTTTTTGTGATCCGGCGTCATATGCCGGGAAATATATATCTTAGGGCATGTCATCCCGATTGATCGTCAATTGCACACAATTAGTGAACACCCGTACGCAAACTTCTTTGTTACGAGGTGCCGAACTATCCGTCTTGCCCTGTCTTGAAAACGCGTGGCTATTGATAGAGGACGATGAAATAGCCGCCTACGGCCCCATGTCCGACCTGCCGGATAATCTGGCCCAACAAGTCTCCCGAAATCAGGCTGCTGGTTCCAGCCCTGCTTCATCCGGAGCATCTCACTGCGCCGGCTCCGCAACATCCGGCGCGGTCATCGACGCCTCCGGCCAGTTTATCCTCCCCGCCTGGTGTGATAGCCATACCCACCTGGTCTTTGCCGGCAGCCGGGAAGAAGAATTCGTAGATAAGATCAGGGGACTGAGCTACGCCGAGATCAATGCGAGGGGAGGGGGGATCCTCCATTCCGCCCGTAAGCTGGGAGCCGCTTCGGAGGACCAGCTCTTCAACGAAGCCTGGGACAGACTGCAGGAATTAAGCCGGCTGGGCACAGGAGCCATCGAGATCAAGAGCGGGTACGGACTCACGGTGGAAGGAGAGCTGAAGATGCTCCGCGTCATTAAGAAGTTAAAGGAGAGATCGCCTCTCTCCATAAAAGCCAGCTTTCTGGGCGCCCATACCTATCCCCCCGAATACAAGGATAACCATGCCGGTTATATCGACAAGATCATTCAGGAGATGCTGCCGGTGATCGCCCGGGAAAAACTGGCGGATTATATCGACGTGTTTTGTGAAAAAGGATTTTTCGATCCGACGGAAACAGAAACGATCTGCCGTGCAGGAATGAGCTACGGCCTTAAACCTAAGATCCATGCCAATCAGCTGCATCTGTCCGGTGGCGTACAGGTGGGTGTGAAGCTGGGCGCCGTATCGGTAGATCACCTGGAGTCGATGGACGAAGAAACGATCGATATCCTGAAAAACTCCGATACGATTGGCACCTTATTGCCGACAGCGGCCTTTTTTCTACGCATGTCTTTTCAGCCAGCCCGCCAGCTGATCGATGCCGGCTGCGCCATCGCCCTGGCCTCCGATTTTAATCCCGGCTCTTCCCCCAGCGGCAATATGAACCTGGTGGTAGCCATGAGCTGCATCCAGATGAAGATGCTGCCAGAAGAAGCCATTAATGCGGCTACGCTCAACGGCGCCCATGCGATGGAACTGGGCGATACGGTAGGGAGCATCACCGTCGGGAAAAAAGCCAACCTGATTTTTACCCGGCCCATTCCTTCCCTGGCCTACCTGCCCTATGCATTCGGCTCCAATCTGATCGATAAGGTGATGATTGGCGGGGAATTTGTTTAGTATTGCAGCGTGTCATCGCAGTATAACAGGAATTGCTTGCCGCCCAAAAAATGATCGTATGTTTGGAAAAAAGAAAAGGAACAAGCCGGATTTTATCGGGACGGTGATTGCAAAAAGTACCGTTCTTTCTATAGCGGACAGCGCGCAGGGATTGGATTTTCTCGTTGCTTTCTTTTCAGCCGTCCGACCTTCGAAAGGGAAGAAGAATGCCGCCCGCAACCTGGAATTCGTGACCGGGCAATTATACCAGCATCCCGTATTGCTGACCAACCTGCAACATGCCCTGCTGTCCCAATTGATCCGGGCAGACCTTTCCCCGGCCCTGACCGAGAGCGGTATCCCGCTGGCGCGGGGATTCTGGCAGGAGTTTTTCGGCCGCCTCCGGCACAAGCTTTTACCTCCGCTGCAAAGCGAGAACGACTTCCTCTATGTCGTCAACCGCGTCTTCTTCCGCAATAACGATTACCAATGGGTGGAAGAGATCCCCCGCGAGACCTGGACCCTCTTCTTCGAAAGCGTCGGCCTGGCCTTTCACATCGATGATCGCAGGATCCTGCACCAGTTATTGCAATCCTTAAAGAGCCTCTCTTTCCAGGTAGCCCAGCTGGGGCTGGAAAAAGATGTACGGAACTATATGACGCCCGAAGAACAGCAACAGAACCCTTTCGTCGAACAAAACTACCTCATCCATAAACTGGAAGAACAGTTGCTGCATACCGGCTCCGTTGCGTCTTCCGGCATACCTGCATCGTCGCTCCTGCACACCGGCTCCGTCACTCCCGCATCGGCATCCCCCGCCACACTATCCGTTCCGGAACCTACAGGTCCATCTCCGGAAGCACCCGGCGCCCCCGGATCAGATCCCCTCCGCGACCTCTCCCGCCAGATCGGAACGCTCTTCGCCGCCTGCGGAACCTGCATCGACTATATCAGAGAGCACTCCTCCGACCGCGGCGCCAGCCTGCATCAGACCTATATGCTCATCCTGCTGGCCAATAAGATCGAACGCATGTCCATCCTGGTTGACCTGCTGGATAACGACCATCAGCTGAATACGGGGAAATTCGCCGACTTCTTCCGCATGCTGGTCCGCAACGAGAACCGGAAGAACAGCCTTCGCGAATTCATGTCGCAGAGCCTGGGATACCTCGCCTACCAGATCGCCGAACACAAAGGATCCAAAGGGGGAAAATATATCACCGCTACCCCCGCAGAATTTCGCAGCATGCTGACCAGCGCCATGGGCGGCGGCGCCTGGGTCTGCCTGGTCGTGTTCATTAAGAATATGATCACCAAACTGGAGATGCCTATCTTCTGGCATGGCTTCGCCTATAGTGTCAACTACAGTGTGGGATTTATCCTCATAGAAGAGACGCATACGACCCTGGCCACCAAGCAGCCGGCCTTTACCGCCAGCGCAGTAGCTGGCTCCCTGGATACCCGGAAGAACACCCAGAAGCCCAACCTCTATAACCTCGCCGTCACCGTCGCCAAAGTATCCCGAAGCCAGATCGCCTCCTTCGCCGGCAACCTGATCGTCGTCTTTCCCGGGATGTGGGCCGTCGCCTGGGCTTATGAAAAGATCTTCCATAACAAAATGCTATCCGGCGCCGCTGCCGCCAAAATGCTCAACGACCAGCATCCCTGGCATAGCCTCTCCCTGCTCTATGCCTGCAATGCAGGATTCTTCCTCTTTCTCAGCGGGATCATAGCCGGTTACGTACAAAATAAGATCCGCTTCGGCCGCATCCCCGAAAGACTACAGACCCATCCCATCCTGCGCCTGTCCATGTCCAAGGCAAGGTTGCGCAGCCTGGGGGACTATGTCGAGAAACATGCCGGTTCCATCATCGGTAATATTTGTCTGGGTTTCTTTCTCGGCATGGCCGGTTTCATCGGCGAGATCTTCGGCATCCGGTTCGATATCCGGCATATCACGATCTCTTCCGGTAATACCGCCGTCGCCATCTACGGCCTGGGACTGCATAATATCGGGCGCTGGTATCTCGTAGAAGTATTGCTGGGTGTCTTAGGCATCGGCTTCTTCAACTTCCTGGTCAGCTTTTCCCTGGCTTTCTTCGTAGCCGTCCGTTCAAGAGGCATCAAACTAAGAGACTACCCTGAATTCCTGGGCATCTTATGGCGGTATTTCCGCAATAGCCCCCTGGATTTCATCCGCCCCAGACGGCGGTTGACATCTCCCGAAGTACCCGTTGAAATATAGCCGGCATCTTACCGGACGCCAAACAGTTTTCTTTCCTTAAATTGCCCCGGTAAGCAACCTTTAAATACATAATCCGAAACTAAAAACCAATGGCGCAGATCATAGAGTGCGTTCCCAACTTCAGCGAAGGACAAAACAGCGCGGTCATCCGGCAAATTACGGACGAGATACAAAAAGTAGAAGGAGTAAGGCTGCTCAACGTCGATCCGGGTAAGGCGACCAACCGTACCGTGGTGACCTTTGTAGGAAGCCCCGAAGCCGTCGTAGAAGCCGCTTTCCTGGCTATCAGGCGGGCTGGAGAGCTCATCGATATGAGCCGCCACACCGGCGAGCATCCCCGGATGGGAGCCACCGATGTCTGCCCCCTGATCCCCATCGCCGGCATCAGCATGGAAGAGACGGCCGCCTGGGCGCAACGACTGGCCGAAAAAGTCGGAAAAGAATTACAGATCCCCATTTACCTATATGAAGCCGCCCAGTCCGACAAGAAACGCAGTAATCTCTCCGTTATCCGGGCCGGAGAATACGAAGGGTTCTTCAAGAAAATAAAACAACCCGAATGGGCACCCGACTACGGCCCCGCTGAATTCGACGTCCGGCGTGGCGGTACGGTGATCGGCGCCAGGGACTTCCTGGTAGCCTACAACGTAAACCTCAACACCACTTCCACCCGCCGCGCCAACTCCATCGCCTTCGATGTCCGCGAAGCCGGCAGGGTGAAAAGAGAAGGCGATCCCATCACCGGCAAGATCGTCAACGACGCCCGGGGCAAACCCGTCTATATCCCCGGCAGTCTCAAAGCCGTAAAAGCCATCGGCTGGTACATCGAAGAATACGGGATGGCCCAAATCTCCATGAACCTCACGAATATCCATACCACCCCCGTGCATATCGCCTTCGATGAGGTCTGTAAGAAGGCAACAGAACGAGGGATAAGGGTCACCGGTAGCGAACTGGTGGGGCTGATCCCTTTACAAGCCATGCTCGACGCCGGAAAATATTTCCTGCAAAAACAGCAGCGCTCCACCGGCGTGTCGGAAAAAGAACTGATCCGGATTGCCATCCTTTCCATGGGGCTGGATGAACTGGGCCCCTTTAACCCCGAAGAACGCATCATCGAATACCTGCTTCGCGACAAGGCCGACCATAAGCTGGTGAGCCTGTCCCTCACCGACTTCGCCGACGAGACAGCCAGCGAAAGCCCCGCCCCCGGCGGAGGCTCTATCGCTGCCTATGTGGCGGCGCTGGGCGCCGCCCTGGCTACCATGGTAGCCAACCTCTCCTCCCATAAGAAAGGATGGGACGACCGATGGGAGGAATTCAGCCAATGGGCGGAAAAAGGACAGCAATATAAGAACGAGCTGACAAGGCTCGTAGATGCAGATACCCGCGCCTTCAACGGCATCATGACAGCTTTTGCCCTGCCCAAAGCAACAGAAGAGGAGAAAAAGCACCGTACCCAGGCTATCCAGGAGGCGACAAAGATCGCCATCGAGATCCCGTTCAGGGTCATGGAGATCGCCTATAATAGTCTGGAAGTGATCCGGGCGATGGCGGAGACCGGCAACCCTAACTCCGTTTCCGACGCAGGCGTCGGCGCTTTATGCGCCCGGGCAGGAGTGATGGGGGCCTTCATGAACGTACGGATCAACGCCGCCGGGTATGCGGATAAGACCTACGCCGCCGCGATGATCGCCAAAGGCAAAGAGATCGAGGACAAAACAATCGAAGCGGAAACCCGTATCCTGGAAGTCGTCAACGGGAAGATCGGAAGTTAGTCACCGGTCCAACGTCGGTTGAGCGAACGTCACCGGGCCTTGCAACACCAATTTTTTTAACCTTCAAATGCACGTCTTATGCAACACCTGAAAATCTACAGCAAGCAGGACATCCTCTCGGTAACGAAGATCCGCCAATTTGAAACGAAACTGGGAGAGCGGGTGTTGGTGGCGGGCAACGCGGAAGGCAAACCAACGCAGGAGAACCTGGCCCAATTCATCGAAAAATCACCCGCAGAATACGTCCTGGTCGGCATTCCCGAAGACATCGGGATCAAAGCCAATGAAGGACAGGGTGGGGCCACCACCGCCTGGCTACCTTTCCTGCAGCGCTTTCTCAATATTCAGAGCAACGATTTCCTGCAGGGCGACAACATCCTCGTCCTGGGACATTTCGACTTCAGCGACCTGCAACAGCTCATCGAAGCCAATGCACACGGCCCCGAAGAGAAGATCGCGGCCTACCGGCACGCCGTACATACCATCGACGAAGAAGTAGAATGCCTGACGAAGATCATCACCACCTACGGGAAGATCCCCATCGTCATCGGCGGCGGCCACAACAACGCCTATCCCCTGATAAAGGGCTCCGCCAAAGGTCTGTACAAGGCTGGATTGATCCCCCTGGCCCAGATCAATTGCGTGAACCTCGACGCCCATACGAATTACCGGCCCTCCGAGGGCAGGCACAGCGGCAACCCATTCCGTTATGCGGACGAAGACGGCTACCTCCAGAAATACTGCGCGATCGGCGTTCACGAAAATTACCTGCAGCAGAATGTCTGGCTGGACATCGCCAACAACCCCTTTATGGACCTCATCACCTATGAGGATATTTTCATCCTGGAAAAAAGGACCTTCCCCCAGGCCGTTGCCCATGCGACCGACTTCACCGACGAAAATTATATCGGACTGGAATTAGACCTGGATGGTATCCAGCAGGTGCTGAGCGCCGGCCTCACTCCCTCAGGCCTTTCCCCGCTCCATGCCCGGCAATACGTCACCTTCGCCGCCACGGATTCCAAGATAGCCTACCTCCACATTTGCGAAGGGGCCACGGCCCTCGAAGACGGCCAAAAAGATGACTCCACCGGCAAGCTCATCAGCTATATCGTGTCAGATTTTATTAAGGCAAGGGAGTAGGTGATTCCCGCCGGCTTCCCGGCGCGTCCTATCACGTTGTAACAATCCCTCCGCTTAACCACGCAGCCCGATCTGGAAAAAAAATCGGGAATCATCGATTTTTAAAAAACCTTGATTTTTGTTTATTATAACTTTGAGCCATCAAATTATAGTAATGGACCAGCGTGAACCGAGGAAGAGGATTCAATATGTAAAAAAAGGATTGCCTGCTATTGAGGATGGGGTGGCTTTTATAAAAAATAAAAGCTCTGATCATGCACGGAGGATTTTCGTGGAAGTGGAAAACATCCATATAGAGCTGTGGTTTGACAAACACTATCATGATAGACATCAATATGGAGATGAAGATGGCAAAAGAGAAGGCATAGATCCCAAGACAGTTGAAGACCTGGTTAAAAGATCTTTAAAGCATTTATTATTTTATAGTTCAGCAGTCGCAGGGTTTAAATTTATGAATTTCTTCTCGCTTCCACCTCCTGTAAGAGTTGTTTTACAGGAAGAATCAAATGGAAGCAAACTAAACGTCGTAATTGAAGCTCATTGTTTGAGAATAAATAACTGCGAAATAACAGTCAAAACAGCGATGTGTACAGACGATTTTAGAATGCCTATGGGCCAGTATTGTATTGAAATGCAAGGAGATAGCTCAATATTAAGCAGATGTGACAATAAAAAAATGGTAGAAATCTGCTCAATTTGATTTTGTTATTACAAATTGGCTATCTAACTTTACACCAATAAGACAGGTGAAGAAGCTGAACAACCGAAAGGTAGGTGTCTTAGCCGAACAGTCTTATTAAAATATTAAAGCTGCAGCAATGCGGCTTTTTTTATTTACTAATCATTCAAACGGGCATCCCGGATCTCAAAAAGGTATCCCGATATTCACATACCCGATCACCTGCCTGGACTGATCACTATACATCGCACTCAGCTCCAGCGGCCCCAACGCAAAATTATAGGTGAAGGTCAGCGCATAACCCGACAGGAAATCAGGGGTGTTGAAGAAACTGCTGTTGGTGATAAAATTATTCATTAGTACGTTGGCCCTTCCCGTTAGGAAACTATTGCTGAATAGCTGATATCTAAGCCCCATTTGTAACTCCGCCACACTGGGCGAATAAAAACTCCCTTCCCGCAGACCGGCAAAAGTGATCTGGTTATGGAACTGACTCGTCATCCCACCGATCGAGAACTCATTCATGATATTATGCCGGTAGTCGAAATTCATCCCCAGCTGCGCATGGGTAAACAGCGTATACCGGCTCCCTATCGGCATATACCGGTCCAGGTTAAATAAGATCCGCTGATAAGGTTTATCGGAGAAACTGGTATCCGACCCGGTAGTATTGGAAGCAAAGTAGTCGGCCCGGGGACTCTGCGTAAAGACATAATCCCCCTCTACCTCTATTTTCATCCCGCGCCGGGGATAGAAAGGCCTGTCCAGGGTATTATGCCGCAGGAACAGATAGCTCGTCGTAAAATCATTCCGGCCCTTGAACTCCAGGCTCGAAGTAATGGAAGGATCGTAATGGATCCATTCAAACCGGCTCCCCATTCCCACCGTAAGATTCCGGTTCGTGAAATAGCTCAGCCTGCCATCCAGCTTGAAATAATTCTGATCATAAAGTCCCGCCTCTTTAAAGGCGCTGTTATAAGTCGTGATATTGAACTGATCGAACTGGGCGCCCAGGGTAAAGGCAAAATTGGCCCTCCGGCTGAAATACTGCAGATGCTCACCGCGGATCCTGAAATTCTGCCCGATATTGATCGTCACCAGGCTGCGGGAAGTAGGAGTGAGGAAGTTCCGGGCCGTCAGGTTGAAGATAGCGCTGATCCCGCTGAATTGATTGTAATTCAGCCCGATCTTGGCAAAGGTCAGGGGGTTCTCCTCCACTTCGAACACGATCCTGCTGTCGCCGGTGCCGGTAGAGTCCGAGACCAGCGCATACGTGATCCGGGTATAATAGCGGGTCCCATAGGCCCTCCGGATCATCCGGCTAAGGTCTTCCGCCATATAGTAATGCCTGGTCACCAGTCCCATGCTTTGTATGAAGAACCCCTCTCCGGTCCGATCCAACCCTTTCACCGTATAAGAAGAGATCTTCACCGGGTATACGGCCGGCAGCCTGTCCTTTGCGACTTCCTGTGGACCATAGATCGCATTCAGAGAATCGGCCAGCTGTTTCAGCCGGGGGTAGAGCCTGCGCCCCTCTGCCAGTCCTGCGTCCAGGATCTCGTTGCTCTCCCCGAAACTGGCCATCCCGAATTTCTCGAGAGGCTGGTGCACATAGATATTACAGAAAGGGATCTGCGTGCGGGTATCCTCCGCCTCCCGGAAGAAAGCGACCTGCAATAAGACCTGGATGGGATTGGTCACCTGCTTGGAACTGCGAAGAGCGCCCGATACATTACTGCCAATGACCAGGTCGGCTCCCATCTGCCGGACATCTTTCACCGGGAAGTTTCGTACGATACCGCCATCCACCAATTTCTTCCCATCATATTCCACGGCAGTGAAGATGGATGGAATGGCCATGCTGGAACGCAGCGCCGATACAATCTCCCCGCTGTCGATCACTACCGGGTCGCCGGACGATACATCGGTCGCGATACATTTGAAGGGGATGGGAAATTTAGAGAAATCTTTGATGTTATATACCGGGCGGAACAGCTCGGAGAATTTGAGCCATAGCTCCTGGGCCTCGATCACCCCGGTGGCAAACCGGAACCAATGATTCACCCAGGGCAGCTCGATATCGTATTTGCCATACTCGTCCTTTTCCTCCATGATCATGCCTTTCATGGTGGACTGATTGGAGAACAGCAGTTCCCAATCTATATGGCGGGTGATCTTTTCAATGGAATCCGCGGAATAGCCGATGGCATAGAGAGCGCCGAGGATACTGCCCATACTGGTCCCCGTGACATAGTCCACCTTCAGCCCGGCCGAATCGATGGCCTTCATAATACCGATATGCGCCAACCCCTTGGCTCCGCCTCCACTCAGCACGAGCCCGATCCGGGGACGATGGTGGCCGGAGGAGTCCGGTGTCTGTGTTAGTGTCAGCGTCTGTGCAGATACATGGATACAAAGAAATACCAATACACTGTAGACGAGGAAATATCTCGATGGACTATTCATGAAAAAATATTCTCAGCTACTAAAGCGCCTTTTCCAACTCCATGATCTTTTCGAACACCTGTTCATACTGTTTATTCGCCTTATCCAATTCCTCGCTGGTCTTCTTATACGCCACTTCCGCTTCTACAAACTTATTTCTATCAGAATACGTGGAAGGATCGGCCAGGGATGCCTCCTGCTGAGCCCTTTGTCTGGTCAGGTTCGCAATCCGCTCCTCCAGCTCCTGGAACAATTTCTGCTGGCGCTGCAATTCCTTCTTCTGCTCTTTATTGATCGGCGTATTGACGGGCGCGGATAGTACCGGAGCGGGAGATCCGTTCTTCCCTACTCTTCCTCCATTAGAGGAATTGTTGGAGGGATTACCCGATTTCCCCGCATTGGCCGCATTACCACTGGCCGTCGCACTCTCCGTCCCGGATTTAGACAGCGTTTTCGCGGACGAATCCCCCGAGCCCGACTTAGCCCCGGAATTAGCCGCCTGCAAACGAGCCGCCACATTGCGCTCCTTCCAATCCACCCACTCGGCATAAGTACCCTTGAACTCCCGGATTATATGCTCGTCAATCTCCCAGATCTTATTGGCTGTTTTGGAAATGAAATAACGGTCATGACTTACCAGCAACAAGCTGCCTTCATATTTGTTCAACGCGTCGA
This sequence comes from Puia sp., assembly GCA_035555335.1. GTDB lineage: Bacteria > Bacteroidota > Bacteroidia > Chitinophagales > Chitinophagaceae > Puia. Next base: position 54,706 of record DATMGS010000024.1, read on the forward strand.
TCAGCAGATCGCAGCTATGCATATCCAGGTGATTGGTCGGTTCATCCAACAACAGGAAGTTCGCCTTGCTGACGATCGTCTTCGCCAGGGCGATCCTCGCTTTCTCTCCTCCGCTCAATACCTTGATTTTTTTGTCGATGTCATCCCCGCTGAAGAGGAAGCATCCCAGCAATACCCGTAACTCCAGATCCGTCTTCTGGCTCCCGCAAGCCTGCATTTCTTCCAGCAGGGTATTGTTCACATCCAGCGCCTCCATCTGGTGCTGCGCGTAGAAGCTCTCCTCCACATTGTGCCCCCAGATCCGCTCTCCCTCGAAAGGCTCCACCCCGGCTACTATCCGCAGCAACGTGGACTTTCCCTTTCCGTTGGCCCCGATCAGGGCGATCTTGTCCCCCCGGTCGATTTCCGCCGAGGCGTTCTCCACGATCGTCAGCGCTCCGAACTTCTTCGTGGCATGTTTGAGAGTGGCCAGCACCCGCCCGGGCGTCTTATCCACCCGGAAATTGATCTTTATATTGGGCCGTTCGATCTCCATATCCTCGATACGGTCGATCTTGTCCAGTCTTTTCATGGCGCTCTGCGCAGCAGCGGCCTTGCTCGCCTTGGCGCGGAACCGCTCGATAAACCGCTCCTGCTGACGGATATAATCCTGCTGGTTCGCGAAAGCCTGCTGCTGCAGTTCCACCCGCAGCGCCTTCTCCGTCTCGTAATAGCTGTAGTTCCCCTTATAAATATGTAGCTCCTTCTGGTAGACCTCTACGATCTTGGTCACCATCCGGTCCAGGAAGTACTTATCGTGGCTCACGATCACCACCGATCCCTGGTAATGCTGCAGGTATTTTTCCAGCCATTCGATGGACGGAAGGTCCATGTGGTTGGTAGGCTCATCCAACAGAAGCAGGTCCGGCTGCTGCAGGATCATCTTGGCCAGCAATACACGCATCCGCCAGCCTCCGCTGAACTCCCGGAAGGGGCGTTGCAGATCGGCATTGGCGAAACCGAGACCCTGGAGGATCTCCTCTGTCCGGTGATGAATGCTATAGCCATCCAGCGTGTCCATTTCATGCAGGGCATCCGTATATTGGTGGAGAAGGGCATTGTCTTCCGGATTTTGCTCCAGCTTCTTGCCCAGTTCATCGATATCCTTTTCCAGTTGCAGCACTTTTTCAAAGGCCGTCATCGCCACTTCCAGGATCGAACCATTCGTGTCGAAGCTCAACAGGTCCTGGTGCAGGTAACCGATGCTCGTGGTCCGGCTTCTTTCCACCGTTCCCTCCGAAGGCTTGTATTCGCCCGCCAGTAATTTCAATAAAGTGGATTTTCCCGTTCCATTGTAGCCGATCAGCCCGATCCGCTCGTTGGGCTGTATATGCCAGGTGGCGTCTCTTACTATTACCCTGGCTCCGAATTCAAAAGTTACGTCTTGTAGTCCTGCTAGCATGTTTTCTCCTAAAGATTTATATTGTTTATTCAGCCCGCAATGTCGCAAAAGTCTCGTTTCCGCCTTATTATTGGCCCAAAACGTTCTCAAAAGCTTCATTTTCTGCTTTGAAAGCCCCGAACCCTGCAAAAATAGTGCAAACTGGCCGTAAAGCGGTGAGGCAGGGTCAGTTCCCGCCCAAAAAGTACTCTCCCTCAATTTTATGCCTTAAATTTGGCAAAATTCGATCTCATGAAGAAAGTAGTCTTATTGATCATCGTTTTCTTACTGGCCGGACTGCTGGCCTACCGGCTCTTCTTCTCCGGGAGTGAGACTAAACCCGTGGAAATTAAGGACCAGGCCCTGAAAATCAGTAGAAACTCCGGCGTTTTCAATACGGCTTTTACAGAATTAATGAGCGATTACTACTCCCTGAAGGACGCCCTGGTGGAATGGGATACCCTCCGGGCGGACCAGGCTGCCTATACCCTGGGGCAAAAGGCCGACAGCCTCCCTTTAAATACGCTGAAAGCGGATACGAATATCATCATGACCGCCCGCAGCATGGCCGCCAGCATCGGGGGAGAAGCCAAAGGCTTTACCGGGGAGACAAGTATCGAAGCAAAACGCAGGGCCTTCAATGCGCTCACCGACCAGCTCTACACCCTGATCAATACGGTACGGTACGACGGCGAGACCATCTACCATGTACGCTGTCCCATGGCATTTAAAGACTCCGAAGAGGGATTCTGGCTGAGCAATAACGCGAAGATCATCAACCCCTACCTGGGTAAGAAACACCCGGTCTATAAAGAAAAGATGCTGGGCTGCGGCGAGATCACCGATTCCATAGGTTTCGTAAAGAAATAACGGTTGGTCCGGGGCTTGCCGGACTCGGCCGCCCCTCACTGCGGCCTGTAAATGAATTTCACCGCCGCCGTCTTCTGCTCGCTCGACGACAGAAAGACCTGCATTTTCTGCGCTCCGGCCGTCACGACCATCAACGCCGTATTGGGAGGTATCTCGCCCAGGTTGTCGGCATACATCACCAGCTCGTATTCCACACCGGGAAAAGCATTGAAGTCGAGCGTCAGCGGTTTGTCGCGGAGCATTTGCCGGTAGAGCAGCAGCTTGTTGTTAATGAGGACGGTCACCGTATCGTGATCGATCTCCGCATTGTCGTATAATTCGATCTTTATTTTGGGACTGCCAACAACGACCGTCTTGATGAGATCCTTTTCCCTCGGCTGCAAATGCAGGGTCTGCTGCAGCTTCAGCAGCGTATCGCTTTGTTCGATATCGATAGGGAAATCGGAGGACCCGGCCCTCTTTAGCTCTATCTTCCCCGGAGGACAGGCCGACCGCTTTCCCGAAATAAGCCCCTTCCAATCACCGGTCAGCCATTCATCCTCTCCTTTCCTGGAATAATGGAGGTCATAGGTCTTGATGCAGGGTGCACAGTCCGGGGGGATATTTTCCTGCAATACCCGGTTCTCGATCAAGACCAGCCGGTGCGTCTGTGCATTGTAGCGGCCGGTAAAATTCATTTTGATGAAATGCTCCTTATCGTAATAATCGTAAGCCTTCCCCGTGATCTGGTCATTGGCAAAATTGATCTGTAGCTCCAGATAATACTGGGGATAGCAGCCCCCCGGCCCCTGGGTCAGCGTCCCCTTCCAGATCCCATTGAGATCTTCCGAAGCGATCAGGCACCCGGGCAGCAAAAAGAGGAGCCAAACAAGGATAGTACGCATCATATCGTCACGGTCATTTTAGCTTTTCGTATTTGAAAACGACCACGGCGTTCTTTTGCTCCGTAGAAGTAATGCGCACCTCATACTCCTTGCCGCCGGCCTTCACGATCATCAGGGAAGTATTGGGAGGGATCTCGCCTTCATTTTCAGCCACCATCACCAGCTCATGATAATCCTCGGACTCATCCAGGTGCAGGGTCAGCACGATCGGCCGGTCCGTCAGCATGGCGTGATTGATCACCTGCTTTTTATCCAGGTAGACGGAGATGGTATCGTGATCGATGGCCCCGTCGTCATAGATATTCAGGACCACCTCATTGGAATTCACGGTAATGGTTTTCACCAGCTGATTCGACCGGGACAGCAGCACCCGCGGAGTGATGACCGCGAACTTCTTGCCGATCCCCGCCGTCGAATCCATTTTGGATTGCGGCTGCATAGCCTGGGGCGTACTGATCCTGGCCACCCGTGCGGAGGCCTTCTCAGGGGTGGGGTTCTTTTCGGTCGTCGGCTTCTTCTTCACCAGGGGCTTCTCCGGCCCTTTTTCCACCTCTTTCGCAGGAGGAGCTTTTGCGACAGACGATTTTGCAGGTGGTGTTGGGGTGGTGGTGGAAGACCTTGTAGAGGGAGCAACCAGCTTTTTCGGTGGACCTGCCTTCGCGGTTTCTTCTTCCTTCTTCTCCAAAAAAGGTTCCTTATAAAAATCCGAAGAGATCACTTTGCGCAGGAATACAGAGCCCCGGCCACAATTGGAAGAATCCCGGGTATTCATGCTGACAAAATTGCCCTCCAGGTACTCTTCGTCTCCCAGTTTGGAATATTGCAGGAAGCAGGTCATGATACAGACATCCCCCGACTGATTGCGCACCTCCAGCAATTTGCCTTCCTGCAAAAGGACTTTATTGGTTTTGGGATTGACGGTACCGGCCGCGGAGGCCTTTCCATAGAATAAAGAGGAGAGATAGGAATAGGTCACGGCCTCCAATGACTTGTCATGCTGGGCGATCTGCACTTCGAACTTATAACGGTCATCGAATAGCGAAGATCGGTTCGCCATACTGCCCGAGCGAAAGTGTCCCTGCCAGACACCCGTAAGATCCTGGGCATACGCACTTCCAGCTGCCAAAAATAAAAGGAGGATAAAAAAACTCCGCATGTTCAGGTGTTTCACTTTAGCAAGTTAAAGGAAATAATTTATTTTCTGCTGCCGTTCGTCCACCCAACCCTGATCAAGTCTCGCAATAGTTCGTTAATTTTGCACCCTTATGATCAAGATCACTTTTCCCGACGGAGCCATCAGAGAATATGCAAAAGGCTCCACTGCATTAGACATTGCCAAATCCATCAGCGAGGGATTGGCAAGAAAAGTATTGGCGGCCAGTGTAAACGGACAGGTATGGGACGCGACACGCCCGATCCTGGAAGATTCCACCTTGAAACTGCTCACCTGGTCCGATACGGAAGGTAAATCCACTTTCTGGCACTCCTCCGCCCACCTCCTGGCCGAAGCCGTCGAATCCGTGTACCCGGGCGTCAAATTCTGGGTCGGACCCGCCGTCGACAACGGCTTCTATTATGATATGGACCTGGGTGGCCAACAGATTACCGAAGAGGACCTTCGCAAACTGGAGGCCAAAATGGCGGAGCTGGCCAAAAAGAACGAAGTCTACCAGCGCAAAGAGATCAGCAAAGGGGACGCCGTACAATATTTCACCGACAAAGGCGACGAATATAAGCTCGACCTCCTCCAGAACCTCAAAGACGGAGAGATCACCTTCTATACGCAAGGGCAGTTCACCGACCTCTGCCGCGGACCGCATATCCCCAATACCGGCTTTATCAAGGCCTGTAAACTGACCAATATCGCCGGCGCCTACTGGAAAGGTGATGAAAAGAACAAAATGCTCACCCGGGTATACGGCGTCACCTATCCTTCCCAGAAGGAACTGGACGAATACCTCGTCTTGCTGGAAGAAGCTAAAAAACGAGACCATCGCAAACTGGGCAAGGAACTGGGCATCTTCACCTTCGACGATGAAGTAGGCCCCGGCCTCCCCCTGTGGATGCCCAATGGCGCCATCGTCATCGAGGAACTGGAACGCCTCGCCAAAGAGAGCGAGGAAAGAGCCGGTTACAAGCGCGTCGTGACCCCCCATATCGGCAAGGAAAGCCTTTATATAACGAGCGGCCATCTCCCTTATTACCAGGACAGTATGTACCCTCCTATGGAGCTGGAAGGCGTGAAATATTACCTGAAGGCGATGAACTGCCCCCATCACCACAAAATATTCGCCGCCGAGCCCAAAAGCTATAAGGATTTACCCTACCGCCTGGCGGAATATGGAACTTGTTACCGGTATGAGCAAAGTGGCGAACTGTTCGGGCTGATGCGGGTACGCTGCCTGCATATGAACGACGCACATATCTATTGTACCAAAGAGCAGTTCTATGAGGAGTTCAAAGCGGTAAACGAGATGTACCTTAAGTATTTCAAAATTTTCGGCGTAGATAAATATGTCATGCGGCTCAGCCTGCACAACCCGGCCAAACTGGGACAAAAATATATCGACGAACCCGAACTGTGGAAGGAAACCGAAGCCCTCGTCAGGGACGTCCTCATCCGGACCAATACCCCCTTTGTCGAAGTACAGGACGAAGCGGCTTTCTATGGCCCTAAGATCGACGTCCAGATCTGGAGCACCATCGGCCGCGAATTCACCCTGGCCACCAACCAGGTCGATTTTGCACAGGGCCGCCGTTTCAAACTGGAATTCACCAATAAGGAGAACCATGCAGAGACTCCCCTGATCATCCACCGGGCCCCCCTGGGAACCCACGAACGGTTCATCGGATTCCTCCTGGAACACTATGCCGGGAAGTTCCCGGTATGGCTGGCCCCGCTGCAGGTCAAGATCCTCCCGATCAGCGATAAGTTCCTGGATTATGCACAAAACCTTTTAGTTTCCCTGAAAAATGCGGATATTCGCGCATCGATCGACGACCGCAGCGAGAAGATCGGCAAAAAGATCCGGGACACTGAATTAGCCAAAGTTCCTTACATGCTGGTAATCGGCGAGAAAGAAATGAACGACGGCAAAGTAGCCGTCCGCAGACAGGGAAAAGGAGATCTGGGCGTAAAATCCATCGACGAATTCATAGATGGCATAAAATTGGAGATTAAATCGCGGAGTGCGGAATAATCGGGCGAATGCGGAATGATCGCAACCCTGCGGAATAATTGCAGGGTAGGAGAAGGGAACTTTAGATCGTAGAATTTGTTATTTATTAAGTAACTTCATACTCGTCCGGTCCCTCCGAATTGAATTCCTGGTTCACAACCGGGCTCCGCCCGGTTAAAATAGAATCGTTAAAAATTAAAACCCCCTCTAAAGGGATGGGGCTAAACTTAAAAATTGTAAATGGCATTTCCACCACGACAACCGAGAGGTAATTTTAATCCACGTTTTAGAAAAGAACAACAACAAGAACACCGTACCAATAACATGATCAGGGTACCGCAGGTACGATTGGTCGGAGATAATATAGAGGTAGGGGTCTACCCGATCCAGGAAGCGTTAAAAATGGCGCAGGAGCAACAGCTCGACCTGGTAGAGATCTCTCCCAATGCAGACCCACCCGTATGTAAGATCATCGATTATAATAAGTTCCTTTACGAGAAGAAGAAGAAGGAAAAGGAAATGAAGGCCAAGAGCAAGGCCTCCGAAGTAAAAGAGATCCGGTTTACCCCCAACACGGATGACCATGATTTCGACTTCAAGGCCAAGCATGCGGAGAAGTTCCTGAAGGAAGGGAATAAGGTAAAGGCTTATGTGCAGTTCAAGGGACGCGCTATCCAGTTCAAGGAGCGGGGAGAGCTGCTGCTGCTTAAGTTTGCCGAACGTCTGAATGATTCCGGTGTGCTGGAAGGCATGCCGAAGATGGAAGGGAAGCGGATGTTGGCCATCTGGGCGCCGAAACCCCAGAAAAAGAAGGAAAAAAACGCATAAAAGGACTTTTTCGAATATTTTTACTTCAAACCGCGTCATTTGACGCGGTTTTTTTTATTTTCCCGCTTGGAATACCTACATTTGCGCTCCCGTTTTTAAT
>DATMGS010000025.1:0-202119 GCA_035555335.1 Puia sp.
CCTCTCCCGGCTCGATCCGGTAGCCGCGCAGCTTCACCTGCTCATCCATCCGGCCCTGGTACTCGATATTCCCATCTCCCAGCCACCGCCCTCGGTCCCCGCTGCGGTACACCCGGCCCCACTCCCCATGACTTATAAAACGCTCCGATGTCAGCTCCGGCTGGTTCAGATACCCTCGCGCCACCTGCACCCCGCCGATGCACAGCTCTCCGCTCACTCCCACAGGTTGAACCTTGCCCAGGCCAGACAATATGTATATCTGCACATTTCCGATCGGACGGCCGATCGTCACTATTCCATCCGGCCTCACCGGCCTGTCCGTCAGCGTCGCCGTCACCGTATTCTCCGTAGGACCATACCCGTTGATCAACCGGATCCCTTTCGACCCGATCGCCGACGCCACACGCGCGTCCAGCTCCTCGCCCGCTGAATACAATACCCGCAGACCCGCCAGCTCATCTTTGACCGCGCCCTGGTACGATGGCGGCAAGGTCGCTACTGCCACCCCTTCCCCCCGCAGCACCTCGCTCAGCCCCAACGGTGACAGCATCCTCTCCTGATCTATCAGCACCAGGCTGCCCCCGTTGCACAGCGTGTTGAATATCTCCTGGCAGGATCCGTCAAAACTCATTGACGCAAACTGTAATACCTTTTCTCCTTTCCCTACACCCAGCAGCTCCCGGTGGCCGAATACCATGTTCGATACCCCCCCGTGTTCCACCACCACGCCCTTCGGACGGCCCGTCGAACCCGACGTGTAGATCACATAACACGCATCCTCCGCTCCCGAACCCCCGGCAGGACGCACGGCCGCCTCCTGGCCCATCTCCTCCCACCACTCATCTATCAGTACCTGGCGGATGGCGCCCGCCTCCCCCTGCAGCTGCTTCAGCAGCTCCCCCTGACGGCTGCTGCTCACCAGCAACGCCGCCGACGTATCTTCCAGCATGTACCGCAGCCGATCCACAGGATAGGACGGATCCAGCGGCACATACGCGCCCCCGGCCTTCAATATCCCCAGGATCCCAACAATCATCTCCAGCGAACGGTCTACGCACAACGGCACCAGCACATTCCGGTCCACTCCCTGCCCCCGCAGGTACTGCGCCAGCCGGTTCGATCGCGCATCCAGCTCTCCATAGCTCAGCGACAAGCCCTCGTACACCACCGCCAACGCACCCGGTGTACGACCCGCCTGCTCTTCAAACTGATCCACCACCGTCCCGCGTCGTGGCCAAAAAACCCCGGTGGCATTAAACGCATCGAGTTTTCTGCGTTCATCCTCGGCTACAAGGCAAAGATCCCCGATAAGACAACGTGGAAAATCATAGAACTGTTCAAGGATCAGGAACAGCCTTTGGATCAGATCATTAGCTTCGGCATCGGAAAAATAATCATGTTGATATTCTATATATAACTCCAGCGGCTGTTGTTTCCCGTAATCCCGCCAGCAAATATGAAGAGGGAATCTCGAACTATCACAGGAGAGCTCATGTGTAGTAGCTTCGATTTTTTTCCCGAAATCCAGGGCAAAATCGAGCAGTTTGTAATTGACTATGATATCCAGAAAGCCATTTAGCAAATCATTCTTCACATATTTGTTGAGATCTCCTATTAAATACTCCTGGTTTCTGTAGTCGCTCTTCTGGCCCGTCACAATGGACCTCAAAAGCTCTTCCACCTTTAAGCCGGAAGAATACATCGCCTTGAACGGAATGATGCCGGAAAACATTCCAACGACACTTCTGTTTCGCTTGTTCCTGCGCTTGTGAACCAGCGTTCCGAAAACTACCTCTTCCTGCCCCGAAAGCCGGGAAAAATATATCCCTAACGCTGCAATTGTCAGCTGCTGAAGACTGCATTTGCTTTGCTCCTGCAGCCGGTAAAGGAACGCCTCTCTTTCATTGTCCAAAACAGCTACATATCTTCCACTTGTCTGACCTCCCGATTGCGGAGAAACACGGGGACTGACAGACCTAACAGGCTTGGGGCCGATCTTTTGCCTCCAATAGTCTCCCTCTTTGGCATACGAGTCAGAGTGACGGTATTCAAAAGCTCTTGCCATCTCATCAACATAAGAAGGATAATCCCACTTCATCTCCGCAGGTTCGACCAGCGACCGGTATTTACCGGCTATATATTTTGCCCAAATGGTAAATCCGAAACCATCGGTGATCAGATGATGATATTTATTAAAAGACCAATACTCATTGGCAGAGATCTTGAGCAGAACAAGCTCAAATAGAGGAGCGCCTTCTGTTATAACAAAAGGAATATTGAATTGCCGTTGCATCCATTGCAGCGCCTGGCCGGCCGGATCACCCGAAGTGGAAAAGTCGAGTTCTTCAAAAAAGTAAAGCTCATGCGACCTAACCATCCTGGCCGTCGGCACACCGTGTTCGTCAAATCCAAAACGCATATTGAATGCATCGAATACTTCCGGAACCGATTGAAAGACCACTTTCAATATGTCGACATCCAATACGCCCTGCAATCTGATATATCCTCCTATGTTATAATAGGCGCTATCGCTATTGAGCATTTGGTCAAGAAAAACGTCCTGTTGTGCCGGATGAAGGGGGAGATATTTTACTAACATACCATCACTTTATTTTAAACCTGAAACACGATGCGAGGTTATACCATTGAAGCCGTTGCTTGTCTATTGTAAAGGATCTCCTTTTCACCAAAAAGCCTTTCGGCAACAATATTTCGCTGTCTGCAAATTCCGATCATCTTATTGGATTGAACAATTGGATTGGACTCGTCGGTATATTTAATACTGCTGATGAATTCCACCCAGGGCTCCTGTCCCATTGCATAGACATATACTTCTTTGGGATTGAATATATCTACCAGGGATATTCCTTTCGCACAATCTGAACCGGCCAGCCTTCGGCTCGAGTCCTGATCCCTGGGAAGCTTCTTTGTCATTAAGGGTCCATATAACCAGGAAAGAGGCGCGCCGTCGCATTCCATGCCCAGGAACATTACATCGACGCTTCCGATATGCTGCTGGATATACTTGTATAACTTCGGCTCCAGAATGCGAGAATCGGCAAAGAACATAAGCTTGAATCCATCGATACTCAACAGATAGCATGATTTGCATAATATATTCAAATCACTGTGTTCGCCTGTAAAAGGCAGCCCCGTAATAGTAGCATCTGCAAACTGGATCTCTTCCATCTCCCCGATGGAATAAACGTTGTGAAATCCGATATTTTCGAACATCAGCTTCAGATCGGGATCTTCGAGTTTTCCACTACAGGTCTTCGGAACGATGATATTCTTTGTTTTGTGTCTTAACGGCAGCAGAGTCTCAAAAAGCACATGATCCTGGTGATTGTGTGTTATCAGCACATAGTCGATGGTATCGGGCAGGTCCGCGTCTGAAAAATGTTCCAGATCGGAGTAGTAGCCATAATAGCTGATAAGCGGATCGATCAGGATAGAAAGATCCGGTGTCTCGATCAAAATACAGGCATGCCCGAAATAACGCATGCGGATCTTGTCTCCGGTATACTTTTCATATGGGGCCGGCGCATCAGCAGTAAAGAAAGTGTTGAACAGACCAAGCTGTTCGTCGCTTACTCCCAAAATCTGTTGTATATACGGAACAATTTGGGGCACTCTTTTCATCTCTGCCAGAGCATCGATACCCGGATGATCAAAGGGAATGGATAATTCCAGCACATTCGGATCCGCCAATCGTGGAGTACTCAGACAAAACGGCCGAGTGTCATTTGTCGTAAGCCATAGAGCGATGCTCTGCGCCTGCCTGTTGTAGAATTCACTGCCAAAGAGCAGAGATTCGAAAAACCTGTACCCCGCGTTGTTATTTCGGTCATAGTGCAATTCCACATATCCCCGGAGTATATCCGGAATCTTCTCATATTGATTCTCAAGGCCGAATCCTTTCCCTTCCACCATCAACATCTTATCGAGTTGTTTCAGCGCCTTGCCAAATTCTATTTGCCTGGCATTCTCCTTCTTTATCTTATTAAGCAACTTTTCCACCTCGTCTACGCGCTTGCCACCATAATCCATAAAAGGGCCTCCACGCATTTTAGGATTGAACACCGCTTCAGCATGCACCTGCGGTGCTGCGATATAAGATTCCATGATGGTGATATGCCGATCGAGGAGATTCATTGCGGCGGTGCCAGGCGAGATCAAATGACTCCAGGCATACCACTTGTCTACCAGTGGTTCAATGACCACATTGGATTTTAAATAAACCTTATTGTCTGTCATAATATTTTAATTTTACGTGTTTGGTCAACTTCCTTGAAATAATTTCCATAATGGTGGACGGGTAGTCGAAAATGAAGAAATGATTACCGGGCATGGTCTTGAAATCGACCTTATAAGGAGATTCCTGTTGCCAGCATTTAACATCCTCGGGTTCCATATCTTCCTGGCTGCCGGTGATGACAGTATAAGGCACTTCAACCTGCGCAGGTCCAGAATATTGATAAGTCTCGCTTATTTTGAAGTCGGCTCTGATGATCGGTTCAAAGTGATCAAGCAGTTGCGGGTCATTCAGAATTTCCTCCGGACATCCTTTCAATTGCCGCAGCTCTTCGATAAAGTCGGGTTTGTTCAGGACATGCCTGTTTCGATGGCTCTTGTTTCGTGCCGAAGGTCCCGCCGCTCCGGTAATGAAGATATGGGCAGGAAGAGGGTTCCCGTCTTTGGAAATGCGCCGGGCCAGCAAACAAGCTACAAGGGCTCCCATACTATGTCCATACAACGCATACTCCGAGGTTAAGAAGATATGCTTTACTTCACGATACAACTGGTCGATCAAAAGATCCATATCTTCTGCAAACGGCTCACGAATACGGCTTCCCCGGCCCGGATAATCCAATGGAAGGAATTTAAGGAAGCTCGGCATCCTTTCCTCATATGGTCTATATGAATACCTGCTTCCGCCCGCGAAAGGCAGGCAGATCAAATTGATCTTTTCCATGTACGACGGCTACTTGTTTATGTCAGTGGTGTATTAGGCTTCCATAGCTTGCTTTTCGGCGTCACTCTGGAGGTTTTTGATTTTTTCATCAGCGTTGAAGGTCACGCGATAAGGCAATTTGCTCAATTTCAACTCAGAATTCGCCCGATAGCTGAAATCATCAAATCTGTCAAGTTCGGTTCGGATAGCGGACAGGTCAGCGTCGCTATGATCCGAAGGCACAATGAAAAAAATGGCCGCATTGAGCCGGGTCAGCAGGTTCTCGTACGGGAGTTCCCATGCATCAATGAGCTTGTTTTCTTTCATCTGGTCAAGTACTTGCTTTACTTCCTGAATTTTCTTTACGTACATAATTGTATTTTTTTAGGTTTATTTGGAAATATCAGGCGGCGTCGCGTCTTCTGGCCGCCTTAAACCGGTCGATCATCTTTCTTGCCAACACCCCACATAAAGCGCTCAGGCCGCTGAGAAGCCCGCCAAGTAATACAACGGCTAGCCCTAGTATACTCCAGTGAGGGATTCGATATATACGTGATACTTTATTCGCCAGCAGAAAGCTGTTGGGAACGGACCACCACATGATGAATAATAGCCAAAGCAGGGCGTTGGCAAGGAAGGCACTCCAAAAGAATTTACTGCGGGAATGGGCAAAAAACCAGGCGGTAATGAAAGAGACAGGCATGATGGACCACCAGAAAGGCGCCAGCATTCCAAGAGCCAGGCCCGCAAAAAAAATAATAAATGGCATGAGTGCTATTTTTTTAATGTCAATGTCATTAGGATATTCTCGCGGTGCTCGCTTTCATTGTGCATGAAAAGCAAAGGTTTGAGCTTACCCTCCTCCCACAATGGGAGGTTGTCGTCATAATAGTATGACCCCGGATTACCTGATTCTCCGCCCGGAAGAATACCATATCCTACGATAGAAGGTCCCAGTTCCACCACCATCCGCCAGGATGGACCGGAGTTGTCCGATAGGGCGTTGATGGTATTTGGTGCGCCATCCGAGTTCCTTATGATCGAGCTAAAGGCATCCATTCCGCCCAGATGCCGGATTACCGTATTTCTCGCATTATCCCAGTTCCATTTATCCGGTTGAGACCCAAAACGTTGCTGCAAGACCGCAATAGTCTTGAGGAATGAAGTATTCACGAGTGATTGCATCGTCTCTCTTTGCGTAGTTCTTATATTGTCGATCCAATGCGAGTTTGTATCGGAAACCAAAATGCTGATGGTTTTAGATTCATCCGGCCATGGGATCCGCACGGAAACCCCATCGATATCGTCTTCCCACAGCGCACTGTACAACTGATGCCACCATTCCTGAAAAACAACAGCAGCAGCAGAGGAGGCATGAAAACGCAGATCCCATTCCTGCAGCATCTTGACGATGTTTGCATGGGAAGCACAGGCATTCGCGTCCAGCCGCCGCAATAACACCGGTAGTACTACCTTGGCTATTTCACTGTAGGCATCATTTTGCAGCAGCCTCATGCTGTCTACGGTGGCATGCGTCATATAACCTAATCTTTCATTGATCCTGACCGACCGCGCTGGATTGGCAAAATGACCGTCAATAATATAAGGACCGGAGGCTTCGCCAATGGGTTCGTTGGCAGAGTATAGCAGTCCGCTTACCGGGTTCTTTAGCGAGGGCAGCCTGCTTCCAGCAATGAAGCCTGTCCATTCTCTCCGGGCAGAATCGCATTCCAGCACGAATTGATGTTGGCGGGACATGCGGATAGGAATTGCCCCAGCGGTTGTCAATGCAATATCTCCTTGTTTATCTGCAAAAGCGAAATTCTGTGTAGGACAACAGATATTTGTCAGTGCCATACGGTAGTCGTCATAGTTCTGTGCCCGGTTCAACAGGTAAAACCCTTTGAGATCATTTGACGGCTGGTGGAGCGTCCATCGCATCGCAAAACCTTCCTCTTCGTGAAGCTGTCGGCTGAAAGATCCAACTTGGTGCCGGCCGCCATCGTAGACTACGGGTCCGAAATCGGTATAGATAATCGTATCGCTGATCACCCTGCTATCCTTCAGCTTGTATGTTTCGACGACCCGCTCCGTTTTCCGCCATCCGGTGCCATCCCAATACTCGTCGTTTAAATGACCTTTAAATGTGAGATGGATCCAATCCACGACGTCGATCGCCGCATTGGTTTGCCCCCAGGCAATCTGCTGGTTGAATCCGATGATGACGCAAGGAATGCCAGGTATCGAAACGCCTTCTACATTCTCGGCCGGAGACGTCAGCTGTACCTGATACCATATGGACGGAAGCGTAATGCCCAAATGCGGATCATTAGCGAGCAATGGAAAACCGTTTGCCGTGCGTCTGCCGTCCAGCGCCCAATTATTACTTCCCAATACCGTCTCTTTCCTTATAGCCGATGCCGGCCCATACAGATCCTCCGTCGTGTCTTTCCCAAATTTTATCAAGGCATTTGTCATAGCGAACTGTGGCTCGCCGCCCGACATCGTTTCACCCATCATTTTCAAAATCAGCAGGCTATATAAGGGCTGCCATTTTTCCGGCTTATAATTCATCAGCTTGAACTCGATCGGATAATCTTTTGGAGACAACTGCCCGATAAAAGCGTTCACTCCGTCACTATAGGCCTCTAGCATTGTCCTGGTCGAAGGGTCGGCCAAAGCGGCCTCTAACGACCGCTCAGCCGCACGCTTAATACCGATTCGCCTGTAAAATATGTCGTGCCGCTCGCCATCCCTGACAATTTCCGATAGCCGCCCCGCAGCAATATGCATAAGCCAATCCATTTGCCACAACCGGGCCTTTGCCGTCGCATATCCCTGCGCAAAATAAAGGTCATGATCGTCACCACCGAATATATGAGGAATAAGATCCTCGTCATATCTGACAACTACGTCATTCATGATACCTCTTACCCGCCGGCTGTCACTGATAGCCGGCTTGACGGGTTCGGCATTGCACCAGAATCCGGTAAGGGGGTTCAGAAACGCGCCTTGTGACGGCAACGATCCGATCCTGGCCGACAAAAGGAAAACGAGACAGCCAAGCACTCCAAATAGGACGATGGACTTGATGATCATTGTCTATACTGTTTAACTGTTAAACTTCAATCAATATCCAGCAGGAGCTTTCCCGGATTCAGAGTCCCTGCCGGATCGAATACCAACTTGATCCGCCTCATCAGGTCCAGCATGAACGGGTCGAATTGAATCGGCAGATATGGCTGCTGAAGACTGCCTATACCATGCTCTCCCGATATGGCGCCACCAAGCGCGACCACGGTCTTATATATTTCCTGCAGTACCAGCTCTGACGTTGTTCCCGCCTCCTGCTGATGAGACTTGGGGATCAGCAGCATGGAGTGAATGTTACCTTCCATGGCATGCCCAAAGCACACCAGTGGAACGGAATAGCGGTTCCGGATTTCCTCAAGCCTCTGCAAGTATCCATAGAGCTCCGCCGGAGGAACACAGGAGTCTATATCTCTGTATATCCAGTTATTCTCGGTCATCGCCCGGCTGATGACATTTCTCACCAGCCAGAACTTTTCGATCTCTTGCGGCTCATCCGTCATTATCATCTGGCACGCGTCGAAGGTCTTTGCCATTTTGGTCGCCGAGGCAATTGCAGAGGCAATGCCGCACTCTTCGTGTTCTTCCCATTCCACGATCAATAGAGCCTCCGGGCAGTAGGCAACCAATGGAAAATCCGATGGCAAATAAGGCATAGCCACCCGGATAGCCTCCTTGGTAACCAACTCCACTGCGCAGGGGCAGGGATAAATGGAACTGGCTTTCAGCACCATCCCGCAGGCATCCTGCAAAGAAGAAAAGCTCATCATCAATGTGCTCCTGAATGCCGGCTTTGGCATGATCTTCAGCACAGCCTTTGAGACGACCCCTAGTACACCTTCCGATCCGACAAACAGCTTTGTGAGATTGAACCCTGTTGCATTCTTGTGCACGTTGGCTCCCGTTTGTATGATCTCGCCCGATGCCAGCACCACTTCCAGGTTGAGCACGTGATCCACAAACGTTCCGTATTTGCAGGACTTTATACCGGCTGCGTTCTCCGCAATATTGCCGCCTATAAACGACCGCGACATGCTTCCTGGTGTCACGGGAAAATACATGCCCTCCTTCTCGACAGCGTCACAAAAATCTTTAGTTATAACACCAGCCTCAACTACCGCAAAACGATTTTTCTTATCCACTGATAAAACCCTGTTCAACCTTTCCATAGAGATAAGAATACCTCCCCTGACAGGAAGAGCGCCGCCGGTGACGCCTGTGCCACCGCCACGTACGGTAACAGGTATGTTATGCCGGTAACATGTCCGTAAGACTTCAGACAACTCTTCCACCGATCCGGGCTTTATCAGCAGATCAAAGTCGCAGTCGGATCCGAAAGATTCGTCCTTTCGATAATATGCCGGTGCACTTTCTCCCGGGTCGACATAGAAATCGCCGACTATATTCTTTAAAGCTTCGAGTAACATTTCTTTTTGATTGTTTATCCAATTTTGGCAAGCTCTCTTTCTTCCGCCCTCTTTAGTACGTTGATATTTTTGAGCGCAAAACCGTTATAACCATTGACCCTTTGGACGATTTCATAAAAGAAAAATGGCTGGTCCCCGTAAGGCCTTATGAATTTTTGAAGCAGGAAGGAATCCTCCTCTTTATCCATCAATATCCCGAATTTCTGGAGCGTATCGATATCCAGACCGGAATCCGGGTATTCCTCCCTTAGTAGATCGTAATAGGAATCAGGCACGCCGACGACCTCTATGCATGCTGACAGCAACCCATCTACAGTGGAAACAATGTCTTCAGTGGCAAATGCAAGGTGATGAATGCCGGGACCGAATATGTCCAGATTGTCCTTGATCTTTGATCGGCCTGTAATCTCCATGGGTTCCGACATTACCATCGTCAATGCTTTGTTATCTGTCTGACATATATTCATGATCATCCCCGTTCTGTTGTCTCCAGAACGTCCTACCTCCTGAACCACTTTCGCTCCTACCGCCTTGCTCAAATAATGCGACCAATAGCCGATCTCGTTGGTTCGCAGTTCACTGGCAATATGATCGATCGTCGTAAACCTCGGCTCATTAGCATATCCGGATGTAACCGGCTTAAATCCCGGTAGAAACGATCCCTTGTAATGGCTTCTGTCTATGAAACCCAGTTCCTGCTCGCCAAACAGGGCGACCGAGGCCAACTCGACATAACCCTTGTCGTCCGATATTCTCTGCACGCCGCGGACAGGTATCGCTCCCGATGAAACCGCCCGGTCGAAAGCCCCTTGTACATCCCGGGACTGCAGAACCACACGCTTTACCCCGCTATAGCGTCTGCTGAGAAATCCGGCTATCTCCGCATCTTTCTCCACACCTAGTGTCGAATAGGTCGACGATAGTACAAGGCGTATAGATCCACTCCTTAGGACATAAGAGGAAACATGAGCTGATCCCGCCTCGGTACCCTTGTAACCTTCGACAGCGAATCCCAGCCCCGCATTATGCCAGTACACAAGCGGCTTAGCCATGGGGGTGTATATTTCAATGTGATCAATCGCAAATGATTCCATGAGCTCGATATGCATAAAAAATATTTAAAAGATGGTCAGTCTACAGCAAGCTGTACTTCCTGCAGCACAGACTGTGCTGTCTTCTTTCTGAGAAACTCGGAAAACTTTGATATTCCTTCTTCAATTTGCTCCGGCGTGAGGTTTGAGAAAGTCAGTCGAATCTCATTGCTGACGGTTGGACCTAAATAGAAAAATTCCATTGGGGAGAATATCATCTTAAAATCCCTCGCGCATTCGACAACATCCTCATTTGAAACGATAAAAGGCAGCTTTACCCGTATGAAAAACCCACCATCAGGTATATTATAAGATATCCCGGTCGCCCAATCGAATGTATGCCGGCCGATGGTCTCATGCAGACATTCGGCAATCTTGTCCCGCTTACGTTTGTACACATTGAATTTCTCCGACGTCATCTGGCTTAAAGAACCATTTCCCCGGAGAAGCACCGCGCCGGCAATAGCCTGACTGATCCCGGATGTGTTGTTGGTGATCTGAGCCTTCACTTTGGCAAACTCATCGCTCAGCGATGACAATCCGCCATTGATATCTTCCAGTTGCTGGTCGGCAACGATATATCCTAACCGAAGGCCTGGAAACAGGGACTTTGAAAAAGAGCCTACAAATATGACGCGTCTGCTGCGATCCAGCGATTTGATAGTCGGATGTATCGTTTGAGTATAGGTCAAAGTATTGTAAACGCTGTCTTCTACAATGAGAAAATTATACCGCTCAGCCAGATCGAGAAGCTTGAGCCGCTGCAATACCGGCATAGAGACGCCCAACGGATTTTGGAAATCGGGAATCACATATACGAGCTTTACCCGCTTGCCGGCCTCAGTATAGGAACGGATCTTCTCTTCCAGGATATCGAGATCGATGCCCTCCTGGGTCATGCGCACTCCGTCCACCTGGTATCCGAACAAGGTGGCAAAGCCACTGGGCCCAATGTATCCGGGTTCCTCAACAAGCATAATATCCCTCTCCCTGTCGACCAGTGCGGAAATAATGATAGCAAAAGCCTCCTGTGCTCCGACAGTCATGACTATATCCTCTGCATTCGCACGAATATCACAGTCCTTTTTCAGATATCTGGCAATCAATTCGTTGATCATACCCTTCGTTCTGCCATATTGTGCTATCTGACCAACTACCTGCGCTCGGTCTTTGCCGGACCTCTCCATCTGATATTGTATGAAGGTTTCGATATTCTTAATATGCCCGTCCACATCGAAAAGCGATTCGTCCGGCTGCCCGGCGGCAAACGATATAGCATCCGGATACCGGTACTGGATATCGTTTAAAAACAGGATGGTATTTTTGAGACCGTGCCGCAAGGCTTTGTTGATGGGATAGTCAGACAGAACCTTTTCCGGACAAGTATGAAGTCTGTCTTGTTCCAGCTTCAACTGCAACTTTGACATACAATTAAAAAGGTCGTCGAAATTGTCGATGGCGAAATATTTCTTTTGCAGCTGGAACGGGTCATAAGGAGTCCTGAATATCTCTTCTACATTAAAGGGCAGTTTCGGAACCTCCTTATTATATACATTCCTGACTTCCGAATTCGATGTCAAAATAGCTCCGCCGTAGGACATCAGCTCCCCATCTTCATAAATGACCCCCATTTCGTAGGTGTACCAGTAAAGTCTCCCCAATTCCTCAACAGCCAGTTCATCGTCAATATACTTTAGCGCAAGTGTGCTGAACTCAGTAAGAAATCGGTAGAACTTTTCACTGGTCAGCAACGGCACATGGCCAAAAACATCATGAAAAATGTCCGGTTGGGAACTGAAATCTATCTCATAAGGTTCCCGGATCAATACAGTCACGGGGTACTTCTTATTAATGATCATGAAAAAGAAATCGCGCGTCGGGATGAGACCGTTGACGGGAATCAGACTCCATCCCGATATGGCTCCCAGCGTCTCGCTCAATTCGTCAATCCTTACGATTTTGTTTTTATCGAGATTTAAGCTTTTGAAGCCATCTTTATATTCTTTGGAGGCATATTTGTAGTTGTATTCCATATGCCTCTTGACAAGCTTTCGCCAGGTCTCATGAGCCTCGGCGCCATACGAATCATAGACCTGTTGAATTAAGTAGTTATTCATAAATTGACTTTATTTAAATATGCAGACAGGCCATTTCGGCATGCCGATTCCCGCCCGTACAAATAGATAATTTAAAAATATGTCCTTTATATAATCGCAGGGACAAGACAATACTGAAGACAGCAATTAACCTGAAAACTCATTTTAAGATGATTTCCAGCAAACCGCTACAGCGACTAATCAGATAAATAACCAATCAAGGATAGATTCGAAAATACTTCCTCTGAAGGACTGTGTCCATCGCAACTCTAACAAAATATTATGCGGGTTTTACTATATGTCGATAGATAATAAGTCCTATATTAGTGAGCTTCTGAAATGATCGAATAACCCAACAATCTCAACGCACCAGGTATGACAAAAAATACTATCAATCTTGCTATCGTCGATGACCACACCATTTTTAGAAAGATACTTTCAGACTACTTATCCCAAAATGATTTCAAGATTACACTACAGGCTTCCGACGCAACCGATTTTCTGACTCAACTTGAAGCAGCCAAAGTAGACATTGTTATAATGGATCTCTTTATGCCGAAAATAAACAGCATAGACGCGATAAAGATCATAAGACATGAATTTCCAGATATGAAGATCATTATATTATCTGTATGCAGGGATATAAAGATTGTCAGCAGTCTGTTGGACATTGGCATAAATGCATATGTCAGTAAATCGGAAGAACCAAGGGATCTCATCCGGGCAGTAACAGCGATATCGGAAGACAAGATTTTTAGAAACGAATTGTATACAGAGGCGCTGTTTCTCAACAGAGAAATTTCTGACAAAAAAGAAAAGCGCCAGTCCATCATTCTTGACGACCGGGAAAAGCAGGTAATACAGTTGCTATGGGAAGAAAAAAGCAACAAGGAAATCGCAGGTAAACTATATTTAAGCATCCGTACCGTTGAAAAGGTTCGCCAGGACCTCAAGGAAAAGCTGGAATTCAAGTCGATTGCCGGACTGTTTAAGTATGCTCTCAGTCAAGGCATCATATCCCTCCAAAAAAACCGGGTACATAATCTCGAAATCAACCCGATAAAGCAATGAAACGAAGAAAGCAAAATTATGTGCCGGGAATAGGATTGCCCTATGATGGGTCTGCATGCCTCATATAGGACTTATAGCATGTGCGACTACCTGGTATCCAAAAACACGGCTCCTGGTAAGCTGTCATACGAAACCCAACCGATCATTAAAACAAGCTAATTATGAGTCTTAATATCATTGGCATATCTGCATTCTATCACGATGCGGCTTGCTGTATTCTAAAAGAAGGACAACTGATTGCGGCCGCAGAAGAAGAGAGATTCAGCAGGATCAAGGGGGATCCATCGTTGCCCAGGAACGCATTCAAATATTGCCTTGGTGAAGCCGGTCTTTCTTTGACTGACATCGACTGCATTGCATACTATGAAGACCCGATTGCCAAACTGGCACGGCAGCTCTGGAGCGGCGTATTAGGCCGGCAAAAAAATGTTCTCTCCTCCGTAGACCCCAATCGTGTACAACGTCAGATACGTAACATTTTAGGATTCGATGGAGACATCCGGTTCGTCGATCATCACATGTCGCATGCCGCCAGCTGCTTCTATTTTTCCGGCTTTCGCGAGTCCGCCATTCTTACCATGGATGGCGTGGGGGAATGGGATACCACCAGTTATGGATTCGGAAACGAGCAAGGCATCGACTTATTCGAAAAAGTGCAATTCCCTCATTCGCTCGGTATCCTCTACAGCACCATTACAAGTTATCTGGGATTTGAGGTAAACGAAGGTGAATACAAAGTGATGGGTCTTGCCCCTTATGGAAGGCCGGTCTACTGCAATAAGATCAGATCGCTGATCACCTCGGGTGAAAACGGACAGTATCGATTGCAAATGAAATACTTCGACTTTCCATTTGAAAGCTGTATGTATGCAAAATCCCTGAGTGTATTATTAGGCCGGCATCCACGAAAGAAGAATGACAAGCTCGATCAGTTTCATATGGATGTTGCCAGGAGCCTGCAGCAGGTGCTGGAAGATATAATATTGGAGAAGTGCGATTATCTCCACAAAAGGACGGGAAGCGAAAATCTTTGCCTGGCCGGCGGTGTTGCGCTGAATTGCGTCGCCAACGGACAGATCAAAAGAAAAAGCGAATTCAAACAATTGTTCGTACAACCCGCAGCAAGCGATGCAGGCGGGGCGGTAGGCGCCGCCGCGGCTGCGTTTGCCCGGCTGACAGGATCCCGAATACCGGTAAAAAGGCTTTCCCACGTCTATTTAGGACCATCTTACAACAAAATCGACGTCGAACGCATTCTGAGATCGACATCCCTTAAATACCATAATCACGCTGGACAAAGAAAGCAGCTCCTAAAATTGACCGCGAAACACATCGCCAATGGTAAGGTGATTGGCTGGTTTCAGGGCAAAATGGAATTTGGGCCCAGATCGCTCGGGTGTAGATCTATCCTGGCGGACCCGCGGGATGCCGGCATGCGCGATAAAATAAATAACCTAGTAAAGAAAAGAGAAGCGTTCAGACCTTTTGCACCCGCGGTCATCGATTCAAAAGTCCGGTTTCATTTTGACATCGACCATGAGTCCCCATTCATGCTCGAGACCTGTCAGGTCATATCTCACTTGGATCTACCAGCTATCACGCACGTCGACAATTCAGCCCGTGTTCAGACGGTTTCTCCATCGACCAATAAAATGTTTTATGAGCTATTGGTCGAATTCGAAGCACTTACCGGATGCCCCATCCTCCTCAATACCTCTTTCAACGTCAAAGGAGAACCGATCGTATGCTCTCCCGAAGACGCCATAAAATGCTTTATCCACTCGGACCTTGATTACCTGGTCCTGGAAGACTATCTCATAGCCAGAGACGAAAACGACACCGAACTGCTAAAGCTCATCATCAATACCGACGTAGCATCTACCGCCGGCATACGACATGACGTATACACATTTGTTTAACATCTATATCCCGAACAATATTATGGAGACAATATCCAACTTGCGGTTAAAAGACATTTCGACCGAGCTTGCCAAACTACTTGCCAGCGGTCACGCAAAAGAGGACCTGAGCATCCAGATGTTTGAAGAGCTAGCCGCTAACTATAAGATATCGGCTTCCCTTCCCGTCCATGTAAATCGGGAGGCTCCGACAGATTCTCATGTGGGCATTTGGAAAAAAATCAAAAATGCGGATATTGCTTTCTTTGAAAGAGACTCCGCAATGTCGGCCGAATGGCCGTTGTGGTCTTCACAGCATCGAATCTATCCGAAAAAGAATAAAAAAAGGATCGTGCTGCTCGGCGAATCGGTTGCCCGCGGCTATTTTTACGATCCTTACTACAATGTATCAACCGAGCTGGAAAGCATATTGAATAAGAATTCCGCCGGCAACAACAATGAAGTGATCGATCTCGCACAAACCAGCCAGTCATATGACGGACTACGACAACTGATTACGTCCTGCACACAACTCGATCCCGATACTGTAATAATATTTGCCGGGAATAACTGGATCGGAACACTCTATAAAAGCCTCTGTTCCGAGACTTATGATAAAATGCTCCAAGCCTTTCGTTCGGAATCTGTCCATGGACTGAGAAAGTACCTGGAATTGCATTTCTCAAATATCATTGTCGATCTGCTGTCAATTATACAATCTTCCCTTATACGAAAGAATATTCCGGTAATTTTTGTAATCCCCGGCTTCAATATTATGGATTGGAGAAGCGATCCCGTTGGAAAAAATCTACCCTGGCTTCCTGACGACAATGCCGGTAAATGGCTGGCAGCAAAAGAAAAGGCTCAAAACGCCTTGGATAATGACGACCCGGATTCATTTGAAAGAAGTTGTAAGGAAATGATCGGGCTGGATGCTTTCAACCCCCTTCCCTATGAATGGCTGGCCGATCACTATATTGCCGGTCTTCGGTGGGCCGAAGCAAGATCATGCCTCAGTAGGGGCAGGGATACGGTCATTATTAACCGAGGCGGCAACAACTATCCAAGATGTCTCTCTGTGATTGCCGAAACCATTATCAATCACAGTCCCCACTTTGGAATCACTCCTGTGGACCTCAATGCCTTCTTCGATACAGCTGCCCCTCATGGAATTTCCGACAGAAGTATTTATCTGGATTATTGTCATTTGACAGTTGGCGGTATAAAACTAGCCATGCAGCATGTGGCAGCGACACTAATTCCTGTTTTGTATGAAGAACTGCCAATCCGTAGAATTGAGCCATCAGAGCAGCATCCAGAAGATTCCGTCCTGTCCGCAGCCCATCTGTGCGCAGCTATCCACAATGCCCACAACGGGCAATCGTATGATATTGTCAAATATCATTGTGAAAAGGCTATAAAGCACGACCCGGATATCAAACATGCCATGATCCAATATATCGATTTTGCAACCAGACGATCGAGTACCATTCTCTGCAAGTCATTTGAAGACATTATTAAAGGCGGAAAAATGCGTCAATATGAGGGCGGCTTTGCACTCAGACCGCCCCAGGGAAGGAAACTTCTCGACGTCGCACTTATCGACGCCATGAGCCATTCACTCAAAGCAGTCTATGTTCATATGGAGACCGCCATATCCCAGCTGAGGCTGCAGGAACATCAAATCGGAGCCCATAAGACAGACCTTCTGCAGGCATGCTACATCAGCTCGACCTACTTGGATTTTGTCAATGAAGAGACGGGGCATTATCTCCAGGCGAGAAACACAACTACGGAGATCTCCTTTGTCTCTGACGGTTCACATGATATTTTATTTGCCTTCACTTACCGAACACCCAACCGATATTGCCCTGATCGCCGGATCAGTATTACTGCAAATCAGAACGAATATCCGGTCATGGAGATAGCGATGAGCAACAAATGGAAAAATGAACATATGATCCTGCCTAAGAAACATATTTCTCCGGGGGTCAATAAGATCGTTTTTACATGGCCATATACCTTCGAGCCATTCCGGATCACGGATCAGCCATTGAATGAGTCATCCTTTCAAAATGCATTGGTGCCGGTTCTTGGGGAAATAAATTCTCTTACGGCAGTAGCCGTATGACCATTCACCCGTCTGCACGTAAACTGTCAACCGGATTCATAAAAGCGGTTTTTAAAGTTTGAAAGCTGATCGTCAATAGCCCAACGAGCATGGCGATCAGCCCCGCCATGATAAATACCGGCAAACCAATGCCTACCCTGTAAATAAAATCCTGGAGCCATAGATGCATGAAATACCACGCTATCGGTGACGCAATCAGGATCGACAGGAAGATCAGCAACATAAAACTCCTGCTTAACAGAAAGGAAATCTGGAGAGTATTTGCTCCGAGCAATTTCCGGATACCAATCTCTTTGGTCTTTTGACGAGCCGTGAACATAGTCAGGCCAAACAAGCCCATGCACGAAATAAAGATGGTTAAAGACATGGCGGCGTTCATTAGAGATGCTGTCTTTCGTTCCTTTTCATACATTGCGGCGATCGAGTCGTCAACAAAATGATACACAAAGGGCGTATTGGGAAAAATCGCCTCCCATTCCCTCTGCATCTGAGCAAGTACATTCTTCATATTACTTATCTTCCTGTCCGGGGTTGCCAGCCGGACTGCGATACCGGGTTCCGCGGCGCCGCCTTTTTCAATATCCGCCATGATGACCGGCTTTATAGCCTCTCGGTATGAATATTCATGAAAATCAGCCACGACTCCCGAAATCGGAAACCCGTGATCACCCAAAAACAGAAACTTACCCAACGCATCCCTTGGGTTGTCACAACCAATCGCCCTGCACATGGACTCATTTACAACGAACTCCCTTAAGCTGTCTGATCTCCGGATATTGGATCCTGCCAGTATTTTCATTTCATATAAAGGAATAAAATGCTCATCTCCCAACTGCAAGGCGGCTACTACATCCATATCATGTTTTCCATGATATTTCAAAGGCAGCATCGTATGCATGTCGGTTGTTGGCGCAAATGATTGCCGTGCTACCATATTGACATCTGGCAGCCGTCTTAATCGGGCAACAAGTAACTCTGCTTTTCCGGTTGTATCTCCGCTGTCTGTATCGACCGATAGTATGGCATGGGTAGTGAACCCAAGATCTTCGTTACGCATGAAATTGATCTGTCGTTCAATTACGATCGTACTAATAATGAAAATAAGAGAAATCGAAAACTGAAAGACGATCAACCCCTTCCTCAGCCACCATCCTTCGTTGCCTATCCTGGGACCATTTCCACGAAAACATTCGACAGGCAGATAGGATGCTACGATACGCGCGGGATACACCCCCGACAACAGCGCCGTAATGAGTCCCAATGCTATGGCAAAACCAAATGTGGTAATGGAAAAAAAATCATATCCAACCTGTTTCGGAATGAATGAAGCCAGCATATACAGTACAGGCTTTACAAAGATCAGGGAGACCGCGAGCGCCATGAATGTAAGCAAGCTCGATTCCAGCAAAAACTGTAACAACAAGCTAATCCTGCTGCTACCCAATACTTTCCTCACGCCGATTTCCCGCGCCCGTCTGATCGACATAGCCGTCGAGAGATTGATGAAATTAATGACCGCCAGCAGTAGTATAAAAACGGCAATACCCATTAACACATACAGCGTCGGCAAATGGGCCTTTGGAATTCCATCTTCTACTTTCCCATCAAAGTGAACATCCGACAACTTCTGCAGCAAGACAGAATATTTGACGCTTTGTTCCGCGTGTATATGACTTTTCACCAGTGCCATCAACTGGTCATTGACCCGGAGTTCACTGGCATTGCCTGCCAGCTTCAGCACCACCCTCGAATTCCAGGGCACGCCTCCTCCATCCCATGAATAGGGGTGAATATCATTTCTTAACTGAGCTGTTTCTGCTGTGCTTAACGAGATAAACTCGTTGAAGGGAAAATCCGTACTTTCCTTCCACTCTTTCACGACACCAGTAATCGTAAGACTGAGGGAGTCATTGTAAATCAAATTGCGCCCTATGGCCTGATCCGCAGCAATGTCTCCGAAATATTTTTTCACCTTACTTTCCGAAAGAACAATCTTGAATGGCTCATTTAGCGCCGTGGCTGCATTTCCCGCCAGCCAGTCAAAGCCGAAGACCTTGAAATATTCGGAAGAAGTGAGGATCGTGGACGCAATGGAAGCATCCTTCAATTTGTTGTCGAACCTGGAGATCCTGGTTTCATTACCCGGAACCGAGATCGTCGCATCATAGAGGTAATATGGCGCCAGCGCCTCTATTCCAGCGATGCTGTTGCGGGCCAGGGATGGTAAGGCCGAAACTACCGTACCTGAAATATGCACTTCGCCATGATCCTGACGGTCGGTGATGATACGATAAATATGATCGCGGTCTTCATGAAACCTGTCAAACGTTAATTCAAAATGGGCCACCATGTAAATGACCACGCAAGCGCAGATGCCGACCGCCAGCCCAATGACATTTATAAATGCAAAAATCTTGTGTCTCACTATGTTTCGCCACGCGACTTTTAAATAGTTCTTAAACATGAGATAATTTTAGATTTGCAGGAATTCGAGTCAGTCCGTTGTTTGTAAATATAGAAAAAAGAGTTCGTCCGCCAATGCGGCTTTCCCTAAATCAAATGGCAACAGGCTGCAGATGCATTGATATCAAATGCCACTTTGACGTTATTGAGGCGGGGCAGCAGCGGCAATAATTCCTCTTCTATGAGGCTGTCTGAAGCTATCTCCTTCCCCTTCCGGCCAGCCAACCGCACCCCGTTGACTACGGCATTTTACGTGTTAGCCTGTCAGATTTACACCTAACCAGGCTGGTCCCGGCCTTTGCATGATGTGGAGATTGATTGCGGTTACCCGCTTTTTTTTTTGAAATAAGGCCAGTATCTTTACCACGTCAGCCTTCAGTTAAGTCTAATATAACCTGGATGCTAAGTCGCACATTTAGGTCCTATGAAATTTTAATTCCATTTGATTTGTTTATTACAATTGATGAAAGTGTGGGGCCTTCGAACGGCTAAGCCATATCGTTGCTCCTATAACAAACATCTACCACGTTATTTGGGTTAATGTCTTTTATCTGAATTGCTTTTTTCATAGGTATTTCAAAGCTTATGCATTGTTAGAACTGTTTCGGATCGACATGGTGCAAGGTGATGCTTCTGCTTTTTTATCCCGTTGTTTTCACACTCTTATCCATGCTTACACAACTTGTCGATTCTGAGAACGATATCTGATTGTAAGCCCGATTTATCACCATGATTTGAATGTACCAACAACAGTTTGATTACCCTGATCCCGAGTGAAAAAGAGCATTGAATCGACTGCGCAACGATATTTCTGGTTTTATCAATTTCTTCATATCGGATAAAGTCCCTGTTTGATCGGGCGGAAATCAATAGAGGATAAAAAGGAATATTTTGTATATATGAAAATAAGTGTCTGCATATTTACCTACAATCACGAGAAGTTTATTTCTCAGGCAATCGAAAGTGTGTTGAATCAACTGACGGAATTCGATTTTGAAATTGTAATTGGAGAAGACCTTTCGACGGATTCTACAAGAGATATTGTCAGGGAATATCAGATGCGATATCCTCAAAAGATAAGGGCCATTTTCAGTGACCGGAACGTTGGTGCGATGGAAAACTACAGCAGGACTATATTGCAATGCAAAGGCGAATACATTTCGCTAATGGATGGAGATGATTATTGGATATATGACAAAAAGCTTCAGTCTCAAGCTGATTTCCTTGACAAGAATCGACATTTTTCCTTTTGTTTTCATGATGCCAGGATTCTTGGGGCGGACGGAGAATGGAGTCAGGAAACTTGCTGCGGCCACCTTCATAAGAAGGTTGTGCGCTTCGAGGATATAATTTGTAACGTTCATATTCCGACTACTTCAATTTTATTTCAGCGGGAAGCGTTAATGGGATTTCCCCCAAACTGGTTTGGAACAATCAAATGCCCCGACCGTCCAATCTTTCTCTTATTAGCCGCTGAGGGACCGGGGTTTTATTTCAAAGAGTTGTGGTCGGTTTACAGAAAACATTCGGCAGGATTTTGGACTGGTCAGGATTATCAGTCCCAATTGCTCACTCACATTCATATATACAAGACGATGAACCGGCACTATCAGGATAGATTCAAAAAAGATTTTTGCATGTGCGAAGTCGTGATCGATTATGTGCTGGCGATCAGACTTCTTGAAAATAACAGGATTCGAAGGGCTTTATGTTATTTCAGGAAATATAAGAGGGCAAGTAGGCAGATATGTTTGGATAGCAGGATAGTTCGTTCAGATTCGTTGCGTTTTATGCGGCTATATTTTAAGGCAATGACTGTTAGATTGATGAAAAGAATTTTTTACAACGGCTTTTTATAACAAGTCGGGAAATGGAGATTACAAACCTTGATTTAAGGGAAGATATTTCCAGAAGGGTCCTATGTATGCCTCTGTTTTAGGAATCACAGACCAACAGATAAGTAGAGTTTGCCATACACTTATCATCTGCAATACCCCTTCCAAATCTTCTTCAAATTTTTGACGATATGAGATCACTTAAAGATTCAATAGAACACGACGCCAAGTGGGCAGAGATACTGAGGGGTATGCTTTATCACGAGAAATTGGCCAATATTGTATCGATAATGCATGCTCCCCTAACTCCTTATACACGCGGTGTAGGGAGTATAGATTGGTATGACATTGATTTACTGGAGGCGGAGCTAAAGGGCGGTTCTAGCCATATGGAAGGCCGAATTCTCCTGTGATTTCACCATTACTTCAGGTACGATGGCATACTGGTACCGCGGAACTAACTTTCACGCAAGTATTACGTAAGAGGATGGTTCCGTGCTTGCACGGATGTTAATACCTAAACGGAAATCAATTCTAAGATTATGAAAGTTGTTACTGTAATTAATGACAAGACGAATTTGGGATTTTGCTTACTCAGGTTGTCCTGCCATTTCCACCGGTTGGACCTGGTGGCCCTTGTTTCATCCGTAGAGAGGTTCACGACCAACCGAATTAAAGATAACTTATTAAAAAGTTATCTATCTGATTTGGAGGATCCTGATGAAATTATCTTGTTTACTGATGGGAATGACGCGATTTTTTTGGCAGATGAAGAAGAGATTCTGATGAAATTTTATCAGTTCAAAAAAGATGTTCTCTTTTCGGCGGAGACAAATTGCTGGCCTGATTCAAGTCTATCCAAACAATATCCTGATTTTGGCTCGACCATTTACTGCTATCTTAATAGCGGAGGATTTATAGGTCGCGCTGGTGTTATAAGAGATCTGCTCAATGATCCTTTCTTCGATGCGCCTGAATTTCCATGGAGCAATCAATATTGGTGGACAAAAAAATATTTCAAACATCATGGCGAAATAGCTATTGATATTGCTTGTGATATTTTTCAGACTTTTTCTCCGGAGTTAGGTGAGGATTATTACCCCTCTATGGAAAATCCGGATTTCCGCCCTTACTATAGATTTATGAAGAAATGGTTCCTGGATAGTTTTTCTATTTGCAAGGGTCGAATTCTCAATAAAGCCACTGGGAGTTACCCCTGTCATGCTCATTTTAACGGAAAGTCAAAGTACCTTGTTGACAATGACGTCATAGATATGATCCTGGCGATAGATAGTGAATATAAAAATGTCCGGTTTTTTTATGAAAGGGAGGAAGGTGGCATCAGTTATCTAGCGATCTGATAAAGCCGGCACTCAATGATTTGATTAAGGGAATAATACAAATTAGAATATATCTTTTGTATAATGATTTGGAAGCAAAGCCTTAAGAGCTTCCACCACAGGAGTTCGCGACATTAACTTCTTCCCGTTCCGTCTAGCTAAAATCTATGCTTAAAACCCTCAGCCCCAAAAATTTGACTTGATCCAGTTGGATGAACTCTTTGAGAATGGCACATTTAAAAAAAAGCGGGAAATAGTCGGTTCAATCTTTCCGGAAAATCTCACTTTCAACGAACCGCCCGAGCAAGGTTCATCCCGCCCGTTTAGCCGAAGTAAAGCCATTCTTCAATAGCCATTGCAGCAGTTTGTCCCGTTGGTCGCCCTGGACGATGATAAGTCCATCTTTTACGGAGCCTCCGGTGCCGCAGAATGCTTTTAATTTCTTTCCCAGCTCTTCCCGATCCTCTTCTCTGCCATCGAACCCTTCTACCAGGGTCACGGCCTTCCCGGCTCTTTGCTTCGTATCCAGTCTTACCCTTAGTTTTTGTTGTTTGGCCGGAGGGGTCTCCTGCATGGGGACATCTTCTTCCAGCTTAAATTCCGGGTTGGTAGAATAGACGATCCCATTGTCATTTAGTTTCTTCTTGCTCATAGTTGATGATTTTCCTTGTTCCGGAAGGAGCATTAAAATATAGCTTTCAGGCTAAGGTCCAGGCTTCTGGCCTGGTGAATCAGGGCGCCAATACTCACATAATCCACTCCTGTCCTGGCATAGTCTTCCACATTGGACAGATTTATACCGCCGCTGGCTTCCGTTTCAAAGCGCTCGGCGATTAGGGCCAGGGCTTTGGAGACCTGCTTAGGAGTGAAGTTATCCAGCATGATGCGGTCGACCCCGCCGACGTTCAGTACACGCTGCACTTCTTCGATGCTACGGGTTTCCACTTCGATCTTCAGGTGTGGTTTGAATTGTTGACGGTAGGCGCCGGCCTTTTCGATCGCTTTCTCCAGGCTTCCGGCATAATCGATATGGTTATCCTTCAGCATGATCATATCATAGAGGCCAAAGCGGTGGTTGATCCCTCCGCCGATCCGGACGGCGTCTTTTTCCAGGAGACGGAAGTTGGGAGTAGTCTTACGGGTATCCAGGACCCGCGTGCGGTATTTCTGCAGTTTGTCTACATATTGGCGGGTGAGAGTGGCGATGCCGCTCATGCGCTGCATGCAATTAAGGAGGAGCCGTTCGCATTGGAGAATGGTATGCACGGTCGCTTCTGCTTCAAAAGCCACTTCTCCGTCTTTCATACTATCTCCATCATGCTTGAAGGGAGTGAAGGTCGCGGAAGGTTCTTTTATCCGGAGGATCTTTTCAGCGATCTCCATTCCGGCCAGAATTCCTTCCTGTTTGATCTTAAGGACAGCCTTTCCCCGCGCATCGGGGGGAATGCAGGACAAAGTGGAGTGATCACCATCTCCAATATCTTCCCGCAGAGCCAATTCTATCAGGGTTTGCAATTGTTCGTCGAAATTGGACATGGTCCAAAGATACGAAAGGGGGGGTATTTACTGAGCGGCCTGGAATCTGATCTCCTGTAATAATTGTTTTTCGCCTTTTTGTTTGATAAAGAGGGTGGTGCGGTAGTCGCCATTGCGGGTCTGCAGAACGCCTACGCAGAATTCGGAGGCCCCATTCTCCCCTTTATGCTTAACCAGGAAATTCTGCACTACATTGGTAGTAAAAAAGTCCCGGATAATCATTTCCGCCTGGCTCTTGCTATAAGTATCGCTTTTTTCCGGAAGAGAAATATCAACCCGGTTATCCAGATACCGGGACAACTGGCCCACGTTCCCGGAACGCATGGCGCCTGCTATATCGTCGATGCTGTAAGAAGAAGGGCGGAAAGAAACAAGGACGAGCGAGAAAGTAAGAACCGCCAATCCGAGAATGCTTTTCATATAAGTAGAATATTAGTCTTTTGCTATAGTCCCAAAAATATGCCAAACTGTCTTCTCCCCGGAAAAATACCATTAACAGGGTATTCTTACTACCTTTGGCCCTCCAAATTTTCCAGGGGGTAAGGTATATGGAAAAGTACCTTCCCCCCTGGAAAATATCTAATAATGGGGCTATTGCCCGAAACGCCTGTGGCGTTCCTTAAAAGCTGTTTTTTATGTCAAAAAAGAAAGTAATTCTGGTCATTATGGACGGATGGGGCTTAGGAAAGCAAAAGTCTTCGGATGCAATCCAAAATGCCCGGGTCCCTTTTGTCAGCTCATTATATAAGGCTTATCCCAACACCACCCTGGTGACCTGCGGCGAAGCGGTAGGTCTGCCGGATGGCCAGATGGGCAACTCTGAAGTAGGTCACCTGAACCTGGGCGCCGGCAGGATCGTGTACCAGGAATTGCAACGGATCAATGTAGCTATCCGGGAAGGGATCTTTGCCCGGAATGAACTGCTGCTGGAAGCGATCCATGCGGCCAAAAAGAACGGGAGGCCAATGCATTTGCTGGGGTTGGTGAGCGACGGGGGGGTACACTCCCATATTAACCATCTCAAAGCTATTGTCGACACCTGTAAACAAGAGGGGCTGGAACAGGTATATATACATGCTTTTACGGACGGACGGGACACCGACCCCAGAAGCGGTCTCGGATTTATCCGGGAATTACAGGAGCATCTGAATAAAGGCGGCACCGGAAAGATCGCCACGGTGAGCGGCCGTTACTATGCGATGGACCGGGACAAGCGCTGGGAAAGGGTCAAGCTGGCCTATGATGCACTGGTCAACGGGACCGGCGCCAAAGCTACCGATGCCCTTGCGGCGGTGGAAGGCTCCTATGCGGCCGGGCTGACGGATGAGTTCATCAAGCCCACGGTAATCGTTGCGGAAGACCAGCAGCCGCTGGCCACGATAAAAGACGGAGATTCAGTCATCTGTTTCAACTTCCGCACAGACCGCTGCCGGGAGATCACCCAGGTGCTGACCCAAACGGATATTCCGGAGCAGGGAATGAAAAAATTATCCCTGGATTATACGACAATGACCCAATACGACCAGAGCTTTTCAGGGATCCGGGTGATCTTTGAAAATGACGACCTGAAGAATACTTTAGGAGAGATCGTTGCCGGTCAGGGACTTAAGCAGATACGGATCGCTGAAACGGAGAAGTATCCGCATGTCAGCTTCTTCTTCAGCGGGGGCAGGGAAACACCTTTCGAAGGGGAGAAAAGGATCATGGCGCCTTCTCCCAAAGTGGCCACCTATGATCTGCAACCGGAAATGAGCGCCCATGAGCTGACCGATGCCATCATTCCGGAGATCGAAAGCCAGTCGGCTGATTTTATCTGTCTGAACTTTGCCAATACGGACATGGTAGGGCATACAGGCGTCTGGGAAGCAGTGATCCGGGCGGCGGAAACCGTGGACCGGTGCGTGGAGCGAGTGGTAAAAGCCGCCCTGGGCAACGGGTACACCGTATTTCTCACAGCTGACCATGGCAATGCGGATTATATGGTTAATGAAGACGGCAGCCCTAATACGGCCCATAGCCTGAACCTGGTGCCCTTCTTCATCATCGATAAGGATTGGAAAGGCACGGTGCGGCCTGGAAAGCTGGGGGATCTGGCCCCGACCATTCTGACCATGATGGGAGTAGCCATCCCGAAAGAAATGACCGGGGACGTGCTGATTGCATCCTGACCAGACCGGCAATAAGCCCAGGCTGCGATAAAAAAGAGGGTGTCTCAAAAGTATTTGGGGGCCCTCTTTTTTTTATCGGGCAGGCAGCTTTACGTCATAAAAATTGTCTAAATTACAGGGCAACCAATCCGGTTAACATTATGACCGAAGAAGCCATTTTACAAGGCTGTTTAAAAAATGAGGCGGCTGCCCAGCGGGAATTGTACAATAGGTACAGTCCCAAAATGCTGGCCGTATGTTACCGGTTTGCCCACAACAGAGAAGATGCAGAAGATATGTTACAGGAAGGGTTCATAAAAGTTTTTTCGCAGATGCACACTTTTTTGAACAAGGGGGCCTTCGAAGGTTGGATCAGGAGAATCATCGT
This sequence comes from Puia sp., assembly GCA_035555335.1. GTDB lineage: Bacteria > Bacteroidota > Bacteroidia > Chitinophagales > Chitinophagaceae > Puia. The sequence goes on from DATMGS010000025.1 coordinate 27,468, forward strand.
TCATACCTGTATTAACAATCTTAAAAAGAACAAGCGTTTCAATGAGAGCCTTGACATCGTTCATGCACATGGCGTCCAGGTACGGGAAGAGAGCGTTCCGTCGATCGTACAGGCCAAACAGATCGTGGAATGCATCCGCATCCTGCCGATAGGTTACCGTACGGTCCTGAACCTGTACGCGATCGAAGGATATTCTCATAAAGAAATTGCAGAAATGCTGGACATCGAAGAGAGCACAAGTCGTTCGCAATATACCAGGGCTAAGCAAATGCTGGAGGATATCCTGATCAGGAAGAAGATCCTGCCGAAACCCAGGGAGAAAGCAGCATGGCTTTTTGCGATCCGATAATATAAATCCAATCTATGAAAACATTCCAAAAACTGATTGACAATGAAGGAGAGCAACTTCTATAGTGATGAATTTGAGCAACTGATCAGGGAAAAGACAGAGCAGTATAAAATGTACCCTTCGGAGAAAGTATGGAAGGGTATTCATGGTTCTTTGCACACTAAGAGAAGATGGTTTATCGGCAGCATGTCCCTTTTAATAACAGGTATCCTGTTCCTTGCCGGTAAGGAATTAATTGCTCCGGGTCGACCCGGCCTTTCTAAAAAATCCCTGGCGCTCAATACGGCAGCCGGCAATAGCCCTTCCAAAGCTGACGGAGAATCAGCCGGAGAATCGTTGCCTTCCACCTCTTTTTCCACGCTGCGACCGGGCCCCGCCGTTGCGGCAGGCCGGCATAGTGATGCGGCCACGGATGAATCTTCCGACCAGCAGCCTTACAAAGAAATTACCATTACGATCAGTGATCCCGTGATCAGGCAACCGGATCTTTCCGAGATATTGAGCCATGTCGTGCATTTACCATCCACGACTCCGGCCTTGTCTGTCATTGCCGCCAGGGGGAGTAACGGCAATATAATAAATATAATAGGGGAAGAGAAAGCCGGAGCAGATAACGAGAAAGAATATACGGACCAGACCGGTATGGAGAAAGAACGCATCGATGGGGTCGTCAGCGGCAGGGGTGATGGCCGGGTGTTCCGGATGGTCAAAAACAATACCCCTTCCAAAAACAGCCTGGCTGTAACCCGGTCGGTTCCTGAGCCGGCTGCTAATGCCGAGACCCTTACCGATTCTGCTGCACAGACTGTCAAGCCGTCTCCCTCCGTTCTGACGGAAGCCGTCGATCAGCAAAAAGCCAACTGGCTACAAGACTATGCGGTATACAATCTGTCTCCTGCCGCTAAAACAGGAAGGACATTCCTCCAGTTGTACTTGTCGCCTACCGTCAATTACCGGACCCTGTCAGGCGGGGACTTCGCGCCTCCCAAATCCATCGTACAGAATGTGCCGGTATCTTTAACACATATCGGGGATGCCAAGAAATATGTCGACCATACGCCGGCCCTGGGGTTTGAGGTGGGCAGCAATCTCCTGTACCGGGTAACGCGTAACCTCACCCTCAAAGCGGGCTTACAATTCAGTTTCAGCCGGTATAAGATCAAAGCTTACTCCTCCAGCCCGCAACAGGCTACCATTGCCTTAAACTCTTATTATGGATATTACCTGGATTCCATCACGGCCTATTCCAGCATCCGTAATTTTGGAGGCAAGACGGTAGAAAGTCTGAATAATGATTATTATCAGCTATCTGCCCCGATGGGCTTTGAGCTACGGATACTGGGCAATGAGCGGCTGCAGCTGAATATAGCGGCCACTATCCAACCCACTTACCTGCTCAACACGAATTCCTACCTGTTAACGACGGATTATACCAATTATACGAAGGAGCCCAGCCTGTTCAGGAGATGGAATGTAAACGGCGGGTTGGAGACCTACCTTTCCTATAAATTCCGCAATGGCATACGCTGGCAGATCGGACCGGAATTCCGTTACCAGCTGCTGTCTACCTATAGCAACCAATATCCCATTCATGAAAATCTCAAAGGATATGGTTTCAAGATCGGATTTACCAGGGAGCTGAAATAAGGCGTAATTTTGCGATATGAAGAATCTTTCCGCTTTTTTTCTCGCAGGTGGCCTTGCGGGTAGTTTGCTCTTAGGCAATGCCTGTACTACCCCCTCCTCATCCCCCCCTGTACAAAAACAAGATTCGGCGCCCCCCTCTTTTCTCCCGGTAGCGGATTATCTCCGTGGTGAGATCAGCTATGTAGATTCCACCCCACTGGCTATCCTGAAACATACCGTCCGGGACAACCGGTCGGATTCTGCCTTTATTCAGCAGGGAGAGTTCAACCGGCTGGCGGTGGAATTCCTGGCGCCGGAACTGGATCCGGCTCTTTTTTCAAAGAATTTTACGGAGACCTCCTTCATGGACAAGACCACCGGGTATCTGACCTTTACTTATTCGACCCCGAATAAAACCCTGTCTTTGCAGCGGGTGGACGTACTCGTCGCTCCCGGAAACACAGCAGATAAAATAAAAAGTATTTACCTGGAGAAGATCTCTCCGGCCGGCGATACTTCCGTAGTGAAAAAGATGTTCTGGGAGACAGGGCGAAACTTCCAGATCCTTACCAGTCGCCGGTTGCCCGGCAAGCCCCCCCTTGAGGAGCAGTTAAAAGTGATTTGGGACACCGATCAATAATGCATACATGACCCAGTTAGAGTTCAGCAATATTTCCCATACGATCCCTGTGGATCCGGGTATTTACAAATATTTCGACGAGAAGAGCGAATTGATCTATGTGGGCAAGGCCAAGAGCCTCCGCAAACGGGTGAGCTCTTACTTCACCAAAACTTTTACCACCTATAAGACCCATGAGCTGGTACAGCGGATCCGACGCATCGAGTTCACCATCGTGAATTCGGAGCAGGACGCTTTCTTACTGGAAAATTCCCTGATCAAGCAATATCAGCCGCGCTTTAATATCAACCTGAAGGATGATAAGACCTATCCTTATATCGTTGTAAAGAACGAGCCTTTCCCCCGTGTATTCCTTACCCGGCGCAAGATCAACGACGGATCCGAATACCTGGGACCTTTTACGTCGGTCGGCAAGGTTCGGGAGCTGCTGGATTTCGTGAAGGGGAATATTCAGTTACGGACCTGCCAGCTGAACCTAACGGAAAGTAATATCCGCAAGGGCAAGTTCAAAGTATGCCTGGAATATCACCTCGGAAATTGCAAAGGGCCCTGCCAGGGGTTGCAGACGCCGGAGGATTATAAGGAGGGGTTGGTGCAGCTGAAGAATATACTGAAAGGGAATCTGGGCCCCCTGATCCAGGACTATAAGAAAGAGATGAGGGAACTGGCGGAAAAAATGGATTTTGAAAAAGCGGAGATCGTTCGTAAAAAAATCGATCACCTGGAGAACTATGAGTCGAAGTCGGTCATTGTAAGCAGGCATCTCAGTCACGCGGATGTGTTCTCGATAGCCAGGGACGGCGAAGCCGCTTATATCAATTACCTGATGGTAGAGAATGGCACGATCGTACAAACGCATACCACCGAGGTGGAGACGCATCTGGAAGAATCGGATGAGGAGATACTTTCTTTTGGAGTAGCCCGGCTGCGGGAGACATTTAACAGTTTGTCCCGGGAGATCATCCTTCCTTTTCCGATAGAATATCCCGAGGAAGGCATTCTGATCACTGTGCCCAGGGGAGGAGATAAAAAGAAACTGCTGGAGCTGTCGGAAAAGAATGTCGGTTATTTCCGGGAAGAGCTGCGAAGGAAAAAGACCTTACAGCTGGAAGGCAAGACCCTGGACGAAAGAAAGAAGGTGCTGTATCAGTTGATGGATGACCTGCAATTATCTGAGTTACCGGTGCATATCGAGTGTTTTGATAACTCCAATTTCCAGGGCAGCTATCCGGTGTCGGCGATGGTATGTTTTCGGGACGGAGTGGAAAGCAAAAAAGATTATCGCCATTATAATGTGAAGACGGTACAGGGAATCAATGATTTCGCCACGATGAAAGAAGTCGTGCACCGGAGATACCGGCGGCTGTTGGAAGAGCAGGCATCTCTGCCACAGCTGGTGATCATCGATGGCGGCAAGGGGCAGTTAAGCGCGGCAATGGAAAGCATTACGGACCTGGGTCTTACGGGTATGCTTACGGTTGTAGGGTTGGCCAAGAACGAAGAGGAGATCTTTTTTCCGGGAGATACGGAGTCTATCAAATTGCCCTATAACAGTGACAGCCTCAAGCTGATCCGGAGGATTCGGGATGAGGTGCATCGGTTTGGTATTACTTTTCACCGGCAGAAAAGAAGTAAAGGCACTTTTGTAAATGAGCTGGAGACCGTCCAGGGGATCGGGCAGCGTACGGCGGATCTTTTATTGAAGCAATTCCGCTCGGTGAATAAAATAAAACAATTGACTGAAGGAGAGCTGGCGGCAGTCATCGGGCCTGCCAAGGCAAAGCTGGTGCGAACGCATTTTTCGAAAGATAGTGAAGGGACTTAAAAACAGATGTGGGCCACAGGTCTTAAAATCTACAAACAGATGTGGGCCACGGGCCCACTGCGCGGATAGCGCAATCAAATATCTTTTTTTTGCCCGGTCGGGCCAAATTTTGCCCGAGCTCGACAGGGCAAAAAAAAGGGGCCCGGATAGACATCCAGCCCCGTTTTTAAAATCCAATATCCTATGAAAAACCAGTGTAAAAATAGGGAAACCTTTTTATTTGACAATACCCGCTTTTGGGTATTTTCTAAAAAAAATATTGTGTAATAACTGGTTAATATTAAAGTAGTTATTTAAAATAAGCCCCGGGAAGAAGCTCGGGCATGCCCCAAAAGGAAAGGGGTGCCGTATTTTTACGGCACCCCTTCTCTAAATTAGATTTCCTGCAAAACCGGGCTCCGCCCGGCTCAGGTTATAGTTAGCTTAATACGACCAGAGATCCTGCTCGTAATTAAATATTTTTTCCTTGATATTTTCGCCTTCCAATAACTGAAGGATCGGGTCTTTGATATAATTGGATACGAATTGATCGCCGGGATTATCAACAGTCGATTTTATGATTCGGCTGGAGAACATCCGGCTTTCGAATAGTTCTTCCCAGCTCATACGTGCGCCATAGTTCTTCCCATTGTATGCTTCGTATTTGGCGAGCATGGGGCGCAGGTCGGGATAGTATACCCAGAAGATCGGCGTTACGGCCCTGAAAGATCCATCAGGATTAAGGATCGTCTTTTCAGGAGCGATGCCCAGGATACGGACGTGGAGACGGGAAGATTCTTTATCGAATACCCACTCTTCCTTGATCTGGTATCTTTCAACCGCTTCTGGATTGAAATCTTCCTGGATAAGCGTATCCCGCATCAGTCCTTTGGAACCGTCGGGATCCTGGATATTATCCGGGATTTGGATAGTGTGCGGTTTGGCAACGAGGCCTTCTGCGATCTGCTTGAAGGTCATGGGTGTGGTGAAACGATCATCGACGTTGGCGTCGAAGGCCGTGATCTGCAAGCTCTTGATGCCGTTGAGCAGGATATTGATGAAACGTTGATTACCGTTGTCTTCAGTGGCTTTGTAGACAAAGGCCAGGTTCATTTTTTCGTGAACGTCCAATTCTCTCCATACCCGCTGGCGGTATACGGCGTCATCCTCACGGATATGCTCGTAAGTCAGGGGAGTACGATCTTTTACCAGATTACGCTCGATGATGGCGTCATTTCTCAGGGATTTGCGGGGGGTATCCAGCTTAATATCCGCTTCCAGGACGACGACGGGTTTGGCCGTTGTGTCCTTGGCAGGAGCGACGGCGGCACTGGCCCCGGCCTTGTTTTTATTGACGGTCGTCTTCTTTTTGCCGGCTACCGTTCTCTTTTTAGCAGGGCGCTTGACCTGTGCGTCCACCGTTCCTACTGCTAATGCGAGCACCGTCGCCAGCAAGCATAATCTGATAAAATGCTTTTTCATCTCTCTTGTTTTAAGTCTTATATAAAGGTTCAGAAAAATCTGTCCCGGATAAGTTACCCGGGACAGATCTTATATTATTTCAAGCTGAATACCATGGGAGGAAGATCTCTGGTCCTTCCGTCACGGCCTACGACACGGATCGCGTCAAAGAAGACGTTGGTGCCTGGTGAAGCTTTCGCTACAATGCTCGCGGCGCCTCCATTCCAACGGTTACCTTCATTAGTCGCTTCCATATATTGGGGGACATTGCCTCCGATAGCTGCCAGCTTATAGCTGACAACCTTGAAGGGCGATTCAAATTCAGAGTTTTCCAATTTGGCGATCAGACCGCCGATCGCTCTAAATTCAGCGGCAGAGATAGCTCCGCCTTTTTTGGTCCCTACGAATCCGGTAGGATCGGGCAGGAATTTCACCCGCATGGGGAATTCCGCGATCTTGCCGGCTGAGTTTACGATGATCTTAGACATACCGGGAGCCGTTGGCTTGGCGATATATTTATCACCGCTGACTTTGGAGATGTTACCACCCGGGAAGCTGACCGATACTTTTTCACTTCCGACGCTACCGCCGGAGATGGTGAGGGGATTTTCTTCACCCACATAGAGTACGTTCATTTTCTCCAGGAAAATAGAAGCTCCTGAAGGCTGGCCGACCGTATAGGGAACAACCTTGGTGATAACGTCCTTGGTACCATCGGGCTTCGTATATTCTATTTTCACGTTTACCGTTCCGGTAGAGCTTACATGTGTCTTATAAAGAGCGGTACCATCGGGACCAAGCGGCTGCAGGGCTCCATTGATAGTAATGACAGGTTTCGCAGCGTCACTGAAGGCGCCGATACCGGCCGTTATGTCCAGTTCATCACCGGGCATCAGGTAGGTAGCATTAGGAGCCACCAGGGGTTCGAACTTGTCGAATACCACTTTTACTTCCCCGATCTTCTTGTGCAGATAGTCTACGATTTGTGACTCGGAATTTTTGATATCGCTCTGGAATTTGCTGAGGATAGTCAGTGCCGCAATAGTCGGCGTCATGTGAAAGTAGTTGATGGTCCAGTCCTTAGGAATGTCGCCGGTAGAGGCATTTCCCGATTCGGACTTAGGAACGCTCAGATCGATGGGCAATCCCTTATCGTAGTAGTCTTTATCCTTCTTCATATCTGCCTTAATCTTTTCGGGCAGGTCAGGATAATGAGAAGGGTCGATGACATCCAGCAGATCGGCCTTATACTTGATAAGTCTTCCGTACAATACCGGGCCTTCCTTTTTGGTATCGAACAGGTGAGTGGCAGCGTCGAGGTTACCCATGGTAAAATCCTTTACGCCGTCTTTCATCTGCGGGTTGGATAATTCGATCAGCTGTCCTTTCAGCCCTTCGATATACGTGGTCATATCGGACGCGAGCTTCTTGACCTGATCGGCCTTGGGAGCCCACAGCTGCGCTTTGGCCATCGTCTGGGGATCCTTCATGCTTTCCTGGAAGGAATTGTAAGTAAGGGTATTCTTCTGATCGACTACCAGATTAGAATTTTCTATACTGGTATTCACGGTCTTAAAAGCGTTCAATACCTCCACCGATACATTCAGTGCCAGCAGGGCTGTAAGCACCAAATACATCATATTGATCATCTTTTGCCGCGGTTCTTTAGGTAAAGACATGGGTTAGTAAATTATTTATAACAAAATTTAGTTTTTCATAAGTGTTTCAAACGGTCCGGACAAAACGGGCTGTTTACTATGGCTTAAGCCTGACGGCCTTGCATGGCGCTCAGCATATTACCATATACATGGTTCAGGTTACCCAGGTTCTTCGCTAACAGGGCGATTTGTTCCTGCGTCTTCTTAGCGTCGGATACACTGCCTTGCATAGTCTCGGAAGCCTTCACCAGGTTGCCATAGAAGCTGTTCATAGCTTTCAGGTGGTTATTGGTATCCTGCAATTCCAGCTCATAGATAGCATTGAGGGAACCGAGGTTCTTGGTCAATACCTGTACCTGCGTATGGAACTGTTTGGTGCCTTCTGCAGCTGCATTGAAGCTGGAGATGGTATTGGTAGCATTCTGGTAAGCACCTTTCATGCCATCCAGGGCCAGGGCAGCTTCCTTTGTCTTATTGGTATAGTCCGTAGTAGCGGCCAGGGCTCCGGATACATCGCTGATCTTTTCAACGGTAGTACCGAATTTCTTGAACCCTTCGCTCAGGCGGCTCAGGTTAGCAGGAGTGATGTCTGCTTCCTGTAACATTTTGTCCATTTTTTCCAGGGCAGGGTTACCGCTGGGTCCGCCGCTGGCTAATTTGGGCAGCGCTTCTACCAGGGCATGCATTTCGCCGCCGGGAGGGGGTAAGAACGCGTACACAACGAAGATCAGGGCTTCTGTCAGCAGACCGGCCGTAAGGAAGAAGTCAGCCAGTTTAGTATGCAGGATCTTTTGCAGGGCTCCGAAGATTACGACGGCAGCACCCACGCACACTATAATGTTTATAAGTCTTTCGGTAGATTTTGATACACCAGCGCTCATAGTTTAAATTTTAAATTGTTTGGAAAGGGGATTTTAAAAGGGTTTGGAAAATAAAAAAAGAGTTCCTGTTGAATTGTGTAAGATGTTCTAAATCAAAAACGGTTTTTTCGGAAAAAAATTTTGTTGCTGATATTAAAGAGATACGGCTTTTTTGAAAAAAATCGGCCGTATCTCTCAATGCAGTGTATTAGTGGCGGTTATTAGTCAATGTAGGGGGCAAATCGATCACACAACGGAATCCGATATATGATTTGGCGGTATCCTGGTATTCATAAGTCCGGGTGCTGGTCTGCAGGAAATAACCTACATCTTTCCAGCTTCCTCCGCGGATCACCTTACGCTTCATACGGGGAGGATCGGAATCCTTCGCATTCCACCGGATATCAGGGTTCATGTCATGCTGGAAGTTGTAAGAACCTTCATAGAAGAAGGAAGAAGTCCATTCTGCTACGTTACCGGCCATGCAATAAAGGCCGAAATCATTAGGCCAGTAGGCATCGGCACGCACCGTATAGAATCCACCGTCTTCCGGGTAGTTACCACGGCCGGGCTTGAAGTTAGCCAGTAAACAGCCCTTTTTATTTCTCAGGTAATAGTTACCCCAGGGGAACATAGATTGGGAGCGTCCGCCTCTCGATGCGTATTCCCACTCGGATTCGGTGGGCAGACGGAAATCCGATTCCGTGGCTTTTTTCTGCTTTTCCAGGCTGGCGTTCAGGTAATGGGTCCTCCATTCGCAGAAGACCGTAGCCTGGTTCCAGTTCACTCCTACTACCGGATAGTTACCGAAAGCGGGGTGGGAATAATAACGTTTAGTCATCGGCTCATTGTAGGAATAGCTGAAATCACGGATCCAGACGAGGGTATCCGGATAGACTTTTACATCTTTCTTCCGGATAAACTGTCCGCGGGGCTTGCCTTCATTCTGCTTCGCGGCTGCCTCTTTCAGGTCGAATGTTTCGGAATGGTAAAGCAGTTTGCTCGGGTCGATCTCTTTTTTCCCGAAAATACGGTTATCGGGTTCTACGATCAGCGTATTGAGTTTTTCGATAGTCGCTTTATCGCCCCACTTGATGGTCTGGGCTTTCTTCCAGTCGATCTGGAAACGGCCGTCGACATCTTTTCCATATTGCATCAGGTTAGCCGCAATGGAGTCCCGTACCCAGTTGGTAAACTGGCGGTACTCATTATTGGTGATTTCCGTAGCATCCATCCAGAAACCACTAATAGAAGTTTGGCGGTTACGTGCCGTATAGGCGAAATTCATGTCTTCATCGCTGGGGCCCATGTGGAAAGTACCGGGTGGAATATAGACCATTCCGGGGGGCTTCGAGAGGTTGTAAGCACCTGCAGGAGCCGCGCCATGCAGCTGACCGTCATCAGGCATTCCTTTGCTGGATTTGCCAGATTTACAGCCGGCCACGACAATAAGGACGGATAAGACCGTCAGCGTGGATAGGTTTCTCATTTTCATAATTTTAAAGGGTATTCGGCAAAAAAAATCTTTTGACAACATCTCGCTACAAGTTTAAAATTAATTTTTCGAAAGTCAAAGCTTTCATCCGGATATTAGTGTCTTTAACCCTGGTCGGATGTAACCTCGCATTCGTGATCCTGGGTGTAAACCAATGCTCGGGTTCAAGACGCTAAGATCAATAACGCAGGCCGTAGCCAACTTATTGTATAATTCAACCGCTAAACTTTTGCACATTTTCGAGAAGACGGATAAGCGTATTCACTTCATTTACAGGAAGTTGGCACGCATAATTTTTACATAGGAAAATAAGGGGGGAGTCTTCAACGGGCCTGTCGGACAATAAGGGGAAATGGGTATTTTCTTCTTTGGCAGACTGGAAAACACGGTAGGGAATCAGCTGCTGAAGCAGCTCCTTCCGGGCATTTTCCGGCCGCTTGCCGGTAAGTACGATCTCTGGAATTATATACGTAATCGCCTGGTACAGGGTTGCCCATACTCCAAAAGACCCGGGATAACTGGTTACGGGCCGCTGGAGAGAGGCTGCCATATGAGTAGCCCGGGCCATCCAATCCGGTTCATTAAATATAATGGACATATATGCTAAATTAAAGGCCATCACCGAATTTCCGGAAGGAACCGCTCCGTCATAAATTTCTTTTTTCCGCAGGATCAGGTCTTTCTGATCCCGGTGGGTAAAAAAGAAAAAGCCCGTTCCCTCCTCGCTGAAATTCTGGAGCACGAATTCCATAACTTCTTTTGCCTTAAGCAGATAGCTGGCATCCCCGGTGATTTCCTGTAATTGCAGCAGGGCGGCGATCACCCCGGCATAATCGTCCAGGAAAGCAGGATATTTTGCCTGTCCCGCCTTATATGAGTGATAAAAAAAATATAACTCTTTGCCTTTCAGCCGTTCCCAGCAATAGTTCATATTGGCAATAGCCCGGTCCTTATATTCTTCAATCCCCAGGGCGCCATACGCCTTCGAACAGGCGATATTCATTAAGGCATTCCAGCCCAGCAGGATCTTATCGTCGAGAGCAGGCCGGATCCGCCGGGACCGGTATTCCAGGAGCCGGCTGCGGGCATTAGCCAGTTTTTCGGATTCGGCAGGAGGGAGTTGCATCTCTCCGGAGGAATGGGCGGAGTCGGATCCGGCGGCTGGGAAGGTCCGTATAAGGATGTTTTTCCCCTCCCAGTTACCTTCCTGGGTAACTCCGTAGCAGGAACAAAACAGGGCGGCATCTTCCCCCAGAACAGCCTCTATTTCAGCCTTATCCCATACATAATATTTCCCCTCTTCTCCTTCGCTGTCGGCATCCAGGGCCGCATAAAAACCTCCTTGTCCATCCGACAACTCTCTGTGAATGAAATCCATTGTCTGCTGAATGACTTCCCGGTAAGTCTCTTTCTTTGTCAGCTGCCAGGCCTCGCTCAGGACAATCACCAGCAGGGCATTGTCGTATAACATTTTTTCAAAATGCGGCGCCAGCCACTCATTATCCGTAGAATAGCGTGCAAATCCTCCCCCTATCTGATCATAGATGCCTCCGGCTATCATTTTGTCCAGGCTAAGGCATGCCTGCTGTAAAGCCGGCTCTTCCCGGGTGAAATGATAATAATGGAGAAGGTACTGAATGGAGAAGGTCTGGGGAAATTTGGGCGCTCCGCCAAAGCCCCCCTGTCTTTTATCGGCTGTCGCCATCAGGTGTTCATAAATCTGCCGGAGGGTATCCGTATTAAAGATACCGGAGTCCGGGGCGTTGGCGAAAGCCGCAGTCCCCGGCGCAGCATCGATCCCGAATGAATTGGCCCCTGCTACATGCCGGGTAAGGCTCTGAGCCTGCTGTTCTATCTGGTCTCTTTTTTCCCGGAAGGAAGCGGATATGGCCGCCAGTACATCTGTCCAGGAAGAGCGGTTGTGTATGGGACGGGGCGGGAAATAGGTCCCCCCATAAAAAGGCCGGCCTTCCGGTGTCAGAAATACATTCAACGGCCAGCCACCGCTACCGGTGATGGCTTGTACGGCATCCATATAGATATGGTCGAGATCAGGTCGTTCTTCCCGGTCAATCTTGATGTTGATGAAATGATCGTTCATAAAACGGGCCGTATCCTCGTTCTCAAAGCTTTCGCGCTCCATCACATGACACCAGTGGCAGGCGGCATAACCAATACTGACCAGGACGGGTTTATTTTCCGTCCGGGCCCTTTGTAAAGCTTCATCGCCCCAGGGATACCAATCCACGGGATTATGAGCGTGCTGTAACAAATAAGGGCTGGTCTCTCTGGCGAGTCGGTTTGTGTGCTGCATGGTGCAAAGCTACAGGTAACAAGGTTCAGGCCAAAAATAGCGGCAAGCGCTATATTTTACGTCCTACCACGGCTAAGTACTTCTCCAGGGCAGAGACCATGGAAGGCGCCTGCGGCAGTGGAGCTTTGATATCCAGGGTGAGTCCGGCTTCTTCCACTGCTTTGGAAGTATTACTGCCGAAGGCTCCTATCTTGGTGCCGTTCTGTTTAAATTTGGGATAATTATCGAAAAGACTTTTTACGCCGCTGGGAGTGAAGAAACAAATGATATCGTATTCACTCTGGCCGATGACCACGCTGAGATCATTGCTGATGGTGCGGTACATGAATGGTGTAGCAAATCCGCAATTATGATGTTTCAGCCAGTTGATGATCTCATTGTCCTGCTGGTTCTCGGAGCAGGGATAGAGGAAGCGCTCGTTCTCCTTATGTTTGTTAATGACATCAAACATACTCTTATTCATTCCATCGGCGCCATAAAACACTTTCCGCTTGCGGTACAAAATGAATTTCTGCAGGTAGAGGGCAACGGCTTCCGTGATGCAGAAGTATTTGGTGTCCTGGGATACGATGACCTTCATCTCTTCGCAGATCCGGAAGAAGTGGTCGATAGCATTGCGGCTGGTGAAGACGACAGCCGAGTATTGCGCTATATCTATCTTTTGCTTACGGAAGTCTTTGGCAGGGATAGGTTCCAGCCTTATAAATGGATGGAAAGCCAACTCCACGTCGTATTTCTTAGCCAATTCGAAATACGGCGACTTGTCTGTTTCTGGCCTGGGTTGCGTGATTAAAATCTTTTTTTTATCCCCGTTTTTAATCATTGTGTGTGCCCCTCTATATTTGCAAAATTAATACACTTTTTCCAAATAAGTCAATAACACCTTGTAAATCAATAGCAGGGGTGCTATTTCGAAGGCGCAAAGGTACAAAAAAAAGTGAAATGGGGTTAGTTTTATTTCATTTCGCACAGGCCGGTATGCAGCTAACACCCTATACGCCAGTAATACTAAAACCATTACTAATGAGATCGTTATAAAAATATCCCGGGCATCAGGGCCCGAAAAAGTGATCAGGATCAAGAAAGGGAGTAAAAAAATACCCAGCATCTTGTTCACTAAAAACACCACAAAGATATAAATATCGGCAGCTCGGGAGATATTAAAAACCCACCCGCTAAATTTGAGGGTTAGGAATTTGACCAGGTAAATCAGCGCTAATCCCGCCATACAATCGGCATAAAGGAGCCAGAAATTGATAGCTGGACCGAAACGGGAATAATGGAGCAGGAAGCAGGCGTAGAGTCCCCCGGTAATGATAAAGAGAAGATTCAGTAACAAGGACGGCAAAGGGGTCTGCAGGACCTGTTCCCGTATTTGTTGCTGACGGAGGGATACGCGGAAGAAAAGGGTCATCAGATTACCAAAGTATTTTTCAAAAAAAATCCGGATCAGCGCAAAGTAAAATAAGATCCCCAGGATCAGGTAAAAGAGGCTATCCTTGGAGTTGGACCGGTGTACCTCGAAAGGCTGCTGCACCGGCTTACCCGTAAAATTGAAGGAGGGGTTGGCCGAAAGGACCGCCTTCCAGAAAGTAAGGGCGGGAGGTCCTTCTTTTTTGTTGGGCGGCGGTATAGTCGCCGCCAAGGTCATCGAGTCATGCCGGACGGCAGAATCACGCCGCACCTCATCGCGACGCACAGAATCCCGGCGTATCGAATCCCGATGGCGGAAGGCAGAGTCATGCCGGGGCATGGAATTATGCCGGGCAGCGGAGTCGCGCCGGAAAGTGGAATCGCGGTGCAGTCCGGTATGGGGCTTGGGCGTCGGGATCGTCGTGTCCTTTATCCGTTCAGCCGGGATAGGGGACCGGGGGGTAGTCGAATCCGTTTGAGCAGATAGATTACGGAAGCACAACAGGCATAAAAAAAGGAGAAAGGAGAGTTTAGTCACAATAGTTGGTTGCTGTTACAAAAATATCATAGTAAGCTGATTAGCCGAAATTGATTTTTGGAGCTGGCCATGATTTGGGCGGCCCTTGCCCACTTTAAAAGAAACTGACATAGCCCAGATGGATTTTTGCGTCATGGAAATTCAGATTGGTGTTGTCCCTTTTACCCATGGCATAGGATATATTAAAAATGCCCGCTTTTGTCTCGAAAGCCAGCCCCAGACCCAATCCCAGGAATGAGCTGTTGAGATTATAGCCGGGGACATTATTCTTAGCCCAGCCGGCGTCCACGAACGTAAACAAAAAGGAGTTCAACCCGATCAGATAACGGTATTCCAGCGTGCCGACCGCATATTGGGCAGCCAGGATGCTCTCTTCATCGAATCCTCTCAGCAGCTTGTAGCCCCCTATCAGAAAAAGCTCATTCCGGTAGGGGTTGGGACTGCTGATCACCCCACCATTGAACCCCAGCTTGACCGTAGAAGCCCGTGTAAGAGGAAAATAGTGTGCCCCCGACAACTTCACCTGGAATTGATAAGAATTCAGTTTTACCGTATCATACAAAGTTCCGAAGTTGAAAGTCGTATCGGAAGGATCTTTCAGCTTCAATATCTGGGCATTCTGCTTGACCTTTTTTGTTCCGGCCGCTCCCATAAACTGCAATTCATTCCCTTTCCGCGGATTGAACCGGTAATTGGTATTATTGAACTCGTAGGTCATACCCAGGCTGACGGAGCTGATATCCGCCACGCTGGGCAGCGCATGGGACGCGATCACCTGCAGGGTATCCACCGTCAATAAATTAGAGATCATATCCTTAATGAAGACCGTGCCGGTCTGGTGAGCCGATAAGGCGTATTGCACCCCCAGCAGCAGGTTGATATTGAGATAGGAGGAATCCTGCTTGTACAGGTCGAAAGAGGTGGTAAGCCCGAAGGGGGAATTGAATAGGTAAGGTTCCTGAAACAACAGGTTCAGGCGGGGAGACTGAGACTGTAGCTGCTGCCAGTTCAGACCGATGCTTTCCCCGTTGCCCAGCGCATTTTTGAGACTGAGCGTCGCCTCCCCCGTCACCAGTATCTTATTGCCCAGGGTGGGATCGCTGCTGGGCAGGAAACCGATCAGCGCATTGATCTGGCTGCTCTTTTTAGGCTTCAGATAGAGGTTGATGACAGAGCCCGTGCCCAGCATGGTCAGGTTCCAGGACTGCTGCTCCTGCACATAAGGCAGTTCCAGGATCTTTTTGCTGATCGCCTCCAATTTTTCCTTCCGGTAGATACTGCCATTGGGAATATTAAGATAGCGTTGCATGAAATCATTGGATATTTTCGCCGTCCCATAAATGCGGATGCTGTCGATCTTATAGAGGGGCCCTTTATCGATATTCAGCGTGGCCGACAATTCGCCGTCCTCTTTCAATACGATGCTGTCCAGACTGATCTTCGCGAAAGGATACCCGTTATTCTCCAGGTAATCCAGGAGCATCTGCTGTCTGGCCCGAAACAAACGGAAATCCAGGGGGCGGTGGGAAAAGTTCTTTTCATTCCAGGAAACGGCCGATAAGAGGGCGGGTTCGACCTTGCGGGTATTGATATAGGCCCAGCGGTATGCGGCTCCCACATACAAGTGGACGGTAGCGCTGACGGCATCGACGCGAATGCTGTCTACGGAGGCAGTCATGAAGCCTTTTGCCTGCAGCAGCGTAGGAATGTTGTAGATATATTCCGTACACGCATCCCTTGTTTTGAAAGAGGTAGAAAGCCCCAGTTTCTTCTGGATAAAAAGGGAATCCTTATCGACGGAAATGATATGTAAGGGGAATTGGGCAAATCCTGAAAGATTGCTCAATAGCAGCAGCGATAAAAGAGTACGGCTATATCCCCTTAATTTTGCCATTCATTCGTTTTGGTAATAATCTCTAAAATTAAGCAAACTGTATGGCAGGCATCTATCTTCACATCCCTTTTTGCAAACAAGCCTGTCATTACTGTAATTTTCATTTTTCTACCTCATTGAATCGTAAAAACGATTTTGTGGCCGCTTTATTGAAGGAAATGGAATTGCAGCGACATTATATCGGGGCCGCGGCAGTAGAAACGATCTATTTCGGAGGCGGCACTCCTTCGTTGCTGACGGAGGAGGAATTGGGGCAGATCCTTGACCGGATCAGGGATCTCTTCACGCTCGATCCCGGTGTTGAAATTACGCTGGAAGCCAATCCGGACGATATTACGACGGCCGGGAAGCTGAAAGCATGGAAGAAGGCAGGGGTCAACCGGCTGAGCATCGGCGTCCAGTCTTTTTTTGAAGCCGACCTGCAGTGGATGAACCGGGCTCATAGCGCCGGCCAGGCGGCTGACAGTATCCGGATGGCCCAAAAAGAGGGATTTGACAATATCAGCGTCGACCTTATCTATGGAGGGCCTACCCTGCCTGACGGCCATTGGGAAAAAAACGTAGCGCAGGCCGTCGCATCCGGCATCCCCCATCTCTCCTGTTATGCGTTGACGGTGGAACCCCGCACTGCGCTGGACAAAATGATCCACCAGAAAAAAAAGGAGGCCGTCAGTCCGGATGATCAGGCCCGGCAGTTTCTCTTACTGATGGGCTGGCTGGCTGTCGCCGGATATGAGCATTATGAGATCTCTAATTTTGCCCTGCCCGGTCGCCGGAGCCGTCATAATTCTTCTTACTGGCAAGGGAAACCTTATCTGGGGCTTGGACCTTCCGCTCATTCGTATAACGGAGGCTCCCGGCAGTGGAATGTCGCCAACAATAGCCAGTATACGGATGCGCTCTTATCCGGCCAACTGCTGTTCGAAAAAGAAGAGCTGACGTTTATTCAGCAATTGAACGAATACATCATGATCTCGCTACGGACGATGGAAGGTTGCGATCTGCAGGTGGTATCGGAACGGTTTGGCCCCGGAGAAGCACAGGAACTGCATAGACAGGCGGAGCGATATGTGCGGGAGGGTTTGATAAAGGCGCATGAAAGCCCTGCGACTGATTCAGTGCCTGATCGGGAGATAACAAAATTAATATTGACACAGGAAGGGAAATTGCTGGCCGATGGGATTGCGGCGGAATTGTTCTTCGAGCCGGCAAAAGAAGATTAGATCGGGCAGGCAGGCTCGGATGACCGCAGCTTATTTGTGATGAAATCTCTCCTTGAGATAGCTAAGCCCTTCCGCTGCTGCCAGAATAACCACCATCGCTAAGATGGCCACTACTCCGAATCCCTGAAATGAAAGAGGCATAAAATTGGGTTTTACTGTTGGGGGCCGGAAACTTCCGGCTCCTATTGTTAGACAAGGTACGGTTCAATTTGTTTAAATCCTTCCTCAGCTTTAACATTTTCCCATAAAATCCGGTAGATCATTTCGGCTATGGGCATTTTCGCCTTTATCTCCCTATTTATCAAGAAGATACACTTACTGGCGTTATATCCTTCCGCCACCATATTCAATTCCAGCCGGGCTGCGGTCACAGAATAGCCTTTGCCGATCATATTTCCGAAGGTCCTGTTGCGGCTGAAGAGTGAATAGCAAGTCACCAACAGGTCGCCCATATAAACAGAAGCTGCATAGTTCACGGCTTGCCCGGCCCCTGCCTTCAGGAGGAAGCCGGTCATTTCATCTGCACAGTTAGCGATCAGCACGCTGAGAAAATTATCTCCATATTCCAATCCATGTGCAATCCCGGCGCCCAAGGCATAGATATTCTTCAGGACCCCCGCGAATTGCACGCCGTATAGATCGTTATTTATGACGGTGTTAATGTACTCCGTTGTAAAATAAGACGCCATTTCCCGGGTGCAGGTTTCATCCTGGCCGGAAAAAGTCAGATAGGAGAGTTTTTCCGCGGCCACTTCTTCTGCATGGCAGGGCCCCATGATGGTAAAATAATCCCCGATCCCGACATTGAATTCCCGGGCCAGAAAATCATTTAACAGCAGGTTCTCTTCGGGCAGAATACCTTTTACAGCGGAGAGGATCTTTTTTCCTTTAAAGGCTTCTTTGCCCAGGGCAGCGAGGGCGTCCGTCACGTAGGCGGAAGGCACGGCGATCACCACACAATCCGAAGCCGCCACGACCTTGTCCACTTCGGAGCTAAGGGTGAGCAGGCTGGTATTGAAATAAACCGAGGGCAGGTATTGGGGGTTATGATGCCGGGCTAATAAATGGTTGATAGCAGCCGGGTTCCTTATCCACCAGTTAATGGGGATTTGGTTATCGGTAAGGATCTTGGCCAATGCCGTTGCCCAGCTGCCGCTGCCTATTATTCCAAAACGCATAGTGCTAATCTTTTTTCCCTTCGAACAATTTATCTTTCGGGACCACTTTTACTTTCGTTCCGCTCTTCAGTGTTTTGCTGACGGTACTATAAGGGCCTGTGATCACCTGGTCGCCTTCTTTCAATCCGTCCAGCATCTCGATATAGTTGATGTCCTGTATATCTGTCTTTACTTTTACCTTTTTCACGGTGTCGCCCGGCTGCAGGACGAAAGCCACTTCATCCAGGTCTCCCATGGCAGACACAGCCGTCTTGCTATCATCCCCCGAATTATCTCCGTCCTTTTTTTCGCCGTTGCTATTCGGAGCGGCATTGTCCTTGTTTTTCTCCCGGGTAGCTACGGAATTGATAGGAACGGAGAGCACGTTGACATGAGTACGGGTCTGGATATCCGCGCTGGCGCTCATACCCGGACGAAAAGGGAAATTCTTGGGCCGGGCCGGATCGATCAGGTCCTTATAGGAGTCGGGGGTCAGGCGTATATGTACTTTATAATTCGTTACGTCATTGGTCGACACCGTGGTGGTCGAGCCGGAGGCAGTTGAGACGCTGCTGGCTATCTGGGTGACGATACCTTTGAATTTGCGGTTGTTATAGGCGTCTACTTCAATCAGGGCCGAATCGCCCAGGTGGACTTTGGGGATATCATTCTCTCCTACGTCCACGATCGTTTCGATCTTGCTCATATCGGCGACACGCATCATTTCGGTACCTGCCATCATAGAGTTCCCGACGACCCTTTCTCCTTTTTTTATGCTCAGCAGGGACACCACCCCGTCAATAGGGGAGACGACGGTAGTACGGCTGAGGTTCTTGGCGGCTATGGAGAGGTTGGCCTTGTAGCTGGCCACGCCGGCGACGTTGCCTCTTACGGTCTGCAAGGCTGCCATATAGGTAGCCTCGGCTGTTTTATAAGCGCTCTCGGCAGCCTCATATTCGGAAATGGAGATCACTTTCTGATCCAGCAATTGCTTCTGCCGGTCGAAGGTCTTTTTAGAAGCATCCATGGAAGCTTTCAGACCAGGCAGCTGCGCTGACATATTGGAGACCAGGGCTTGTTGCTGGTCCATCTGAGCGACAGCCTGGTCGCGTTGGGTCGTATAGATATCCGCGTAGATCTTTGCCAGCTCCTGTCCTTTTTTAACGCTATCGCCCTCTTGCAGCACATTTAGCTCGACTACCTCCCCGGAGATATCCGGGCTGATCTTTACTTCCTTTTCAGGATAGACCTTACCGCTTGCGGTAACAATCTCCGTGATATTGCGTCTGACCGCTTTTTCAGCCGATACTTTTACGCCTTCTTCTTTTCCCAGCACTCCCGTCTGTTTTAATATTACGAGGATCAGTATTAATGCGACCAACGCTATGATGATCCTGAGAAAATTCTTATTCATTTGTACATTGTTTGTGTTTGCTTCGGGTCAATATGATTTTTATCCCCGCAGGGAGGGTTGTTATTTTGATAATCTGATCCCAAATCCTTTATAAAACTCCAGCACTTTCATTTTAAACACATAGTCAAACCGGGCATATAATAAATTGATCTTCGCATTGAAAAAATTATTCTGATTCGTCAGCAGGTCGATGGTATTGAGTATTCCTATGTTATACCTTTTTTGTGCGTATTCGAAACTTTTCTGGGTAGCAGCTGCGGTGATCTTGTTGGCTTCATATTTCTGCAGGGCCGTTATGGCCGCCGTATAGGCCTGGTAGATATTCTGTTTGAGCGTGAGATTATCCTGGTCCCGTTGCAGTTCCTGGTTACGCAGGTTCAGTTTTGATTTCGCGTAATTCGTGCGCTGGGTCCCGCCGTTTAAGATAGGGATATTGATAATGAGCCCGAGGTTCTGGCTGAAGTTCTGGTTTAATTGGTCAAAATAAGGATTGGCCTTTACTTTGGCATAACCCGACACCCCAACGGCCTTGTCCGTTACCACGGAATTTCCCGATCCCACGACTCTCCCGATAGTATCGGTATAAAGAAAATATTGGGGGGCCTGCGAAGTCAGGTTAACGTAGCTGGAGGAAAGGCTGCCGGAAAGGGTGAGATTCGGGTACATAGCTCCTTTATTGGCCTGGACGCTTTTGCGGGCTGCCTCGACCTGGAAGGCATCTACTTTCTGTAATGGCTGATTGGTCAGTGCCAGGGAGTAGACTGCTTCCGGCTGAAGGTCTGCCACTTTTTCAATAGGTATCTGATCTAAAGGAGGGGTATCCACTTCGAAAGGAGTACCGGCATCCAATCCCATATAGGCCTTTAATGTAAGGGTATTTTGCATGGTAGTGCCATCTGCGGTGATCACATTGGAGCTGTCCTGCGCCACCTGGGATTCCAGTTCAGCGGCATTGAGCTCCGGAAGGGTTCCGGCATTTACCTGCTTGCGGGTGATCTCCAGCGAATTTTGGGATAATTTCAGTTGCAGGCGGGCTGCCTGTGCCTGTTCTGTGGCCAGCAATACCTGCAGATAGGCATTGGCCACGTTGAGGGAAATATCGTTCTTCAGCTTATCGGTAGTCGCGAGCGCCGCCTGCCAGTTATACCGGTTGGCTTCGATAGCATTGTGCAGGCTGAAAAAGTTGAACAGGCTTACACTCGTTTGCAGGCTGTAATTATTATACAAATAGGTAACGGTACTTAAGGTATAGCTGTTGGGATTCTGACTACGCCCGGAGTTCAATCCGCCGCCGGCGCCCAGTCCCAGGGTCGGTATCTGGGATAACTTGCTCTGGCTTAAGGTCAGCTGGGAAAGCCGGGCCTGGATATCGGATTGCTTAATAGATATATTATTTGTCAGCGCATATTCCACGCATCGCGTAAGGTCCCATTTATCCTGCGTATGACCGGTAAGGCTCAGCACAGGTAATAAAAGCAGCAGCAGTCCTTTTTTCATAGTTATGCAAAAAATTAATTGTGCCGGAATACGCTTTTTGGGGGGAAAACCGCATTTCCGGTAAAAGTTCGGCTAAAATACACAATCCATCCTCTCCGGCAAGGGGGAAAGCTACCATTCAACCAATTTTACAATGCTTTTATGTAATGTCTGTCCCTTGGACAAAACGCTTCCGGCGTTTTAACCAATGTCAGCGACCGGGCTCCATCCGGTCAAAGGCCTGCTCCAGGTCTGCGATCAGGTAGCCGGGGTCTTCCAGTCCCGTGTATAAACGCAGCATCCGGTGTTCCTTATTGGCGGGATCGAACTCCCCGGGGTTCAGGGAGGCGCATTTGGGCAAGATCAGGGATTCATGGCCGCCCCAGCTTACGGCCATCATGATACGTTGCAAGGATTCGCAGAAATGAACGATCTGCCCGGCAGAACCGGCCCGTACATAAAAGCTCAGCAGGCCGCAGGCGCCCTTCATCTGTTGCCGGGCCAGGGTATATTGGGGGAAAGATTCATCGAAAGGAAAAAGGATCCCTTCCACTTTTGGGTGCTGTTTGAGGAAGTCCGTTATCTTTTGGGTGGTTTGGGAGACCCGGTCCAGCCGGATGGGTAGTGTCCGGAGCCCCCTGATCAGCAGCCAGGCGTTAAAAGGTTGGATGCCGCTGCCGACCGTGTTGTATTCGCTGTCGAAGATCTTTTTCATCATGGCCCCGGTGCCGGTGAGTACGCCCCCGATCGTGTCACTATGCCCTCCGATGTATTTGGTTGCCGTCTGCATAGCGATATCGATCCCCATTTCAATCGGTCGCTGGTAGAGGGGGGTGCAATAGCTATTGTCAATGATCGTGACGATATTCTCCGACCGGGCGAGCTCAGCGACTGCGGCGAGGTCCTGGAGCTTGAAATCCCAGGAGTTCGGCGATTCCAGGTAGATAATCCTTGTATTGGGCAGGATAGCCCGTTCGAAATTCTCGATAAGGGTACCGTCGATATAGCTGGTCGCCACGCCAAATCGGGGAAGGATGACATCGAACAGCCGCTGGGCCCAGGTATAGGGCTTTTCCACAGAGACGATATGATCGCCTGACTTTATATTGGCCAATACTGAAGCAAAAATGGCGGCGGCCCCGCTATTGAAGACCAGGCAATCCTCCGCACCGTCCAGCGCAGCCAGTTTCTTCCGGAGGATATCTACGGTAGGATTGAGTCCGCGGCTGTACAGGTAACCACTGTATTCATCTTCGAATAAGGCCTTTAGCTCCGCTACGGTGTTGACTTTGAAATTGCTCGTCTGTATGATGGGAGGAGCGACCGCATTGAAATAATGTTCGCGGTCCTCGCCCAGTTCGTTGATGATGTAAGAGATGTCCATGATTCTCTAAGATTTTTTGTTCAGGACGGCTGGCCGTCCTGACGATCACAATTTATTAATCTTCTTCCGGACAGCAAGCTGTCCTTCCGATCACAATTTATTGGCCTTCGGCCGGAACGCCTGTAGCGTTCCCCACAATACAAAGAAACATAGAAAAATTCCAGCGCCATAGGCAGCCGAAGAAGGATCATCCAGCACAATGCTGACCGCTACCAGGGTATACGCCAGGATAAAGATCAGTGGGAGGAGTGGGAAGAACTTCATCCGGTAAATATTCTCTCCGTCTTCGCCTACCTTCCTTCTCCGCAGGATAAAGATCGTTGCCGCAGAAGTAGACATGCCGATGGAATCCAGGAAAATGGTATAATTAATGATCTTTTCCACGGTACTGCTGAAAAGCAGGGTAATGATAATAGCTAAGGAAAAAGCGGTGAGGGAATAGAGGATCACATCGTGCCGGCGGGTCTTGATCTTAAACACAGACGGCAGGATGCCCTCTTCGCTCATGGCAAACATGACCCGGGGATTGCTCATAAGGAGAACATTCACATAGGCCAGGACGGACAGGAACATGAGTACCCGTAAAATATTCTCCCCGATAGGTCCGAAAAGATGATTGATCAATATGGCGGCAATAGAATCGGCCGTCTTGAGATGTTCGAACCCGATCACTTTTGCATATACGAAATTGAGGGAGAGGTAGAGCCCTATAATAAGGAAGATCCCATACGTGATCCCCCGCGGCATGATGCGGGCAGGCTCTTTTACCTCTCCTCCGAAATTGATGCTCTGCTGGTATCCGCCGTAAGTAAAGGAGACGGCGATGAGACCGATGCCCAGGGCCTTAAAAAAATTCAGGGTAGCGGAGGAGGATTGAGAAATGGCAGAGACCGGAACGGAGTGGGCGGAGGGATTTGCAGGAACGGGATAGGTCCCGAAAACAGAAAGCAGCAATAAGAGGATAAGCGAGATCTTTACCAGGATAAGGAAATTCTGTACCCGGCTGCTCATCTTCAATCCAAGCATATTGATGATATAAAAAAGAGCTACCGCCCCGATGGTGACACCCTGCTTAAACAGCTCGGGTGGGGGACCGGTATAAAAAAAATGCCCTATATATTCTGCGCCGATCACGGCGACGATGGCGGTGGAGGCGGCATTGGATACCAGGACAATGCAGTTGACGGCAAAAGCCAGGGAAGGGTGATAACCATAGGAGAATATTTTATAATATCCGCCGGTTATTGGATACCGGGAGCCAATCTCGGCATAGGTCAGCGCTCCGCAGAGGGCCACCAGTCCGCCTATCAGCCAGGCCAAAAAAAAGATGGAAGGCGTGCCCGCCTTAGAAGCCGCTACAACCGGCGTACGGAAGATACCCATCCCGATCGTGAGACTCACCACGATCATAGTCAGATCGAAGAGACCCAGCTTCTTTTGGCTCATAATCGTTCGGTTTATCCTGGAATGAATTCCAGCAAAGAATTAGTTGAAATGTAATTCTTTGCTGGAACATGTCTAATGTCGGTGAACTTCGGCCTATGGGCCTTGTTCACAACCGGGCTCCGCCCGGTTAATGCCAGTCGTCCTCAAGGACTACTAAGTTTATGATTGGTTTGAAGATAATCAATATTCTGTTCTAACTTAGTGAAGCCAAAGCTTAATTCCGAACGAATGAAAAAAATTATACTGCTGTCCCTTTCCATCATTCCAGGTTATTTTTTATCGGCCCAGGAAGTCGAACGAACGGCTTTTCTGGCAGACTCATCCGATACCAGGCCTTTGCGGGAAGTGGTGGTAAAAGCATATGAACAAAACCGGAAATTGTCCGAAGTGGGGGCGCCGATCAGCTTCGTGGGCAAGGCTGCGCTTAACAGATTTAGTAATACCAGTATTCTACCCGCGATGAATACCAATCCCGGCGTAAGAATGGAAGAGCGCTCACCCGGCAGCTACCGTCTAAACATCCGGGGAAGCTCTCTGCGATCACCTTTCGGGGTCAGGGATATAAAGATCTATTGGAATGAGATCCCCCTCACGGATCCGGGAGGGAATACTTATCTGAATGAGCTGGGGTTTTACAATTTCCAGTCGATCGAGATCCTCAAGGGAACGGCCGGAAGCTTATATGGCGCCGGTATCGGAGGGGCTGTGCTGATCAACAGCATGCCGTCTGTCTGGGAGAAAGGCATCAGCGCGGATTATCTGCGCGGAAGCTATAACACGAATAGTCTCAATGTAAATATAAGGACGGGAGATAGCGACCACCGCAACAATATCGCCTATTCGCATCAGTCCGGGGATGGGTACCGGGTGCAAACGCAGATGCGCCGGGATATTGCCAGTTGGGAGACCCTTGTCAAAAGCAGTGAGCGACAATCGATCCATGCCTATATACTATACAGCGATCTCTTTTACCAGACACCAGGGGCCCTGACGCTGGCGGAATACAATAAAGATCCCCGGGCAGCACGGCCCGCGGTAGGCACCCAGCCCAGCGCCGTGCAGGCCCAGGCAGCCATCTACCAGAAAAATTTCACGGCAGGATTTAGTAATGAATATCATTTTAATCAAAATTGGCAGAATACGACGGCGGTCTATGGAGCCTATACCGATTTCACCAATCCCGGGATCCGTGTATATGAAGTGAGGCAGGAGCCGCATTTCGGTGGCCGCACTGTATTCCAATATAAGACTCCGGTCGGCAAGAGCAGCCTGCAGGTCAATGCCGGCGTGGAAGCGCAAAGAGGGTTTTTCGAGACCCGGGATTATGCGAATAAGCGGGGAGCACGGGATACCTTACAAACGGATGATCGTATCAACAACTGGCAGTATATGGTCTTTGCGCAGGCCGACCTTAAGTTTGGAGCAGGCTGGACATTGACGGCAGGCGCCAGTTTTAATAAGTCTTCCATACAGATAACACGGGTATCCGTATTGCCGGCCATCACCAATACCAGGAGCTTTGACAATAAGATAGCGCCGCGCGTGGCACTCTTAAAGAAGATCCTCCCGGAGATCTCACTCTATGCCAGTGCAGCCCGGGGCTTCTCCACCCCTACCGCACAAGAGCTGCAAAAGACGAATGGCATTATCGGGCCGCCACTTCAACCCGAAGACGGAATAGATTATGAAGTCGGCACCCGGGGCAGCCTTTTTCATGACAAACTTTATTTTGACGTCAATGCATTTTTCTTCCATCTGAAAAATACGATCGTACAAAGGATCGACTCAGTGGGCGTCGGGTATTCGATCAATGCGGGACGGACCGATCAGCACGGTCTGGAAACTTTTATTTCTTATCAGCTTATCGATCAGCCCCGGGCACTCTTCAGCAATGTTAAGTTATGGATCAGCCATACCCTGCATGACTTTCACTACAGGAATTTCATACAGGATACGACCAACCTATCCGGCAAACGCCTGCCCAGCGTCCCGCCACAGACCGTGGTAGCAGGGTTGGATATATTGGTGCGGATAGGGTTTTACACCAATATAACTTATACCTATTCCGATCGTATCGCCTTAAACGATGCGAATTCAGCATACGCCGGTTCCTATAATTTATTGGGAGGCAGGGTTGGATACAGAAAAATCCTTGCCCGAAAAATAAAGCTGGATATTTTCGCAGGCATAGACAATGCCTTTAATACAAAGTATAGTTTGGGAAATGACTTCAATGCAGCGGCCGGCCGTTATTACAATGGGGCGCCCGGGGTCAATTATTTCGGAGGAGTATCATTAAATTACCTGATAAAAAGATAAGATAATTGGCTGGCCAGGGGTTATTTGATGATTTTAAAAGCAGTCTGGTAAAAATTATTAACGGCTCCCAATATCTCGAATTTTATATAATAGCTTCTGGTAAAATCTGTCCAGGCTGCAAATTCATGATTGGGAATGTTAAATTCATCGAAGAAAATAATATCTCCGTTTTGTAGATAAGGAGCCATCATCGTCAATGAAAATAAAGTAGAGGAATATAAATCTGCATCCATATGCAGGACCCGGGTCACCTTTGGATCGTGAACATTCTTTCTGTAGTTGTCTAAAAATCTATAAACGGTGTCCTGGAACAATCCTTTTATAAAAGTTCCCCGGGCGTCGTCCAAAAAAGGAATATCATACCCGAAAGCGCCCTTTTTGAAAAAATGCCAGTCTTCCGGCAGCCCTTCAAAAGTATCGAAACCATAAAACAAAGAATCAGCATGCTTATTCGCATTTGCCCACCATACAAAGGATGTGCCCCCGGCTACTCCAAATTCGAAATAATGTATAGGCTTATTATCAAGACCTTCCGTTTTGACAACATATTCATGCAGTTTCACCCTGTCTTTATAGGCTCTGAGAGGTTTATAGAAATCAGAAAATTTAATCTGCTTGCTATGCTTATTTACCCAGGATGACAGTAGGGAGAAGTTAAAGAGAAATTTAAAAAAAAACCGAAAAGGAATTAACAAAAGCCCAATCCTGGAAACTAATAAAAAATCTTTAATCGTAGAATTGGCTTTTCGAATAAAAATATTCATATCTAAATTACTTCAATATAAAAATTTCAAAGTTATGTGAAATGCTTGATTTCTGAAATATTTCTTGGCCCCAATCGTTGATCAGCGGCCCTCGCGGACCGCTGATCTTTTTTAGTCTGGTTATACCTCTCTTCGTGATCCTCATTTTTTAACCAGATTATTCGGCTTGTAACCTGCATACCAGGCTCCCAGGGTCGTCAGATTACCATTGGCGTCTACGAGGGCAGAAGACCATAATTGAGCGCTTGTCGGATCTCCGGAGAACCAGGAATAACGCTGCACAAAGCTCAGGCCTTCCAGTTTGGGCAATAGTCGCTGCATGAACGCCAGCACCTGATCCGCAGAATAGGGATTGTCGGCTTTCGAAGTGGCATTCCAATCAGCCGTAGCAAATTCCGTGATCCAGATCGGAAGATGATATTTATCATAGAGCTGCTGCAACGTCTGAACAAAACTGTTATCATCCGTCCCCACATACATATGTACGCAAATAAAGTCGACCCGTTTTTTTTCGGCAATGGCAGAATCCAGGAAATCGTAGATCCATTGTGCCGTAGGCCAGTCGGCCGCCGGGCTGCCGAGGGGTAACCCGATGCTTTCCAGCTTTGGCCACATGGCGAGCGCCTCGGATACGGTAATATTGGATTGATCCGTGCGGTTAGGCTCATTGAACCCCAGTACATATTTCACTTTCCCTTGCGCCCCGAGCTGTTTTATATAAGCAATATTGCCATCATTGACGTTATTCTTACCCCAGAACATCGTTGTAAATTCACAATTTTGCGGCGCCTGGTCCGGGAGATCCGTACCCCAGGTATAATACCAGAAAGCTTTCAGGTTGACGATGTCGCCGTTCCAGGTGCCATAGATCATATTCGTGCTGAAATCGGCTCCCTTCTTCCCGACAGAAGCTGTCGTATCGGATCCCGTATTCGTATTTCCGGGGGCATTATCGCTTTTCTTACAACTGGCGGCTGATAGTAACAGACAAAAGGAGAAGATCAGTTGGTAGCGGGTCATTTTCAAAGGATTTGGGTGGATTAATGGAATTCTCAATTTTATAGGATAAGGCTCCCTAGAATTAACAATATTAATGCCAGAATCAATGATTTCGCCAATGAGCTGCTCCTATATAAGCGCATCTCTTCATATAGTCGAACACAGGGCCGGTCAGGGAAAAATTAATATATTCGTGCAGATTTTGGTTGGCGCAAGGCGCCATTAAAAGGGAAGTCCGGTGCGAATCCGGCGCTATCCCCGTAGCTGTAAGTGTCCCCATCCCCCCGTCCCCCTAAAGGGGGAGACATAAGCCACTTTTAGGATGGGAAGATGATTCAACAATACTTCTGACCACTGTCCTTACGAAGAAGGATGGGAAGGCAAGTTGAATCAGGCACAAGTCAGAAGACCTGCCAGCAATCATTCATTCTTCATGGCTTTCGGGTGAAAAGCAAGGAGTATTTCCGATCAATCAGCGACTGGAAAAACAGGAAGCACCTGGAAACAGTCAGGCTGACGAAGCTGTTAGAAAAAATGAAAATTAAAGAACGTCTCCGGCCAATCATGTTTGTAGGCACGGCCTCTGATGTAGGCAAGAGTGTCATCACTACCGGCGTATGCAGGATCTTCAAACAGGATGGCTATCACCCGGCTCCTTTCAAGGCGCAAAATATGTCCCTGAACAGCTATGCCACGCCGGAGGGCCTGGAGATCGGAAGAGCCCAGGCAGTGCAGGCAGAGGCTTGCGGCATCCCCTGCCATACCGATATGAATCCCCTGTTGCTGAAACCTGTCAGCGATAAAAGTTCGCAGGTCGTCCTGCATGGAAAGCCGGCCGGTAATTTTTCCGCAGCCGAGTACTTCCTCTCCGGTAGCCGGGAAGCCTTATTCACGGAAATAAAAAAGGCTTATCACCGGCTGGCCGCACAATATTCCCCCATTGTACTGGAAGGAGCCGGCAGCATCTCCGAACTGAATTTAAAACACCGGGATGTCACGAATATGCGAATGGCCCGGGAAGCAGGCGCCGCCACTTACTTAATCGCAGATATAGACCGGGGCGGAGTCTTTGCCAGTTGTTATGGTACGATGGCTTTATTGGACCCGGAAGAAAAAAAGCATATAAAAGGGATTATCATCAACAAGTTCAGAGGCGACCCTCAATTATTTACAGAAGGGAAAAAACTCCTCGAAGAGCTATGCCAGGTCCCGGTGATCGGCGTCGTTCCTTTTTTCAGGGATATCGTTATCGAGGAAGAGGATTCTGTGGCACTGGCCGAAAAACGCCGCCAGTCGGTACAGGGAAAGGTAAATATCGCCGTTATCCTGGTGGACCGCCTGTCCAACTATACGGATTTTAGTCGCCTCGAACAGGATGCCCGGATCAACTTATTCTATACCCGGGACACAGCGGAAGTCCTGCGGGCCTATATTATCATCCTCCCGGGGAGTAAGAATACCCTGGAAGATCTCCTGAACTTACGAAACAATGGGGTAGCTGCCGCCATTCAGCAAGCCCACGCCAATAAAAAAACAGTCATTGGCATCTGTGGCGGCTACCAGATGATGGGAGAATGGATAGAAGATCCCCTGCAGGTGGAATCGGATCTTGGTAGGGTAAAGGGGTTGGGGCTGCTGCCGGTATCTACAGTCCTGCGGGCGGAAAAAACAACCCGGCAATCCGAGTTCAGGTTCCGCGAGCTCGCCGGAACTTGCCAGGGCTATGAGATCCATATGGGTGAAACGACGGTCTTCTCCACAAACGGGAAATCTCCCTCCGGTGATAGCCCCCTCATTCATTTTACAGATGGCCGCACTGACGGCTATTTTTTGAATCCGGGATGCTGGGGCACCTATCTGCATGGCATTCTGGACAACGCGGCCGTTATCGAATCGTTACTGGCCCCCTATACGCAGCTGCCCGGCAATACCCTGGATTACCGGCAATATAAGGAAGAGCAATACGATAAGCTGGCAGCGCTTCTGCGGCAACACCTGGCTATCGAAGAAATTTATAAAACCCTGCAATCATAAGTTATGCTATACGGACATGGAGATAGCGGGTATTTACACAGACAGAAGCTGCTGGCTGATTTCAGCTCCAATGTCTGGTATGGCGGTGAGCCGGCCGGCCTAAAAGAACATCTCTTTCAGCGATGGGAAATCATCAACCGATACCCGGAAGTCCTCGCCGAAAGCCTGACGGAAAGGGTAAGCCGTCATCATGGACTGAGTCCGGAAAATATTCTTATCAACAGCGGTACGACAGAGAGCATTTACCTGATAGCCCAGTTATTCAAAAGAAAGAAAACGAGTCTTGTCTTTCCCTCTTTTGCTGAATATGAAGATGCCTGCCGGATGCATGAGCATTCCCTGCAATTTTTGCCCTGGTCAGCGCTGGAAAAATGGGTGGCGCACCTGACAACCGGATTTCGGAATAAACCGGAAGGGCCCGATCGCCCCACCTGGCTGAACACGGATCTTTTATGGATCGGCAATCCCAATAATCCCACGGGTGCGGTATTGCCGGCGTTGGAAACCTTGATCCGTCATCATCCCGAAATAATCTTCATCGTCGATGAGGCTTTTATCGAGTTCACCGGCTCGATCGGATCCTCTATCGGCCTGGTATGCAAATTACCCAACCTGGTGATCCTGCGTTCCCTTACTAAAGTCTACGCCATTCCCGGGTTGCGGCTGGGGTATGTGGCTGCGGAGCGGGAAACCATTTCCCGGCTGCGTGCTTTTAAATTACCCTGGTCGGTGAATGCCCTCGCACTGGAAGCAGGGAATTTCATTTTCGATCAGTATGACAGGATCCGGCTGCCCCTGGCTTCGCTGTTACAGGACAAAAGCATCTTCGTACAGCAATTACAGGAGGCCGGAGTAAAAATACTTAGCAGTCACACGCATTTCTTTCTTTGCGAGACGGCCGCCGGCGATGCGGAGGAGCTGCAAAATTTTCTGCTGGATAAATTCCGGCTGCTGATCCGGAATGCAGCAAACTTCCGGGGACTCGGTCCTGAAAATTTCAGGCTGGCTACCCTGTCCCCGGATAAAAATCAATTACTGGTTAATGCGATGAAAGAATGGAAAGAGAAAAAATAGTTTTGATCATACCGTTGGTGGCTGGCTACCTGCTGGATCTGATCCTGGGGGACCCTGCCCGGCTGCCGCACCCGGTAAGACTTTTCGGGTCCCTGATTGCCCGGGGAGAATCCTGGTTGAACAAAGGCCCTTCCAGGTCCGTCGATGAACATCCGGCCAGGATGCCCGGAGCGTTCCCGAACGGGCCGGATATACCCGCCGCACCGGCACGAGTCGTCCGGATATCCGCATTCTTCAAAGGCATGGGGCTGACAATCTTTTTATGTGCAGGTACTTTTTTCTTTTTTCATGGCTTATTGCTGCTTTTATGGACCTATACCTTTCCCTTATACCTGATAGTAAGCAGTGTATTTGTCTTTTATGGATTGGCCAACCGCCAGTTGGTTCTTGAAGGCAAGCTGGTCTTCGAGGCATTACAAACCCTCGGTATTGAAGCGGGACGTCTGCAATTATCCCGTATCGTAGGCCGGGATACCAGCCGGCTAACGCCGCAACAGGTAAGGACCGCCGTATTGGAGACGCTGTCGGAAAACCTGGGGGACGGGGTAATAGCCCCCCTGTTCTATTACCTTCTGGCAGGAGTACCCGGTATGATGACCTATAAAATGATCAATACCCTGGACTCGATGATCGGGTACCGCAATAAGCGATATGAGCAATTTGGAAAATTTGCGGCCCGCCTGGATGATGTGGCGAATTTCATCCCTGCCCGGCTAACGGCTTTGCTGATGGTGCTGGTCACCGCCAGCTGGCGGGGGGCAAATTTCATCCTCCGCTACGGTCGTCAGCATAAGAGTCCGAATGCCGGATACCCCGAAGCGGCCCTGGCAGGCATCCTGGATGCGCAGTTTGGCGGTCCTAATATCTACCAGGGTATTCTCGTGGAGAAGCCCTTTATCGGCACCAATAGCCGCGCCATTCTGCCGGGTGAGATTAAACGGGTGATCGGGATCAATCACCGGAGCTGCCTCTTGATGGTCCTGCTCACCCTGATCGTTCTTTTATTAAAAAGCCATTCATTATGATAAGAAACCTTCGTTCCTCTATTATTATTTTTAGTATCCTGATCGTATCCTGTAAGCAGGGAGCGAAGAAAGAGGCCGCCACGGCTGAAAGCGCCGATACCACACAAGACAGGTTCACCGGCAAAGCCGTCATTAAATATGCGCATAGCTTTACGATCGACTATTACGACCACTACAAACTCGTGCGGGTATTGAACACCCTGACAGGAAAATCGGATACGCTCCGGTATCTCCTGGTGCAGCGGGGTACTCCCGTACCATCGGGTTACCCTACGGCACAGGTGATCACCATCCCGGTAAAGACCATCATCGGCATGTCTTCCATGCATATAGCCCTGGCGGATTTTGCCGGCGTGTCGGACAGGATCACCGGACTGGGAAGCCTGCAGTATGTCACCTCCCCGGAAGTCCGAAAAAATATAAAGGCCGGTAAAGTAGCCAACGTCGGTCTGGACGGCAATATAAACAAGGAGCTGATCCTGACGATGCATCCGGATGTGTTGATGGACATGGGCAACCCCGATGCAGGTTTTGGACGGTATAAAACATTAACCGATGCCGGAGTGCCTGTGCTGTTAAATGTCGAATGGCTGGAGACCAGCCCGCTCGGCCGGGCGGAATGGGTGAAACTGATGGCTGCGCTGGTGAATAAGGAAGAGTTGGTCAACAGAAAATTCGACAGCCTGGCGCAAGCCTACGAAAAGCTGGCGCAGCTGGGCCGGCAGGCGGCCGTAAAGCCGGCTGTAATCATCGGCTTGCCCTACAAAGGTTCCTGGTTCACACCGGCAGGCGGCAGCTATATGGCGCAGTTCCTCCGGGATGCAGGCGCCGCTTATAAATGGTCGGATAGCAAGGGAGTCGGGAGTCTATCCCTTAACTTCGAAGCGGTGGCGCCCGAAGCGCTGACGGCTGATTACTGGTTGAATATAGGCTATGTCGATACGAAAGCGGATATTGCTGCCAAAGATCAGCGCTATGCCAGCTTTAAGCCTTTTAAGACAGGTCAGGTCTATAACAATAATAAGCAGGTGAACGATATAGGGTCCAATGATTACTGGGAGTCCGGCGCGGTGAATCCGCAGATGATCCTGGCGGACCTTATCAGGATCCTGCATCCGGAATTGTTGCCCGATCATTCCCTGGTATATTATAAACAATTAAAATAATGGTAGCCAGGAAAAAATTGCGTCTGACGGCTCTGTTGCTGCTCCTGCTGATCGTATTCCTGCTGGATATAGCGATCGGCTCCGTAAAGATCCCGCTCAGACAGGTATTCAAATCCATTTTTTCGCTGCCCGCGGAAGATACCACCTGGCAATATATCATAGAAAAGATCAGGATACCAAAGGCCTTTACGGCAGTGCTGGCAGGCTGCGGTCTATCGGTAAGCGGCCTCCAGATGCAGACCCTTTTCCGCAATCCCCTGGCCGATCCGTCTGTCCTGGGCATCACGGCAGGGGCAAGCCTGGGCGTAGCGATGATCATGCTGGCAGGGGGAAGCATCACCACCCTGGATACGATCAAGGAGCTGGGGATATCCGGAAGCTGGCTCATCATCGGGGCGGCTTGTATGGGAGCAGCCGGTATTATGTTGCTGGTAGTGTCCATCTCCGGTAGTTTTAAGGACAATGTGATGATGCTGATCGTCGGGATCATGATCGGCACGATCACGCTTTCCATCATCAGTATCTGGCAATATTTCAGCGCTCCTGAACTGATCAAAGATTACCTGTTGTGGACATTCGGCTCCTTGGGCGGTGTAACCGGCAATCAATTGTATATCCTGGCGCTGGCTGTCGTCGCGGGTCTCATCCTCTCCTTTCTTTCGTCGAAACTGCTCGATGCGCTCCTGTTAGGCGAGAATTATGCGCGCAGCATGGGATTGACGGCGCAAAGGGCCAGGGTCATCATCATCTGCAGTACGAGTCTGCTGGCAGGCAGCATCACTGCTTTCTGCGGGCCGATCGGGTTTATCGGGATCGCCGTTCCGCATATGGCGCGTTCGCTCTTCAATACGTCTACTCACCGTATCCTCATCCCGGGCTGCTGTCTTATCGGGACCGTACTGATGCTGCTATGCGATATCATCGCACAATTACCCGGCAGCCAAACCGTCCTGCCCATCAATATAATCACCGCGCTGGTTGGCGCTCCGGCTGTGATCTGGATCATCCTGCGCAGAAATAATTTAAGAGGATACTGATGAATAATATGCTACCCTTGTTACAAACCATGGACCTGGCGGCGGGATATATCTCCGGCCCAAAAAAAACGCTGCCTATAGCCGGGCCATTGGCGGTAGATATCTATCCGGGACAGCTGATCTGTCTGCTCGGCCCCAACGGATCGGGGAAATCCACCCTGCTGAGAACGCTGGCCGGCCTGCAGCCTCCCCTGGGAGGACGCATTACAATAACAGGCGTCGACATACATACATTAAAGCCCGTCCAGCTTGCCAAAAAGATCAGTCTCGTCCTGACGGACTCCGTCAGGAACAGTAACCTGAACGCCTGGTCTTTGGTAGCATTGGGAAGATATCCATATTCCAACTGGCTGGGGATCTTAAGCGAAGCGGATAAGGCCATCATAACCCGCGCCATCGAAGCCGCACAGATAGAAAACCTCTTAGACAGGAAGGTAGCCACTCTCAGTGACGGAGAGAGTCAAAAGGTGATGCTGGCCCGCGCTCTGGCGCAGGACACCCCCCTGATGATGCTGGACGAGCCCACGGCCCATCTGGATCTTCCCAGCCGCATACAATTGATGCGGCTACTGCACCGGCTGGCCCGGCAAACCAACAAAGGTATCCTGGTTTCCACGCATGAGCTGGACCTGGCGCTACAAGTAGCAGACCAGGTATGGCTATTGCAGACAGGGGGACAGCTTCGTGTAGGGACGCCGGAAGACCTGGTCTTAAACGGCACTTTTGAAACCGTTTTTGACAAGGAAGGGATTTTCTTCGATAAGACAACCGGCGCTTTCAATATGCACGAGGGCAACTCCAAACAAATCACACTCATCGGAGAAGGAGCAGCCTTCTTCTGGACAAAAAGGGCCCTTCAGCGGCAGGGGTTCGCGGCTACGGGGGAGGCCACCACACAAACCCCTTCCATTCGGATATCGGAAGAGCGTGGGAGAACAAGCTGGATCCTGGAATACAAAGGCCCATTGCAGGAGTATGAAACCATAGCGGATCTGTTAGCTGCACTGAACGCTATCGGTAACCCTTAATGCCGGAACGGCAAGCGTATTACGCAATAGCCCAACACGATCATTTTATTTAAACTCTGTAAACATGAAAATCTATACGAAAAAAGGGGATAGCGGTTCAACGGGACTTTTTGGCGGGAGCCGTGTTCCTAAAGACGACATACGGGTAGAATGCCTGGGCGCACTGGACGAGGTGAATTCCACCATCGGCCTGTTGCGGGTGAAGTTAACCGAACAACATGCATGGCAGCCTAAGTTACACCGGATTCAGAAAGACATGATGGATATGATGTCACATCTGGCGCGGCCTTCGGATGCGAAAAAAATAAACAGCAACCCCCTGCCGGAAGACGGCGCCGCTTTTTGTGAAGCCTGGATAGACGAGCTGGAAGCTGCTATGACAAGTCCTTCCGACTATTTTCTGCTGCCGGGGGGAAATGAAGTCTCCGCTTTATGCCATATCGTTCGTACGCAAATGCGCAGGGGCGAACGGAGACTGGTGTCTCTCATGAAATCGGACACGGTGCATCCGGCTATACCGGCCTATATCAACCGTCTTTCAGACCTGTTTTTCACATTGGCCAGGGCCGAGATGGACAAAGCGGGGGTGGCGGAGGAAAAATGGCAGCTATTTCTTTACAAGCGGTTTAAAGAGGAAAAATAATATCTTCGCGCAGATTTTGGTTGGCGCTACCGCGCCATTAAAAGGGAAGTCCGGTGTAAATCCGGCGCTATCCCCGTAGCTGTAAGTGTCCCCATCCCCGCTGGCTTCGCCAGGCTCCGTCGCCTGAAAGAGGAAGCAGGGAGGGAAAATGACTTAACAACACTTCTGACCACTGTCCTTACAAAGAGGATGGGAAGGTAAGTTGAGTCAGGCACAAGCCAGAAGACCTGCCAGGATCCTTAATCATTCACAGCTTTCGGGTGAAAAGCATGGAGTGTAAAGTGTCTTCCTTTAGCAGGCAGTTTATATTTCAACTTTATTTTCGAAGGCTCATTCAATTACCTTCCTTTCCATTCACAATGGAAGGGAAAAAATTATTAACTGTAATGAGCAAAAAACGTTTCGCCTTTTTCATGCTGGCAGTAAGCAGCAGCAGCATTCTATCCGCACAAACAAAAAATGACAGCGCATTCAGGCAATTGGATCAGGTAGTGGTAACAGCTACGCGGTATCCGGTAAAGGAAAGTCAGACCGGGAAAGTAGTCATCGTCCTCACCCATGAGGACCTGGCCAAAAATACCGGAAAGACATTAGGACTGCTATTAAACGAACAGGCAGGCATAACGGTCGGCGGCTCCCTTAACAGCACAGGTACGAACCAGGCAATCTTTGTCCGGGGAGCAGGATCAGGCAGGACCCTGGTGACCATCGACGGGGTGCCGGTAGGTGATCCTTCGCAATCGGACAACAGCTTTGACATCAATCTTATTCCCGTCTCCATGATCGAGCGGATAGAAATATCCAAAGGAGCCCAATCCACTTTATATGGCTCGGATGCCATCGCCGGGGTCATTAACATCATTACCATCAAACCCGATGTCAAAACGCCTGTCAATGTCAAGGCCAGCTTTGCCGGCGGCAGCTATGGCACCTATAATGGGAGCGCCCAGTTATATGGCAAAATAGCCGATCACCTCGTATATAATATACGATATAACGGGGCTCATACGGATGGTTACTCTACGGCGTATGACAGCACGCACAAAGCCGGATTTGACAATGATGGATACCGGAGCAACGCCGTCGCTGCCAACGTCGCCTGGAATCCCATACAGCCCCTGACGGTAAGAGGCTTTATCCAATACAGCCGATATGCTAACGATATCGACGCCGGAGCCTTCTCGGACGCAAAGAACTATACGAATACCAATAAAAATTTCATGGTGGGAGGCGGCTTTACCTATGCACTGGCGGGTACGACCCTTAACGGAAATTATCTGTATAACACGGCTATCCGGGTTCTGGATAAGGACAGCTCTGCCATTCAGACTTATTACAAAGACAATTATTATGGTAAAAATCAATACGCAGAGATTTTTGCCACCACCAACCTGGGATATGGATTCACCTGGCTGAACGGAGCCGATTACCGCTATGCTTCCATGAATGAAGCCGGGATCTCGGGGACTTATCCCCTTGCCTTTAAAGACACTTCCGTCAGCCAGACCTCCATGTACAGCTCTCTCTCCTATTCCGGGAAGTCCGGCCTGAATATAGAGCTGGGCGGAAGGCTGAATACCCACTCCCGCTATGGAAGCAACTACACCTATACTTTCAACCCATCATTCCTGATCGACAACAACTGGAAAATATATGCCAGCGTGGCCAGCGGTTTCAAAGCGCCTACCCTGTATCAGCTGTACTCTTCTTATGGCAATCCCGGTCTTCAGCCGGAGACTTCGGTGAATTACGAGGGAGGTGTTCAATTCAGCAACGCCCTGTTCAATTCCCGCGCGACTTATTTTCACCGCAAAACCAAAGATGGCATCGATTTCAATTATTTCACTTACCAGTACTTCAATTACAACGAAGAAAAAGCCCATGGCATCGAGTGGGAAAATAAGATACAGATCAGCCGCATCTTCTCGGTATCCGCCAATTATACCTGGCTGAAGATCCAGGGCCAATCCCAGAGCCATGTTACGTACTCCGATACGACCTATAACTATGCGCTCAGAAGACCCGAACATACCGTCAACCTGACGTTGGGCGTTCAGCCCCTTAGGTCTCTCTATGTTAGTGTCAGCGGACATTATGAAAGCAAACGATATGATATCGGCGGTTACGACGCTAATTTCAACGCCTTACCGGATGTCACTTTAAAAGGTTTTGCTATCTTCAATGCCTATGCAGAATACAGGCCTAAAAATGCAAAATGGCTGAAGCTGTTTGCAGAGGAAAAAAATATCACAAAGAAAAAATTCACCACGATCTATGGCTATAATTCTATCCCGGCCCTGTTTAACGGAGGCGCGACCATAGAATTTTAGTTACCTTAGGGTGAATTATTTACCCATATCATTCATCAAAAGAGCAACGATATGAAAGCATGTTCTTTTCTTCCTGCCGCCACTAAAATGATCTATGACATGGGCCTGCAGGATCTGCTGTATGGCGTTACCTTCGAATGTCCGCCGGAAGCGGCGGAAAAGCCGGCAGTGGTCCGCTGTATGCTGGAAGGCAAAAACTACAGCAGCACGGAGATCGATAAGATTTTTTCTGCTTCTAAGGCGCAGGGAAAGAGCCTGTATTACGTGGAAGAGGACCTGTTGCAGTCCATTGCCCCGGATATCATTTTCACGCAGGATGTCTGTGAGGTCTGCCAGATCGATACCGCCTGTACGGCAGCGGCCGTGGCAAAGCTGGAAAAACAGCCAACTCTTGTCGCGCTGACACCCGGGAACCTGTCGGAGGTCTTTCAGACCGCCGTCACCATCGCCACCGCCCTGGGCAGAGAAGAAGCTGCTTATCATCATCTGTCCTCCCTGCAGAAAAGAGTCGACCAGGTAATAGATACTTTACGTAAATACAGGGCTCCCCTTAGGAGAGTGCTGGTCATGGAATGGATAGAGCCCGTTTATAATTGCGGGCACTGGATTCCCTACCAGGTAGCGGGTGCCGGTGGAGTAGACATGCTCTCCAATCCGGGAGGAGACAGTATCGTAACGCCCTGGGAAAAGATCCTTCGTTACGATCCGGAAGTATTGGTCATCGCTCCCTGCGGGTTTCATATCAGCCGGGCCCAACAGGAATTGCATTTGCTGAGGAATAAACCGGGATGGGATCAGTTACAGGCCGTTAAAAGCGGGGCCGTATTCGTAGCGGACTATGACCTGTTCACCCAGCCCAGTCCCGGTACGCTGACAGATGGGATTGAATTATTGGCAGCTCTTTTCCATCCGGATATTTTTACCGTGCCGGAAAGGCTGCAGCACAAATATTGTTTAGCCGCCGAATCCTCCTATCAACATGTGTAAGCATGAAGAAAAATATTGTCCCCGTTGTCGCACCCCCTTCGAATGTAAAGCAGGTGATATTGCACAATGTCAATGTTATGGGGTAAGGCTCACTCCTGAAGAGAAGGCATTCCTGGAGCAACGTTACGAGGATTGTCTTTGCCGCAATTGCCTGATGGAGTTAAAGCAGGCGCCCCTTCGTTTTAAAGAAAAATACTTTCTGCATGGAGGCAAATAAGAAAGAAGTCATTTTTATCACCGGAGGCGCCCGAAGCGGTAAAAGCCGGTATGCACAAGGATTGGCGCTTCAACTAAGCGCCAATCCTGTTTATGTGGCAACGGCCCGGCATTGGGACGGCGATTTCCAGGACAGGATCCGTCGTCATCAACAGGAAAGAGATGAGCGATGGTCGTCCATCGAAGAAGAAAAAAATATCAGCAGCCTGGATCTGCAGGGGAAGGTAGTGGTGATCGATTGCGTCACACTCTGGATCACCAATTTCTTTATCGATATGAAAAATGATATCGATGCGGTCCTGAATGCCTGCCAAAAAGAAATAGACGAACTATGCCGCCAGGAAGCCATGCTCCTCATCATCAGCAATGAGATCGGGATGGGAGTCCATGCCGAGACAGAGATCGGAAGGAAATTCACAGACCTGCAAGGATGGGTGAATCAATATATCGCGGCTAAAGCGGATAAGGTAATCCTGATGGTGAGCGGTATCCCCCTGACAGTTAAAAGTCCCCACTCATGACCCAAGCCTATATGAATTGGAGCGGGGGAAAGGACTCTTCGCTGTGCCTGCAGCGGGTCCTGGAAGAGGGCACCTACAAGGTGCAGGCGCTGCTGACCAGCGTCAACACCGTTCATAACCGCATCTCTATGCACGGCGTGAGGAGAGAGCTGCTGGAAGCGCAGGCTGCTTCTATCGGCATCCCTTTGCAGACCCTTGAACTGGGAGAGCAGCCGGACATGAAGGAATATGAGCAGGCCACGATGGGAAAAGTAGCGGCCCTGAAAAAACAAGGCTGTACCCATGCCCTGTTCGGGGATATTTTCCTGGAGGACCTGCGGCGTTACCGGGAGGAGCAATTGCAAAGCCAGGATGTCCATTGCGTTTTTCCTTTATGGAAGATACCTACGGCAGACCTGATGCGGGAATTTCTGGAGAGAGGATTCAAGGCTGTCGTCGTTTGTGTCAATAGCCGGTTCCTGGATCAAAGCTTTTGCGGAAGGCTGCTCGATGATGCTTTTATACGGGATCTTCCGGAGAACGTAGATCCCTGCGGAGAGAATGGAGAGTATCATTCTTTCGTTTTTGAAGGGCCCCTCTTTAGGGCTCCCATTGCCTATCAAAAAGGAGAGATCGTCTACCGGGAATATAAAGCGCCCGCGGTTGCACCAGACAGCACTCCCGCTAATTCCATGGATCAGGGCTCGAAAGATGGATTTTATTTCTGTGATTTGCTGGCAGGTTAAGAAATATAAAAAATAAATATGCAAACAATGACCGGGACGGAACTGCAGAAAGAACTGCAACACAAGATAGACAGTAAGACAAAACCATTAGGCGCCTTGGGAAGACTGGAAGAAGTGGCGTTACAGGTAGGTCTGATACAGGGATCTGTCAACCCCCGGATCAGTCATCCTCATATTGTAGTCTTTGCAGGAGACCACGGCATTGCGGCCACGGGATTGGTGAATCCTTATCCACAGGCCGTCACGGCGCAAATGGTCCTGAACTTTATCGCAGGCGGTGCGGCTATCAACGTATTCTGCCGTCAGCAGGACATAGGACTTACGGTAGTGGATGCCGGTGTAAACTTTGATTTTCCGGCAGACCTTCCATCCCGTCGGTTCATTCGTTCCAAGATAGGATATGGTACCCGGAACTATCTGGAAGGAGCCGCCATGAGAAGAGACGAAGCACGGCAGGCTATGGAAGCGGGAGGCAAGATCGTAGAAGATCTCTTCCGGGAAGGATGTAATTGCATCGGGCTGGGAGAAATGGGCATCGGCAATACCTCCGCGGCCTCTCTGATCATGAGCTTTATCACCCGCATCCCGGTAGAAGAATGTGCCGGCAGGGGTACCGGTGTGAATGACTTACAGCTGGAAAAGAAAATCGCGACCCTCCGGGAGGTCTTTCAGCTTCATCTTCCGGTTATTACAGCCTCCCCCGACCCCTTGACGATCCTGCAGCAGGTCGGGGGATTCGAGATCGCCATGATGACGGGAGCTTACCTGAAAGCGGCGGAATTGAAAATGATCATCCTGATCGATGGTTTTATTACGACGGCAGCCTTATTGCTGGCACAGCAATTTGATCCGGGGGTACGGAGTCATTGCATTTTTTCTCATAACAGCGGGGAACAGGGACATGAGAAGATGCTGCAATACCTGGACGCCCGGCCACTGCTGAACCTCGGTATGCGATTAGGAGAAGGGACAGGCGCCGCCATGGCCTTCCCCCTTGTTCAATCGGCTGTCAATTTCCTGCAGGAAATGGCTTCTTTCGAATCAGCAGGTGTTAGTAAGAGCGGAGAATAAGCGCAGGACACTCGCCGCCAACAGGGAATTAGAGCAGCAAACAGTTATAAGGTTATAAAAGCCAGTAAATTTGACCCATGAAAAAAGAGTGGAAGATCTTTTTAACGGCGATCATGTATTTTACCAGGATCCGTGTTCCCGCCACCATCGACCATAGTCCCGTATACCTGCAAAAATCCCCCAAATATTTTCCGATCGTAGGATGGATCGTCGGCGGCATCTGTTCGCTGGTATTCCTCGTCTTCGCCAAATTCATCTCCGCAGATATCGGTATCGCGGCCTCTATGATCACCGGCCTGCTCACTACCGGGGCCTTCCATGAAGACGGTTTTGCGGATGTATGCGATGGCTTCGGCGGCGGCTGGACCAAAGAAAAGATCCTGCTGATCATGAAGGATAGCCGGATCGGCGCCTTCGGAGCTATAGGCCTCCTGGGGATCCTGAGCAGCAAGTTCCTTTTACTGAAAGAGCTGCCTGCTTTCACGCCGGAGCTGGATCATCCTACTTCCCTTATCTTTTACAATTACCGTTATTTTATCCTGGGAGTGATCGGGGCGCATAGCCTCAGCAGGTTAATGCCGGTATTTGTCATTCAGTGGCGTGAGAATGTAACCGATAATGAACACAGCAAGTCCAAACCCGTTACCGGTCGTAAATTAACTGTTGCGGAGATGGTATTGGCCGTCATACTGGCATTGGTTCCTTTTGTATTTTTGCCCTGGCCCTTTTTAGGAGTGATCCTTCCCATGCTCTATACGACCTATGCGCTATCGAAGTATTTTAAAAAGTGGATCGGGGGCTATACGGGCGATTGCCTGGGGGCCATTCAACAGGTGACGGAGATCGTCTTTTACCTGGGGTTTGTCATAATCTGGAGATATCTAATGTAACGGGAATGCAAAACACCTCCGGCGTCTTTATATGAAAGAAATATACTTAATCCGCCATACGACTCCGGCTGTCGCCAAAGGAGTCTGCTATGGCCAGACGGACCTGGATATAACAGAGAGCTTTAAGGAAGAGGCGGCTGTTATCCGGCAGCATTTGCCGGAAGGGATAGTAGCTGTACACAGCAGCCCCCTGCAGCGGTGCAGCCGACTGGCCAGCCATTTGTTCCCGGCTCACCCCATCGTTCTGCACGACGAGCTGATGGAGATTCACTGCGGCCAGTGGGAAATGCGGAGCTGGGATGACCTGCCCAAAGAAGAAATCGATCCCTGGATGAAAGATTTTGTCCAGATACGTATTCCGGGCGGGGAGAGCTATCTGGACCTGCACCAACGGGTGACCCGCTGCTATGAGGCGATCAGGACCGCGTCCGGCCCTCTCGCTATCGTTGCCCATGGAGGTGTCATCCGCAGTATCCTTTCCTATATTACCGATACTCCGCTCATCAATAGTTTCAAAGTATTCTCCCTGCATTATGGCTGTGTGATCCGTCTCTCCGGAGAAGCAGATCCCCTTCAATATGAGATCCTTTCCAACCTGGCCCCAGAGCAGAAGGAACAACACAAGCCCCGCAGCTTCTACTAAATGGTTTGCAGCAGCCGGAAGGCGCTCCGCGTCCTTTGTTCTCCCGGAAGGCCCTCCGCGTCTTTTGGTTTATCTTTGCCAAAAGTAGCGTATGAAGCCAACCCTGGACCTGGATCAATTGCTCACGGTGACTTTCACCTTATTTGCGGTGATCGATATCATCGGCAGCATCCCCTTGTTGCAT
Organism: Puia sp.; assembly: GCA_035555335.1. Classification (GTDB taxonomy): domain Bacteria; phylum Bacteroidota; class Bacteroidia; order Chitinophagales; family Chitinophagaceae; genus Puia. Next base: position 71,276 of record DATMGS010000025.1, read on the forward strand.
GCGCTGAAGAAGAAGCTGGGTGGGCTGCACGAAGGCAAGGCGACCCTGATCTCCGGAGCGCTCATGATCTTATTCCTATACGTAGGGGAAAAACTCCTGCAAATCCTGGGGGTAGACAAACGCTCTTTTGCGGTCGGAGGCTCTATCGTGATCTTTATTCTGGGATTGGAGATGGTGCTGGGGGTGGAGTTCTTCAAAAGTGAACCCAATGAGAAGGCAAGCATATTGGTCCCTATTGCCTTTCCCCTGATAGCCGGATCGGGCACCCTGACTACTATTATGTCCCTGAAGGCGAACTTTGAGACCACCACCGTTTTATTGGCCATCTTGATCAACCTGCTCATCATCTTTATAGTCCTCAAATCCCTGGATAGAATCGAGAAAATCCTGGGACCGGCGGGCATGATCGCCATCCGCAAATTCTTTGGCGTCATCCTGCTGGCTATCGCGGTCAAGATCTTCAGCAGCAATTTCAGGGAACTGCTGAAATAGACGTCGGTTTGTGTAGAATCTTTTTCAGGAAGCTGCCTGCTTTTGTCTCATAAAACCGGTAGCTCAATTCCGCGAAAACGATGATGAGAATTACCATTATAACCAGGGAAAGGGGGGAGTACCGGCCAAGATAAGCCCCATATTTATTTATCAGCAAGGTGCCGGTCACTTCATGAATCAGGTACATGGAATAGGATATGATCCCAATTCTTTTAAAAAGAGCCTTGTTCATGAAAGACAAATATTCCTTTTTATAAATCAGTAACAAAAACAGCGTAATTATAATAAGCTGGAAAACCCGTATCGCATAAATCCTTTCTGCATAGAGCCTATCCATATAGAGTTGATACAAAACGATGACCATGCAAATAGCCGTTAAGGGCCGGGACCTGATCGGGAAGCCTTTATACAAGTGATGAAAAATAACGCCCAGGGTAAACCATAAAATGTAATAATCAATATTAAATACGGCATTCATATACACCCATCCTGATAAAAAACCAGTCATTCTCCCTGAAAGGACGCCCCAGGATCCGCTATGCAGGAAATAAGGAGGTATATATTTTACCACACTCAGCGTCATGGCAGCCAGCAGGATATTCCTGAGAAACTGGCCCTTATTCCAAAAGTAGAGAATCGAGGAAAGGATGTAAAACTGTATCTCTACCCATAGGGACCAATAACTGCCATTGATCCAGGCAAAATGGGTATGGGTCAGCGAGGTCCAGATACTGGGGTTGGTGAGCGTGAATGTCGGCAGGAAATTCCTTATTTTATGGGCATTCGGGAAGAGCTGGTTGCTATCGAGAACCCCGGCAACACCATACGTAATCATCGTGCAGGCCAGCAGAGGTGGGAAAAGTCGGATAAACCGGTTTTTCCAAAAGGAGAAAAAGCTATCCGTGCCTTCTAATGTATAGCTTATTACAAAGCCGGAAATAACAAAAAAAAACTCCACCCCTAAATAACCATATTTAAAAAGACCACCGAAATAATTCCCATAGGGGGTTTGGTCTTTCCATTCGATGGTAAAATGATATAGCAGGACAGGCAGGATCGCCAGGAACCTGAAACTATCCAATAAATCAATTCTACGGCTATTCATTTAAATAAAATTAATTAAGTAGTTTTGCAGTCCCAATAGAAACAGGTCGATACCTGTTCAATGGTCCTGTAGTACAATGGATAGTATAAGGGTCTCCGAAGCCCTGGATTCCAGTTCGATTCTGGACGGGACCACAAGAGTCACTGCTGACGCGGGTTTTCAGCGATTATTAGACACCAAAATTAGACAAAACGGGGTATTTCGCCCCGTTTTTGTATTTAGCATTGAAAATATTAATTAAACTTCTAGCGGGAACTCATTTTTCGCTGTATTGCAGCCGGGGCAAGGGCTTTCGAGCAAATTACAATGGATTTCCCATATTTGCGAATGAAAAATTCGAGCCTTACCTCCCCCCTCCATCATCATACCTTTTTCCTGGCTGAGATACTGGCCGTGGAAGCCTTTACAGAACGTTATAAGGCTGAAATAAAGGTTATGTAACGGTGATTCGTCGGATAACTCCCAGCCATACAAAGCACAAATACGTCACTTTTTAAATAATTCAAAAATCTCCTCCCTGGCCTTTTAAATTGTTTAAAAAACAGTATGGGGAGCCCTTGTGATACTATTGTTGACGGGGGGCGGTCGTAGGCTGGGGCTGCTCCGGGACACATACGAGGGGTTCTGAACTTGATGGTAATGCGAGACGGTCACCGGATAACTTCATACTGTCCGAGCTTACGGATGCAGGATCAACCAAGAATATACTCGTCATTCATTGTAAGTAATTAATATTCACCTAGTTAATTAACAAAAGAGGGTACTTCAATAATTGTGGCTCCCTCTGTGTTACTACTTAGCAAGATACTTCTGACAGCCTCGGCAGATACACCTACAGCTTTTATCGCTTGAATAAGCCTTTCTTTGGTGATGCCAAAACGTTTTGACATCCATTCCAGTTCCCAAGATTCATGAATATTAATCTTACTCGAATCTTGGGGACGCCGTTTTGTGAGATCATCACTCATAGATATAAATTTTGTATTTATAGTAACTGACAGTTAATATTTTTAACCACGAGTTAAAAATAAATACATTTTTATTTTGCCCACTTATGCGAATACCATATCTTCGTTTAAGTTCTTTGAGATTCGACAAAATTCATCACTAACTGCACTTCGTGAAATAGTTAACTCTATAACCCTAACGGGTCTTCTTGGGCGACTGAAGACGACTACTATAGCTCGGGTTACCGTATTAACTTAGTTATATCTTCGATTCACCTGTCAACCTGAATGCTTTCTACGCCGATTAAGAACTAATTGGATATTGGGAGCAGGAATTATTAGGGAGTACGTAAAGAACACCGAATATGCTTTTGTGATGGTATTGCTGTTTGAGCAGGCGGTAATTAAGCCGTCACAAAAACATACAACAATGAATAAAAATTCTGTCGAAGCTTCAATAAGCTTGATTGATTCAATCAATGCTTTAATCTCTCTGAATCGGTGTTCTTTCTCAGCTGAAGATTTGGAACTCCTACGGGATTGTATTTCAAAGCTTAAGATTATTGACTCTATGAAGTCTGATATTGATAAGTGCGAAGCATTTGTCGAAGTCGTGGCTCGCTTGGATAAATTTCTTTGCTCTGACAATGTCCAAAGGTTTTTTGATGTAATTAGTTGATACTCCCTAATTCTTTTCAAATTCTTATGAAACTTGGTACCGCAATAAAGGCCATTCGAACAAAAAATGGTTTAAAACAATTAGAGTTAGCGCAACGATGCGATATAACTCAGACTTACCTTTCTCAAATAGAGAACAATTTAAAAGAACCCAACATTTCCACACTGAAAGAGATAGCAGCTCATCTTAATATTCCATTACCTATTCTGTTCTTTTTATCTATTGAAGAGAATGATATTAATCCCCTAAAAAGGAATGCTTTTAAAATGATTGATGGACCGATCAAATCAATGATTAATGAATTTTTTCACATTCACAATCTTGATATAAATGATCAAATCTCTAAATGAGTTAGCCTTTGTCTTTAAGCGAAATACTTCCGCTAAGGAACTTAAAGAGATTTGCAAGGAATTGGGAGAAGCCGGTCATTTACATGATTCCAAATACTACAGGAGACTCGTTGAAATTAAACAGCCCAAAAAGCCAGGAGGAAAGATCAAGGAGAGGATACTATATCCAAGCAGTGGGCGTCTCAGAGAAATTCAGGACGGGATAAAAGATAATATTTTGTCAAAAATCTCAATGCCGGAATTTGTCCAAGGTGGCGTTAAAGGCAAGTCTAATATTACTAACGCATTAGTTCATAAGGGAAAGCGATATAAGTTTACTACCGATCTTAAGAAATTTTTCCCATCTGTTACCTCTGGGATGGTTTACAATATCTTGCGAGGATACGGATTTTCTGGCGATGTTTCCAGAGTCTTGACAATTTTGTGCACTTACAAGGGAATGTTGCCTCAAGGGATACCGACAAGTACGCACCTAGCAAATATGGTTTTTCTTCCTGTAGACTATACGCTCCAGAAGGCATGCCCAATCCCGGATATCACTTACACTAGATTTGTCGACGATATTACAATTTCTTCATCCTCTGATTTAAAACCATATACCTCCGCTTTCATTAAAGTAATTACTGATGCAAGCTTCAGAATAAGCCATCAAAAAACCCACTACAATGGAGTAGCCGATATTACCGGTATCAAGGTGAGGAATAACTATATCATGCCTGATAAAAAGTTTCTCGATAAACTCAATGATCCAAATCAGACGGAGAAACAGAAAATGGGACGGCTAATATATCTGAATCGAATTTTAGAGGCAGATAAAGGGAGAAAATAAGAGTTGCAATTAGTTGCCACCTAGTTTGGTCTACTCTGATAAATGGTGAATATGATGCTCTTGTACTAATATGTGTACATTTTAAGGGGCCGCGCTACGGTTCTCCCTGGCCTTATTAGGATCATTGGGACGGTTCTAATACATAGCTTTATAGAGCTTTCCCAATGTCTCCGCTTTTTTAAAGATTATCAGCAATTCCCCGTTTTCCATTTCTTAGTACTGTTTCCGGGGTAACATTCGAAGCGGCGGAAATGGCTTTGTTACTTTGTTTATAGGTTTCTTTGCAATGAAGCAGCAAGGCGTTACTCATAAAATGTAGGTTTATGAGAAGTAAGATACCATCCCCTGGCGGGGATATTCAATTCCTTTAACGTCTAAAATACCAGGAGAACGGAATATTTTATCCCTTTTCCCTGGTATTTTATTCCAAAACATTTGTATTTTACCTAGCTACTTTATTCCAAAAGAGAAAAAGAAATTGATTAAATTTGCATATATGAAACCATTGGAGTTAAAAGTTTACGAAATCTTCAAGAACAAGCTAGGTCAGCAAGAGGCGGAGGCAATAATCGAATACTTTGAAGCTGCGGCGGATAAAAAGTATGAGGAAAAGAAAGACATACTTGCCACAAAGGAAGATATAGGGCAACTAAGAAAAGAAGTAGCCGAAACGAAAGCCGACATTATCAAATGGAGCTTTGTATTCTGGGTTGGGACCGTTATCACGGTTTTGGGAGGATTATTCGCTATTCTTAAATTGTTTTTTAACAAGTGATTAATAAGCTGGATAATAGAATAGAGGTCGCAATCGCTGAATCGCGATCCGAAATAAAGAAAACAAAAGTAGATACCATTAAATGGATGGTTGGCCTTTCCGTCATCCTTGCGCTATTAATACTAGGGCTGCATATCAAAAAATAAGTACACTAGCCAGCATATAAGAGCTTAAAAAGCCACCGTTACCCGGTGGCTTTTTGCTGCCTATAAGAAATCATGAAGGAAATATGTAAATTTCTAAATAAATCTCCCAAATTAACAGAAAGGAGAGAGACTTAAAATTATTCATTATGGAAACAGTAATACCTAAATATTTCTCCCGAACTTATGCGGCAAGCCTCATTTTGAAGAATGTTGAACAAATTAATTCTTGCCCAGGAGCGTATGAATCTCTTAGCTATATATCTCACTTATCATTAGTAACAGCCAACCACTTCAATAATAAGGAATTTATTTTATCATCATTTGCCGAATGTTGTTATTATATCTTTGATTGGTTTCAGGATTGTGAATCACTACTGAGTGCAATAAATGTTTCACAAGGGAAAGATTATACTTTAATGGTGGCCAAAATGTTTTTTAACGCAAGTATAGAAGACGTTCTAAAAATCCAAGAATACAACTTTTTGAATATTATTGACACAAAAGAATTTTCGCCTATACCGGATATAAAAGACAATTTGATCCTTGATTTTTATTCTAATATCATTTGCCTTAAAGAAAAAAATAGAGTAATAGTAAATGACGACATAAGGGAATTATTAGTTTATTATAGTTTTTTATGGATAGAGGAAGGTTACAAAAATGCCAATCGCGGTGTTCTGCCTAACCAGATTTTAGAAGATTATTTCGTAAAGTTAAAAGCTGCAATTTCTGATAATAAATATTATAAATGGGAGTATATTGATCCGACTCGGGAAATAAAAATGAACTTGCTCAATCCTTACCTATCCATCCTAAGAAAATTATATTTTAAATACTTGGCTTAACTAAAATGGACTAACTCTGTAACGTCCTCTTGCCACCGGATTTTAGATTTCTCCGCGACAATAGATTTTTTATTCGTTCCTATCGGTTACAGCATTCATGAGTACTTACAGGAAATTTCCTTTCCAGAAATTTTTTTATATACTTTCTAGCCAAAGGGACAGATTCAAAAGGACCGATCCAAACTCCTGCCTTTCCTCTTGTTTGCGTTTCACGCTGTCCAAATCCATGATTACAATTCGGACATTTACCGATATGAATTTCATTATCCTGCCCAGCGATCCAATTATGATAATAATAAAAAAAATCACCCGCGGGCACATTTATTTCTGGCATAACGAACAGTTTAAGTAAAGAAATAAGTAAAGAGCCCGATCGCTGCGCGATCGGGCTCTTTACTTAACAAATTGATTATCAATTATTTTAACAAAACTTCCTTTAACTTATTCTCCAGAGCATCACCCCGGAGGCTTTCTGCGATGATCTTACCTTGAGGGTCGATCAGGACATTAAAGGGAATACCATCAAATTTAAAAACTTCCACCGCTTTACTATTCCAGTATTTGAGGTCACTGACCTGGGACCATTCCAGCTTATCGGCCTGGACCGCCTGTTGCCAGGCATCTTTATCCTTATCCAGGGAAACGCCCAATATGGCGAAATTTTTATTCTTAAACTCGCTGTAGGCCTTGACGACGTTGGGGTTTTCCCCCCGGCAGGGACCGCACCAGCTGGCCCAGAAATCAACCAGCACATATTTCCCTTTATAGGAGCTCAGCGGGATGGGTCGGCCGTTCGCATCCGGCAAAGCCAGGTCGGGGGCTGGCTTACCTACCCAGGAGGTGCCCTTCTCCCTTTCAGCCATCTGCGCCAGCTGCTGTTCATAATTTTGTTTCAGGCCCAGAATGACGGCATTATCCGGGTATTTCTTTTGGAGATCGTTCAGCGATGCCTCAAAATCTTCCTTGGTAAAGCTGCGTGATGCCCAGCTGAGGGCCAGGGCGCAAACGGTGGCATTTCCATTGGTGTTGATAAACTGCTTGAGATAGGTATTCAGGTCCTGTATGCTGCTGTTCTTCCTGGTAGTGGCAGCCAGCTGGACGCTGTCGGGGGCGCCGCTCTGTTTGAGGCTATCCAGCACTGCCATGCTCTTCTCCACTTCGAAATTCTTTTTGCCGAAAATAGTGATGAGGTCTTTTAGCTGAGTGGTAGCATCTGAACCGCTCACCTCGTAAAAGTCATCTTTTTTCCCCAGGTCCACATTTACCTTGATTTCCGGGGCATCGTTGACAAGGGGCACCTCCAACACATTATTTCCGAATACCAATGCATACACTTCCTGCGATTTGGCCGCACCGGTGAGGCTGAAGCTGCCGTTGTTACCCGAAATTTTTACAGAATCCAGCACGACAGGCGGCTGATCTTTTCCGTAAGGCACTTCCATTAAGATCACTTTTGAAACCGGCCCTTCCATAGAAGCCAGTTTATCCGCATTCTTAAATGTGCCGGTAACGCTAAAGCTCCCTTTCTTCTTTTCATGACAGGAATATACTAAGAGAAGGGACAGGCCCAGGGCGCTTATCGTCTTCAGCGTACTCATAAAAGATCTTTTTATCATATTTATCCGATTTCTTGTTATATCGCTCGTTCTATTAATTTTCCAGTTTCTCCAGCAGCAGTTGATTAGTGAGCTTGGGGTCCGCCTTGCCTTTGGATATTTTTTTTACTTCTCCTACGAATAAGCCGATCAGCCCTTTTTTCCCTTTTCGGTACTCCGTCACCTTATCGGGCATTTTCGCCAGAGCTTGTTCCACCCAGGCAGCAATCTCACTGGTGTCCGAGCTTTGCAACAGGTTCAGGGAAACCGCGATCTCCAGGGGATCCCGGGCCGGATCTTTGATCAATGCAGGGAAGATCCTGGAGGATGCAATGGAAAAGCTCAGCTGGCCTTCTTCCACCAATCCAATCAGCCGGGCCAGCGCGGCAGGCGTTACGGGAAAATCCTTCAGGTCAAGACTTTGTTCGTTCAGGGCAGATTTCACAGGACCCAGCAGCCAGTTGGCAGCCCCCTTATAATTAGCCGTCTCTTTGATCAGTCTCTCAAAATAGTCAGAAGTATCCTTGTCATCACAGATCACTCTTGCGTCATATTCCGGCAATTGCAGGTCTTTCGTATATCTCGCTATTAATTCTTCAGGCAGCGAAGGAAGGGAAGCCCTGATCTTTTCCAGGAATACATCCGTTACCTGGAAGGGAGGCAGATCCGGATCTGCAAAATAGCGGTAATCGTTCGCCTCTTCCTTGCTCCGGAGAGAAAAAGTGGTACCCTCGGTCGCATCGAAGCTCCTGGTCTCCTGCTGAATGGCGATCCCTTGTTCGGCCAGCTCTATCATCCGCCTGGTCTCATATTCAATGGCCCGTTTTACGTTACGGATGGAGTTCAGGTTCTTTACTTCTACTTTTGTCCCCAGCGTCTTCACCCCTTTTTTCCGAATAGAAACATTGGCATCACAGCGCATGCTGCCTTCCTCCATATTCCCATCGCATACCTCCAGGTATCGAAGCATCTTCCGTAATTCCGTCAGGTAGGCATAGGCTTCGTCGGCGCTGCCCAGATCCGGTTCCGTTACGATCTCGATCAGGGGTACCCCGGCACGGTTATAGTCCACGGAGGTATTGGCGGGATCGACATCGTGCAGGCTTTTTCCCGCATCTTCTTCCAGATGGATCCGGTTAAGCTGGACATTTTTTTCCCCTGTGGCCGTCCGGATGCTTACCCTCCCCCCTTTGCAGATCGGGGTGGTATGCTGGGAGGTCTGGTAGCCTTTGGGTAAATCGGGATAGAAGTAGTTTTTCCGGGCGAAATAGTTGTTCCTCTCTATCTCGCAGTGGCAAGCCAGTCCCATTTTGATGGCGAATTCTATCGCTTTCCGGTTCAGTTTAGGCAAAGAGCCGGGATGTCCCAGCGTTATAGGACTCACATGGGTATTGGGTTCTCCGCCGAAGCCGGCGCTATCGCCGCAGAATAGTTTCGTCTGCGTTAACAATTGCGCGTGTACCTCCAGGCCGACCACTATTTCGTATGCATCATAATCGATTGTCATTGGTATTATTCCCTTGTTTGCACAGGGGCAAAAATACCATATTCACTGCGCATTTCCCGGTCCATTTGACGAATGGATCAAATATCAAGAGGAGGTCCCTGCGTGGCAGGATACCCCCTCTCTATTAGCGCCGCAAAAAATGCGGGCATTTTTTGCGGCGGGTCTTATGATGGCAGGACTTCGTCGGAGCTTCGTCCCTCGCTCCTCCTCGCCCGCAACCTTCGCTACGCTCGGTTGGGGGCGGGAGACCCGTGGTCTCCCTTATAAGTTCGCCGTTTTCAATTTTTTGGGGACTTTCACTTCTATTTCCCGGGATTTGCCTTCGCGGATCAGGCCGATCTTAATACTTGGTTTGTCCTTTCCTGCCCTTGCCAGCTCAGCGAGCGTTACGGCGCTGTTAACCTCTTTTCCGTCAAAACTGGTAATGATATCCCCTTCCTTAACACCAGCCTTCTCTGCAGCGGATTCATCGCCCACCTCCAATACTTTCACTCCTTTTCCGTCTTCGGTGTCCTGAGCTCTGATGCCCAGCCGGGGCCTTGCATCTTCCCTTCCGAAACCACGCAGGTCTCCCTGCGGCATCAGTTGCTTATAATTATAAGTCGGCATATCCGGCATAGGAGGCATATTGAGATTGGGCACGTCATAGCGGTAATTGTATACCATCTTGATTGGCGCGGATTTACCCAGAACAGTCGTGGCTTTTGCCTCTTTTCCCTCTCTTTTATAAGTAATGGTGACCTTGTCCTGGGGCTTGTATTTATGAATGGCCTCTGAGAGACCGGCCGGGTCTAATATTGTTGTTTCGTCAATCATCGTGATCAGGTCTCCCTGGCGGAGGCCGGCTTTTTCCGCGGCGCTGCCTTTGGAGATCTCCTTAACTTCAGCACCGGTCCCTTCCTTCTCCGGTTTTTCAGAAGTGACCCCCAGGAAAGCCCTGTTAGCCGTCTGCAGGCTCAGGTTGGTGACGCCGCTGTGTTTGCGGAAAGGAGAGGGAGGGGCATAGGCCATATCCGCGGCCCCGGGTCCTTCCAGCGTCATATGGTCCCCAGGTTCTTCTATCTCCCCGGGGCCTGAAAAAGAGAACCCATTGTCCCTGATTATCCGGACTTTCTTTTTGCTGATAGCTATACTGCTATCGTTAAATTCGGAGACAGGCTTGCCATTGACCAGTACCTGTCCATCCTTTATCTCAATGGTGATTTTAGCATCCTTGTCATTCTTCTGCCGGATAATGATCTCATTATAATTTTGAAATTTACGCGGACCCAAAGTATCCCTGTTTTCATAGCCAGGCGAGTCTTCTTGTGCGAAGGCCGGGGAAAGGAGCAGCAGGGTCAGCACCGCCAGTCCTGAGATCTTTAGGAGATATTGTTTACACATCACTGTTGATTTTTTTAATTAAATAATTTGATCTACGTCTGTCTTCGTAGATCAAATATAGGGTTTTTCCTGAAATACGAAAACTTTCGGAAATGTTAAAAAAGGCGCTCGCCGTAATGATCCATATAAAATAAAAAGTTCCCACCATGGGAATTTTTTGTACTTTTGCTAAAAGCTAAAATTGCGGGTAATTGCTAAAAAAATATTACGGGACTTTTGGGATAAGCATCCGGATTGTGAACAGTCATTAAAAGCATGGTACAAAGAGGCTGATAATGCCTCTTGGAAAAGTCCGGCTGACATAAAGATAGTTTACCCGAGTGCCAGTATATTGGAGAACAACCGGGTCGTTTTTAACATCAAAGGCAATCATTATAGATTGATTGTTCGAATAAACTATCATTATCAAATGTTATGGATCCGTTTTATTGGTACGCATACCCAATACGGCAAAATAATAGCAAATAAAATTTAATCGCCATGACTGTAGAATTAATAAAAACAAAAAAAGACTATCAAAATGCCTTGGTACGTTTGGAAAGTATTTTTGATGCTAAACCTGGAACATCAGCGGGAGATGAGTTGGAAATATTAGGTTACTTAATTGATAAATATGAGCTGGAACAATTCCCCATTGATTTTCCTGATCCTATCGAAGCTATTAAATTCCGCATGGAACAATTGGGCTATGACCAAACTGACCTTGCAGGTGTTGTCGGACTTAAAAGTCGTGCCAGTGAGATTCTGAACAAAAAACGAAAGCTGACCCTTGAAATGATCCGCAAGCTACATACCGCTTTAAATATTCCTACAGACGTGTTAATTCAAAATTATTAATCCATCACCGCTTCAGGGGATCCAATAATTTTTCCAACCCATTGCTTTTGATCTCAAGCATCGTGGCCAGCAGCATGCCTAATTTCCCTTTAGGAAACCCCTCCCGCTGGAACCATTCCAGGTAGGACACGGGAAGATTGCAAAGGATGGTTCCTTTGTATTTGCCGAAAGGCATTTGCATTTTGACCAGGTCGAGCAGTAATTCAGGATTCGGTTGGGGGGAATAGTCTTCCATTTAATTAAAATGACCGTGTGAATTATGCAGGTTAGGATTTGAGCTTTTTGGATGCGGTAGATGCTTTTTTCTTCTCCTTATATTGAGCGATAATGGTAGAAATGTCCTTTGCTTCCGCATCACTCATAACCCGTCCTGTCATACAACCTCCTCCAACATTTTCAGGGGTATAAGAAACCTTTTTTATGCTTTTTTTGATAACTCCCTTCATATCCTAAATATACAAAATTAAAAGTATAAATCAATCAATTTTTGCGCGGCAACATCGTCTATAAACATCCTGGAACTACTACCTATTCGCTTAGCTCCCAGCCGGTGATAATATGGGATCAACCGATTTTTTGCTTCAAATGAAATATATCCTTCCGAACCATTATCTCTTGAAATTTTACAACAAAGAGCCACCATGCATTTACCCACGCCTGAATAAAGAGATATTCCATGCTTGTTGAATCCATTAATCTCCATATTTGCACAATCCAGATAATCTTTCTGGTACCTGAAAGCTACCATGCCCTGAATTATATCCGATTGGCTTTCCAAATGAATCTTGTAAATGACAAACTTTCGGGAAATCGAAGCAAAATCAAATTTGAACTGATGTTGATGCCTGCGTATTTCAGCAGTTTTTATAAACTTTTCAACAATGCCTTCACCCTTTCAATCACCTGCGGCAGATTGCTGGCATCCTGACCGCCGGCCGTAGCCAGCGTCTTTTGTCCGCCGCCACCGCCTTTGATCAAAGGGGCAATATGTTCCTTGATGATAGCCGGAGCCTGAAACCCTTTGGATTCGGCCAGCTGGTCATCGAGCAGAACCGATACCGCCGCCTTGCCTTCTATATTGGCGGCAAGCGCTACCAGGTAAGGAGAAGCAAGTCCTGCTTTCAGATCGAAGGAGAGCTTCTTCAGCGCATCAGCGTTAGTCACTTCCACGATCTCTCCTATAAAGTTAACCCCTGTTATAGACTGTACTTTGCTCACCAGTTGGCGACCCAGATCGGCCAGTTGGCGCGCTTCTGTCTTCTCCAGTTTTTTCTTCAGCTCGGCGTTTTCCGTTACCAGGTTCTCTACGGACCGCTGCAACTCCTTTGGATGTTTTAAAGATTCGCGGATGGCGTGAAGCAGGGCGAATTGTTCGTTGATATATGCTTCGGCGGCCTTGCCGCTAATCGCTTCAATACGACGAACACCGGCTGCCACGGCACTCTCATGGCGGATCTTAAAGAGACCCAGTTCGCCGGTAGCTCCTACGTGGGTACCTCCACATAATTCTACAGAGTAGGAGTGATCCATGATCACCACCCGGACGATATCTCCGTACTTTTCGCCGAACAGGGCCATGGCCCCTAACTTCACGGCTTCGTCCTTAGGCATCTCCTTTATGATGACCGGTATATTTTCCCGGATCTTTTCATTTACGAGCTCTTCTACGGCCTTAATCTCTTCCTCCGTCATTTTAGCGAAATGAGAAAAGTCGAACCGCAGCTGTTCTTCATTTACCAGGGAGCCTTTCTGGGCTACATGCGTTCCCAGGACTTTCCGGAGGGCCGCATGCAATAAATGAGTGGCGGAGTGATGGCTCTCGGTGCCCTTCCTTTTTTCAACATCCACCTTTGCTACGACCCCTGCCTGCAGATCGGAAGGAAGCTGTTCGGTAAAGTGGATGATCAGGCCGTTTTCTTTTTTGGTATCCAATACCCGGATCGTCTCCCCTTTCGACTGTAGAGTGCCGGTATCACCTATCTGTCCGCCGCTCTCCGCATAGAAAGGAGTGGCTTCCAGCACCAGCTGCCAGGACTCTTTGCCCTTTGCCTTTATCTTCCGGTATTTGGAAATCTTCGTATTCATTTCCAGCAGCTCATATCCAACAAATTCGATCAGAGGATTATCGATCAGGACGACCCAGTCTTCGGTATCCAGGGTAGTGGCGGCGCGGGAACGGGTCTTTTGCTGCTGCATTTCAGTATCGAAGCCTTCTTCATCGACAGTCAGTTCATTCTCACGGGCGATCAGGCGGGTCAGGTCGATAGGAAAGCCATAGGTATCGTATAATTCAAATGCAGCCGATCCATTGATAGTGGCCGTTTTGCTTTGCCGGAGAGAACTGATGATCTCGTCTATCCTCTTCAGACCTTTATCCAGTGTTCGGAGGAAAGCCTCTTCTTCCTCTTTCACCACTTTGGCGACAAAATCCTTTTGTTGCTGCAATTCGGGAAACACAGCTGCGAATTGCTCCGCCAGTACCGGCATCAGCTGAAACAGGAGGGGGTGTTTATAGTCCAGGTAAGAGTGGTAATAGCGAACGGCCCTTCGAAGTATTCTTCTTATCACATAACCGGCGTCGGTATTCGAGGGCAATTGACCATCCGCTATCGTAAATGCAATAGCCCGGATATGGTCGGCGATAACCCGAAAGGCCACATCTTTCTTGCTATCCCCGGCGGTATATTTCTTTCCCGTGATTTTTTCCGTTGCCCCGATGGTGCCCGTAAAAATATCCGTATCGTAATTGGAGTTTTTCTCCTGGAGCACCCTGACCAGTCTTTCCAGTCCCATTCCGGTATCTACATGTTGAGCGGGAAGGGGGGTCAGGCTCCGGTCTTTCAACCGGTTGAACTGCATGAATACATTGTTCCATATCTCTATCACCTGGGGGTGATCATTATTCACCAGGCCGGCTCCGTCGATTTGTTTGCGCTCCTCATCGGAGCGGCAATCCACATGTATCTCCGTACAGGGTCCGCAGGGGCCGGTGTCGCCCATTTCCCAGAAATTATCTTTCTTATTTCCCATCAGGATCCTCTCCCGGGCAATCCATTTGGTCCATTCCTCATAAGCCTCCGTATCCTGCGGAAGTTTGTCTTCTTCGTCTCCCTGGAATACGGTGACATATAACCGGTCCTTAGGAAGGCCGTAGATCTCCGTCAGTAATTCCCAGCTCCAGGCAATCGCTTCCTTTTTAAAATATCCGCTCTCAGGCTGTGCAGGATCGCCAAAACTCCAGTTACCCAGCATTTCGAACATAGTATGGTGATAGGTGTCAACGCCGACCTCTTCCAGATCATTATGCTTGCCGCTGACCCGAAGACATTTCTGCGTATCGGCTACACGTGGATAAGGCGCCTTCTTATTGCCCAGGAAATAATCCTTAAACTGGTTCATCCCTGCATTCGTAAATTTGAGGGTGGGGTCGTTCTTGATCACGATGGGGGCGGAAGGAACAATCGTATGGCCTTTCGATACGAAAAATTCGAGGAATTTCGTTCTTATTTCGACACTAGTCATCATAAACGGAACAATCTTTGGTTGTTATTTGGTTCGCACCAATTATATTTGTGCGCTCCCTTTAAATCCGGAGCGGTGCAAAGGTACACCAAATCAAGCTGTTTTACCCCCAAAGAACCATTGTTCACGGATGAAGAAGATCAAGTACTATTATAACACGAATACCCTCCGGTACGAAAAGCTGGAGACGCCGCTACGGGTAACCCTGTTGCGGGTACTGGGTTTTTTGTCTGCGGCCATCGTAACAGCCCTGATCCTGGTGTCCGTCGCTTATAAATACTTTCCTTCCGCCAACGAAAAGCGGCTCATGCAGCGAAATGAAGCCCTTAAAGACAATTATTATACGCTCAACGAAAAAGTCCAGAAACTGCAGGAGCAGATGGGCGAACTGGAGAAAAGGGATAATAATGTCTACAGGGCTATTTTCGAGGCGGCGCCGATCCCCGACAGCGCCCGGGCCAGGGCGGCGGAACAGGAGAAGGAAATACAGCTTGTACAGGGAATGGACCAGGAAAATCTGTATACTTCGGTAGCCACCACCCTGAGTAAGCTCAGTTCCCGGATGATCAATCAGTCGAAATCATACGCCCAGATCGATGGATATATAAAGAATAAAGAACAGCTGCTGGCCTGTACCCCTGCCATTCAGCCTGTCAGTAATAAGGACCTCAGCCGTATCGCCTCCGGCTTTGGCTACCGGATAGACCCGGTCTACAAAACGACCAAATTCCATGCAGGACTCGACTTCGCCGCACCCCAGGGCACCCCGATCTATGCTACTGCGAACGGGACGGTGGAAGTGGCCGGCAATACGGGAAATGGCTATGGCAACCACGTTGTTATCAATCACGGATATGGATACGGTACCTTATATGGCCATATGTTCCGCGTCAAGGTGAAGCCCGGCCAGAAAGTCAAGCGCGGAGAGGTGATCGGTTATGTGGGAAGCACCGGCAAAAGTACCGGCCCCCACTGTCATTATGAGGTCCACCGTAATGGAGATCCCGTAGATCCCGTTTACTATTTCTACAATGATATTACCCCTGAACAGTATGACCGGCTGCTGAAGTTAGCCGCTTCCAGCAATCAAAGTTTTGACTAATCCGGCGTATCTTCGTTAGGCATTGTGCGCCCTTAGCGGGCAATGCGTAGATACAGGAATGATTTTTGAGCCCATAATTGCCGAATGAACAACTCGTTTTCCCAAATGGCCTTTAATTTTGGCGCCGAGACGCCCCCAACCCCTCCCCTTTTCAAGGTGGAGGAAAACGGGTATGTGGTCGGGCAGGAAAATGGATATTCGGGAGTGCGCGTACGCATCAAGTCGCTGAAGACCACCAAAAAAGAAACACCCCCGGAGGAAAAACCAGCAGCAGATAAGAACGAAGAACCCCGGGTCGTCCCCCTTCCCCGGGTAGTAGAGCTGAAGCTTTTTGACCTCCCGCCGATAGAAGCGGCTAAAGATCCAATGGAGCTTCCCGCCGATCCAACCGACATCCTTGCCGGGCCCACAGAGTCCCCTGGTGATCTTGCGGAGGCGGTGGTTGTAGAGAAGGTCTTTGTACAACCGGAGATTCCGGAAACCGACGAGATTGTCATCGGAGAGCCGCTCCCCCCTCCTCCGGTCACATCCGCTCCTCCTCCGGTCACATACACTCCGCCAGAGTCCCCGGCGACAGTCAAAAAGAGCGCTCCGGGTAAACCTGCCAAATCCAAACGAGGCCGTAAGTCCCTGAAACAGGTATCGGCAGAAGCAGACCTGATCGAAGTGCCGGGAGACGAGATCTTATTCAGCAAGCAGTATTATACGATGAGGGCCGTGGCTGAAATGTTCAGGGTCAACCAGTCTTTACTGCGTTTCTGGGAGACGGAATTCGATATCCTTCAACCCCGTAAAAACAAAAAAGGAGACCGGTACTTCCGTCCCGTCGACATCAAGAACCTGCACCTGATCTATCATTTGCTGCGGCAACGAAAATATACCATCGAAGGGGCCAAAGAATTTCTGAAGAAGAACAAAAAAGCAGACGAGCGATTTGAAGCTATTCAACGGCTGCAGCAGCTTAAGGCATTTCTCCTCGAATGGAAGGCTCAATTATAGAATGTGCCGGAGCCTCTTTTGTGGCCATCATGTTTTAACTTTTTCTTGGCAAATCACCGGCTAATTTTGGCATAATGAATCCGTCAGGATCTATCAGACCATTAAAACTGACAAAATATTACTGATGAAACACATTTTCCTTATCGCTATCATAATCGGCCTCGGTATCCTTACCCGGGCCCAGGCCTATCAAGTCTCCAACGATGGCAGTAATAAGATCCTGAAGGGCCTGATCAGCAGGGATATGCTGGAGGGCGATACCGCTTTCAAATGGTTTCATGAAAATCAGTCCGGGTATACGCCCGATGCGCAGGAAGCAGCTGTTATAAGGGCCAAAGCCCCCCAGGTACAGTTCCTGGTATTCGGAGGCACCTGGTGCGACGACACTAAACACATTCTTCCTAAATTCTTTTCCCTGCTGGATGCAGCCTCCTTCTCCCGGGACCAGGTTACGCTGGTAGGCGTAGACCGTGACAAAAAGGCCCCTAATCATTTATCGGAGTCCATGCATATTACGAGCATCCCCACTTTCATCGTTTTGAAGGACGGACAGGAGGTCGGTCGTGTGGTGGCCGATGGTAAGGTCGGCCGCTGGGACAAAGAACTCTCCGATATTATCGCCGCTAAATTCTAGCCGTAGTATCGCCCTTTCCTACAACCGGCTCGGACCTGAGCCGTACATCCGTGCTGGCCCCCGCAATTTCAAGATTGAGCGATTCCATTAGCCGGAGCGTATCCAGGTTTACCTGCTGTTTGATCCCGTTGAATTCTTCCTGGGTAATAGGCGAGGTAAAATAATCCACATTGATAAGGAAAGCTGCTCCCGTAATATCATTGAGGAAGGCCGTGCTGTTTTCTACCTTGTCCTTTTTAAGGATGTCCTTGAGGCCCTGTACCAGCCTATCCAGAAGAACGGAGGAAGTGGAGAGACTAAGCTCCAGCCTCAGTTCCCCCTTCCGCTGGGTCCGCAGGCTAAGGTTGTCAACGATGCTATCCACCATTTGCTTATTCGGTACGGTGACATAGGTCTTCTGGTCTGTACGGATTCGCGTGCTCCGCAGGCCTATTTTTTCTACCGTACCGGAAATATTATTCACTTTCAGTACATCCCCGGCCGTAAAGGGTTTGTCAAAAAAGATGATGAAGGAGGCGATGAGGTTCTCGATGCTCTCTTTGGCAGCGAGGGCTACAGCGGCTCCGGCCAGCCCCAGGGAGGTAAGGATACTGGTGACATCTACCCCGAAGGCCGAGTGGAGGATCATAAGGATGCCGATGATCCCTATAAATGCTTTCAGGAAATCCCGTAAAAAAATAATCATCTGGCTGTCCCTGGGTCCGCCGTTGCCGCGCGCTTTCCGCCGCAGAAAAACAGCTATAAAATCCACGATCCGCAATAACAGCCATATAAAGCTAATGACGATAATCGTCGTGCCCAGGGAGTGCGTTATAGCCTTGGAACTAACTTCATTAATATCGAAATCGAGCTCATCGGGAAAACGAAGTTTCTTAATGGAAGAAATAGAAACGAAGACCACCAGGAAAGTACCGATCGGTCCTACCACCAGGTCTACAAACGAAGATTTGTCCATGGCGCTATCGACCCGCCGGATAAACCGGAAGATCAGGTGGGCGATCAACCGGGAAATGAACCTTTTCAGAATGATGACGAACAGGATGGTAGCGGCAACAATGATATATCTTTTCAACGGGTTGGAAAAGATCACCTGGTTCCAAAAATCATGCATGAGCAATACTATTGTACAACAAAGGTATCATAATTCTTGCTGAACAGGAGCGGGTGCGGGGGAATCGACCGGGATCGGGCAGCAACCAGCGGACCTTATCCCGGACGTGTATAAACTTCCAGGCCCGTCTTTTTAAGCACGTAGATGGAAATAGGGGTGATCCAGATCTTGGTTGCCCCCTGGTAGGTAAGGGGAATGGGCGTCTCCTGCATATCGAGGGTGCCTAGCTGGTACCTGAAAAACCGCGGCCCCTCCCTTCCCAGTATGCTTTTGTCGATGACATTGAAGTCCTGCCATCCCGGGAGGGCGATATGTGTTTTTAAGCCGCCGTAATGATCGAATGCATACACCCCTTTGGCAGGATCATATAAATAAACGAGCCCCCCCTGGTCACGGATGACGGCGGGGTCCGGCGTAGAATCGAACAACTGACGGAAATCGGTCGTCTGGTCTATCAGGGATCCGTCGTCGCCAATGCGTTTGAGCTTTGCGTCGAGCTCATCGTATACCCAGACATTGTTGTCATAAGCCAGGCTAACGGCTTTTGCCTGCAGGATATCCAGGCGCCGCAGGTCGATCGTATTGATGATGTTCAGGAACCTGTCCAGCTCAATGATCATGGTGAACTCCCGGTAATAGACCAATAATTTCAAAGGGTTGGTCGCGTCAACCGACCAGATCTTGCCATATCGCCGGACATCATTGAATACAGCCAGCGAATCTCCGTTAGGACTCAGCTTCTTCAGCTGATTGTCCAGGTTCAACACATAAATATTACCAAGGTTGTCTACAGTGAAATCGGCCAGCTCTCCCGCGATGGTCTTACTCAATACAAAATCCGACACCTGCTGTGCGGAAGCGGTATGAAGGAAGAATACACATAAAAGGGCGATGGTTCGAATTTTCATCCGTAAATCATGATTTTAGCAGCTTAATTCCTGATGATCTTGTGTTCCATAATCCCCTCCTCCGCCAGCAGGGACAACAGTTGACCGTCAAATACGGCATAAGTATTATAGCGGATCCAGTCGCCCAGGTTGATATACCTGCTGCCCTTATTTCCTAACGCAAAATCGATAGGTAAATGTCTATGTCCGAATATAAAATAATCAAAATAGGTTGACTGCAGCACTTCTTTACAATAAATGATCAGCCACTCCTTGTCTTCTCCCAGGAACAGCTCGTCTATCTGCCCGGTAACCGCCCTGCTGCGTCGGCTGAGCCAGTTTGCCAATCCCACGCCGATTGCCGGCGGCAAAAGGCCGAACAGACCCTGGCAGAATTTATTCCGAAATATCTTTTTCATGAATTTATACCCGTGATCTCCCGGTCCCAGTCCGTCTCCATGACCTATGAGTATCTTCTTCCCGTTGAACTCGAATGCTTTCGGCTCATGATAAACCGGGATGTTCAGCTCCTCTTCAAAATAGCCGCTCATCCACATGTCATGGTTGCCGGTAAAAAAATGAATGGGGATGCCGGAATCCGTGATCTCCGCCATTTTCCCCAATATGCGGGTATATCCTTTGGGTACGACCGTCCTGTATTCATACCAGAAGTCGAACAGGTCGCCGACGATAAAGATTACGGCTGCGTCCTCGCGGATCTTTTCAAGAAATGCTACGATATGCCGTTCCCGGATCAAACTCGTTTTGTGATCGGGGGCACCCAGGTGAAAATCGGAGAGGAAATATATTTTTTTTCCGGGGGGGATCTGCATCACGTAAAGATAGTGGTTTCAGGTCTTTTGGTTTACTTCAGCGCATCAGCTACGAACGGTCCACCAGGAACAGGTAGACCTCCTTAGGTCCATGCACGCCCACGACGAGGGTCTTTTCTATATCCGCGGTCCGGCTGGGACCGGTTGCGAAAGTGATCAGCGAGGGCAGATGGTTTTGATATTTTTCCTTTAACAGCTGCAACCCGTCTCTGATATCATACACCAACTGATCTGTATAGGCGATGCAGATATGAATGGGAGCATATACGCTAACGGTACGGCCGCTGGGCCCGGCAGCGCTCATTACGATGCTGCCGGTCCTCGCAATGAGCAATTCGCAGGTAGTGACGGCGGCATCGCAATCCGCCAGCTCCACTTCTGAAAACCCGTCAAAGAGATGGTCTTTGAGGGTGGCTTTTAATTTTTCTTCCCGGCAGTATAATTTTTTCCAGCCTCGGGTACTTACCAGTGCATTCAGCTGAGCGACCATTTCGGGGTGGTCGATGCAAAAAATGAATTTTCCCTGCAGGCGGGCAAACTGTTCTGCAAATTCAATTTCCGGATCCTGGGTCGCAGGTTGAAAAACGGTATGATTTCCTTCGCTTTGTGGAAAAGGAATAGGCGTTGATTGACTCAACGCCTGCCTTATTTTTTTGAGAATATTTTCCTTAGCGGACGATACCTTCATCCGGATATTTTTATTTTACTTCTTCTGTAGCCGGTGGAATTATCACCGGTGCAGGAATTCCATTACTGCCCAGCGGATGGATGCTTACTTCATCTTCCGTAACATCCAGCGCTCTTTTTTCTTCATAGGGACGTTTGCCGATCAGGGCTTCCACATCACTCTGGAACAGCACTTCCTTCGCGAGAAGCGCCTCGGCCAGCAGATTCACTTCCTTACTCTTCTCCGTCAGTAACGCTTTGGTAGCAATAAAGGCTTTGTCGATCAGCTTGCGGACCTCTTCATCTATTATCTTCGAAGTCTCTTCCGAATACGGCTTAGTGAAGGAATTCTCCGCAGCGGGATCATAAAAGCTCACATTACCCACCTTGTCATTCATCCCATATACCGTCACCATGGAATAAGCGATCCGGGTGATCTGTTGCAGGTCATTCTGGGCGCCCGTGGATATTTTTCCAAAATTCAATTCTTCGCTGGCACGGCCGCCGAGAGTCATACAAATCTGGTCGAAAAGCTGGTCGGTATTATATAGATACTGTTCTTTCGGTGTGTATTGGGCATATCCCAACGCAGCTACTCCTCTGGGAACGATGGTAACCTTCAGCAGGGGATAAGCATGTTCCAGGTACCAGCCGCAGATAGCATGTCCCGCTTCATGATAGGCGATGATCCTTTTCTCGTCAGGGGAGATGATCTTATTCTTCTTTTCCAATCCACCGATCACCCTGTCCACCGCGTCCTGGAAGTCTTCCATTTCCACGTTGTCTTTTCCCTTACGGGCCGCGATCAGAGCCGCTTCGTTACAGACATTGGCTATGTCGGCACCTGCAAATCCAGGTGTCTGCTCAGCCAGCTTATGAATATCCAGCTTACTGGAGATCTTAATTGGTTTCAGATGCACTTTAAAGATCGCTTCGCGGCCTTTGAGATCGGGCTTGTCAATGGAGATCTGCCTGTCGAAACGGCCCGGACGCAATAAGGCTGTATCCAGTACATCGGGACGGTTAGTCGCCGCAAGTACGATGATCCCGCTATCTCCGCCAAACCCGTCCATTTCCACCAGCAACTGATTCAAAGTGCTTTCTCTTTCATCGTTGCTCATGATGGCATTCTTACCTCTTGCACGGCCGATGGCATCGATCTCATCGATAAAGATGACACAAGGAGCTTTTTCTCTTGCCTGTTTGAACAGATCTCTTACCCGGCTGGCACCTACTCCCACGAATAATTCGACAAAGTCAGATCCGCTCATGGAGAAGAAAGGCACCTGGGCTTCTCCTGCCATCGCTTTTGCCAGCAGGGTCTTTCCTGTTCCGGGAGGACCTACCAGTAAAGCTCCTTTGGGTATCTTACCGCCAAGCGCCGTATATTTTTTAGGATTCTTCAGGAAGTCGACGATTTCCATCACTTCCACCTTAGCTTCATCCAGACCAGCCACATCATTAAAGGTGATGGTGACCTTCGTGCCTTTATCGAATAAAGTCGCCTTTGATTTGCCAATATTGAAAATTCCTCCGGGTCCGCCGCTACCGGCCTGTCCGCCCATTTTTCGCATGAGCATGACCCAGATCAGTACAATGATCAGTAAGGGAAGCAGGAAATTGAGCAGAGGACCGAACCATTCTCCTTCCGATTTGGAGTTGATCGGGATTTCCAGCTGGGGATTTTTGATAAAGTAATCCCGGAGCAGCTTTTCGTAATCCTTTACGTCCGAAACTTTAAATTCGAACTGGGGGCCGTCCTTGTTTACGCCGCCCGGCCAGTTGTTCTTGCTTAATTTACCGGAATAATAGGATTTTGTAAGGCTGTCCTTCTTAATATAGACCCGGACTAACTGCTTGTTGGATACCAGATCGATCTTCTCAACGTCCCCCTGCTGCAACATATCTTTCCGGAAGTTGAATTCATCGATGGGACGGGCATCAGGGGAAAGGCCTCCGAACAGGTTGAACCCGATCAATACGGCGGCTATAATCCCCCAGATCCAATATATACTGAATTTAGGGCCTTTTCTCGAACCATTATCATCGTCTCCCCTGGGCCTGAACCTCGGAAAGTTAGATTTATCGTTTTGTTTCAGATCGTCTTGTGGCATTTGTTGTATTTATCCGTGTTGTTTTCTGTATTAATAATAAAAAATATAAAGTAAAAATGTTCGAAAAAACCCATCAAACGGCAAAATATACTGTTAAATTGCCGCCATAAGGGCCTTTTCTAGGCTGTATGCTCCTCCCTGGGAGCATCACTCCACATATCTTCCAGCTTATAAAAACGGCGGCTTTCCGGTAACATGACGTGAACAACGACATTCACATAATCGATCAGGACCCATTGCAGGGTCTGTCTGCCTTCGTGCTTGTAGGGCAGTTCGTCGCAGCTTGTCTTTGTCGAATCCTCAATAAAATCGGCTATTGCTTTTACCTGGGTATTACTGCTGGCTTCACAAACGATAAAGAAGTCAGCTACGGCTTCCGGTATCTTTCGTAAGTCGAGGGAAACAATGTTTTCACCTTTTTTTTCCTGAATAGCGTGGATAATAGTTTTAAAGATTTTCGAATTCCTCGTTAATCTGGCTACACTTTTGCGTTTCCGGGTAGCTAACATAGAAAGCTGTTCCAATAATCAAAACGTTTTTGTTATAAATTATATTTTAATTGAAAGCAAATCAAAATATTGTGAGAAGCCTGCTCTAATTTTGTACTTACCAAAAATAGTAATCTTTTGCCGATCGGTCACTCTTTTATTGAATTACAGTCGGTGGATAGTACCAACAACTATGCCATGGCCCGGGCACATGCCGGAACGGCCTCCCACGGCACCCTTTTCTTTGCCTACGAACAATGGGCGGGCAAGGGCCAGCGCGGCAAAACCTGGAATAGCATACCAGGGGAGAATATCATCCTAAGCACCCTGTTACAGCCTGTCTTTCTGCCGGTTACACGTCAATTTTACCTGAGCGCCTGCGTAGCCCTGGCCTGTCATGATCTTTTCAGCCTTTATGCCGGGGAACGGGAAACCACTATTAAATGGCCCAACGATCTCTACTGGCGTGACAGAAAGGCAGGCGGGATCCTCATTGAGAACAGTTTTAAGGGCGATCAATGGATGTTGGCCATCGCAGGTACAGGGATTAATATTAACCAGGTGTTATTTCCCGAAACGGCCCGAAACCCGGTATCGCTAAAACAGATCACCGGCCAGCACTTCGATGTGGTGCGTCTTGCCAGGGAACTGGGGGATCACCTGGACCGACGGTACAACGAACTGGAAGCCGGCGAAGGTTCCCGGTTGGTAGAGGACTTTAATGCCCGGCTGTACCGGCGCGGCGAGATTGTCCGCCTCAAAAAGGGCAATGCCGTTTTCGAGACGACGGTGAAAGCCGTAGATGCCGCCGGTGAGCTGGTGACACAGGATACGCTGGAAAGAAGGTGGAAACTCGGGGAGGTGGAGTGGGTTATTTAAAAGCATGGTGCAATTATGGTGCAATTGTGATGCAATTATCCCAGCTCTTTCCAGGCCTTGACGATCTCTTCCGCATGCATCTTGCTCTTCGGTTTGAGGAAGATCTTGCGGATCACCCCTTTTTCGTCGATAAGAAAGGTAGTACGGAGCAACCCCATGTATTTACGTCCGTATAGTTGTTTTTCCCCCCAAACCCCATATTTATCGATGAGGGTATGCTCCGGGTCGGCAAGCAAAGTAAAGGGAAGCTCGAATTTGGCTTCGAACTTCTTGTGTTTCTTTTCGTCGTCCGGACTGACGCCCAGGATGGTAAAGCCTTCCTTTTTCAGCAGGGAGTAATTATCCCGGAGATTGCAGGCCTGTACGGTACAGGTAGGGGTGCCGTCTTCCGGATAGAAATAGAGTACGATCTTCTTTCCTTTATAATCGGACAAAGAAACTTTTTCTCCGTTCTGATTTTTGGCGGTGAATGCCGGGGCTTTGTCCCCTTCCTGCAGATGGGTCATTATATATTCATTTATCGGGTGAAATTATACTCTTTTGAGGTCCGGTTGCCGGCAATATCTTCGACCGTCACTTTCAGCAGGTGCCGGCCGGGCGGACAATGTTCGTCGAATTTATAGATAAAGGCCAGTCCCTTGTCATTGGTAAAGCAAAGCCATTTACCGTCCAATTCAGCCCGGAAGTTGCGGATAGCCCCCAGGTTGTCCTTCACGATAAATGCGATCCGGGGGGCTTTGTTCAGCAGGGCCCCTTCCTGTATCCCGATGGGCGTGATCACCGGAGCTTCCTTATCTTCTACCAGCTGAAAATTCCCAAACTCCCGGAACCTGCCGGAAGCCCAGCCGCCCTGCCACTCAGGTTTTATCACGTCTTTCCTGCTGCCATCGAAATTGACCATCACCACCCGGTCCCGGTCCCCGATGGAGGCAAGGCCGCCCTGCACCGCTCCCACCTGAGCAAACCCTCCTCGAATCCTCACCAGCAACGGTTCCTGTAAAGGTATAAAAGGAGTCCCAATGCTATGCACAGCCGAAATAGCGCCGGGCAGGGAAATGCCGATCCCGGGATAACCGGAGGCCTTATAATTAATAAACACCGAATCGTAGAGGCCTTTTTCGCCGATATAAAATGCGCAGTCCGTCGTTTCAAACCCATCCAGCATTCCCGGATAAAATCGTTTACCCTCTCCGGAGAGAGAGGGGCTGGCGGGGAGAGAGGCCTGGTATTGTACCTGGTATCTCAGCTCGGAAGTATTGCCATAGGCATCTTTTACCTGTATGCGGATCGTATGGAGGCTGCCATCCCCCAGGTCGATCACTCCGTCAGCCGGAGGCCGGGCCCCGGCAGGGGCGGCGGCGGATTGGCCGGCAGCCCGATATACAGAAGGAGATGTATACCCTGGCAAGCGGGACAAATGCTGGAGGAAAGGCCCCCCGGTCGCCCGGGTCCTATAATCGATATGTGCATTGATATTGCGGGTATCGTTGTAACTGATATTGTCCATTTGAAAACCGATGAGCGGCCCGTCATTGTCATAGAGAGTCGCCTGGAATATGCCATTGGGGTTGGCGGAGCCACTCTGGGTATCGAATGCAGATATCGCAAAGCTCACCCGGGGAGATGCCACGGTGATACGGCCTGCGGAAAGGGAATAGAGCGCCGGGGCGCCGCCGCCGGAGACAGCAGCCGGTCTGCCCGCCGGTGCAACAGATCTACCAGCTGCCGCAGCAGATCCGCGTGCCGCTTTATGAACAGCCAGGATCTGAGGAGACTGCTCGTAGAGGCTCCGGGCACGATCATAAATGGCCAGTCGCTGAATAACCGGCGGCGTATTATCCGGCACCGGTAGTCCGAACAGGAGGGGGTTCAGATTGGTATCATCCGCCGTCCTGCGGATCTCAAAATGAAGATGGGGTCCCTGAGAACCACCCCTGTTTCCGCTATAGGCAATCAGGCTCCCTTTCTTAACCGGGAAAAGACCGGGTGGAATATCGAAAGTTCCCTGCCAGGTCTCCATTTTATATTGTTGCTGATGGATATAGGATGACAGCGCCGGGAAAAACTCATTCAGATGGGCATATACTGTCGTAAATCCATTCGGATGCCGCAGATAGATCGCCTGACCGAATCCGAAGGGCTCGATCACCACCTTCACGATGGAGCCATCGGCTGCGGCCAATACCGGAAGGTTCTCCTTCTTTTGGGTCCGGATGTCCAACCCCATGTGATAGTGATTAGGACGCAGCTCTCCAAAGTTGGCCGCCAGGCTCATGGGGATGTTCAATGGATCGCGAAAATAACCCCTTGGGTAGTCCGCCGGCGGAAAGATCTGCGCGGAAGAAGAGAGGATGCAAAGGAGGGACGCGGCCACTAACAAGGTTCTTATCATTCCATATAGTTGTAGATATTCGGCAAAATTGCAAATTTATTACTCACCCGCGGATTTTAGCACCTTGGTTTCCGGAAACAGGAAATGATTTCCGGAAATGAACCAAAACCTTATGGGCTTGTTAAATCCAGGAGAAGGTATTTATCGTATATACGGGGTGGAAAAGGTTTTTTTGCCGATAAAGTAATTACAATTCAGCATCCGGATGGATTCTTAAAAAAATACTACTAAAAGGGTAGGTTTTTTTTAAAGTTTGGTACAGCTTTTGGCTTATCAAGTTTGTCTTAGTAATAGGTGGGGAATTTCCATCATCATAAAGAGTGAGTCATGAAAGGGATAAAAAACAAAATGGTAGTCTTTTTGGCTGTGACCATCGGAGGAATGGTAGGACTGGTCAAAGGGGAAGAAGCAAAGCAAAAATTTGTCTTCAAAATCCGGAGCAAGTACGATAACCGGCGGTTAATGGCGGAACGAAAGTCCATTGCCCGTAAAGGCGGTGTTGTGCTGGATGATATTGAGATGGCAGCCTACCACAATAACTAGAAGCTTCTGTTGTCTGGACGATCGCCGATCTTCCAATATATATTTCTATTGTCAAAAGCCCCGGTCTGTGACCGGGGCTTTGTTTTGGCACTCCTGCCCAGCTATTTAGCGGCGTAAAAAATGCCGGCATTTTTTACGCCGGGTCTCATGATGGCACTTCGTGCAAAATGCCCTTGGCATTTTAGGTCACTTCCCTTACCTTTGCGCAATTTTATTTTTTTCCCACTATGCCTAAAGACTCCTCGATTCATTCCGTTCTGATCATTGGTAGCGGTCCCATTATTATCGGCCAGGCTTGCGAATTTGACTACTCCGGCACACAGGCCGCCCGCAGTTTGCGTGAAGAGGGAGTGGAAGTGATCCTGATCAACAGTAACCCGGCCACGATCATGACCGACCCGATGATGGCAGATAAGGTGTACCTGCTCCCATTAACGGTGGAAAGTATCGAACAGATACTGGAAGAGAACAAGATAGACGCCGTATTGCCTACGATGGGCGGCCAGACAGCCCTAAACCTGGCCAAAGAGGCGGAAGACCTCGGAATCTGGGAAAAGTACCATGTCAGATTGATCGGGGTAGATATAAAAGCCATCGACAAAGCAGAAGACCGGGAGAAATTCCGTCAGTGGATGATCGAAATGAAAGTGCCGGTGGCTGAGGCCAAAACGGCCAATTCCTTCCTGGAAGGAAAAGAATTCGCCCAGGAAATCGGTTTCCCCCTGGTGATCCGCCCCTCCTTCACCCTGGGGGGTACCGGCGGAGGCTTCGTACACGACAAGGACGACCTGGACGAGGCCCTCAACAGAGGATTACAGGCCTCCCCCATCCATGAAGTGCTCGTAGAAAAAGCGGTGCTGGGATGGAAGGAATTTGAACTGGAGCTATTAAGAGATGCGAATGATAATGTCGTGATCATCTGTACCGTGGAGAACTTTGACCCGATGGGCGTTCATACGGGAGATTCCATCACGGTGGCCCCCGCCATGACGCTGAGCGATACGGCCTTCCAGCTGATGCGCAATACCGCCATCCGCATGATGCGGGACCTGGGTAATTTTGCCGGCGGCTGCAACGTACAATTCGCCCTTAACCCTACCACGGAAGAGATCATCGCCATCGAGATCAATCCCCGGGTAAGCAGATCCTCCGCACTTGCCTCGAAAGCTACAGGATACCCGATCGCAAAGATCGCAGCCAAACTGGCGATCGGCTATACGCTGGATGAACTGAAAAACCAGATCACAGGTACTACCTCGGCCTATTTTGAGCCCGTACAGGACTACGTGATCGTAAAAATACCCCGCTGGAACTTTGACAAATTCAAAGGAGCCAACGATACCCTGGGCCTTCAAATGAAAAGTGTAGGCGAGGTGATGGCCATCGGCAGAAGCTTTACCGAAGCGGTACAAAAAGCCTGTCAGAGCCTTGAGAACAATGCTATCGGACTGGGTTATTATGGCAAAAGCCTCATGCATGCCGAAGAACTGCTGGAATATATCAAGACCCCGAAATGGGACCGTATCTTCCGTATCAAGGATGCCCTGATGGCAGGGATCTCCGTAGGCACCATCTCCAAAGCCACCAACGGGATCGACCGCTGGTTCCTCTATGAAATACAGAAGATCTGTAACATGGAAAAAGAGCTGGCAAAATATAAAATGAGCACCCTTCCCGAAGAGCTGCTGCGGGATGCGAAGAGCATGGGGTTCAGCGACGACCAGATCTGCCATATCATGAACAATGGTACGGAGGACGAGCTATATGAGAAGAGAAAAGCGCTCGGCATTACCCGTGTCTATAAAATGGTAGACACCTGCTCAGCGGAATTCGAGGCTAAGACACCGTATTTCTACTCCACCTTCGAAGGAGGACATTCCAACGAAAGTAAAGTAAGCGATAAGAAAAAGATCATCGTATTGGGGTCAGGCCCTAACCGGATCGGCCAGGGCATTGAGTTTGACTACTGCTGCGTACATGGGCTGCTGGCCATCAGGGAGTGCGGATATGAAGCCATTATGGTAAATTGTAATCCTGAGACGGTCTCTACGGACTTTGATATCGCCGACAAACTGTATTTCGAACCGGTCTATTGGGAGCATCTCTGGGAGATCATCGAGCATGAAAAACCCGAGGGCGTCATCGTCCAGCTGGGAGGTCAGACAGCCCTGAAGCTGGCGGAACGCCTCCATAAGAAGGGTATCCCCATCATCGGCACCTCCTATGACAGCATGGATATCGCCGAAGACAGAGGACGATTCAGCGACATGCTGAAGGAACTGGATATCCCCTATCCGGATTACGGCACGGCACTCGATGTGGACGATGCCGTAGAGGTTGCCAATAAAGTAGGGTACCCGGTGCTGGTAAGGCCCAGTTATGTATTGGGAGGGCAGCGCATGCGCATTGTCCTTAATGACGAAGAAGTAGAAAAGGCGGTAGTGAGCCTGCTGAAACACCTTCCCGGTAACAAAATATTGATCGACCATTTCCTGGATCGTTGCCAGGAAGCGGAAGTGGATGCCATCTTCGACGGAGAGAACTTCCATGTAATGGGCGTGATGGAACATATCGAGCCCGCAGGTATCCACAGCGGCGACAGCCATGCCGTATTGCCCGTTTTCAACCTTACCCCCCTGGTGGTGACCACCATGGAACATTATGCGGAAAAGATTGCAAGGGCCCTGAATATCAAAGGGCTTATCAATCTCCAGTTTGCTATCAAGGACAAAAAAGTGTATGTGATCGAAGCCAATCCCAGAGCATCCCGGACGACTCCCTTCATTGCAAAAGCCTACCAGATACCATACCTGAACATTGCCACGAAAGTGATGATGGGCACCCATAAGCTGACTGACTTCAAATTTGAAAAAAAGCTGAAAGGCTTTGCGATCAAGGAGCCGGTATTCAGCTTTAATAAGTTCCCCGGCGTAAATAAAGAGCTCGGACCTGAAATGAAGTCTACGGGTGAGGCGATCCGGTTTATCAAAGACCTGCGTGATCCTTATTTCCGGCAGCTGTATAAGGACAGAAGTATGTATTTAAGCAAATAAGTGTATCTTTTGGTATAATTTGAGGTGCCATGGAAGAAATAGAAATCCCCACAGAACACCTGCACGAACAAATCCAGGAAAAAGCGGAGGAGCAAAAAGAAAAATGGATCTTATATGTCGCCCTATCTACCGCCTTCATGGCCGTACTCGCGGCCGTGGCCGGACTACTGGCCGGACATCATGCCAATGAAGCGCTGATCGAAAGGGTCAAAGCCTCCGATTCATGGAGCTTCTACCAGTCTAAAAACCTAAAGGAAGAGATCGCCTCCAGCACGGATAAGATCCTTCGCTCTCTTTCACCCACTCCTCCCAAAGAAGACAATAGCGCCCTCATCGCCCGTTATGAAAAGGAAAAAGGAGAGATCAAGACGACGGCCGAAGAGGCCGGGAAAAATTCCGAATGGCACCTGAGCCGGCATGTCCCCCTCGCAACTGCCGTTACCTGCTTTCAGATCGCCATCGCCATCTCCGCGATCGCCATTCTCACCAAAAAAAGGAAACTATGGTTTGCAGGGATGCTGCTCACGATCGTAGGGATCGTATTTTTACTAATGGGGCTTTTTTAGCAAGGAATTTGCAGTATAAGGATAGATTAAAAATACTACTATGAAGCGACTCCTGTTCCTGGCCCTTTCGATGTGCTTTTTGTCTGTTGCCATGGGGCAGCTCAAAGCCAAGGTAAAATGTCCTGATTTTTACGTGGATATCCTGAACGGCACAGTGAATGAGCTGAAAGCAAACGTCGGCCCCGGCGAGATCAAGGCTAAATTCCCCTGTTTTACCAGTGTTGAAGAAGAGGGAACTTCCAGCAAATGCGGCGGAGGAATCTATTTCAAGGACAAGGATATTTACTTTTATACTAAGCGGGACTATATAGAGATAGGTCCGAAATTCATCGGGAAACTCAGCATTCCCCTGCTGGGCTCCAAACGCGGCAGCCAGTTCAGGACCCTGGGGAACCCTAAAATGAAGGACGATCTCTGGGATGCTTTTGAAATGCAGTATGGCACGCTGATATTACACTATGATGTTGCGGGCGTAGCCGGCAAAGTGAAGATGATCCAGTTCAGTACAGAAAATACAGAAAGCATTCAGCTTTGCGAGTAGGAGAATCCTGCCGGAACACTATCAATTTATTCAAGGATTACCTTTTTCTCAATCCTTCCCGGAACTCTTTTATCCGGGGGAAAGCCAGATGAAACCAGCTGGTGTATTGATGGGAATTCGATTGCAGGCCCTCACTGATCTCGTCCAGGGACTTAAAGCAATAATCGCATACTTCCTCCCGATTGGGAAGGATAGGCTCGTCATAGGCTCCTACGAAGACATGATCGAATTCGAATTCCGTCAGGCCATTCTCAAATTCCGATCTGTACGTGAAAGCAAAGATCTTTTCCAGGCTGGTGGTAAAGCCCAGCTCTTCTTTTAACCGGCGTATAGCGGCATCCCGGGTATCCTCTCCCGGCCGGGGATGGCTGCAACAGGCATTGGTCCATAGACCCGCACTATGATATTTCTTATGAGCACGTTGCTGCAGCAGCATTTCGCCTCTTCCGTTAAAGATAAAAACGCTGAAAGCTCTATGTAAAAGAGCTTTCCTGTGGGCTTCCAGTTTTTCCATGGCGCCCAATGGAGTATCATTCTCGTCTACCAGGATTACTTCTTCCCGACTGTTGTCTATCAAAATCGCTGGATTTGCGTTTTTAATAATTTACGGGCAAAATGTATGCGGCTTTTGATCGTTCCCAACGGTTCCTGTAACATTTCCGAGATCTCGTGATATTTGAATCCATCGAAGTAAAGCAGGAAAGGGTTACGGAAGATCTCCGGAAGCTTATGAATAGCGGCCTGGATGTCTTTTACGCGCAAATTGCCTTCTACCGTCCCGGGCACAGCCATTTGGGCGGAATTTAGTAAGAATTCATTGGGAGTACTATCAAAAATGGTATTCTGCTTGGCTTTGCGGCGGTAGTTATTGATAAAAATATTCCGCATGATCGTATAGAGCCATGCTTTGATATTGGTACCCACATTGTATTTATCCTTGTTGGCCAAAGCCCGGTATAAAGTCTCCTGAAAGAGGTCTTTTGCAGCTTCAGAATCACGGGTAAGCGTGATAGCGAAGGGCTTTAAAAACTCCGCATTATTGACCAGAAGCTGGTTAAATTCTAAGGTTGCCATGTTGACAAATCATTTAATAATCTCACTCACAAATTTAGACACTTAAGCGTGAGAAGACAAACTTTAGTGTCCAATGGTTTAGTTAAAAAACTAATGAAAAGCAAATCAATTAATTGCATCTCACTGCTTAGGTATGTCTGTTGTATCGAGCAACACGCCTCCAGTGTGTTATGCAAAAAATGGGCCTGTAGAAATAGACTGACGCCCTGACAGGATCGGGAGACAGACTGGCCCCGGGGGGCATTAGAAAGGCTTGGGGGGGCTTATCAACGGTAGCTTAGGGAA
Source organism: Puia sp. (assembly GCA_035555335.1). Lineage (GTDB taxonomy): Bacteria > Bacteroidota > Bacteroidia > Chitinophagales > Chitinophagaceae > Puia. Next base: position 104,455 of record DATMGS010000025.1, read on the forward strand.
GTGGGGTAGTGGCTACGGGTCGGGGGAACTGGCGGAGAAACTATAAAGTCGCATTCCGGATCAGGCCGGAGTCGATGAGCCTATCGACGGTATTCTGGAGCTGGGAAGGGGATCGCAGGCTTTCCAGGTGACGTTCATGATGCATGTCGGTGCCCAGGAGGTCGACATATTTCTTTTTAACCAGGTATTGGGCTAATTCCAGGGAAGCCTTCCCATAATATCCCTTGAGAGAAAGCAGGTTGACCTGGAAGAGGCAGCCTGCCTCTTTCAGCTGATCGTACCAGTCCTTGTTACCCCCGAAATACAGATACCTTTCCGGATGAGCCAGCACGGGCTGGTATCCTTTTATCTGCATCTGGAATAAGATCTCCTTGAGATTGATGCTGGGAACGGCAAAAGAAAGCTCCACCAGCACCATCTTGTCTTTGAGGGTCAGCAAGGGCTGGTCATCCTCCAGCATTTGGGTGAAACGATCATCCATCAGGTATTCTGCCGCAGCCTGGAAATCCACCAGGATATCCTGCCGTTTTAATTCAGTTAGAACCGCCTGGCGCCCGGCGCCGATGATGGCCGGGGTATTGGGATAGAGGTCAGACAGGATATGGGGAGTGGTAATTATCTTCTTATACCCCAGGTCTATCAGTCCCCTGATCAACCTTAGAGAAGTCTCCATATCCGGTGAGCCATCATCGATGCCGGGGATGAAATGGGAATGCATGTCACAGGACAGCCGGCTGAAGTCAGCCGGCCGAAAAGGCTTTCTAAAAAAAGATATCACAGGTCTTTACACATTAAGGTTGGGTTTTCTTAAAATCCTCATAGACCCTGCGAATACCCTCTTCCAGGCTGGTGGTGGCTGTCCATCCAAGTTGATGCAGCTTGCCCACGTCCATTAGCTTTCTGGGCGTACCATCAGGTTTGGAGAGGTCGTTCGTTATCTTCCCGGTATATCCGACAATGTTTTTAACCAGCAAGGCCAGTTCCCGGATCTCCAGGTCTTCGCCTGTACCGATGTTGACAAAACCCGCTTCATTGTATTGCTGCATCAGGAAGAAACAGGCGTCGGCCAGGTCATCGGCATGAAGAAATTCACGTCTTGGCTTACCGGACCCCCACAGGATCACTTCAGGCTCTCCTTTCTGCCTGGCCTCATGGAATTTCCGGATGAGGGCAGGCAGTACATGGGAATTGTTCAGGTCGTAATTATCGTTAGGGCCATAGAGGTTCGTAGGCATTACGGAGATAAAATTGCATCCGTATTGCGAGCGATAGGCGTCAGCCATTTTTATCCCTGCAATCTTCGCAATGGCATACGGCTCATTGGTAGGCTCCAGTTCCCCGGTCAGCAGGTATTCCTCCTTAAGCGGCTGCGGAGCTAGCTTGGGATAAATACAGGAAGATCCCAAAAACATCAGCTTTTTTACTCCCGAGCGATAAGCCGCATCGATGGTATTATTCTGGATCATGAGGTTGTCGTAGAGGAATTCGCCCCGGTAGATATTATTGGCGAGGATACCCCCTACTTTAGCCGCTGCCAGGAATACATAGTCCGGCCTTTCTTTTTCAAAAAAAGCCCGGACGGCAGCCTGGTCCTTCAGGTCCAGCTCCGTAGAAGTTCTTTGCAGCAAGTTTGTAAATCCTTCCTTTTGCAGTCTCCTGGTGATCGCAGATCCTACCATTCCCCGGTGACCCGCGACATATATTTTATCTTGTTGTTGCATGTTTATTCGTACTGATTTTTTATATGAAAGCCAGAGTCTTTCAGGACCTTTTCTTTACGGAACAGCTGCACATCGGCAGATACCATCTCCTTTACCAGCATGGGCAGGTCATAGGCAGGCTTCCAGCCTAATTTTTGCTGCGCCTTGGTAGGATCTCCGATCAGGAGGTCCACTTCCGTCGGACGGTAATACCGGGCGTCAACGGCCACTACTTCTTTCCCTACCTGGACGTTGAAATCGGGGTTGGTGCTGGCTACGACGACTCCCACTTCCTTTTCATCCTTGCCCTTAAATTCCACTTGCACGCCTACTTCGGCGAAAGCCATCCGGACAAATTCACGGACAGGGGTGGTAACGCCGGTGGCTATTACATAGTCTTCGGCTACCGGCTGTTGCAGAATCCGCCACATAGCGTCCACATAGTCTTTGGCATGTCCCCAGTCACGTCTGGCGTCGAGATTGCCCAGGTAGATCTTGTCCTGGAAGCCCAGGGCAATTTTCGCTACCCCGCGGGTGATCTTACGGGTAACGAATGTCTCGCCGCGTAAGGGAGACTCATGGTTGAACAGAATCCCATTGGTCGCAAACATTCCGTATGCTTCCCGGTAATTAACGGTGATCCAGTAGCCATATAATTTAGCCACCGCATAAGGAGAGCGGGGGTAGAAAGGCGTCGTTTCACTCTGGGGAACGGCCTGTACCAACCCGTATAGCTCGGAGGTGGAAGCCTGGTAGACCCTGGTCTTTTGGATCATTCCCAACAGCCGGACGGCTTCCAGTATGCGCAAAGTGCCGATACCGTCCGCATTGGCGGTGTATTCCGGCATTTCAAAGCTCACGTGTACGTGGCTCATCGCAGCCAGGTTATAAATTTCATCCGGCTGGGTCTCCTGTATGATACGTATCAGGTTGGTGGAATCGGTCAGATCGCCGTAATGGAGGCGGAAATTCACATGAGCTTCATGGGGATCCTGGTAAAGATGGTCGATCCTGTCCGTATTGAAGAGGGAACTCCTCCTTTTGATGCCATGCACGATGTATCCTTTCTTTAACAATAATTCACTTAAATAGGCCCCGTCCTGCCCTGTTACGCCGGTAATTAATGCGACTTTTGCCATGATGATGATTACTTGATTATAAATTGAGTGATTTTCCTGATCGGTTTCATATACAAAGTAAAGAAATGCGGCCTCAAATCGTTCAATTTCCATGCCAACCGGTCTTCTTTATTTGCTCGAAGCCTGTTTCCAAAGGACGCATTGCTCATTCCACCCGCCCGCATCTTCACAATGACCTGGGGAATATAATGCGAATTTATCCCATGTTTGAGAAGAATACGCAGCATTATTTCATAATCGGCGGCCGACCGGAGGTCAAGATTGAACAGGCCAACCTGTTCATAGACCTCTTTTCTTACAAAAAAAGTCGGGTGAGGGGGCATCCATCCATTATAAAAATTCTTTCTTTTAAAGGGGCCCGATCTCCAGGTGCGGATCGCCCGGTTCAGATTGTCCGGATGAACGTATTGCAGGTCCGCATAACAGGTCATTACCTTGGTATCCGCAAAAGCCCGGGCTACGGTAGAGAGCACCGAGGGATGCGTATAGATATCATCGGAATTAAGGATCCCGATCACCTCCCCTGTCGCCAGGGCCACCCCTTTATTCATGGCGTCATAAATGCCTTTATCTTTTTCTGATATGACTTTCGCAATATGAGGGAAGCCGGATATGATTTCCAGGGTATTATCGGAAGATTGACCATCCACGATGATATGTTCAACATCCGGGTAGTCCTGCTGCCGAACAGAAATAAGGGTGTCTTTTACCGTAGCAGCGCTGTTATAAGTGGCGGTGATAATGGAGATCTTCATATTAGCGGGTGATCACGCAATTTTCCAGGACCAACATATCCATACTCGTGCGCAAAAAACAGTCCAGTGCCTGTTCCGGCGAATTTACAATGGGTTCGTTCTCATTAAAAGAGGTATTGAGCAGAATGGGGACGCCCGTCTTCCTGCGAAAAGCCTCGATAAGCTGGTAATACCGGGGACTCACCTCTTTATCAACGGATTGCAGCCTGCCGGTCCCATCCGCATGGGTGACAGCCGGGATAGAAGCCTGTTTTTCAGGCCGGATAGGAAATACCTTCTCCATGAAAGGCACCATATCCGTCACTTCGAAATAGTCGGCTACATACTCTTTTAGTATACTGGGCGCAAAGGGACGGAAGCTCTCCCTCCGCTTGATCTTACTATTCAGCAGCTCTTTGGCATCAGACCGGCGGGGGTCGGCAAGTATTGATCTCGCTCCCAACGCCCGGGGTCCGAATTCCGCCCGGCCATTGAACCAGCCAATGACCCCGGCATCGATGAGGCGATCGGCTACCTTATCGTATATTTCTTCTTCGGAGTACCTGGTATAGGTTATATTCCTGGACTGCAGGTATTTTTCTATTTCTTCATTGCTGAACCGGCTGCCGGTATAGGCAGACCAGACAGCTTCCGCCCTCGGCTGACCGAGGATCTGGTTATAGACATACAAGGCAGCGCCCATCGAAATGCCGGCATCATGCCCTGCAGAGGGAATATACACGTTCTTAAAAGGAGTATTGCGGGTGAGCTTGCCATTGGCTACGGAATTCTGCGCTACCCCGCCGGCAATACAGACATTATCAAGCCCGGTCCGTTTATGCAGATGCCCCAGTATATGAAAGATCAGCTCTTCCGTGACACGCTGTACGGACGCAGCCAAATCTTTATGATATTGGGTCAGGGGCTCGTCCTTCTGCCGGGGCGCCCCGAATTTTTCGCTCATATACTCCGAAAAAAGAGGCGCTACCACCGGGATATGGTCCTCCCCATACGAGATAATGCCACTCTTGGCGGAACGGAAATATTTCAGATTGAGCTCAAACAGCCCGTCTGGCCGAAAGATCAGCACGTCTTTTAGTTCCTCCACATATTCCGGCTTGCCGTAAGGAGCCAGCCCCATGACCTTATATTCATCCCCGTAATGTGGAAAGCCCAGCAACTGGGTAAGAGCCGTATAAAATAACCCTACGCTATGAGGAAAATCTACCGAGTCGAGGACTTCTATCTTATTGCCCCTTCCTGTCCCGATCATCGTAGTGGTAAAATCGCCCGATCCGTCGATGGACAAAAGCGCCGCCTCTTCGAAGGGGGATGCAAAAAAAGCAGATGCCAGATGGCTTCTGTGATGCTCTACCTGGTGTATTTTGCCTTTGAGCACCTTGGAATCCACACTCCCATCGATCGCTGCAAACTCCTGTTCCAGAGAAGAGACTTTTTTAGCATTCTGCAACCGATCTTTAACGGCCCTCCATCCTCCTCCCGGGTTTTTAGCCAGAAACAGCAATTTCTTACCCAATTTGGCATAAGGGTCTCTACCGATAGCGATATGATCCAATTGCGCGAGCGTAATACCGGCCTCCCGCAGACAAAACTCCACCGCCATAGAAGGAAAGCCGGCCCAATGCTTGACCCGTCGGAATCGTTCCTCTTCTGTTGCGGCAATCATCTTTCCATCTTTAAAAATAGCTGCTGACGAGTCGGCATGGTATGCATTAAGCCCTAAAATGTACATTTTAACTAAATAGTTTTAGATATTCTTCTTTTAAATTCAATTGCCCAATATACTTTCTAATATAGTTCAGCGTGTCGCCACACCAGTCGGCATATTCCTCCTGCCGGAATGCCGCCGCCTGCGCAATGGCCTGCCGGAATAAGTCCGGACGGTTAAGGGGAAGGTCCCAACCCGCCTTCGATATTTCCAGCTCTCTCCACGGTGTCTGATCGCTGATCAGTACCGGCTTTCCCAGGGACAGCGCTTCAAAAATCGCATGGCCGAAGTTCTCCCCTTTAGTGGGAAGAACAAAAACATGATGCTCCGCCGTAATAGCAGGCAGCTGATGATTCGGCATCTCCCCGGCATACCTCACGGTTATATTTTCCGGCAGCTCTTGTATGATCTTCTGACAGCTCTCCCAAAAAGCCTTGTCTTCCAGGCTGCCAACAATGGTCAGGCGGAGAGAGGCCGCTATTCCCTTCAATATATTCAGCAGGTAGTCCAGGTTCTTGATAGGATGGACACGACCTATATAGATCAGGGACAACTCTCCTTCTTTTTTTGGAAGAAGGCCGGGGGTTTCCGGAAGCGCAGCGGGAAAATTGGGGATCATGACCACCCGGGAATCCGACCCGAAATAACGTTGTACATCTTTTACCTCCGTATCGTCAGCGGCAAGGAAATAAACAGGACGGTGAAAACCCAGCCAGCGGAAACCATTCAGAAATAACTTCTTTTTGAAAGACTTGAACTCGACAGCGCTTGCCCGCAACATGCCCCTGGGCGAAAGCACTACCCTGCTCTTCAGTCGATATAGCCTGTTGATCAGCAAGGGAAAGATAGTGAACTTCACAGAGAACATGCTGTTCAGGTAGATGAAATCAGGCTGTATGTCCTTCATCTGCCGTCTGATAGTCGACCAGTTAAGATTGCCGGGCGAACAATAAAATACATGCACCCGTCCTTCCGCAATCAGCCACTCATCTGTCTTAATATTGTCATAAGAGCCGGACGATCCAAGATCCCTGTCCGATGTGAAGACATATACATGGTAATCATCTTGCATATGCCGGCTGAAGTTCACGCAGGAACGGATGGGGCCGCCCGCTTTATAGCCCGGCTCGTACCAATCCGCGAACAAAAGGATCTTTTTTCTATCATTCATCGGTAATTCCTGTCTTATCTTTTTTTAATCAACCGGGCCGGATTGCCGGCATAGAATCCCGGGCTATCGATATCCCGCGTCACGACGGCGCCCGCACCTATTACCACGTCCCCGCAAATCGTCACCGGCAGCAGGGTCGCATTCGATCCGATCGACACCCTGTCGCCGATTTTCGTGTCTTTCCATAGCTCCTTATTTCCAGCAGGGCCTCCCGTGGAAAAAGTATCATTGACGAACATAACCCCATGCGCGATAAAGCAGTCTTCCCCGATCGTCACCCCTTCACAGATAAAGGTATGGGATTGAATCCTGGTCCGGTTGCCAACCCGCACATTTGCCTGGATCTCCACGAAAGGCCCCACAAAAACATGATCTCCCAGCACGCAACCATATAAATTAGCCGGCTCTATAACGGTTACCTGGTCTCCGAATTGTACGTTTACGATTCCTATATTCCGGAGATTTGGTTTCACAAAGCTGCTTTATATATTTTTTCGATGATTTCCACTGTTTTCAATCCTTCATTCCCGCCGAACCGGTTGGGTATGCCCTTCGTTATTACATCCACTACATGGCGGTACATTTTGTCGTGATTGGACATGGACCCCTGATAAGCGCCATATTCATTGGGCGGGTTGCCCGGCGGCAGCTCCTCCGGACTGTCCTGTCCAACCTGCCGGTATTCCAGGACGTTCAGGTATTGTCCACCGATCTTCACCGTTCCCTTCTCCGCCACGATAGTAACGGAGCCTTCCATATTCTTCTCATAGCTATTGACGCTGAAATGCAGCGCGCCCAACGCACCCTGTTCAAAACGCAGGCAGGCCACACCTGTGTCCTCAAATGCAATGACGCCTTTATGTGAAAAATTATCCGTAAAAGAAACCACCTCCCTCACATCGCCGACCATCCAGTACAGCAGGTCTATAAAATGGCTGAACTGGGTGAACAGGATCCCTCCGTCCAGCTCGCGGGTGCCATGCCAGGAATTAAGATAATAAGCAGCCGTCCGGTTCCAGCAGCAATTGACTTGAACGCTATAAATACGGCCTAATTTTCCCTCGTCCAACATTTGCTTAACAGCCATTACGGGGGGATTGAACCTGTTCTGTTTCACGATGAATAGTTGCCGGTCCCTCTTTTCCGCCTCCTCTATCATTTGCCTGCAATCTGCAGCATGCAGCGCCATGGGCTTTTCGCAGATCACATGCAAACCCGCTCTCAATGCCTGTATGGTATGCTCCGCATGCATGCCATTCGGGGTACAGACGGCCAGGATATCCAGCTCTTTTTCAGACCTCAGCAGATCCTCCACCCTGTTATAGACCGCCGCGTCATGTTTTTTTCCAAGACCACAGGCCCTTTCTTCCACGATATCGCATACAGCCTGTAATTTCCCTAAGGCGGCAACCTGTATGGCATGTCGGCTTCCGATGGCGCCGCATCCGATGATGGCGAAATTCAGCATGTGATCTCATTTTTCTCCAGCCAATAGTCCAGCACGATGAAGAGCCATAGCTCAGCCCAGCGAACGTTTTTATCCCCTGCGAGAAACCGCTTCCAGTAATCGATCAGGGATCCCTGCCGGATAAAAGGTCTTTGTGCCATATTATTTATATGAGTATCGCCAAACGAACGCAATTCATTTTTAAGCCAGTGATTCCAGGGGAATAAAAAGCCCTGCTTCTTCCGGTGGACTATCTCATCCGGCAGCAGGGGTTTCAGGGATTCCACCAAAAGACTCTTGGGATAGACAGGTTTTTTCCATTTATCAGGCACGGAAAGGATAAATTCGACGAGATCCTGATCGAAGAATGGCTCCCGAACCTCCAGTGACACGGCCATGCTCATCTGGTCTGTATCTTTCAATAAAGTATGTTGGGTATACCCCAGGTATTCCGCCACGGACACCTGGCTCAATAAAGGCAGGCCGCTAATCGGCTCCTTCTGCCCGGAAAGCTGCTCCTCTACCGACGTGATCAGCCTCCCGGGGCCCGCCAGGCTCGTAAGCTCCCTCAGCAGGTTGGGTGACAGGATCTGCCGGAAGATGGGATAAGTCTCATCGATCGTGACACCGGACAATTGCAGCAGCTGACTCATTTTCCCCCTCTTCCCCTCCGGATACCCCGTCGCGAAGGCGCCGGCCAGTGCCTTTCTCACCCCCCCCGGTATCTTCCATAATGCACTACGGGCCTGCAGACGAAGATATTGGTCAAAAAAGGGATAACCGGCAAACAGCTCGTCCCCCCCCGCTCCGGAAAGAGCAACCGTCATACCATTCTGCCGGATGGCCTTCGATACCACATAGGTGTTGATACCGTCGCCGCTGGGTGTGTCAAGGGCATTCAACGCATTCTGCAGCTCATCCAGGAAAACGGTAGGCTTTAACAGGACCTTTGTGTGTTGCGTATTGAATTTACGTGCGATGATCTCCGCATAGGCGGATTCATCGTATTCCTTTTCTTCAAATGAGATATTGAAGGTATTGGGTCGGGAACTGCCGGCTTCCGCCATCAGACCCACCACTGCGCTCGAATCGATCCCCCCGGACAGGAAAGCCCCGACCGGCACATCGCTGACAAGCCTCCGTTCTATAGATTGCAGCATCAGCTCCCGGATTCTTTTTTTTACCCGCCCCTGGTCGGAGAAATCAAAATCCGTTTCGGTACGGGTTACATCCCAATAGACGCCCTTTTCCAGGCGCCCCCCTTTAATTTTCATCCAGGAGCCTGCTTCCAGCTGAAGAATCCCCTCTATGGGCGAATAAGGATAGCTTACCGACTGATAACTGAAGTATTCTACAAGCGCCTTTTGACTGAGCTTCCTTTCTACCAGCCCCGTTGCCAGGATACTTCGGACCTCCGAGGAGAATAACAGTCTTTCCTCGTCTTTATAATAATACAGAGGCTTGACTCCCATCCGGTCCCTGGCAATAAATATTTCTTTCTCCTGCCTGTCCCAGATGGCGAAAGCGAACATGCCCCTGAAATATTTCAGGCAGTCCGGCCCCCATTTCGCATAAGCCGCAATCAGCACCTCCGTATCGCTGGTGGTGCGGAATGCGTAATCGGGAATCAACGATTTCACGGCATGATAGTTATAGATCTCCCCGTTGAATACCATCATATACCTTCCCGAATTGTCCGGGAAAGGTTGATTGGCAGCAGTAGACAAGTCAATGATCGAGAGCCTGAGATGCCCGAATGCCAGGCCTTCTTCTTCAAAGAAGCCTTCTGCATCCGGGCCGCGGTGCGCCATGGCCCGGGTCATTTTACGGATGGAAGAGGACTCGTTGGACCGGTTATTAAAATTTACGATACCTGCAATGCCACACATGAATTATGAATTATTGAGTTTCTGCTGCAGCAAATCCTGGTATAAAGCTACGTATTGGTCCGCCACTTTATCCAGGCTGAAGCGCCGCCTGTTATTGAATCCTTCTTCTATGATATGCTTACGATAATCCTCCTTATCCAGGATCGCCTCAATGCCCTCCCTGATGGCGGCAATATCGTATGGGTCTACCAGGCAGGCTCCCTGACCGGCAACTTCCCGCATCGGCGACAGATTGCTGGTCAGGACAGGCCGTCCAATAGCCTGCGCCTCGATAATCGGCAAGCCAAACCCCTCGTAAGTAGAAGGGAACGCCAGCAGGTCGGATTGAATATATTTTTCCACCAAAGCCTCCTGCGTCAGGCCGGATGACCGCTCATAATCGATATGATGCCGCTCCAGAAGATGAAGCTGCTCACCAGTCGGATTCCCAACGATGTCTAACTTCACCTCCATCCCATCCATCGCTTCAATAAGACGTTCCAGGTTCTTATTGGGCGTACTGCCGATAAACAGTATCCTGGGCTTTTTATTTTCAGCACCGTGCCGGACAGGGAGAAAGAGAGGATCCGCAAAATTTGGGATGACCCTGATCTTTGCCGCATCGCAGCTGATAAAATGCAACAGCTCCCTTTTGGTGTTTTCTGAAATGACCGTCACCGCATCCGCCTTCCTTACCGGCAGATCGTACCACAACCATTTAAATATCCAATAGCGTAGACTGCTCTTCGGATACCGATGCAACAGCACACAATCATGGATCGTCAGCACATTCACATTCCGCCTGCTGCAGCCAAGTATCGCATAGTGCACATCCCCCGTAATATGATTGATCTCCCCCTGGTTCTTTTTTACATACCGGATATTCGGCAGGATCGATCGCAGGCTGCTCGACGCTGGCAGCGTCGTATCCTTTACCTCGAATTCCAGGGTATGGGCAACAGCTATTTGCCGGCCCAGCGCGGTAAACAATTTCTCCAGACTAAAATAAATGGGGTCCGGATGACGGTAAAAATAATTCAGATGATGCCTCATAGCTTTATACGGAATCCACTGTCAAAAACACGGAAAATAATCCAGGCAAAAATCACACTCTTTATCAAAGCTCCCATGGTCGTCAACAGATCGGTCTCCACGCTGATCGCCGAAAAAAAGAGGAAGGGCAGCCATAAAATTATGGTAGGCCTGCGCTTGGATAGCTTCAGGATCATTGTTAATATGAAGCTGAAAAAGAGACCATAACAGAACATATAAACAATCCCTCCTACCCGATCGAAGTTGGCATACGCTTCTCCCAGCGTTCCGATATTAGTGCTCCATCCAATCAGGTTAAACCCCCAGAACCTTTTAAGATTCGCCTTTCCCCCTGCTTCCGGCTTGTCCGGCCAGAGAAACCGCGGTACCACGGTGGCAAAAACAGCCTCCACCAAGGGTTCTCCATTGCCAAAAGAATACCTGGAAGGGACCAGACGCATGGTATTTGCCACTAACCACCCCTGGTTCATCCGCACGGAAAGCACAAACATGCCTTGCGGATCGAGCATAGTAGAAGGAGAGCTTATCCTTTCTCCTATTAATTGTGCGAAATACAGCGGATCCGCCCCCCCTCCGAACCAGCTTCTCCTGCGGTATTCCCCTTTAACGGATTGGATAAGAATGACGAGGAAAATACCCAGAATGACCAGCGATAATTTTTTCCGGTATTTTATCTTTTTACCCAATAAGACCAATACCATGGAACAGGCTAATATAAACACCAGCTCGCCGAACATACCTGTAAGTATTGAATCTCCCAGCATCAGCAAGATAGCACTGGCCACAACCAGTTTTTTATTTTTACTGGGGGAATACATCACGTAAAATACCCCGACAAACACGAGGTGAGCCGCCAGGAAGAAAAATTCACTGAGGCCGGCAGGGGCCAAGAAGTCCAATAAACCGGCAACGACCCCGATTGTAACCAGGTACCAACCCAGTTTAGGATTATGACCTAAATACGCTTTTACCTTCTCCAGATAGACCCCGGGGTCCTCTTCATTCTTCGATTTGCCCAACGGAATCTTAAACCCTACCATGAGCGCAATAACACCAGGCAGTGCATAAGAAAAATAATCATCCGAGGCGATGGGCATATATTTTACCCAAATCCGGGCCAGCGGATTTCCCTTTGTATAAAAATGATAAAATATAACCGGCATGATCAGGCAGGTGACACAGGCCATCATGATCGTGATATCAAAGAGAGCCACCTTATTACCCAGGTTAAGCAAAAAGATCAATAGCGCAAAAACAGAAACGCATACGGAAAGATTCTCCCAGGAAGAAAGCCCCCCTATTAGTTGAAGTATGATAAAAAGGACGGCTGAAAATATAAAAAGGAAAATTCTCATTTCTTTACTTCTTTCATTTTCAATAACAGTTCCGCAAGCGCCTTTTCAGCATAGAATTCCGGGGAAATAAACCGCGACCCGGAACGGTCGATCGCTGAAGACAGATCCAGTTCTGAAAGATTAGTGAAATCAAAACCCATGACTTTCGGATATACCCCCTCCGTTACAAAGGAGTGACAGCCGAGCATGACAGCCGGAAACCATATATCCAGCCCGCAGGCCATATATTCGAACAATTTGTTAGGCGCATTATAAACATAGTTGGGGATATGTCCCTTATATAAGATCAGGCCTATATTATAACCGCCCAGTATCCCGGGAAGCGAATAATAATCGACCCCCCGCCTGAACCGGATAAGGCTTTCACCAAATGACATTAGATAGGCCCTCGCCTCATCCGTGTAATTGTCGGAGTATATATCCCATATCACTTTACCCGATTGCCCCGCTACCCATTCCGCCATTTCCCTCGTATACATCGTGTCCAGGCTCATCGCTCCCACATATACCATCCTCACAGGAAGACCGATGGAGGTCGTTGCCTGCACAGCCGACCGCCACGAAGAGGGCGGATAATTCGGCAAAGGATATACAGGAGGAAGCAATACCCCCGCCAGATCCTTCCTGAAAAGCTGTATCCTGTCGCTGTTAGTATGGGATATCCATTCCGCCAATGGATATAATTTTGTTTCCAGCCGATGGCCCCAACGACCGAGCACCATACCCTGCTCATATTCCTTCTTAGACGTGTACTCGTGATAATGAATGAACAAAGCGGTATTTCTCCGGAAATATTTTTTTAAAACAAAAACCGGAAAAGAAGACAAGGTCTCGTAATAGAAGACAATGTCAGGTTTTAATTTTATCAACTGAAGCAGGCTGCCGGCATAATAATACAGGTAATTCAGGTAGGCCATGCCTGCCTTCTTTCCCAACGAACCCAGACGCACTATTTTTATTGTGTTGGAAGGCGCTACAAAAACAGCATGCCCATCGCCTGCATGCATGGTAAATACAGTGACCTGGAAATCCCCTCCTCCCTTCTCTGCCAGAAAATGAAGCCAATTCAATACCGGCGGGTACAATTCTATAGGGTTAAAATGAAGGATCGCCAGCCTGCGCATATAAACTTTTTAACGTCCCCAGAGCATTCTTTACCCGCTGCTCATAGGTATACCCATCTTCAATACATCTCCTATGTGCCCGGTCCCTTATCTTATCCGACTCCTCCTTATTCAGCCCCAGGATATATTTTGCTTTTCCGGCGCATTCCCCGACCCCGGAGAATAAGAACGCCTCCTCCCCATCTTTAAAAAACAACTTATGCTCTGTGGTAGCCGGAGCCAGCATAATACCTCCTATGCCCGGCACTTCAAAGCTACGCATATTATGAGAATCCTCATTATGAACACGCATAAGATTCAGCTGAACCCGGTAACGACGCAGTGTCTTCCAGAAATCATCCCCGTATACCGCAGGATATATCCTTAACAGCGGATTATCATTCAGAAATTTTCCCCACTCATTTCCATATAGATCCATTGGAATACCCGAATTCACCAACTCCTTTACCAGGGCAGCCCTTTGAATGTCCGGATTGCCTAAAAAACAGGCCCGGAGGACTTCCTCCTCACGGATAGCCGATTGAAAGACATCCCCGGCCAGCTCAAACCCAAACGGTAAAAAAGCCGTCTGCAGGTTCAGTTGTTCTTCCAACCTTTTCTTTACCGCCAGGTTATAGGTGAAGTGCAGATCGTATAAACTTATAGACCCGGTAACAAATCTATTTCCGCTCCCCCTGCCCGAAAAAATAAAAGGGTTATCAGGATTATAATTTACCGTTCGTATTCCCTTAGCGCTCATCCATTTCAGCGTTTCCGGCATTACCTCCATTCCCTTAAAGACCCAGACGATATCAGGCTGGAATTGCTCAATCCGGGTGCGCAGTTGTTCATTGATATCTCTGTAAATCCCCGAAAACCCCGCACGTATTTTTAATTTATTGGCAATACTCCGGCTATTGTATTCATAAAATAAATTCTGTGCCGCAAAAAGCTCCACGGACACCCCCTCCTGCAAAAGATATTTTATATATATTTTCTCCAGAGACCAGACCTGATCGGACCCGACAAGTAATATCTTCATAAATTTCATACTTATATCCCTCAGACAGCGGCTGTACCGATCGTCTCGATCTTATTACGTTTTTTAAAATAGGGCGCCTCCAGGTAACGATAAGATAAAATGGCTATCGGGATACAAAAGATTACGCAAATCAAAAAGGCCAATTCCTGACCAACATTCGAGACCCCTCTGTGAGAAATGATGAAAAAACTTACCGATGAAGCGATCATCCAATGCCACAAATACATACTGTAAGATATTCTACCGATAAAAAGAAAGGGAGGGGCTACAATTATCTTTTTGAAAAGACTTTCCGTATTTATCAGGTTCAGGATCATTAAGGCAAACCCGAAGGTGAGTATCGGTTCCCCAAAGGCCCGTGCAATAAAAGCCATTTTCCCAAGATGCAGGATCACATTCGTCGTCATACATAGCCTGCCTGAAAAAGCAACTAAAAAGCACACTATAAAACCAATATTTCCTCTTAAAAATGAAGGTAACGGGTTCTTATCGATGTAGAAGCGTGCCGCGAGGATACCAAAACCAAATTCTACGAACCGATACCAGATCTTGTCGCTTGGTATGGTAATACCCAAACTCAGATCATACCCATGGTATAACCACAAGCGTAACAGGAGGCAGATTAACATTAATAAAAGCACCCTTGTATACAGGTACTTCCCGGACAGATCCGATATAAAGATAAATGGCAGGATCAGATAAAAATGCCACTCAGTAGCCAACGACCAGAATGGAGGCGAAAGGACGTTATCCGGGTTGAACGTATTGATGAAAAGAAGATGATAAATAAAACTTTTCGCCGGAAAGATCCCCTGCGTAGCAAGGTATTTAATAGACTCGAATAATACAACGAAATAGAATGCCGGCGCTATCCGAAGCCATCGTTTCCTTATGAAACTACCATATAGGGGGAGACTGAAATGGGCTGAATTCTTAGAATGCATCAGGTACATACAAAAGCCGCTGATCACAAAAAAAAGATCCACTCCTATGCCGCCGAATGCAAAAAACTGATTGATATTCACGCCAGCTATAAATAAGGACGGATTGCCGAAGAACATCCAGCAATGCGCCCAGATAACGCCCAATACCGCGAAACTCCGAAGACCATCCACCGGCTGGATTCTATTCATTGCCTATTTGTTTAATATTTTTTTCCAATAGGGTTTCCGGGCTCCCTGGTGTAAAAGCCCCCTCATACAGACGCCTGTTGATTTCTGCGGGACGTACAGGCGCATGTAAATGGTCCGGGTGCATGATCAGCGGGGAGTCGGACAGGAAGCCGGCCCAGTAGCTGAAAGTGCTCCCCGCGGAAGCTACTATGATGCGGCTTTTACTAAGCAGCAGCAGATCCACGATGTCCGGATTCCCCTCTACTATGCTCACGTTTTTCAAAGTAAAAATCTTTTCGAACTCCTTCCCGTAACCATCCGTAAACACAGAAACCGGGAGCTCACCTCCATTTATTTTCCGAATGGCCCCGATAATATCGACAAAGTAATATTCCGGCGTTCTGACAGCGCCTGCTGAGGTAAATGCCTCCCCCTCCCTTAATTTGCGAAAATCCCCCATCCGGATATGGACCCCTACGCATGGCGCCGGAATACGGTCCGTTCTCCTCATTATATCATCACTGATCATGCCCTTTAAGAGAGAAATAGCCAAATCGCGATGCTCCTTCAACCCTGTAAAATAGTCACTCCAGTGTGGTATCTCCGAAAATAAAAACCTTTTCCCTTTTGTCATTTCGGCCGGCAACTTCTCTATCGCAGGCTCATGGACGGATTCATAATTCCTGTACTGCCACAATGAATAGTTGTCCAACAGCCGGCCAAAGAGACTTCTCTCAAAAGAAAAATAGCCTTTGTATTTCCTTTTTACCTTTTCGCCACGGATATAAGGCCCTATCTTAAGCTGGTTGTACCCGGTTACAATAAGAGACAAGTCGTTCAACTTTGCAAAAGTAGCGGCCTTGACCAATGGGAATAATTGATTTCCAAGGCCGGCTTTAGGAAGTTTACAGATTACGATACTCATGTTGTAAGATCAACGGTTGACGCTTGCGCCCGTGACAGTCCGCTCGATTTCCCGGGCAACCCCCGAAAGAGAGAACTGCCGTATATATAACATAGCCTGACGGCCCATTTCCTTGATGCCCCCTTTCCCTTTTGATAAAGCCTGCATTTTCTCCTGCAGATCGCTTTCACTCCCGGATTTAAAAATATACCCGTTGACCCCCGGCCTTATAAGATCGACAGCTCCCCCGCATTTAGTGCTGGCGATAACCGGCCGACCCGAAGCCATCGCCTCGTTAATAGCCAATCCCCATGTCTCCCCGGGGCCTCCGGAAGGCAATACAACCACATCAGCCAACCTGTATACGACCGGCATCTTTTTTTGATTCTGGAATTCTATAAAATGCACATTGGGTATTTTGGCCGCTGATTTCAGAGACTCTTCCATTTCGCCATTCCCGACAAAGATCAGATGTATCCCGGACGGAAAAGAACAGGCATTAAATGCATTCAATAAAAGAAAAGGAGATTTTTTTTTCTCCAGCTTTCCCGCAAAGAGGAAGACAATGCTGTCTTCTCCAATTCCCAAAGACAGGCGCCATCTCTGCGCTTCCTGTTCATAATAGCCGGCATTTGCCTGGAAGAATTCATTGTCGACCACATGAGGCGCTAATATCAATCCGGATTCTTTCAGGCCAGCCTCTTTAAAATAATTCCTGTTATTTTCACCGACATAGAATACCTTATCCACATGCCTGTATACCCATTTCAGGATAATCCTGCGAATAAGGGATTTCATTCCAGCCTGCTGATCCAGCAGAGTGGAGTCCCCCCTGAAATAAACCGGGATTCTACCTTTATAATAACGCATCAGCTTCAAATGGCTCCTGAAATTCCACCCATATATCAATAAGGCATCCGGTTGCCATTCATCTATCCGCTGAATACTATCCGGATTTATAATTCCATTGAAATGATGAGATCCCGGCTCTGTAGAAGTGTTTTTCAGAAATTGCGAGGGATATCCTTCCAGTAAGGGTATATCCCAATGGATCACCTTCCCGAAACCAGGGTCGTATTTATTCTCGAGCACGGCCTCACCCCAGGTATAAAAGACCATGATCTCAATAATATCCCTTTCAGTCAAAAGCCTGAATAAAGGGGTATTGTATTGAATCGGGTGGCTGACGATAATAGCCAGTTTCATTTTCTCCATTTACGCGAAAGCAAATTCTTGAATCTCAATGCATTATCAAACCCGACCCATCTTGCCAGTCTTTTGAAATTGCCCCCCCCCGTCTCAGGGACCTTTGTTATACCCAATTCATGAATTTCATTTTTAGCCGCTCTGCCCAAATCTTTATAAAACGAGTATAAATAAATGAAATTGGCAAACCGTTGCGCCATCAATTCTTTGACGCGAGAGGAATTCTCCCTGGAAAGTAATTGATTTTTAATCAATTGCAGCGATCGCAAAGCCCCTTTGGCATGCCGGTGACTTACCTGCCGGGAGAGGCTGCTCTCTGTGCTCGGATGCTTGCGATAATAATTTACCCCCCCCGTTGTAAATAAAAGCCCCTTTGCCGCAAGCAATGCCCTGCAAAAATATTCGCCATCCTCATCCGGGGAAGGCGAAAGGGAGGTATCCCAGGGCCCTATGCTTTCCGCCAGCTTGCGTGAAATTAAAAAAGCATTGGGCTGGATCATTCCATCATTCCCGTTGATACCATATAAATTAAGCAGAAATTCAAAAGTGTTATCCGTATTATACAGAAAATCCGTATCGATCTCAGACATTCCTGGTTCATGAATATCCCCGAAAAAGGCCTTTGTCCTGCACACGGCTATTTCATCCGCCCGATCCTGTAAAGCATGGACCTGCTCTGATATCTTATCGGGACTGAGTACATCATCCGCATCCAGGTATTGGATAAAATCACCGGTAGCCACGGCCATTCCCGTATTTTTCGCGCCGGAACAACCCTTATTCTCCTGGAAAATATATTTTATCCGGCTGTCAAAAGTATAGGTCTTGACAATTTGTTCCGTGTTATCCGACGAACCATCGTTGACAATGATGATCTCAAGAAATGCATATTGTTGATCTAAAAGGCTTTGTATCGTTCCCGAAAGGAGCTTTCCCGCATTGTATGCAGGTATGATGACAGAGACAAGGGGGCTCCCGGAATTTTTATTCTCCATTGATATCGATTTTACAGCGCCATCCACCCGGATGGCAGGAACATATCCGGACCATTGCTCCTCCAAACCCGGGGAGCAATGACAATCTTATCCTTATTCGCGGACAACAGAGCTCCCCAACAGCTGAAGCTGCTATTCGCAATGATATGATGCCGGCAGTTGCTCATAAGACGCAAATCCTCAAAAGCATTCTCCTCTGAATTATTACTGACGAAAACAGTCTGGAACGGGATATGAAAATTTCCCCTTACCCATTCAGGATCATCGGAAAATATATAGAATACAGGGTCGCTGACCCGCTGCGACATCCTCTCCACCGCACGTTGATAATAAGACAAATCACAAACCCCCAGATTATTGACGGCATGACTGTCCGTAAGATAATCTCCCCGGCGTATATGAAGACTTATCGAATGGGTCGTTTCTATCTGCCCCAATATTTCCTTATTGAGCCCGGTCGGCATATTCTTAAAAACCAGCTCCTTTTTCAGCACATCCTCTATGGCAGAAAAATATCTTATATCCTGCCAGAAACCAAACAGGTAAGCCCCATCCTTTACGCGAAAAATATTCTCGTCGAAATCCGCCCTCGATTCATTGACTACCTTTCTTTTATAATATCTCAGGAAACGGTTTGCCACGCTTCTCCACCGTCTTTTCAGCATCGAAGGATTAAGGAACTCTTTTATCTCTTCGCCGGAAGCTATCTTTTCCTGGATATTGAACTGATTGAGCTGGTATACCCTGGGATGGCGGTCAAAAGTATCCGTCTCGAAAAAACTTATATCAAGCCGGAAATTCGTATTTTTTCGCAGCGACAGACTCCTGGCAAATGCATATTGAAATAATTGATTCCCCAGCCCATAATGAATCTTAACGATCAGCATATTAAATATCTTCCTTAATCATTTCGAAACAATATTAACTCCAGCTGCAATACTTCCCCTGTAACCGGATTACAATACCCGTTTTCCATCACATAGAGCTTAAACCCCTTACTTAATATCAACGGGAATAGCTCAAAAAATGTATTCTCGCCTTCATAGAGGCTTGTTAAAGAAAGCTCAATTTGGATACCGGCAAAATGATGCAAAGAAAGTTGAGCCCCCTCCAGAATCTTTCTTTCATATCCCTGGGCATCGACCTTCAAAAAATAATTCTTTTCATTCTTCAACAAATCCGGAACCCAGGTATCCAGCTTGACTACCTTAACCTTTTCCTGGCTTACCACTTTTGCCTCGGGTGTGGAATGAAGGAAACCATCAAGAGGAGGAAGCAAAGAACTGCTTAAGGTATTTTCACTTACATTAATGGTGGCCTCCATATCCGTATCCCCGAATGCCATATTCTTCGTTACCCATTTTACATCTCCCGTAGCCAACGAACTCAACTTTTCATAAGTAGCCCTCACGGGCTCGAACGATATAATCGTTCCCTCAAATCCAATACCCCTCATGTAGGTCGCATATTGCCCTTGATTGGCCCCTATGTCTACTATAGTTCGGATATCGAACCTCTTAAATAAAGCAAGCCGCTGCTTTTCAGAAAAGTGAGGATAGCTTACTATATCCAATCCAACCGTACGTGTAATTTTCCTAAGTAACTGCTTCATAAAAATCACCCCGCTTTAAATTGAGTATTATTAATTAATTCCGGATGTCATTTCTTTAAGAACAATATTCGCTTTACGAATTTCTTAACCCACTCCTTTCTATGTGAACGAAATAAGCCCTGCAATATTTTAAATTTCTCCGCATCAGTTAACACAATATCCGATAAACCAGTGAATTGCTCCTTCAATACGGCTTCGGACAATGCCGGGTAAAGATTATCGTTGATCCCTATGAATACTTCCTGGTCCCCGTGATTTCTCCAGAAAGCCAGTGCAGGCGGCAAAATCATAACCTTATAATGAATGGCCGTTTTTAATCCGAATTCAAGGTCCCCGATCATCCTCTTCCCGGAAAAACGACCCAGTTTTTCAAAACAATCCCTTCTAATGATCGTTCCCGTAGGAGCACAATCCAAAAAGCCCTCCGTAAAAAAATGATACCGCAAAGACTCCCTCGGACCCATAATGACAGGAAAAGGCCGATGCGTCAGGTTCTTTCTATAAGAAATACCCATGGCTACCTCCTGGTCCCCTTCCATAAAATCGACAAAAGCCGCCAATCCATGCCTATAAAGAAGATCATCGGAATCCAGGTATTTAAGATATTTTCCCCTGGCATAGCTTGCCGCACGGTTACGGTTTGGATAGTCGCCCAGGTTACTCTCATTTATATATACTTTCACCCGGGAATCCTTTCCGGCATAACTTTGTGCAATACTTACGGTCGAATCCGAAGAACCATCATCTACAATAATCAGCTCCAAATCGGTAAAAGAAGATTCCAGCACACTCTCGATAGCCTCTGCAATAAATTTTTCCCTGTTATAAGCAGTCATCAAAACGCTAACCAACGGTGAGTCCATATTGATCTTTTACTACCTGTTTTTTTTTACCCAGCGGGATATCCCCCCGGGAATAAAAGGTTTATCCAAAATGCCCGCTGAAGGATATTGCCTGGGCTGTAGCTGCCTGTTTACCCTGGCAGCCGTATTCTCCTTAAAATATTCCAGAAAGGCTTCCGAAGTCCTTAAAATATCATACTGACTGACTATCAATTGCCGCGCCCTCTCTCTCATATCAGCCAGCAGGCTCCTGTCCGCATGCAACCGGCCAATAGATTGAGCCATGGCTTCCATATCGCCAGGCGCCACTGAAAATCCGATGGTATCGGCCAGATTGGAATAAACTCCGACAGGCAGGCGGTGTATCACCGGAACTAACCCGCAAGACATCGCTTCCAGTAAAGCGATGCCATACCCTTCAAAATAGCTTGGACTAATGAAAATATCCCCCGTCGACACCAGTTCATATACTTCCTCCTGCGTATCCGGCTTCCGAAAGCTTATATTCGTTTTCCCTTCCCATTGTTTGCGTAATTGCCCCTCCACCTCCCCGCTGCCGATCACCAGCCACTCTACTTCAACCCCTTTTTCTAACAAGCGTTGGTCAATACCCGCCAAAAGCAATACCCCTTTGCTTTCTGTTAGCCTCGAAACAGAAACGATCTTCAGCCTTCTTTCTCCCATCTCCCTCTTTACAGCATCCACCGGAGCCACCTTAACACCATGGAGTAAATAGCCCACTCTTTCCCTCAAAACGGAGCTGCTCAACAACGCCTTTGAAAAGACTTCCGTATGACAGATAAAATAATCCACCAAATCCGCATTTTCAATAGCCAGTTTGAGATTGTAAAAATCATGAACGATTGAAAACAGAACCGAACCGGTACCGAACTTTCTGATCGCTTCCAATTCGATGCCGTCATTAGTTACGATCATTCCATTCCAATTATTTAACAGCTTGTTCAGCCTCTTTAACACAAAGTAATAGTTGTCATCAACGGAATAAACAAAATTATTCAGGTCCCTCACCTTTGTAAAAATGCCTCTGAAGCTTTTGCTTTTATCCTCTTGCGTCCGCCATAAGACGACATGTACCTGAAAATATCTTCCGAAATCGCCGTTTTCAATGATCTGATGGTTCATAGACGCCACCCCTCCTTCCACATCGTGAATGACAAAAACGATATGTGGTAGCTTATCTTCCATAGGCATCGGCTGGAATCAATGATCTATTACTTGCGTTTATCTCTGTCGCAGGCCACCACGTCAGGTTATCCGAATGGGGAAAACTGATAACCCTTACTTTGATTTCAGGATTGAACAGGACGGAGCAATCGCTTAAAATGGAAGCCGTCTTTATTAAAAAACTACAACGCGACATGATCAGCATATTCACAATGGCATCCCGGTTGATGACGGATTTCGAAATTTCCTTCTTCCGGTGAAACTGATCCCCGTCAGATGAACGGACAGCAT
Organism: Puia sp.; assembly: GCA_035555335.1. Taxonomy (GTDB): domain Bacteria; phylum Bacteroidota; class Bacteroidia; order Chitinophagales; family Chitinophagaceae; genus Puia. The sequence goes on from DATMGS010000025.1 coordinate 126,943, forward strand.
CCTCCCGGAATAATACGGGAACCGGTAAATCCGAATTTTTCAGGAACCGGAGGAGCACCTCGTCATCCGTAGAAACAAAAAGAGCGTTAAAACGGAGATCTTCGCCGATCGCCTCTTTTATATAATCGATCAATCGCTCTTTGGCAACCAGGGGCGCCTCACCAGCCTTATCCGTTCCCCGGTAGTGGACTCCAAGGACCCTGTTAGCTCCAAAACGATCTTTACAAAAGCTATCGACTTCCGCCAATATTTCCGGGCAGATGGAAAAATATTTATCAAACAATGTTTTGGCAAAAGACAGCTTCAATTTTCGGTTATAGTCTTCCGGCCACCCCAATTCGTCGATATCCCGGATACTCGTATATTTTGCTTTGGCCGATACCCGTTCCGCATCCGGACCCTTATAGCAAAACAGTTCACCGAAATAATCCGCCTTGCCATGCCCCTTCTCCAAATAATTATATTTTATGGCAGGAATAAGCCCCCTTTCTTCACAGTATAATAATATTTCAATTGTCTTTACAATACGTGCGCCTAACCCAAGCCAGTCGGAATCCAGAACTATCGCATAAATGCCGTTAGCCGACCTTCTTCTGACAGTCAGGGGAATCACTTTTTTCCTATAAAAAGCAACAAGATCTTTTTGGCCATTGAAAAAGAAAAAATATACTCCCAGCGCTTTCTTTTTCACCCCAAAGTGAGTGAAGACCTTCCCAATTCGTTTCTTTAAAGCTGCCATCCAAGTCTTTCTTTTAAGCGATCAGTTTTTGAAATTCTTATTGTTTCGTATGCTTTTTTTAACTTAAGGAATGGCTTCTCGATAAAATTATAAGATATTAATGCAGCAATAACAATACAACAAAGATTCAGGGGGAAATGACTAAAGGGGCCCAGATGATCAGAAAAGAACAGCTGCTGCCATAGATATAAAGAATAGGATAGCTTTCCAATAACGTTCATGAAAGGCGCGTTTAAAAATTTAAACCACAAGCCCTTGCTATTTATCGAAACCAGTAAAAGCAATCCAATTAAAAAATTACTGATAATTCCCGCGGACCATCCTATCCCTAACGGCACCAGCAAAAGGCCCATATGCCAATGATGAGTAAGGTTCCAGTCTGTCAGGAAATTGGTGGCTAAACAAGCTATTGCCAGCAGAATCAATATCGGAAGGGCTCCATTTCTGGAAATTTTTATAACCCACGGATTGATCCTCGTTCTGTACAATGCCAATAAACAACCGATCATTATTGCATCGACACGTTGAAACAGGGACACGGAGCTATCCAATATCTGGTAAGGCAAAAACTTCATGTAAGAATTAAGCCGGAAAAAAACAACCAGGAGAACGACCGCATAGGCGAAATAAATCCGGCCCCTTTTCCAAAACTTGAAAACCAGCGGCCACACCAGGTAAAAATGTTCCTCAACACTTAAGGACCAGAAGTGACCGCTTTCCCAATCGCCTCCGTCCAGGTATTTATAATAAAAGAGAGAGGATAACCAGGAACGCCCCGTAAAGTGTAAGACGGAAGATAACTGCAATATCAAATAAACCAGTAAAAGAAAATAATATGCCGGAAAAATCCTGATCATCCTCCTTATGTAAAAATTCTTCAGGTTTATAGACCCGGATTCCTTTTCTTCCTCTATCAGTAGGGTAGTGATCAAAAATCCGCTAATGACAAAGAAAACATTAACCCCCAAAGTCGAATCCGTAAAAATTGTAAGCGGAAAAGGGATTCGAATGCCGGGAAAATTCCTGACGTTCAGGTGGCCTAGAATAACCGTAATTATACTTAGGGCCCTAAGGCCATTTAAGCTGGGAATATAATTTTTCATTGGAGTATCGACTTATAAACTTCCAGCGTCGCGGACCTGCATTTTTCCCAACTGTATTGTTGAAACTGTATCCGGCCCTTCTTTATCATTTCCTTCCGCAGTTCCGAATCATACAGGGCTTTGACCGTTGCATCCTGAATCCCGGTAAAATTCTTAGGGTCGAAAAATAATGCGCCTTCACCCCCCACTTCCAGTAAGGACCCGCCCCGGCTGGATACAACCGGGCAATCCGATGCAAACGCCTCTAACAAAGGAAAACCGAACCCTTCATATAAAGAGGGGAAAATAAATACCCTGGCATTCTGATACGCCCAGGCGAGCTCACTGTCATTTTTAAGAAAAATATGCTTAACCTGCGACCCGATCCCAAGATTTTCAAAAAATTGCAATTCACTATCTGTAAACGCATGGCCGGTGCACAGCAGCTGCAGTGTCTTGTCCTGCTTTAAAATATCAGCTAATGCGATCGCCGTAAAATAAAAATTCTTATACGTCCATCTGGCCCCTGTAAACAATATAAAGTTATCGATCCCCGATATCTGGGCAGGCGCAGTCGCCACTACCTTGTCAAAGTCGGACGCAAGCGGAATCGCATGCACCTTCTCTTCACTTATCTTTAGAATATTAACCAAATCTCTTTTAGTAGTATGAGAGATAGTAATTATGCTCTCCGCCTTATCACACAGAAGTTTTTTATTATTGCTCGTTCCATCGGCCAGCGTAAACAATTCCGTGTAAATCTCATGCACCATATCATACACGGTCAACACAAACGGTTTCCTGACGTATTCGACAAAGTAAGGATCGAAATACGTCGGATGAAAAATATCAAACGCTCCTCCCTTAAGTTTATTTACGATCTCCTCAGGCAGGACCGGCTTTACATCTTTCTCCTTAATCCCGATTTTTCTCTTTGCAAATTGAATCCCCCGGCTAACCAAACCAGGATTTACGAGCTCCGGGTCAGGTAAAGGAATTAGTTCCGGATCTATCTTATCGACATCAAATGACGCATCCTGAATTTTCATTATTTCATTAAAATAACGGCTGATACCGCCAAATTTCTGCGTAGTAAAAATCTGGTGATCGAATAATACTTTCATACCTGCTTTTCTATTTCTTTTCTCCAATAATTCATAATATCATTCAGACTTTTTTCTATCGGGATTTCCGGTGCCCAGTTGCATTCCGACATGATCTTTTCGTTGCTTCCGATTATAATCGGGTTATCAGACGGTCGTATCAGGTCTGTGTTTATATGATATTTTAAATTGATTTCGGCAATTGACATCATCTTATCCAGAATCGATTTCAATGTATAACCCGTTCCGCTGCAAATATTATAGATTTCTCCGTTCCGGCCCTTTTCAAGAAGCTCGACATATGCTCTTACAACATCCCTTACATCCAGAAAATCCCTCACGATATCTATATTGCCTACTTCCAGTTCACTCTGGCTTCCATTTTCCATTCGCACGATTTGCCGGGCGAAAGAAGATATAACGAAACTATCCTTTTGTCCCGGTCCGATATGATTGAATGATCTGGTAATGATAATATCCATGCCATAGCCCTGGGCATAAATTTTACTTAACAATTCCTGGGAGACTCTTGCAACTGCATAAGGGCTTATCGGGTTTAACGAATGCTTTTCCGTCAATGGAACGGTCTCCGGGTCCACTATTCCGTATTCTTCCGAAGAGCCAATTGAAAGAATGCGGCACTTAAGCCTGGCAACCCTCACACTTTCAATCAGGTTCAAAAATATGTTCGTATTATTCTGGAAACTCTGGACAGGCTGCTGCCAGCTATAGGCCACACTGCTATCCGAGGCTAAGTGAATTATGTAATCGGGCCTGACAATATTAATGATCTCGTTGGTTCGGCTTGCGTCCATCAGGTCAATCTGGTATGTCGTTATTTTTAAATTTTTATAAGAATACGACATTCTCTCATGACGGCTTAAACCAATTACTTCCACTGGCCTTCCCAACTGCGAAAGGTATTCTAACAAATGACCGCTTACGAAACCAGAAAAACCAGTAACCAGGTATTTTTCCATATTATAAGACCATGGAAGTTTCTAAATTAATTGTTTCTGAAATAAAGACGCTCCTTATTTATGATCCTATCTGCCAGTCCGCTGTCAGAATTATGAAAGATGCACAGGTCGAAATAGGGGAATGCACCCTTGCCATTGCGGATGTATGAATACATGTCTTCTATAATGGCGGTGTCATCCAAACTGGCCGAAGTTAAATACCTTCCGTAATTATCATAATACATGATCTTGTCATATCCAAGACCTCTAAGCTGGTTAAGCGTTTCAAGACCATCCTCTTTATTTTGCTTCAGGTATTCATCATCATACTCAAAAAACAAAACGGGTTTTTGGGATTCAATCGTTTTTAAACCTCCGCGCAAAATCATTAGATCAAATCCATCAGTGTCGACTTTTATCAACTTAAGATTCTTGATTTCCTTTGCCGCCACGTATTCGTCCAACGTAATTATTTCGACATTATTATCAGAATCTGAATTCTGCTTGAGGTTCAGCGTTCCGCCTACTGCTACCAGGTCGGATTTAATAGTAGCTTTATTCTCGCCAAAAAAAACATTGCTGATGACTACCTTCTTGAACAGACTATCAGCATTCTGTTTCAAAAGGTTGAAGTAGTTCTTATCTCCTTCTATAGCATAGATCTGACTATCACAATTCTCACTTCTTATAAGGGCAATGCTATCGCCGATATTCGCCCCGACATCCATTATAGAGCCTTCTTCATACGTTTCGCTAACGCCCTTGGCAATTCTTGCCAGGTTCCTGGAGTAATATTTATAGATGGCGAGATACTCTTCGATTAAATGGGACTCATTGGCGCTTAAAGAGAATTTGCCCACCTGCACCTTCCGCTGACCTTGTTCCGAAAGCGGTTTTTCAGCCTTGGGAACAATATGTCTGGAGATATCGATACCTAAATATTTTCTAACAAAATTGAGTGCCATATATTATAAATTAATATTATAATAAGCTCCAGTCACAATTAACAAACACGCAACCACTGTCACTGCCCAGATATTGATACACGGAGGAGCCGGTTTCCTGGATTTCAAAACAAACAATATCATTTAGTAATTCGATCATCGCTATGTTTGGAATATGAACTGCAAACGTCAGACTATATTTTCCAGGCATTAAGATTTTTGACGGAATATCCACATTTACAGATAATTCCCCGGGCTTATTGGTAAGATCGCTGATATTCATTTCTGAAGTAAAAATGCGCCGTTCCATATTATCCTGCACCCGAAAGCCTACTTTGGCATTTAAACTATTTTCCTTAACACATAAGGTCATCTTCACTTTTATCATCTCGTCGAACCCGAAATCGCCTTTAATGGCTCCGCTCCCGTTCTCAACATGAATGCTTGAAAAACAAGTTTTATTATCTTCCGCATTCGCTTTATACTCGAATAAACCTTCCACAAATTCATGATCCAGATAGTGTTTTATACCTTCACTAATCCCCCCCAGGAAAGACAGTCCTCCCTTATTCAGGATCAACACCTCATCACACAGATTCTGAATGGCGCCCATATTATGACTTACAAATAGAACGGTTCGCCCCTGTTGCGTACTGACGTCCTTCATTTTGCCAAGCGCCTTTTTTTGAAATTCCGCATCCCCGACAGCCAGCACTTCATCCACTATCAATATTTCGGGTTCAAGATGAGCCGCCACCGCGAAAGCCAACCTTACATACATGCCGCTGCTATACCTTTTTACAGGTGTATCGATATAGCGGCTTATCCCCGCAAAGTCGACAATCTCATCGAATTTCCTCCTAATCTCCGCTTTTGTCATCCCAAGTATCGCTCCGTTTAAATATATGTTTTCCCGGCCTGTTAATTCAGGATGAAAACCGGTACCCACTTCCAACAAGGAAGCTATCCTCCCTTTTGCCTTAATCTGGCCCTTGGTAGGCTGTGTGACTTTTGACAAAATCTTCAACAATGTCGACTTGCCGGCGCCGTTTCTTCCGATAACGCCCAACACCTCCCCTTTCCTTACTTCAAAACTTATGTCCTGCAGCGCCCAGGCATAATCACTGTTCCCCTTAACAGAACGATCATTGGACTCCCCCAGCTTCGCAAAAGGATCTTCCTTACCCCTTACTTTAGCCCACCAACGATTCAGGTCATGGCTAATGGTCCCTGTACCTACTTCACCAAGTCGGTAGAGCTTAGAGATATTTTCCACTTTTATAACTGTATCGCTCATAATATTACTTCCGAAATTTATCCGGTATTCCAACTATACCGTATCCATAAAACTTTTTTCTACTTTATTAAATATCAGCGTCCCCAGGAATAGAATGAAAAGGGTCGTAGCGGTGCTATATGCCAGCGATCCCACGCTAAAGCTGCCCTTGCCCAAAAAACCAAGCCGGAAGGTTTCTACGATAGCGCTCATGGGATTGGCAAGTATCAGCCATTTATATTTCTGTCCAATGCTGGATAAGGGGTAAATCACAGGAGTCGCGTACATTAATAACTGTATACCGAAGGTTAACAGGAACACCAGGTCCCTGTATTTGGTGGTCAGGGCCGATATCAGCATTCCAAAACCCAGGCCAAGCAAGCCCAGAAGCAAGATCAGCAGGGGAGTAAGCAGCACATATATGGTAGGATGTATATCGCCTTTAAAAAGAAGATAATATAACCAGAAAATAAGGAATAAGGAGAATTGAATGCCGAGCTTTACAAGATTGCTTACTACGATGGACAAGGGCATTATCAGTCGGGGGAAATACACCTTTCCGAAAATATTTGCGTTGTCCTTAAACACAGTCGAAGTCTTGTTAAGGCTTTCTGAAAAATAATTCCATAAAGTAATCCCCGCCATATAAAACAGTATCATCGGTACCCCGTCGGTGGAAATCCCCGCGACCCGGCCGAAAATGATCACAAAAATAAGCGTAGTAAGGATTGGTTGCAGGAAGAACCATATGGGACCAAGAATGGTCTGCTTATAGGTAGCTACAAAATCACGGCGTACAAGTAACATCAGCAGATCACGGTAAGACCATATCTCCCTAAAATTGATTTCGAACAGGTTCGATTGGGGTTTAATGACCAAATCCCATTCTTCGGACTTCATGTCCATTTCGCTCATCAGTTTAAAATTAATTGAATCTCACTTTCGTTTCCACCAATCCATTAACCGTTTGAAGGCACTTTTATTGCTTTTCTTTAGAGAATCATCTTCAAAATAACCAGACGAAGCTCCATAACCATAGCCTCCCCCATAATATCCATAGCCCCCATAATAGCTGCTGCCCGCCTGGACATCATTTAACAAAATGGATAAAGAGGGTAATTTTTTTGCTATATACAATTCATTAATAAACCGCAGCTGCTTCCGGAAAGTGTACCCCTGCCTTATCACATACAACGTACAATCGGCAAACCGGCTCAGGCTAATGGCATCGCTTACAAGACCCACCGGGGCCGTATCCATGATCACCACTTCAAAATTTGCCTTAACCTCCTCCATCAATTCGTCCAGCCTCGTATCCAAAAGGATTTCAGCAGGATTGGGGGGAATAGGGCCGCAGGGAATTACATAGAGATTATCCGCCCCATTTACCTTCACCAGCAGTTCATTGAAAGTGGCTTTACCAATGATATAATTGGAGATCCCCATTTTGCGTTTCAGATCAAGTCCCGAGACAATCTTGGGTTTGCGGATATCGAATTCCATGATAACCGTCTTTTTCCCGGATAAAGCCATGACCGCCCCCATATTGGTACTGACAAAAGACTTCCCCTCCCCGCTGAAAGAAGAGGTGACAAGGATAGTGGTTCTCTCCTTTCTGCCGGCGACATACTGCAAATTGGTACGGACGATGCGAAATTGCTCGGCAATAAGACTGCGGCTGTTTTGAGTGACTACCAATGAGGTCTTGGTTTCCTCTGAGTGGCCAATCTCGCCCAGGATTGGGGCCTTGGTACTCGATTCGACCTCCATCCGGCTGCTCACCTTATCTTTTAAGAGCTCCAGCAAGAAAATAAAACCAATCGGAATGATCAGCCCCATTAATAAATTGAAAGTATAGATTTTACTTCTGTCAGGGCTAATCGGATCATTAAGAGCCAATGCAGGTTCAAGTACCCGGGCATAAGAAATGGTCGAAGCCGAAGAAATGGAGTTTTCGATCTTTTTCTGCAATAAAAAAGAATACAACTCTTCAAGTATCTTTTGCTGCCGCTGAACATTGAGGAATTGCAAGGACTTACCCGGCAGTGTTTTCAACTCCGATTTCATCCCCTCCTCTTCCTGCTTCAGACGGTTATAGGCTATCTGGTAAGCATTCTTTACATTTTGCAACGCTTCTATGATATCCTTGCGTAATTTCTCCAACGAATTATCCAACCCGACGATCAGTGCATTATTAGCTGAAGTCGTCCTCAGATTCGCCTCTCTCTCCAGCTGCATCCGGTTATACTCTGTAACGAATTGCAAAAGCACCGGCTCTTCAATGCCCAGGCTCGTAGGCACCAACTTATGGATATTTCCCTTATTACCGATGTATTCGGATAACAGGTCAACGACCTTCAGACGAACTTCCAGTTCAATCAGTTTCTTATCTCCTTCCGCTATTTCATCGAAGTACTTTTTGGATTGATCCTCTATATCAAAAGTCTGGTTTTGTTCCATGTTGCCTTTCAGCTTACCCTCGATACCATTCAAATCAGCCCGCAGACTGGTCAGACGGGTATCTATAAAGTTCTCTGTATTAATAGCGATCCTGTTTTTATCCTCGATAATAAGAGAATCATAGACGGACATAAGGGTATTCAATACATTAATGCCCAGTAAGGTATTCTCGTTATCGAAACTCAGGGAAAGAATAGTCGCCTGTGCATCGATCTGTGACACTTTCAGGCCGCCGAGCAGGTATTCGGTCGCCTGCTGGATCGATCTCCAGTTCACCTGGAATTTAGCGCTTCCATAATCTTTCAAGTCGATCTCCTTCTTCCTGACCAGCGTAAGCTGGTTGCCCGACCAGGAAAAAGGCTGCCCGAAGGAATGTGCGGTTTTATCATCATTAAGCGTAAACTGATCCTCATTCAGGACCATCACTAAAAAACTGAACTCCCTGGCGGAATCGATATTCTGCACAGAACGGACTTCAATAGGAGTGTTGGGGTATAAAAAACTGGAACGTAAACTACCCTGGTTATAATAGGTTACCTGCAGCCCCAGGTCTTTTGCTACCCTTTTCAATACAGGCCTCGATTTTAGTATGGCCGTTTCATTACTAAGGTTAGCGGTCGACTGGTTCATGAATAATTCATCAAAACGCTGGTCCTTATCCCCACCACCACTACCATGGCTATGTTCATCTTTAATAAGCAGGGAGGACTGCGTCCTGTATATGGGAACACTGTAACGTAGCTTTACATATGCAAGCGCCACTCCGATCGCCGCACAGACCAGGACCCATGGAAGGTATTTCAGGTATTTAAAAATAAAATCCTTGGGGCCAAACGTCCAGGAGTTTTCTACCTGTACATTTTCCTTTGTGGAGTCTCCGTTAGTTTGTTCAGTCATAGAAAAAGATTCTTTGAACCAAATGTTCGGTTATTTTTTAAATAAGGTATAGATGATCGCCAATACGGAAACGATAGAGGCAGCCATGGAGACATTTCTGTAAGAGGTTTGATCGTTGGCGGATACTTTTTTATTGTTTGCCTCAATGTATACCACATCATTAGGCTGTAGATAATAATAAGGAGAGCCCATTACCTCGGGTTTGGTAAGATCCAGCCGGCCAAACTCCCGTTTGCCGTTATTTTCCCTGATCACCAGGATATTATCTCTGCGCCCGAAAAAAGTAAGATCTCCTCCTAATCCCAAAGCTTCCATCAGATTAACATGATCTCCCGGAAAACTGAAAATACCCGGGTGGGCAATCTCTCCCAGCATCGTAAACTTATAGTTCAGAAACCGGATTGTGCAGTAGGGATTTGTCAGGAATTCTTTCAACCGGATCTCCAACGTATCTTTCAACTGGCCTTTTTTCATTCCATCAACATGCAAAAGCCCAAGTACAGGCATCTCAATATTGCCCTTCTCGTCTACCAGATAGCCTGGCGCCGGCTGCGACCCTGCGCTGGAAGCCGATGAAGTACTTCCGCCAGACATGCCGCCACCGGATGCACCACCACCGCCGGATGCGCCGGATGAGGTACTGCCTACGCCTAAGCTGCTGCCCGTCGATCCCGAACCGGCTTGCCCCTGGTTAAACATAGCCGTTGCGCCGGCATTATCACTGTAAACGAAAATATTGAGCAAATCCCCTTTTTGAATAACAGGTTCACTAAAGCTGACCTGGCTTAGCCTGGCCGTATCGAATTTCCCCTGCATATACGTCAGTTGCCTGGTATTTCCGCAGGAACAGAGCAGAAATGCCAGCATAGCTCCCATCCCCAACAAATTATTCCGGACAGAAAAGAGGTTTTTCATATTATAAAAAAATTATCGTTCAAATCTACTATTTTCCGGATATTACCACGTTGGATTTATCGAGTACAGCCACCAGGGAATACCCTATGCTTTCAATGATCACCTGCACCTTATTGTTCAACACCTTCATGACCGTAGCCTCTTTATCCATAAATGCTCCCTGACGAATTGTTATCCTGGCATTTTTGTGCAAATTCAAGGGTATAGCCTGCACCTCTGTGTATTCATTTAAAAACTTACGAATAATCTTTATTTCCTTATCCGGTATAATAGCAGGTTCCCCCAGCCAATAGACAAAATTCACCACTCCTTTAATCATCCGCACACCGGTCCGTTCATCACCGGCCGCTCTCACGAACACATAGGATCTGAACAGCGGCTCGTCCACCCATTTGACCCGATCACTCCATTGCTTACGCACCCTGTTCAAAGGACAATACGCTTCAAAACCTTCCTTTTCCAGAAGACCATGCACCTTCTTCTCCCAACGCGGCTTGGTGTATACGGCGTACCAGTTCTTTTTTTTGTTGGACATAGCTTCGCCATCTCAGTCACATAGTCCATTTGCAACTATATGACTATCAAATAGTAACGTTTCCAATGGGTTAGGGAAGGTATAAAAATAAAAAGGTATAAGTGAGCATTCTTTGAATTGCTCCTTTATACCCTTTCAAAAATGTCTTATAATAACAAGTCTCTCAACTTATTCTTCACAGGATTAAAAATTTTTTAAGGCCTCTCACTGCAAATATAGGAGATTTTAATATTCAAAAACTTTAATTGTAAATTGAAATACAGGCTCTTAAGATCAAAACAATGAACTCGGATTTGCTTGCCTGTCAGTAAAAAGACCCTGCTTTTAATCGTTGTTTTTATCCTCCGGATGCCTGGTGTCCATCATCATTTTGCCGGGTTACCCAATAGCTTTTTACTTTTGCAGTTTGGCCGCCAGCTCCTTGTTAACATAAAGCAGATTACACCCCACTTCATGAAGCAAATCGAACCTGTTACCCAAAAACTTCGAAAAACGCGCGCGATCCTCTGCCGTGTCATATTCCAGGCATATTAAAAGGGATGATTCAATAGTTTTAACAGAACCTTCCAACACTTCATAATTCAATCCCTCCACATCTATGCTTAGCAAGCTTATAAAATCAAATTTCAAATGCTGAAGGGCATCATCCAGTCTCATGACAGGCAGGTATAAAGTCTTGTAGACATCGACCTCCCTGGCGTCCGCGAAGGAGCTTAGTACGGGCGTTTTGGAAATATGAAAGGGCAGGATCGTATTCTCGTTGCTACAACCAATTGCCAAAGCTACATCTCTGGGCCTGAACCTTTTAAACAGCTTTATCAGTTCCTCGTTCGGTTCCACGATGATCCCGTTCAGACCTTTACGGTATAACAGATAGGAATTGGAAATATCGGAAGGATGGTTGGCCCCGACATCGACATAGACGGAACCTTTTAAATTATAGGATTCAAAAAAATCCCAGAAATTCAGATCCTCCGCATATTGAGAATACGACTTTTTAACGGGTCGCACATGGTGATACCAGGCTTTACCATATCGTTTGAATTTGCCTAAAAAAGGAAAATAACGAACTATAAAATTCTTTATCATAAGCCCAAAAACTTAAATAGCCGGCCGAATAGCCTGAATAATAATATTTTATAAACGAGTGCGCTAAAGATAAAATTATCCGGCAAAGTAAAATAATTTTTAAATCGCCTTCCCAGATAGAAGTTTACTTTTCATCTCCGGCTAACCTGCTGATCGCCCAATACAAAGCGCAAGCCATCATAAAAAGCACACAAACGATAACGACGGAGAATTTTATGCGGGCCAGGTTATAGGCGATAATTACATTAATGTGCGTGACATGCCCAAGCAAGGTCCTGGATAAAGCTATATTTTCTATGATATCGCAAATGGCAGCCCCCACTATCAGCCAGGCGAATCCCCGCCCCCCCTTTGTCAGGATATCATTGCCCGTACAGGCGGCAATGAACCGGCAGCCCAACCCGATTGCAACCGTATACAGAGCAATGAACAAATAGGCAAAATAAATACTTTTCACCCCCTTCTCATACTTGCCTGTAATCTTCCAGTCATTGATGATTGCATTCGCCCTGTCGACCGTTTTAGCGATCTCGAATTGCACGATTTCACCGGAACTCAGAGGAGAAAGATAATTTCTTGCCCAGATCATATAGCCGATGGTAAGCAGGAAGAATATCCAGAACCATTGTCGCAACCGGCTAAAACGGGCAGACCATGAAAGAGGTTCCATAAATATTGACGATTTTTCTTTTGCCTGTTAAATTAGAGAAAATCGGCACTACTTCATAGACTATTTTGTTAACTTGTAATTCAATATCCGGTTTTATATGAAACACCTCTTGCTATTCTTTATGTCCGTATCCGTCGTACATGCCCTTTTTGCCCAGGATAACCACGAGCGCCCCCCCATCCCCCAGGCAGATAACCCGCTGTTTTTTCAAAAGACCCTTTCCGAACTTAGAAGCAGGCCCCAATCACCACCCCCCAACAACGCCTATTATATTACGGACCCCGGGAAACAAGGATTGTTTATCTACGATCCGACTGACAAAGTGACGCCCGATGACAGCACCATGACACTGGTCACTGCGGAGGGTTACCGGTTCAAGCGGTCGACCGACCAGAACCTTATAAATGTCCGCTGGTTCGGGGCGACCGGCAATGGCTCCACAGACGATTGGTATGCCATCCAAAAAGGCATCAGTTATATTATAAATAACGATAACTCCGGACGGACCCTCTATTTCCCCCCGGGCACCTACAAGATCTCCAGGCCACTTATAATAGCAAGGCTCAAAGGAGCCACCTATGGTCAGGCAAGCATCAATCTCCAGGGACCGGCCAATGCAAGGACGGTCTCAGCAGGTTATGCGAATATCGTGACCGCCTTTAATAACACTTTTGCCATCGGCATAGAGATCGGGAAAGGAGTGCTGATAAAAGACCTGATAATAACAGGTCTGTTCACATTCCCGCATACACTAAACCCCACTATGGTGGATACACTTGCATTTAGTGAGTGGACGGACAAAACCGTAAGGGATAACCAGCTATCTCCCTATGCCGGCATAGTGATCGATCCCTTCTCGGATTCAGCCGTTTATGCCAATCATTCGGATATGTATCCGGGATTGCACAACTATTATCCGGCAAAACTGGGCAGAGGAGGCAGCACGAACGTACAGATAGTCGGATGCTCTATTCAAAACTTTATAGTCGGCGTCATGATCACTCCTTCCAACCAGCAGAACGGGGAGCTGATCGATGTGACCGACTGCGATATCAGCTATAATAAGGTGGCTTATGCCATGGGACAGGCACAATCAAAAGAATGTCATGTCACAAGGCTTAAGTGCTGGGGACCAACACATACTATTTTTGACAATATAAGCTATGGGTGGAAGCATGGGGATGGAGCCGCCGTCCCCATGGTGGATGGAGTCAATATTGCCGGGTCCGCCATGCAGCTATGTAATATACGGGCCAACTCATTTAGCGGCGTTTTCCGGAATGTCTATGCAGAAGGATTATTCCGCCTGGGATATGTAGGCGGCAAAGCCACCGTCTCCTTTGAAGACTGCCAGATCGATTTCTCTACCCTTCATCCGGGGGTGCCTTACCCCGATTTCTATGTCCTGGGCTCAGGAGCGGTCTTCCATGACTGTATGTTACGGCTCTATCCCGGTGTAAAAGGAGCAAGACTCATATTGTCCGGAACAAATAATCATTATGAAGGAGGAAATACCAACGCCCCTCCCGTTAGCGTGAATTTAGAAAATAATGGGATTTACCCCAACCCCTCCTTCAGGAATATGACCATGTTCTATTCCGGCGGGATATTAGGGGATAACAACTATGGCGCCGTAGCAGCCAGCTCCCCATTAAGAGGATCCAACGGATTCGGAACAGATCCCGTATATTTCGGGAATACCTATCTTTTTCGCAACGACTCCTATGGCCTCACCTACCTGTTCACCTACAAATCCACCTATGAAAGAACAGCCATATTATCCGGCAGGCCCGTTATTCATGCCGACAAATCCAATTGGACAGCCTACTTTAAACTGACAAAAGCATCTGACACCAACCTGCTGAGAATCGGCGATTTTATATTAACCTCCGGTTTGAGATACCTGGACCAGTTTAGAACTTTGTACGCCCCCACTTATCCGGTTGGTTTCATCCTCGGCATCGATCATGATACTGTTCGGCTCGCCAACCTGGCCAATGGTATAAATGATGGCATCGCCCTAAGATTATGGACAGATTATTATGTCAATGCTACTCCGCCGCTGACCGGTGATATTGCCGACGGAAGCAATGTCCTTGTAAATGTACAAGGTGAATATCCATCAGTAGGAGACCGGCTGGATATTCCCATGCTGCCCGTGGGCTCCTACATCACATCCGCTAATGAAGCCGCCAAAACCATCAGTTTTTCAAACTCCAATAACACCGGTTTGTCGTTTAAGGACTATACATTTATAAACGGCTACCCGGCTATAGAAATGTATAGTCCCTATGATCCTTCCTTTCTGCAGCGGAAGCAAAATACGCTAATAGGAGGCGCCGATTTCTATCAATATGAATTCCATAGTAGCAATAATTATGGAGTTGACAACCTGATGAACGGGGCAAAACGGACCGTATATAGAATCATGAATACGAATATACGCGGGGACACCTCCCTGCATAAGCTAAATTATGTCCGGACAGCCCAATAACGAATGGGCCCCGCGCGGGGCCCATTCGTATTAATTTTCCATTTTCTCACCGGCCCTCCTGAACCCTACCACCTGTACCCGCTGCCCGGACCCAAACTCCTTTTCCCCCTGACCGGCTATTTCGGCAATCGTCATAGGACGGGAAATAGTAGTCTTAAACCCCATATGCACCGAAAGGCGCTGTGCCTTGTGCACGGATAACCGGCCGAACTCATATTGGGCGATCAGCCTTCCCTTACGCATCAGGGCGGCATCCACCATGGATAAGGGGTGATTAAACGTGCAGATGACCTGTATATGAAGAAAGTCCGCCAGCAATCCGTCCGAAATATTCAACAGATCGGACACCGAAGAGCTGGCGTCAATTTTCCGGTCAACGACGATATTTTCCGCATCTTCTATGACCAGCACGCTGTTGGGATTATCGATCAGCAGGTCCATGAATTCCGGGTCCATGATATTCCTGGCTACCGCAGGAGAAAGGAAAAGCACTTTCTTTTTAAGGGCTCCCACCAAATGCCGTAAATAGGTCGTCTTTCCGGCTCCGGGAAGGCCATGCAGCAAGATGATCCCCTTGTCATCCTTTTTATTCAGCCTTTTGCGGATCGTGTTATCCACTTCCGCAAAATCATCCCCGTAATAGAGTGCCTGAGATCCGCTGTGGGAAATTTAGCGGATCTCAGGCACATAGCTAATGTCTGTCCTTCGGACAAAACGCTTCCAGCGTTTTAGGAGAGTGCCAGGTCAAGCCGGGTTTTTCTGATATCCATGCTCTTCAGCTCCATCCCATAGCTATCCTTGGAAATAAGGTGGATCGCGAACTGGCTCTTTTTCTCCCTTTTCTTAAACCGGCTCAATTCCTTCAACAGGCTTTCGGCTAACGGATAATCCCATGCGTATACAGAATCTGGCAATATCCGTGAGCAAGTTCAAGCATACAGTTATCCGCCAGCAGGACAATCGTCCGGTAAAATTCTATGGCTTTCTTCTTTCTGTTGAATTCGGAATACTGGTAAATGCCCCCGATGGCATCCCCATATTCTTTTTTGATATATTCCAGGATTTTTTTATTGTCGGTCTTGTCAACCCACATCATGCTGGGCGGTTGTTGATAACAATGGATGAAAAGGCTCCTGCTATCCAGGAAGTCTTTATCATCCCCTATAATACTATTGGCATCAATGATACCTGGTGATTGTATCTCCGTGTCCATTCTTTTTTATTGATTTTTTGACAATATGATCCCTCCGGGCCGGGCGGCCCGTTATCCAATAACTGGACTTTTCCTATATAAAGATGAAGACACGCATGGTGCTAAATTTTAAGGGCCCTTTTCTGAACTTAATAGTTTTTATGGAAAAGTAGCGAATCCGCCAGCCGGCGGACCGCTATCCTTTTCCTCCTTTCTGAACCCAATGATTTATACCGTTGGTTGGTCATGCCATTATAAGACCGACCGTCATATCGCTGTCAGCTTGATCTATATAGCTATCTGGCTGATCGCCTCCAGGGTATGCCCCTCCTTGCCGACGGATCTCAATACATCGAAGATCCTGTCATTCCAGCCGGAGATCAGGAATACGTCGTCCTTCAGCACTTCCAGGGGTCTATTCCCGTACCCTGCCAGGTTGAACAGATAAAGTTTTGCTTCCGGGGCTATTTGCCGGTATGATTTCCATACCCGGCTAAGGTCAGTACCCGCCGGCTGATGAAATACCCGGTTGTCCCAGAGCCTGCAATCTGTAAAGATCATCACTTTATCCACGATCTGCCCTTTCTTTAGCAGGTCTTGTATCACCAGGTGGCTATTGATCGCATATCCCACTTCTCCTTCTCTGCCCCGGAAGGGCTCCATTCCTGCCAGGATGCCCTGGGCAGGCAGATCAATCCCTTTCCAGGTATTCCCGATGATTCCGGTAGTCACCTGCTTGCCCCTGCTTCTGAGCAGCATGGCCAGCAGAGGGGCAATATCGAACCGTTGGATATCGCTGCCTTCGCTGACAGGACGTTTCATACTATTGCTGACGTCCATCGCTATGACCGACCGGCTCTTCTCTTCAAAACCGGCCAGGTTCCGGGCGCTGTGGCGGATAGCCTGTTCCAGGGCATCGAGCAGCATGGGCGCTCCTCCCTGGTCCATCGATTGCAGCTTCCGATATACCTCCGGGAACCGGTAGGGAGAAATGCCGCTCCCGGCAATGGCAGCCGCATTGCCCAGGTACTCTGCCGTCCGCTTCAATACTTTCCCGCTGACGCCTGCCGCCAGGATCTCCGGCAGATGATCCACGAGAGCCGCATAGCCAATCCTGAAAGAAGAGATACCTTCTTTCCATTTATCTCTCAGGGTTGCCTGCTGCAGCTCCAGGCTATCATATTTCTGCTGCTGCAGGACATTCAGTTCCTGGTGCCAGGTAGTCCGTGCCGGCAGCCGGTCCTTCGCGATCTTCCCGAATAGCACCCGTTGCGCTTTATCCTTCGCTTTGGGCCGGATGAGCAGCAAGGCCTTTCTCAGTTTCAATTGCTCTTCCCGGGGATGCCGGGTAAACTGGTATTCATCCAGGCGGTTACAGACCGAGGCCAGCCCTCTCAGCACGGCCTTGCCCGGCCTGCCAGCGCCCGGCCCCAACTCACCCCGGCTCAGGGAACCCACGCCCTTATTCGCCCGGGTATAATAATCCATCCACTCCGGAATGTCTCCGGCCTGTGGCAGGACCCGTGCTATCAGGGAGCCGATCCATTCGCTGTCCCCGTAAAAAGCGGCCAGCTCGGCCGTCACGATCAGAGACAGAAGACGGAGATTCATTTTCTCCCGAAGATAAACGGCCAGCTTTGCCACGAAAGCAGGATCATTGTCCCCGATCCTTTCGCGGAGGGAATCCAGGTTGTCTCCGGCCGGGGAACCATTGCCTCCGGCAAGCTGGTAGAAGGATTCGTCCAGGGAGGCCGATAGCAAGGCTGTATAGAGCTGCCATTGTGCATCGGGCAGCCCCGCTTTTACTACCGCATAACGACTGTCTGTTTGTCTTTTTCCTTTTCGGCTAAAACTTAATTTCATCTGATCCTCCTTCTCCCAAACCGGGAGTTTTTAAAAATTTATATCGTCAACAGGGAAGACCTGTGGTCTTCCGCCCGAAGGGCCATCTTTAGATTTTTTTGACCCGGCGTTACTTTTTCCCCGAAAACGCCGAGGTCAAAAAAAAAACCCGGTCCTTTTTAGGCGACCGGGCTTCTCATCATTAATCTGTCTGACAGATTATATTCGGTGAGACCCCGGCCATTCCTTCACATACAGCTTCTCCATCATGGAACTACAAGAATTCGCTGACTGCTGTCGGGACAGCAGCCTCTGAATGGGTTGTATGTGAATAGGCAATAGGACCATTTATGTTTTTATCGTGATAGCTAACAAAAAACCCCGCTCTTTAGGCGGGGCTTCGTATGCTGAACTCGTTTTTTCTAGTTACAATGCAGCATTTCATGCCCCGCGGATATATGTCCCTTCACCGGACAGTATCCCTTAATCGTCTGTATGTTTGAATTTTGTCGTAGCATGAAACTTACTGTGTTGATCTGTACAAAAGTAGAATTCTTTTTTCCTATTTGGAAACTATTTTATAAAAAAATTTCTACGCCTTCTCCAAACTCTTTGTCAGCGCCTCCAATCCTTCCTCCAGGCATAGCCTGGCGGGCCAGCCATAACCGACGCGCATATAAGAATCGGGCATCTCGAACCAATGACCCGGCCCCACATAGGTTCCATATCCGGTCAGCAGGGTCTTATAGAACAGGTCCATGTCGACCCGCCCGGGATGTCTGACCCGAAGGCAACAGACACAGCCTCCTTTCGGCTCGACCCATTCAAATCCGTCCTGCCTGTTCATCCAGTCCTTCACCATCCCGTATTTCGTCCGGATATCCTGACGGATCCGCGCAAAATGCCGGTCTTTCTCCAGCAGGTAATGATACGCCACTTCTTCATCCAGCGAAGAGCCGCAAATATGGATCTGTTCCTTGGCGGCCAGAAAAGTCTCCATGAGCTGCTGATCCCGGCAAATGATCCAGCCCATCCGGATACCCGGCAGACCATAGGCCTTGGATAATGACGATACGCTGATGACCCGGTCCGAATAAGTAGCCGCTAAAGGAAGGAGGTCGCCGAATACCATGTCCCGGTATGTCTCATCCACCAGCAGCCGGGTGCCCGTAGCCTCTGCGATCCCTACCAGCTCCATCATCTCCGCATCGCTGAGACAGGCGCCTGTCGGGTTATGAGGATAGGTGACAGAAATATATTTTGTAGCGGGAGTGACGGCCCGGCGAATCGCCTCCATATCCAGGGCGTAGCCTTCCTCGAATATAAGATCGATGAACCGGATGGAAGCGCCGATAGCCCGGGGCGTCTCTATATTGGTGGCATAGTTGGGCCTTATCACCACCAGCTCATCCCCGGGCTCCAATAAGGCCGTGGCAATGATGAAAAGCCCCGCAGCAGCCCCCACCGTCAGCAATACATCGTCCCGGCTAAGATCCGTATTATCCTTTACGATAAGGTCCCGCAAACCGGCATGCCCCATATGGGAGCCATAACAAAGCACCAGCTCTTTCAACCGATCGCCGGAGATCCCGATATCCCGGAAGAGAGCATCCGTATAAGAGCTTTCGGAGAGATTGTTCCTAATGGTGTCATAACCCATCTGTTCAGGAGATTCTATCTCGATAGGCATTCTCTTGTATAACATGCGGTCGAAGTTTGGAGACAAGATAAGATTTATTCCGTGGCGGCGGCAAGGCGCCCGTGGCGCCTTAGGCCCTGTCAGCCACCAACCGGCAGATCTTGGTATGGAGGTCTTCCGGCCGGAAAGGTTTTGAGACGACGTCTTTGAAACCTTTGTTGAGCAGGTCCACCCGCATATTATCATAGACCGCCGCCGTAAAAGCAATGGCCGGAACGATCTTATTGAGCTTTCTTATTTCGGACAGGGCGGTGATACCATCCATTTCAGGCATTTCAAGGTCGATCAGCACCAGGTCGAAAGACCCTTTGCTGAATTTGTCCACCGCCTCCCTGCCATTGACCGCCTCATGCACTTCAATCCCCCATTTAGTCAGGAACCTCCGGGCAATGGACATATTAGCCGCATTGTCTTCCGCGATCAGTATCCGCAGGTTTTTAAACACCGTCAGCTGTTTCACTTTTTCTTCATCGATATATAGTTTCCGGTTTTCATTGATCTTCAGCTCGATGGTGAAATAGAACGTACTGCCTTTCCCTTCTTCGCTGTTTAACAGCAGCTCGCCGGAGAACAGGCTGACCAGTTTTTTACTGATGGCCAGCCCCAGGCCCGTACCGCCATATTTCCGGGTCGTATCCGCATCCGCCTGTGTGAAGCTATCGAAGATCTCCTGCTGCTTGCCCGCCGGAATGCCGATTCCCGTATCCTGCACCAGGAACTGTACCGAGGATGTTTTGCTGCTTCCGGCTATTTTTCTGGCCGCCAGCGTGATACAGCCTGCATGCGTAAATTTCAGGGCATTGGACAGGAGGTTGCTGAAAATCTGGTTGAGCCGGGTCTTATCCGTTAAGAATTCCGCTTCCAGCTGCTCGTCGATTATAGTAAGAAAGGTCAGCCCCTTTGCCTGGGCCTGCACAGAAAACTGAGCTTCCAGCTTCCGCAGAAAAGCCTTTACATCGACGGGTAAGCTCTCCAGCTCGAATTTGCCTGCTTCTATTTTATTAAAATCCAGGATCTCATTGATCAGGATCATCATATGCTCCGACGAAAATTTAAGGATGTCCAGGTGAGATTTCTGTTCCGGCAGGTATTCTTCCTGTAACAAAAGATTGGAAGCCCCGATAATCCCGTTGAGCGGAGTCCTCAGTTCATGACTCATATTGGACAGGAACCTGGATTTTGCCTGTGAGGCCACTTCGGCTTTTTGCTTGGCCTTCATCAATTCGAACTGGGTCATTTTGATCTCCGACAGGTCCAGGATACTGATCTTCCAGAAGTGACTATTATTGTCCGAAAAGGATACAACGCTTACAAAAGCAAAGACAGTGTTGTCCTTCCTGGAATTGAAAGCCAGCTCGCCCTGCCAGCTTTTGGTCAGGTCTCCTTCCGCCAGGCTCTCCTCGATACTCTTGAAAAGTTTAATATGATCCCTGGTAAAAAGGGAATCCATAGGAGCGCCTACAATGTCTTTTTTATTTCCGATCTCCAACAGCTCGATCGCCCTGTTATTACAATCGGTAATGATCAGTTTTTCCGAATCCAGGATAAATACGCCATCCAATGAAGTGTTGTAGATCGTATCCACAAAATGTTTTTCCTCCAGGATCGTCGTTTCATTATTCCTGTTGATCCGGAGGATAGCGTAAGAGAAGAAGGTGGTAAGCAACAGGGAGATGGTCAGGCTCCTGGTATACAATTCGGTATACATATTCAGAATATGCACCTGGTAGTGATTCTCCTGCGGACTCATTTTGAAGCAGAATGCCACGGAGATGATCGTGAATACATAGACAAACGTAAGTTCCCTGAAATTCCTTTTAAAGCTGATGATAAAGGTCATTACCAGGAAATATGGGAAATAGAACAGGTATTCGCCCGCGCGCAGTCCTTCCACATAATTCATGATAACCAGGTAGAGGTTGAGATTTACAATGGACAGGATCCTCGCCAGCTCAAATTTTCTTCGCTGGTTGAGGTGGAAGGCAAGGATAAAAAAATAGGCGGCGCTAAGATTTATAAGCGCACTGATATACAGACCATAGGAGAAATAGGAAATAACGCTTACAAAATTGGCGATGAGGGTAAGCAGGATAAACTGATTGAAGCGGATCATCTTCCGCTGTCTGGAGGGCGAATAATCTTCCCGCAGACCCGAATAGATAATGTCTTCATAAAAAGACCTCGCGGCCAATAGCAGATGGTTACTCAATCGGATAATGAATTTTAAGAAAATCTCAAATCATGAACGAAATAGTATAATAAAATAGTATGTACCGAGTTATATATGTTGACCCTTAGCTTTTATGAATCAACCTTTCCCAGATAAAATGTTCCTCTTTAATGAGCAAATAAATGCTCCATATATAATAGACTTATATTCAGGAGACTATATTATGATCGAAGAAACGTTCATCGATGTGGTGAACGAATACCCTTCTTTATTGGAAAATATTGAGGCCGCCTGGCTTGCCGGCGATGTCATAGCCCTGAAAAGGGCCGTACATAAAATCAAACCTCTTTTTGGATTCGTTGGTCTGACCTCCATCCAATCTCAATGCCTGCATTTTGAAAATGCCTGCGAGGCTAACCCTTCTTTGCCATTACTGACATCTGAATTTACCTTATTAAAAAATAATTTGATACAAACAAAATTGATCATAGAAGAAGAAAAAGCAAGGTTAGTGCTTTTTAATAGCAGATAATATGACCCTGTCCTGTATTATTGTGGAGGATTTGCAGGTAGCCGCCAACTACCTTATGAAATGTTGCGAGAAAAGCAACCTGGTGGAAGTGAAAGGGCATTTTACAAATGTACCCGATGCACTCTCATTTGTCAACGAGAACACCGTAGACCTGATATTCCTCGATGTCGAAATGCCGGGACCCAATGGGTTTGAACTACTCGATCAGATCGCATTCCTGCCCAGGATCATTTTAACCACTTCCAAAAAGGAATATGCCTATGACGCATTCGAATACAAAGTGACTGATTTCCTGAAAAAACCTTTCACCTACGAGCGTTTCCTGGAAGCCCTGCGGAAGGCGCAAACAGCCCCCAACCCTCCGGGAGCAGAGAATATACCCGCTGCGGAAACAGAGATTTCCGATCACATATACATCAAATCGGATGGGAAACTGATCCGGCTGTCGAATGACTCCATCTTATTCATAGAAAGTATGGGGGACTATGTAAAATTTGTCACGGCAGATAAGAAGTACATTACCCATAATACCATCAAAAACCTGGAAGACAAGGTAAACAAGCACCATTTTCTCAAGGTGCACCGGTCTTATATCGTCAATCTCCATAAAATCGATGACATGCGGGAGAACTGCCTGTTTATAAGCGGTGCGGAGATCCCCGTCAGCAAGGCCTTCAGGCCCATTGTTATCAGCCGCTTGAATATCCTCTAAGCCCCATCTTCCAAAATCGTCCAAAAATCGAAGCTTTCCTGCCATTGATCGAAAAAGTTTCCAAAATCCTGGAAAAATCAGCAATTTTAAATCGTCAAAAGAACAAATAATAAATAATATCCAATGAAAGCCTGAAAAATCCAGATCCTGAGAAACGGCCCTTTTTTAATCCAAAACCCGTAAACGTCCAGAATCCATTCCTAAAAAAACCAACGAAATCCTGTATTAAGCTAGTAGTGTTTAAGTAGTGCAAAATCCAACGTCCGAGCCAATACCTACGAACAACCATCTCTGATCACTCTTTTTCAATGAATTAAAGCTACTCTTCGGGGTAGCTTTTTTGTATTTTTAATACCGGACCAACGGTCCGGTGGCGCCTCCAAGTATGTACAGGGCGGCATTACTTATTATTTTCGGCGGTATTTTTAATGACAGTTTTCTGACCTGTCCGGGGGTTTTCTTTTATAATCTGATCATTTTCGAGGTATACAAGGTTACTACCTGCAACCAAGGCTTTGGAACGCACATATTCCTGTAGGGCTATTCCCATACGCTCGAAATTGATATTAACCTGCGCATTCTGCATACTACAAATCTACAATAGGGTACATTTTAGAAAAATCAAATGCTGTTAACAGATGCAATTTTTTTTTGAATTGTTAATTACCTTTGTATTAGAATTCCTGGTTGCCGCTGACCAGTAATGATTATGCTTCCAGATGTAAGTTTTTAAGGGGTACCTTTTCAGGTGCCCTTTCTGTTCTATCTCTTTACTAAATTCCATTTAGGTCAAAGCCAGTAAAAGCTATTCTCTTTCGCTGAAACGACCGATAACTCTTCCTTTTAATTTACCAGTACAGGCATTTCATTATAAACCCTGCCGCCCAGTTCACGGCCAGACTTCTTTTTGTTGACCCCGCCCCATTGTTTAAAGAAAAAAGAAACGCCCACTTCCTGACATTGCTGGCGAATATCCCAAATCCACCATTCCTCCACAGGCCTTGCTTTTCTTCCGCTCTCCCCACCCACAATTACCCAATCAATATTTTCTAAGTTCATATTCATTAAAGAGCCAATAAGCGGCTCACAAGAAAGAAATTTAATTTTAGCATTTGTTTCCCGCAAAAAATCAATTCGATCTGTTACACGAGAGTCTTCAACAGAAACTCCCATCCAAATATTATTTGTCCAATTCAACTCTTCATGAACCTGATATAATCTATCTGCTCTTTTAGTCAAAACCTGGAATGTATGCTGTGGATTATCATTCATTACGTGAAATACTTTTTTAATAAAATCCAAGGGGATTTCAGGATGGAATAAGTCACTCATTGAATTGACAAAGACCAATTTAGATCCTTTCCAGGAATAAGGAGTGTTCAAGGAATCCTCATGAGTTGCTATTTGGAAGCCATTTTTATATTTCTCAAGGCCCATTGCCTGCAGTCTCCTAGACATTACCTCTGCATAACAATATTTACATCCTGCCGAAATTTTTGTACACCCAGTGGTAGGATTCCAAGTCATTTCTGTCCATTCAATATTGGATTGGGCCATTACAATTTAAATTTAGGTTTAACAATATCATTTGCGATTTTCAAGGCAGCAGTATTATTAGATGCCATCATAAAATGATACATCACAGAATTTCTGGAATTCCTCAAAACAAAAGCATCAGAAACATATTTAAAAACGGTTTGCAACCTCTCTTTATATAAATTATGTATTCTACTTATTACATTACTTTCTTTTACTATAAGGGATTCGGGTTCAAGATCAAACAAACCTTGATACCGAACCTTCTTATAAAACCTTTCTATTATTTCATCTCTTGAGATTCCAAGAAATTTTTCAAGCTTATTTAGCCATGCCTCTGAAATATTACCGTCTCTTTTTAAAAGACGACTTACACCAATTCCTGTCGGAACCAAAATCCAAAGATCAATGCCCAATCCTTTTAATATTTCAATTGAAGACCAATTAACAGACATACCGTATGGATCTATAAACGCAAGAACTCTACAACTAGGTCTTTTTTTTAGGTATTCAGCCATACTGACTAACTTATTATTACAATCGCCACGAACCACATGGATCCCTTTTTTATCCGGGAAAGTATTAGTAATTGTTTTTTTTAATTCTTCAGCGTTAGCTTCATTCATTTCGACGAAATAATATAAATCAAACGGTTTTGGAGTATCAATTTCCAATATGCGAACTGCTGCACCTTTTATTGTATCCAAATCAGTCTTATCATCTTCATTTATATCTCCAGATCCAGCGAAGCCATCAAAATATAAAATTTCGAATTGAGGATATTTATTCATAATTATCAGATATGCCTTAGCATATGATACAATCATTTCAATTTTAGCCTCTGTCCAATTCCCACCAAATTGATTCATAGTAGTAAGGTTTAGAATATAAAAATAAAACAAATAAAAGAATCAAAACAATTTCATCTGCCCCCCAGGCCGCATGAACCGGGTTGTATCCAATTCCCATCGCTCGGCATTCAATCCATATTTCTGTGTATAGCGGGCGTATTGCTGGGCTACCAGCTGGGCAATATTGCCTTCGCCCCGCATACGCACTCCAAAGCGGCTGTCATTGACCTTGCCGCCATGACCGGATTCGATGAGATGCCAGACTTTGTCCGCCCGGTCCGGGAAATTCTTATACAGCCAGTCATGAAAGATCAGTTTAATAGCGCCATTGAGCCGGATAAACGTGTAGGCGGAGAAGGTCGCTCCATTTTCAGCGGCGGCTTTCATGATGCGTTGCAACTCATGTTCGTTCAATCCCGGGATCATAGGTCCCAGCATGACGCCCATGCGTACTCCCGCTTCGCTTAGCTCTTTAATGGTGCGAAGTCTTTGTTTGGCCGTGGTCGTGCGGGGCTCCATCGTCCTTCTCAATTCCTCGTCGAAGGAGGTGATCGAGATCAGGATGGATACCAGCTTCTTCCCGGCCATCTTAGCGAGAAGGTCTTTGTCGCGGAGGATACCGGCATTCTTGGTAATGATGCCGACGGGCTGGTTGAACTCCAGGCAAACTTCCAGTAATTGACGGGTGATTCCGAATTTTTTTTCCGCGGGCTGATAGCAGTCGGTGTTCCCGCTGAGAGAGATGGGTACGCATTCCCATTTAGGGTTCATCAGGAATTTTCGCAAAAGCTCCGGCGCATTCTTCTTCACGATGATCTTGCGTTCGAAATCCAGGCCCGCGCTATATCCCCAATATTCATGGACATTGCGGGCATAACAATAGGTACAGCCATGTTCGCAACCCTGGTAGGGATTCATACTATACCACATCCCTACGTCGGGGCTGTCGACTTTATTGACGATGCCTTTTGCCGTTTCTTCCAGGTATTCTGTTTCGGTATTGGGCTCTATCCAGTCGTCGATCCCCTCAATGTGTTCTTTTACTATTTCATTTTTGAGGAACCTGTTCTTCGGATTGAATTGGGCGCCACGCCCCTTAAGGTATTGAACGGGGTTCATTCCCTCTGCTTCAGGGCGGGCCGTTTCTTTATTTCGGTCCGAGGAAGCAATAGGCTGCCCATCCTCATCGTATGCTGACATATATTATATTTTTTTAGCCAAACAACTCCCCCTGCCTCGTGGCCACCGGCAGATTCTGAAAGGCAAAGCGTTCCGCGATCTGCCAGGCTTTATCACCCTGTCGGCGTTTCAACAGAAGCATGCTGTCGGCAATAAAGCGGGCGGTGAAACTTTTATGGCTGTATTCCAGCCACCCTTTCTCATATTGCCAGGGCAGCAGTTTGCGGGCAATGGTCAGCTGGGGCTCGTCGATAAAATGAGGCTTATGCTCCTTATCCAGTTTCATCAGCCGTTGGATTTCCCGAACTTCTTTTACCAGACCGCGAATAGGCAGCTTGCTGACGACATTGATAAAAATGCTATGGGTAGGGAAGCTGCCGAAATCCTTTAATTCCACTTTAAAAGGGCAATATCCCATGGCGATGGTCCGCAGACGGGTCACGATCCGCTCTTCCATCAGGGCCAGCTGGGTGAATGTCACCAGCGTCAGGTGCGATTTACCCCCGAAGCCCATCGGCGCCTGGTAGACTTCCGAAAATTCCTTTCGCACCTGTCCGACCCTGTTGTGCAATTCTTCATGCGGACTCAATACCAGCAGGTATTCGTTGGTTGACAGCTGTTTCTTATAATTTTCATGAAAGGTCTGGGAGATAGGTTGGATAGCTTGTTTCATAAAAGTTTCTATTGATAGTTGGTAATACATCAGGACGGCAGGGAAGAGGTTTGATGGGTATCCGGTAACAAACGGAAGATGTTCACGGTCTTACAGGGATCGAAGGGATGTTCTCTTTTCAGCAGGACCAGCTCATCCACCCCAAAAGACCCATGAAAAGTTTTCCGGGAATAATCAGGCATCGCCTTGTTATAGACCTGCTCCGTCAAACCTCCGGCAATACTCAGATAAGGGCGGTTGATGAGATTGACAGGAGGACAGCCCGTGGAGCGGATAAAGTCATCGATCGCCCTCAGCTGCTGCATCAGTTGCCGGAAAGGCTGGGGGTCCAGCACACGCAGGTAAATGGTGTGCGGAGGAAACCCGCTGTAGTTGTTGAGCGTGATGTCAAAGCTCGTATGGCGGTTGCAGATCCGCTGGATCCAGCGGATCAGGGTGTCTTCCACCACTTCCCCGGCCTGAAAGGCGGCCACGGTAATATGCGGCTTATTGCGGAGGAGGGCCGGCAAACCATAGTCACTGGAGAATTGCTGTTGCTCATCCAGCAGCTTGTCATGCAGGTCGCCGGTCGGATAAATGACGAGCAGGTATTCCACCCGCCGCTCCCTTTCCACCGAAGCAGCCCCCCTGGAAGTGACAAATGGAGCCTGTTTTACTAATCCGGTATCCATAAAAAAAAATTTAACTGATCAATTTATTAGCATAAATTTACTAAATAAATTAGTATAACAAATTATTTTTTTCTCCCCCTCCTTTCCGGAGGGTGGTTAAGGCCAAAAAAACTTTTACTGTATGGAAGTCGAACAATTTTCCGGCATGCACTACAAAGGCACCAAACGTTTTACCCAGTGGGATATCCCTACCGCCAATGCGACCGGCTTTGGCGCCGCCGCCGATGATTATATGGAAAGAGGGATCGATCTGAATGAACAGCTGATCCGGAACAAACCGGCAACCTTTTTTATGCGGGTGAGCGGCGATGCCATGACAGGAGCAGGCATTTTCAATGGCGATGTGGTGATCGTGGATCGTTCTGTCAAAGCGGCAAACGGCAAGGTCATTATAGCGATCCTCAACGGGGAGATGCTGATACGCCGTTTTGAAAAGACGTTCAATAAGATCCGTTTGGTACCGGAGACTCCCCGGCTATCCCCCATCGACGTCGATCTCTCCGGCTCCGAATTCTCCATCTGGGGAGTCGTAACTTACGTAATTCATAGCTTATGACACCAGCGAAGCGACTGTCTGAGCTTAAAAAGACATTATTAACACATGAAAGCGATTGTCGATTGTAATAGCTTCTATTGCTCCTGCGAACGGGTATTCCGGCCCGATCTGTGGAACAAGCCTGTCGTAGTGCTGAGCAATAACGACGGCTGTATCATCTCCCGCAGCGACGAGACGAGGAAACTGGGGGTTGGCATGGCGAGTCCGTATTTCCAGGTAAGGCATATCATTGAAAAGAATGATATCGCCGTATTCTCTTCCAATTACCACCTATACGGGGATATGAGCCGGCGGGTGATGGAGACCCTGCGGTTCCTCGCAGGAGAGACAGCTCATAAAGCCCAGGGGGATTCACCAGCCGTAGAGGTCTATTCCGTGGACGAGGCATTCATGGACCTCAGCGCCGTGCCCGCCGGGGACCTCCTCAGCCACGCGAAGCATATCAAGGATACAGTGGAGCAATGGACCGGGATCTCCGTCTCCATCGGGGTAGCTCCTACCAAGACACTGGCTAAGATGGCCAATATCATGGCGAAAAAGAACAAAAAGGCTTCCGGATGTGTAAAAGTGCTGGCTACAGAAGAAGAACAAAGGCTGGCGCTGCAGCAAACAAGGGTTGACGATCTCTGGGGTGTAGGTCGTTCCTATGCCGCCAAACTGATCGACTGGGGCATCACCAGCGCCTGGGAGCTGCGCAACATGCCGGAGGAATGGGCCCATACCAATATGGGGGGAGTGGTGGGAGTGCGGCTGATCCGGGAATTGCGGGGACTGCCGGCTATCATCATGGAAGAGGAGCTGGTCAATAAAAAAATGATCGCCACCACCCGTATGTTCGGCCGCCCTGTTACGGAGTTGCGCGAGCTGAAAGAAGCCATAGCCACCTATATTTCACGGGCCGCGGAGAAGCTGCGCCGGCAGGAAAGCGCCGCCAATGTGGTCAGCGTATTCATTGTGACCAGAGACCAGGATCATTTAGCGGATTTCCGGCGGGGCGCCACCATCAGCAACTATGCTACCTTACCAAAGGCCACTTCGCTGACACATGAGCTGATCAAATCCGCTGTCGGGCTGGTAGAACAGCTGCATGAGGAGGGAAAAGTGTATAAGAAAGCCGGGGTGATGCTGAGCGGCCTGGTACCGGATGACTCCATACAAGGCAATCTGTTCGTTCCCGCCGCTGAAAACCAACACCGTTTCTTAATGAACACCATCGATAATATCAATTTCAGCATGCGGGATGACAGCGTGAAATTCGGTTCCTCCGGGATGAACAAGAACTGGAAAATGCGGCAGGAGCGCCGGTCCGAAAGATATAGTACCCGCTGGGAGGACCTAAAGAGGGTGAAATAAGGGGTCAAAACAGGGCCAGATGGCTAATAGCCTGAAAAACAATCAAATATAAAATAAAATACCCTTTTTTACCAAATTTTAAAATAAAGACTCTCTTCATCCGTCTATCTGTATACAAGACGCAGAAAGCGTACAGTAAGCATGGAGGAGTTATTGACGATACCATCCGTAATGAGCCAATCATCAAGGAAAAATATCACGACGGTCATCAGCCAGTTCGGTAAAAGACTGCTTGGCTTTATCCGTCAGCGCGTCAGCAATGAGGCCGATGCCGAAGATATTCTACAGGATGTCTGGTACCAATTCACGACAACGGTGGATACGGAGCCGATAGAACAGGTCAGCAGCTGGCTGTTCACGGTTGCCCGCAACAAGATTACGGATCGCTACCGTAAAAAGAAACCGGAATCCCTGGAAGATCTCCTGAGGCCGGAAGACGAGGACGACGGTCCGAATTTTTCAGCCATCCTCTTCGATAACAGCAACAACCCGGAAACCGCCTACCTGAAAAATCTTTTCTGGAAGACCTTACAGGAAGCGCTGGAAGAGTTACCGGAAGAACAAAAGAAGGTGTTCGTATGGAATGAATTGGGAGACGTCCCATTCAAGGAGATCGCCGAACTGACAGGTGAGAAAGTCAATACCCTGATCTCGCGGAAAAGATATGCCGTATTGTATCTGCGGGAACGGCTGCTGGACTTGTATAACGAAATTATAAATCATTAAATCAATACAAAATGAAACGTTTTTGGATACGCAAAGTGGCAGGCTTTATTTGCCTGGCCGTCGTAGGCGTAATGGTCTTCTCAGGCATCGTGATGTTATTATGGAATGCCCTGCTGCCCGAACTGTTCCACTTTCCCGTCATCAGCTTCTGGCAGGCCCTTGGGCTGCTGATCCTCACTAAATTATTATTCGGAGGCTTCCGGGGCGGAGGCCCCAGGGGAGGCCGGTGGAAAGATAAGATGAAGCAGCGATGGATGAATATGTCGCCGGAAGAAAAAGAAAAATTTAAGCAGGACTGGGGCCGGCGCTGCCGCCCGCCTTTCAAACCAGACATGTCATTCAAACCAGGAGCGCCGTTCTCCAATGAGAAAGCTCCTTCGTCTGAAAATCCTATATAAAATCAACGGCTAACCTTTATAGCTATGATCGCTAATCTGTATAACACCATCCGCCAACCGGCCCTCTACTCCGGGAAACTGGCAGCCTGCCTGCTGTCGATGAAAAGTAAACAGCGCAGCGACTGGACGATCGAACAATTGAATATCCAGCCCTACCAGCATATTCTGGAAGTGGGTTATGGAGCAGGTCATATTTTACAGGAAGTAGCCCACCGGTTAAAGGTGGGCTTTCTTGCCGGCATCGAGCACTCCATCCCGTTGTATCAACAGGCCTACCGGAGAAACAAAAGATTTATCCAACAGCAGCTGCTGCAACTGCATATCGGCGATCTGAACGAATTATCCTATCCTCCTCATTATTTTCACAGCATTTACGGATCCGATCCTCATTTCTTTGGACAGGAGCCGCAACTGGAATTTATGCGGCTGTCCAGCCTCCTGAAAAGCAGGGGCCGGTTAGTAATGGTCTTTCAGCCCCGCGAAGCCCGGAAAGAAGCAGCCATCCACCAGGCCGGGGAAAGGATAAGAGAAGATTATGAAGCAGCCGGACTCACCAATATCCGCATCGAATACCGGGATATGTATCCCGTCACCTGCATAGCCGCCGTAGGCTTTAAGCCCTGAACGCCTCCTGCCTTTACATAATCTTTAACAGTTCCCCATTAAATTAAAGGACCTGTTTCCCCTCCAATATACAAAGGCTGAAAAGCCGGAAAAACATCCACTTAAAATCTACAATTATGAAACGTTTATTTGTCCTTACCACGATCATCGCCGCCAGCCTGATAGCCAACAGCGCTTACTCACAGGTTTATGTGAATGCACATGTAGGGTTCGGATTCCCCGTCCCCCGGATCCATATCTCGCTTCCCGCGCCACCGGTAGTATACCAGGAGGCTCCGGCATACCAGGAAGGCTATGCTCCGGCCCCCGCTCCGGTAGCTTATGAACAATATCCCGACGCAGCTTATTATACCTATCCCGCCTGGAACGGACACTACCGTGACCGTTGTTACTACGAACACTACCGTCCTTATTATGAAAGGGAAAGAGGACGCAGGGATTATGACCACGAAAGATATGAACACAGGGATTACGAACACAGGGATTATGATCATAGGGAGCATGATCGCGGAGAAGGACACCGCAGAGACTGGTAAAAAATTCTATAAATATAAATAAGAAAGGGGCGGTCCGCATGGACCGCCCCTTTCTTATTTAGTCATCGTTATCAATCATCGATCTCCTTGCTGGCCTTTACAAAAGCCGCCCGGCTGGGAGCCGGCACCGTCGCATTCATCCCCCGGATGCCCTTCCACAGGATCTCGTTGAACAGATTCTCCGGAATGCGATCTTCCCGGGCAAAATCAAGACCGGCCGATTTTTTCGCCAGCTCATTCCAGGCCATATTTTTTTCCATGAGATCTATATTCGCCGGAAGCGCGTTAAACGGCGTCAAATCCGCAGTAGTGGAAAAACACCTCCACAAGGGCGTAGCGGCTGCATCATACTGGCTCATGGGCCCAATACCCAGGATCAGCTCGATCGTCCGCAAAACAGAAGAAGTCGAATACATAGTATGATCTACAAAATGATGTTTGACCAATCCTCCCGCTATATATACAGGGCTCCGATGCGCATCCACATGATCCGGCCCATTCTGTGCATCATCTTCCAGAATGAGGACGACACTTTCCTTCCAGATAGGGCTTTTGCTGAGATATTCTATGAACTCGCCCACCGCCAGATCATTATCCGCCACATGTGCAAAAGGAGTGGGACGGCCTTTCTTGAGACCTTCCGTATGATCGTTGCCCAGACGTACCGTATTTAACCGGGGCAGGGCGCCCGCAGCCAGGAGAGAATCAAAATCCCTTTTCCATTGACCAACTCTGACCGTATCTCTCACTTTCAGGTCCCAGCCGGTGTAGGATGCACAATAATGCCCTTGCAACACAGGAATATTGGGCTTATAGTTATCCGCGAATTCGCCATAAGTCCGGTAACCGACACCTGCTCTCTGGCAATGATCCCAGATGAACCCCCCTTTATTATTCGCTATGGCCCGGTTGCCCTCTCCATCATAAGATCCACCCCGTCCTCCATAGCTCGTAACCCAGTTCTTTTCCAGGTAGTCTGTCGCATAAGCGCCCATACTCCAGTTGTGCCCATCCATGCTCACTTCCGCATCCACATAAAAATTATCCAATAAGACGAATTCTTTGGCTAATGCATGTTGATTAGGAGTGATCCGCTCCCCGAATAGCACCAGGCTGCTATCACCATTGCCTTCTTTCATGTCTCCCAACACCTGATCATACGTACGGTTTTCTTTTATAACATAGAAAACGTATTTGACAGGAGAAGGATCCCCTACTTTCACAGGCACAGGGTTACCCGGCTCGCCTTTTGCCTGCAATTCACCCGATTTTGTATACGGCGTATTCTGATAGACCTGGGTAGAATATGCACCTAATTCTTTTTCATCCGGCTCAGGGATAATGCTCATCGTCCCTTTAAACAGACCGCCTATATATTGTACTGTACGAGGTTTTCTTGCCTCTCCTTTTTGATAGCTCACCTCCTCATTCTTCCTGACCGGATTCGGGCCATAAGGATTGGCCATAGAGGAGAACCCTTTTCCATTGGCCACCCAGATTTTTTTCCCGATCACCTGTACAGCCGTAGGATACCAGCCTACCGGGATAAATCCCCGGGATATACCCGAACCCGGCTTGCTCACATCGAATACGGCAAGGCAATTATTATCCGCATTGGCTACATAGAGCGATTTTTCATTCGTGCTTAACGCCAGCGCATTCGTCGTGGATCCCGGACGTGCATCGGCGTACAAGGCAGCGTTAAGGGTCTCTACCACTTTTCTTTGGGGCAGGTCGATCACCGAAACGGAATTATCATTGGCGTTGGCTACAAAAAGCCAGCGGCCATCCCGGGTCAGGCACAGATCGTTCGGATTATCCCCGACGGCGATCTCCCCGGAAAAAGAACGGCTCTTCGTGTCAAAGATCAGCACCTGATCACATCCCCAGCAGGTAATATAAAGTTCCTTTTTGTCAGGGGAAAGACGGCAGGTATACCCTTCCCCGCCCAGGTCCAGCCGTTGCAGGACAGATTTACTAGCCAGACTCACGACATACAGGGAATTATTTTCTTTCGTCACCACATACAGCAACTGTCTCTTGTCGTCTATCTCCAGTCCCGCCGGAGAAATCTTCTCCGGCCATTTTTTCCCCAGGAATATACTATCTGT
The DNA here is from genome assembly GCA_035555335.1 of Puia sp. Lineage (GTDB taxonomy): Bacteria > Bacteroidota > Bacteroidia > Chitinophagales > Chitinophagaceae > Puia. Next base: position 161,467 of record DATMGS010000025.1, read on the forward strand.
CAACACCAGCGCACGGGGCCCCTGATAATTGACCGCATATTTCAAAATACAATTGTCATTGCCGCCGGAAGCATACAGGTAATGACCGTCTGCACTGAACTTTAATCCCAGCCAGGACTTAGGGATCACCACACTATCTATGACCTTCTCCTTTGCCGCATCGATGAGCTGCAGCGTCTGTGTGCTTTGCCCATTGTTAGTGACGGCCAGCCAGCGTCTGGACGGAGATACGGCAATATTCAACGGCAGATCCCCTAAAGGAAGGCTATGACCGGCCGGGGTGAGCGACCAGCCATTGGGCAGCATAACTTTTGCAGCCATTCCGGCTTCCGGCCCCTGCTGTGCACGGCCCTGTACCTGTACAATTACCGTAATGAATAGAAAGCTGAGAAAAAAGATCTGAAAAAATTTTTGCATGGCATCCGGTTTTGATAGCGCTAAAGTTAGTTCACCTTGCTTCTATTCAGCCTGACTTCTTCTAAATTTAATAACAATATAAAGAGGCCCGTATCTTTTATAAAGCCAATAGGAATGATTTTTGTTTTTTTATTACCCTTATGAAAAAGGCTCCGGAAGAACTTCCTGCTTCTGCTTTACGATATCTTCTTATTGAAGAAGTAAAAAAATTCATTATATGCCTGGATTATAGTTCCACAGAAGAACTACAGGAAATGAAACTCCATCTAAGAAAAATCTTTGATTTGATCACGGAAAAAGAGCGAGCTGAACTGACCCCCATAATCTGGGGAAAAAACGCTACATCCCTTGGGGAAAATTCTCCCAAACCCGATCTCCTGGATGGAATTAGACCGGGTTTATCATCTGATTAGTTTTCAAGGTTTTGAATAGGTGTTAACATGTATTTTAAAAAATATTTAACAGTTGGTTTAAAGATTGAATGATTATGCTCGGTTTTTCATAGGATATTGGATTTAAAAAAGGGCAGGATTTCTATCCAGCCCTTTGTTTTAAAACCCGGACCTATGGAAACAAACGCTCCGCCTCAATAGCGGATTCAAGTTTCCCTACATCGATCAGCCTGGAGTGGCTATGATCGAAACCTCTTATGATCCGGGCCGCCGCCAGCTCCAGATACAAGTCCACAATAGAGAATTTCCCTTCCGCACGGATCAGGGGAAAAATAGCCGGGTCGATGATATGGATACCGCTGAATGCTTTCTGAACAGGAAGATTGTCGACCTGTCTGGCCATCTTTTCTTCCCCTGTCCGGACATTGCGCCAACCGCACAATTGCTCCTGCTCATCAAACAAAAAATAACGGGAAGTCTTCCGGTCAGTAACGGCCAGGGTGGCTAAAGGACGATGCTGAAAATGGTCCCGGATCATATCCGATAAATTCAGATCCGTCAGAATATCCACGTTCATAAGAAGGAAAGGGGCCCCTTCCAGGTAAGGACGCGCTTTTTTTAATCCTCCGCCCGTCTCCAGCACCTCCTCCGTCTCATCGCTGATCGTAATCCTGCTGCCCCATCCCTGGTTGACAGCAAGGGCCTCCCGGATCTGCCCGGCAAAATGGTGAACATTGACGACCAGGTCCCGGATCCCGTATTGTTGCAGGTATTCAATATTACGCTGTAACAGGCTCTTCCCATTGACCAATGCGAGCGCTTTCGGATGCCGGTCGGTCCATGGCTTAAAGCGCGTACCCAGGCCCGCGGCAAAGATCATGGCCCTGGTAATTGAAGGAGCGGGAGAAGTATTCATGGCGGCAAAGATACAACACAGGGGGGCTTCGCCCACCCCCGGGCCTTTACTATAGCACGATATTCTGCACCAGCGGGCTCTTGCCCGGATAATCCGTATTATAATGCAGGCCGCGGCTCTCTTTACGGAACTGGGCCGCCTTAACGATCAGATAGCCTACGGTGATCAGGTTACGCACCTCGCAAAGCTGGGGAGATACTGCCGTGGCTTCATATAAAGTCTCTATTTCCTCATGCAGAAGATCGAGTCTTTTCATAGCCCGTTGAAGACGCACATTCGTACGGACGATCCCTACATAATCGCTCATCAGGAGCTGCAGCTCCTTCAGGCTTTGGGTGATGAGGATCATTTCCTTTGGCTCGGTGGTTCCCCCGGGATTCCAGTCAGGGATGGCCTCCTGGAAGGCGATGCCTTCCGGCCTCGTAACGCTGTCCAGGTAGCACCGGTGGCCGAAAACCAGGGCTTCGAGCAGGGAGTTGCTGGCCAGACGGTTGGCCCCATGCAGACCGGTAGAAGCGCATTCCCCGCAGGCATATAAATTATTGATGGAAGTCCTGCCCCATTCGTCCGCTTTGATCCCGCCGCAGCTATAATGGGCAGCCGGGGCAACAGGGATCAGCTGTTCCGAAACCTCGATCCCGATCGACCGGCATTTCTCATAAATATTCGGAAAATGCTCGATGAATTTATCCTTATTCATATGCCGGCAATCCAGGTACACATGTTCCGTACCGGCCCTTTTCATCTCGCTGTCAATAGCCCGGGCTACGATATCGCGGGGAGCCAGGTCCTTTCTCTTGTCGTATTTTTCCATGAAGGCCTCTCCGTCCTTATTACGCAAAATCCCTCCATCCCCCCGTACGGCTTCCGTAATCAAAAAAGAAGGACTGATCCCCGGCTCATACAGCGCCGTGGGATGAAACTGGATAAACTCCATATTCTCGATCCGGCCCTTGGCCCGGTAGACCATGGCCACCCCATCTCCTGTTGCTATCTTAGGGTTGGTCGTCGTCCGGTAAGCCTGGCCGTTGCCACCCGTCGCCAGCAAGGTGATACGGGAGAGGATCTTTTCTATTTTATTCGTATGCTGGTCGAAAACATAGACGCCATAACATTCGATGTCAGGCGTCGCTTTGGTGACCAGGTAACCGAGATGATGCTGGGTGATCAGGTCGATGACAAACCAATGCTTGGCGATCTCTATATTTTTTTGTTTACCAACCGTTTCCAGCAAGGCCCTTTCTATTTCTTTGCCGGTGACATCTTTATGATGAAGGATGCGAAAGGCGGAATGTCCCCCTTCTTTGCCCAGCTTGAAATCCCCATCCGAATCCTTATCGAACCGCGTACCCCAGTCGATGATATCCTGTATCCTTTCCGGCCCTTCCTTCACGACGATCTCCACCGTATGCGGATTACAGAGACCATCTCCGGCGATCAGCGTATCCTGTATATGACTTTCATAGCTATCTTTCTCCAGGTCCGTGACACCGGCGATCCCGCCTTGCGCGTATTTCGTATTGGTCTCATCGATCCTCGTCTTGGTAATGACCAGCACTTTCTTATCCGGATGATGCTGGGCCACTTTCAATGCATAGCTAAGACCTGCAATTCCGGAGCCTATGACCAGAAAATCTGTTTTTATCATAATAAGTGTTGAGGATTCAATATTCTATACTATATCCGAACTGCTCCGGATGATCGAATACGTCTACCAGGTTGTACTTGATCGTAACGGTCGTCTTGTCCTCGGATAGTTTGGCCAGGGAGTTATCGACTTTTTTTATCGGACGGGGGAACTTGATCGTAGTAGTATATAATATTTCAACGCCCATCTGGCTTGCCTGCTTCATCTGGGCGAGCTGGGGATCCTGTGTCAGGGCTTTCCATTTTTCCTGGTTCAGCGTTTTACTCATCGCGCCGTCCTTACAGGTAAAATCGTAAATGCCATTGAACTGATTGACATCCGGGCTGGGTCCCCCCCCTGCGCCATCCTGGCCCCCCAGCCCCTTAAACAGCTGGGTACTGCTCAAAGAACCATCGCTCATAGCGCCATATAGCTTCTGCAGGTTAGCCAGGCTGCTGAAAGGGAACTGCATATGCGTCTTGAATACCTTCTCATCAAGATTCATCTTTATATGTACTGACCCGGGGCGAAGCAAGGCTTTCTTTTCGGCGCTGAGTGAACTCATCGTATCGACGATATCTTTCATAAGAATGGTCGTATCCATTTTCTCCATTCCCTTCTTAGCCAATTCATCTTTACCTACATAGGTCTGCAGCATCTCCACCATCTGGCTCATATCCATATCCATGGATAATTGCCCGCTGCCGTCTTTTTTTATGGCTACATTCTCATCGATGTCCAGGCAGCCTGATAAACAAAACACCAGGGATAAGGGCAGTATAAATTTCAGGATCTTCATCAGTATACAATATTTAGAAAGCAAGTTAATTTTTTACCCGACGCTAACCTTGTATCGGGCTGTAAAAATTTGTGAATGTCCCGGCGGCAAAAGGATAAGCCCCATTTTATTGTTAAAGCTATCCGGAGCCGCACTGAGATTCTCCACCGCGATGCTGCCCCGTTCCGGAGGCGTATACAGCTGGAGATAGGGATAACCGGCATCGGGGAAAAAGGACACCCGCAAGCCACTGGCCGGATTAAAGAGCTCACAGGCGGGACTAACGATACCCGGTTTCAGGACAAAACAATTGTCCAGGAACTCATCCCCGATCGGCCTGGGGTTATCAAAAGTATCATATTGTAATAAACGCCCGGTGGGGATCAGCTGGTCACTGAACTCCACGATCGCCGAGGCATGAAACTGCAGGAGCCAGTCCCCGACATTGCCCCCTAATTGAAAATAAGGATGCCAGCCATCGGCAATCGGAAGGGTCTCCTTACCCAGGTTAGTCACCGTCGTCACCACTTCCAGGAGGCTGCCTTCGTGTAACACATATCTTACCAGGCAGTTATAATCAAAGGGATAAGCCGCATTGTCTTTTTTGTACCAGTATTCCATGGAAAGGCTGGCCGACAAATCGCTGGCCTCTTCCTCCGTGACCGTAAAAGCCTTATCATACAATAAACCATGGATTGCCGTTCCGTCGGAGAAGATACCCCCGAATTGATATTCTTTTCCTTCATACTCGTATTTGCCCGACGCTATACGACAGGGAAAGGGAGAAAGCTTCGGGCTCTTAAAAGACCGGCCCATTTCCTTGTTCAGCTCGTCCAGGTCCTGATAATGATCGATCACGTTGAAAAGGCTGTCATTCTTTTGCCGGACGCGAAAAGCATGGAGGGAAGCCCCATGACCGGGAAGCAGCGCTATTTCCGTACCGGAGGTTTCTTCTTTTAAATTCACCAGGTCCAGCCCGTTCTCATTCGTACGATAAATAGAAAAATTCATATTGCGGAAAAGATAATTTCCTGCAATGTATTGAAAAAAGGCCTATCTATCTGGCTCTTATTGTTCATAAAAAGCAGGTTCGAAGATCCCGAAGATCCTCAGGATCTCATAAGCCAGGTCCAAATTAGCTTCGCCGCTGGCGGTGATGATATCGCCGGCATTTACCAGGGACACCGGCCGGTAGTAGTCCGAACCCTCATAATCCCTGCAATATTGTTCTATATAACCGGGGAAATTACTGGTATGAGGAATTTTATCCAGCAGTCCCAGGTCTCCCAGGGCCAGGGTAGCTCCACAAATGGCGGCGATAGGCTTTCTCCCGGCCGTAGCGCGGATAAGGGGAAGGACTTCCAGGTTGTCCCCCTTCTCCCATTGGGCCCCTCCTGGTAACAATAGCAGGTCGAAATATTCCGGATCGGTATTTTGCAGGCTGGTATGCGGCGTTATCCTGAGCCCGCTCAGGGAAGTCACGGACCGCCCCCTGTCGGAGAAAGTCTCGATGGTAAAATCACTTTCGGTATTCAAGCAGGCCATGGTGAGCGCAACCTCGTGATCGGCAAATCCGTCGAACACAAATACGGAGCATATTCTTTTCTTCATATTGCAGGTTTTACCACAAAGAAAAGAGACGGTAGTGACAACCTTATGTCAGCAGGTTCCATAATGAGCCAGCAGTCGCTGCGACAGGTCTTTCATGATAGTGCGGAGCCCGGCAGGAGATTCGATGGTGACGGTATTGCAGTATGGCAGGAGCCAGCGGCCGAAGTAGTCTATGGAGGAGGTCAAAAACTTCATGCTTACCACATCGCCCAGATCTTCTTCCGACACAAAACCGTTCAGATATTTTTGCTCCCGCAGGTATCTGACCACTTTTTTATCAAAGTTGACTACGACTTCCTGCAGTTCTTCGCTGCCTCTATTCTGCCGGATATATTCCTGAACAGAGGGGTGGGAGGACCGGTCGAAAGATTCGTCCTTCAGGGTGGCGCCAAGCATACGGCTCAGCCGGAAGTCGCGGTAGTCTTTACGCAGACGGCACCAGGCGATCAGATGCCAGGCCGTTGAATAATACAGCAACCCGATAGGCTCTACGCTTCTTTTGGTCGTCTCCTCTTTCCCGCCGGAATGATACTGAAGATCTACTACTTTTTGCTGGACGATGGCCTGCTGCCATACAGAAAGATATTGATGAGAAGCATCACTGGCCGGAGCGCCGCGCGACAGGATCTCGATATGATCGGCGAGGCTATCCACATACTCTTTATCGGTGGCCCGCAGTACGGCTTTGATCTTAAATAATGCCGCGTTGAAATGTCGCTTAACCGACCCGTCCGTAAACTTCTCCGCCAGCTTGGACCCCAGCAGGATGGCGCCGGCTTCCTCCTGCGTGAACATAACGGGTGGCAGGCGATAACCCTCCATAATAGTATAGCCGGTGCCGGCCTCTCCGATTACGGGTACCCCGGACTCATCCAGGGACTTCACGTCCCGGTAGACGGTACGCAGGCTTATGGAGAAGCGATCGGCCATTTCCTGGGCCGTCACCCTCTTCTTACTTTGAAGATGGGTCAGTATCGCGTGCAGTCTGTCAATACGATTCAATAAGAAATAATTTTAGCATTGGCAACGAATGGGGGATCTATCCACGCCTCGCTCTCTTTCAATAAACGGATCAGCTCTTCCACCGCAATGGCGCTGTCAACGTTCCGCTTGACCACTTCTTTGCCTCTGTAAAGAGTGATCTTGCCGGGTCCGCTGCCCACATATCCAAAGTCCGCATCGGCCATCTCTCCGGGACCATTGACAATGCAGCCCATAATCGCAATTTTCACGCCTTTGAGATGGTGGGTGACAGAGCGGATTCTCCCCGTCGTCTCCTGGAGGTCGAACAGGGTCCGCCCACAAGAGGGACAGGAAATATATTCCGTTTTGGAGATCCGGGTCCTGGTAGCCTGCAGGATGGAAAAAGAGATATTGTTGATGAAGGCATGGTTTTCCCCCTCATTCATCAGCCAGATACCATCCCCCATTCCGTCCAGCAGCAAAGCGCCGGCTTCCGTGGAAAAATGGATCAACTGCTCATCGATACTGTTGTCCCCGCTTTCCACCGCCAGGATCAGGGGGCAGTGAATACCCTGCTTTATCAGCTCCATGACCATACGCCTCACGGACAGCATAGCATAGGGATGAGAGGACCAGCAACATAATACGACGGTAGGGTCCTCGCTTATCTTTTGCAATAATGCCGCCGTATCCTCCCCGGCAGTGTCCAGGGATACGAAATTCAGCAGGGTGGAGCGTTCCCCAGCCTCCAGGTATTCTGTCCCCTGGTAGAGCGGTAAATATTTCTGTTTGTCCGGAGCCTGCAGCCAGACCTTGTAATCGCAGATCAGCTTGCATGTGCCGGGTAGTTCAAAATCAATCGTCTTAGTCCCCGTGTACAGATAATCCGCGGCCGCATCGCCGATATTCCACTTATCGCTTGCCGGATCATAGCTATATCCTATCGTAGCAAGATCCTGACTTCCGATCGTCGCCGCCTTCCTGAAATCGGCCACTACGACAGGGACCTGGTGGTCTCCGATATTGGAGACGGACAGGGATTTTCGCCGACGGTAATCGAAGGGGGAGTACGGTATCCTGTCAATGGAAGGAATAGCGGGCACGCTGCCGCGCCCCTCATATCTTTTCACCAGGTCTTTACAGACGGGTATTTCAAATTCAGGGTCTTCCGTCAGGGAGACACGGATCGTATCTCCGATCCCGTCTTCGAGCAGCGTACCGATGCCGATCGCCGATTTTATACGGCCATCTTCTCCGTCGCCGGCTTCCGTCACTCCCAGGTGCAGGGGATAGCAGGCGCCGAACTCATCCTGCATGTTGCGGATCAGCAAACGGTAGGCCTGGACCATCACCTGCGGATTACTGGACTTCATGCTCAGGATAATATTGTGATAGCTCTCGTCCCTGGCTACCCGCAGAAATTCCATGGCGCTCTCCACCATACCCATCGGCGTATCCCCGTAACGGCTCATGATACGGTCGCTCAGAGAACCATGGTTCGTTCCGATACGCATAGCCGTTCCATACTCTTTACAGATCTTTACCAGGGGGGTGAAACGGGTGCGGATCCTGTCTATCTCTTCCTGGTAATCGGCATCCGTATACTCAATGAATTCAAATTTCTTTTTATCGACATAGTTACCCGGATTCACTCTTACTTTTTCAACGATGCGGGCCGCGATCTCGGCGGCATTGGGCGTGAAATGAATATCCGCCACCAGGGGGGTATGATAGCCTCTTTTGTGCAGTTCGTTCTTTATATTAAGCAGGTTCTCCGCCTCCTTCTTGCTGGGAGCCGTAATACGTACCAGCTCGGCGCCGGCCTCTATACAGCGGATGGATTGTTCCACCGTGGCCAGGGTATCCATGGTATCGGTCGTGGTCATGGTCTGTACCCGGATAGGATGAAAATTGCCCAGGAGCAGATCTCCGATCTTCACTTCCAGGGTCTTCAGCCTCGTATATTGTGTAAGGGAATTACAGTATAATTGCATAACGCAAAATTAAGATAGATTCAGCCCATCTCACCAGTCTTTTTCAGGCTGTGTAGCAGATTTAACCTTATTCTGGTTCATTTTATCCTGGAGGTCATTTTCCTTTTGCTGCAGGGCCTTTAACAATTGCTCTACCTGTTGTTTATTAAGCTTGCTGGGCTGCGGTTTGGGCTGTTGTGGCTGTTCCTGATCCTTCTTTTCGTCCTTCTGGTCTTTTTGATCCTTCTTATCCTTATCCTTTTTGTTGTCCTTTTGATTTTTCTGATCCTTTTGCTGCTGCTGTTGCTGCCGCTTCTGTTCCATAAGCGCCTTCTGAAGGTTCTCCCGGGCGTCTTCATCAGAAGCATCCAGCTTCAAAGCATTCTTCCAGGCGTCGATGCTCTCAGGCAGCTTCTTTTGTTTAGCCATGGCCACCCCCTTATTGTACAATCCCTTTTCCCGGCCGGCATTATCGGTACTATGCTCCACGCTGGTCTCATAGGATTTGGCGGCTTCCTCAAAATTATTTTTCCGGAATTGCGCATTGCCCAGGTTGTAATTCGCCGTGGGGTTATCCGGCGCTGACTTGACAGCTTCCTGGTATTGATGTTGTGACTGATCGATCTGTTTCTGTTTGTAATAGCGATTGCCGCTGCGGATCAGGGCATTTTCTTTTTGCGCCGATGATCGCAGAGGGCTAATAGCCGCCAGCGCCGCCGCTACAAAGATGAACAGCAATATGTAATTTCTTTTCTTCATGGTTGTTTGTTCGCTCTAGCGAACTAAAAAATGCCGGCATTTTTTAGTTCGGGTCTAATGATGGCCCTTCGGGCAAAACGCCTGTGGCGTTTTTGCGCTCCGACAGGAAGAACTCCACCAGCAGCAGTAACAGGGCGCCCCCCAGGAACCACTGAAAATAACTTTTATAGTCGATAAATTCCGCGTCGCTCAGGGATTTTTTTTCGATGCTGTCCAACTGCTGCGTCATGGTGATCAGCACGTCGTCCAGGTTATCCATACGAACGTATCTTCCGTTGCCGGCATCCGCCAATTGCTGCAATTCAGCCTCATTCAGCCTGGAAATGACAGTCTGTCCCTGTTCGTCCTTTTTCACTTCATTGGTGACGGGGTCCACGATCGGCGATCCATCCGGAGAGCCGATCCCTACCGTATTGATCATAACCCCGTTCGATGCCAGGTTTTTGGCAACATTCAACGCTTCGGGATCATGGTCTTCCCCATCCGATATAAGCACGATCGCTTTATATTTTCTTTCCTTGCTATTGAAAGAAGTATTGGCCATTCTCAGGGCCTCTCCGATCACGGTGCCCTGTGTGGGAACGACCTCGGGACTGGCATTCCGGATATACATCCTGGCCGCGCCGTGGTCGGTGGTCAGGGGCATTTGCAGGTAGGCCCTGCCGGCGAATAAGACCAGACCGACACGATCGTTCTCCAGCTTATCCATTAGCCTTAGCATCATTTGCTTGGCCTTTTCCAGGCGGCTGGGCTTGATATCCCGCGCCAGCATGCTCTTGCTTACATCCAGCACCAGCATTACATCCACGCCCCGGCGATTGATATTCTCCATGGCGCCCGGTTTTTGTAAATTAGCCGCGCCGATAATAATGAGGATAAAAGCCAGTAACGCCAGCGATACTTTTATGAAGAATCGAAGCGAAGAGAAATTCTTTATCAGCTGTTTCACCAGAAAAGGATCCCCTATCCGCGCCGTTGTCTTTTTCTTCCATTTCAGCAGGGCATAAAGCAGCAATCCCAAAAGGGGAAGAGCGGCCAGGCCCAGGAGATATTCGATATGTTGTACTCTGAACATGAATCTTTTAGATACTTAGGGACACTAATGAGCTGGTTGCGGACACCAATTTAAAGAATTCCACCAAAGAATTGGTTGAATAGCTTGCAAAAAGAAAGCCAATACTATTTCTTTCCCTGGAAAAAGCCCAATTGCCCCAGCATGCTCTTCAGAACCGGCAACCCGGTATTCGGCATGTCCAGGTTCGGACCAGTCGATTCCAGGTTGAGAACGAAGAAATAAGGGTGCTTATTCTCTTCTATCCAGCCCATGATCCAGCCGATCCCATGTCCATTCCCTCCGATTCCCCCGGCAGCTTTATAAACTAGCTGGTAGTTAGCGTTCTTTTCCGTCAGCATCGTCTGACGTACAACCGATTGCGTATGCTGGAAAAAAGGCAATTGATCGAAATATAGTTTCTTCATCAGGCCGAGCTGTTCATCCGCAGTAATCTTCAGGTGATTATTCAGCCAGAAGGAATCGATAGGGCCGCCGATATTCTTATTCCCATAACCCAGGGAGTCGATCCATTTTTTCAAGGTGTCCTTGCCGATACGCAAGGCCAGCTGTCCGAACCCATTCTCCCGATCTGTCTTTACCAGGGCGCTGTCATCTTTGACCAGCCCCGTCTGTATGCCGATCAGCGACTGCACGATGTCGAAGGTGGCTGCGGGAAGGTAGGCACTATCACGAAAACGGGATAAATTATAGATGGTAAAATGTCCCTGCCCATTGTCGAACAAGCCAAAAGAGCCGCTTACCCCGGCCGAATCAAAATACTTCTTAAAGCTGTTTTCCTCCGTCACATTATTCTGTGAGCAGGCAGTAAAGAGGCAGGAAATGAGCACAAAAACAAAAAGAAGGCCGGACATCGGAGATCTGGTCATCACGAATTTTTTTGCGAAGGTAAGCAATCGCCCCCGATAGGTGGACGATACCGGGAAGCCGTCTTTCCGTTACTCTTTCGGCAAATTATACTGCCGGATCAATCGCAATAAGACCCCATTGGTCCAGCCAAAGCCGTCTTGTCCGGCATATTCACCGCCGCCGGCTTCTTTATTGATGTCGGTCACATTGTATTTTTCCATCAGTTTGCCCGTCTCCTTATACACCTTCTCATTCAGCTTTACCCAGCGTGCGGCAATATCGGTGGCCAGGTCTTTCTGACCACAGCGGTCCAGTCCCCAGATCGTCATCCATTCCAGGGGCGCCCAGCCATTGGGAGCATCCCATTGCTCCCCTGTCGTAAATTCGGTGGTCACCACTCCTCCCGGCTTTAATAGTTTCTCCCTGATGACGGCAGCGACCTGTCTTCCCAGAAAGCTCATATAATCCGGATGTTCATTGACGAAACAAAAAGGATACATACCGGCCGGGTTGATATGATTGCTTTGTTTCTGTGTCCTGAAATTGTAATCGGTATAGTAGGTGCGCCCTTTATTCCAGCAATATTTATCGATCAGCTCCCCTCTTTTGATGGCTTTTCTCCGGTATTCCATGGCGGCCGTATCGTCCTTATTCATCAACTTCGCTTTGGAGATGGAGACCTCCAGGTGATAGAGCAGGGAATTCAGATCTACCGGTATCATATCGGTCGTCCGGATCGTCACCAGGTTCTTACCATCGGCAAACCAGCGGCTGCTGAAGTCGATACCACTCTCGGCCCCCGCGCGCAGGTGCTGGTACATCTCCAGCTTATCCCTTCCGGACTTTTGCGCGGTGAGGAAGTCTTCGCGCCAGCTCTCCTGCCTGGGCACAAGGGCATCGTCCCAATAACGGTTGAGCAACGCCCCGCCTTTCAGCTTAACGACCCGCCGGTAAGCCTGACCGGGTTTTAGCTTGTCGCTGCCATCCATCCAGAACTGGTATTCTTTTTCCATGGCCGGCAGAAATTCCTGGTAGATACTATCACCTTTGACCTCGGCCAGCAGCTCCACCATGACGGAGAAAAAAGGAGGCTGTGAACGCCCCAGGTAATACGTCCTGTTACCATTCGGTATATGACCATAGGTCTCTATCAGGTAGGCGAAGTTCTTCACCATATTGTCGATCATCTCTATTTCCCCGCTCTCTTTCAACCCCAGCATGGTAAAATAGGAGTCCCAGTAATAGACTTCACGAAAACGGCCTCCGGGTACGATATAAGGATAGGGCAGGGGCAGCAGGGAGCTGCCTTCTACCGGCTTATCAGGATTCCTTTTCAGGACGGCCCATAAGTTTCGGATATGGGCTACCACGTCTTCGGTGTTATTCGTCTTGTAGTTGTCAGTCGGACTGGCCGGCAATTCAAAATTATCCTCGACGAATTTTTTCAGGTCAAAGCCACCTGTAACCCTGGCCGTTTCGTAATCAGCAACGATCTCCGCCGGCTTCCTTTTGGGAATGCAATCCACGAAGGTCTTTCCATCGGCGAAGACCCGGTTCATCTGTACATCTGTGAATAATTTCCCATAAATCTTATCGGGGGACATAGCGACAGGCGCTTGTCCGAATGACAACAAGGAGCATAGGGCAAGGAGGAAGAAACAGACAGATCTTTTCATATTCCCACGGTTTAGTTTAATGCGCCGAAATGCGCTTTGGAAATGTAGCGCATTTCCGGCATACAGCTAATGTCGGTCCTATCGGACGAAGAGGCCTTCCGCCTCTTTGTATCATAAATGTAATAAATCTGTCCGTTAACCGCTTACAACTTCAATCCAAGAGACACATAAAAAGTCCGCCCGTCGGCAGGAAGGATCCCCGGACCCGGGTACATATTGATCCTTCGGGTAAAATAACGGGCATCTGCGATATTGTTAACCCCCGCCGAAACATGGTAATGCGTCAGAAAAACCCAGTCCGCCGACCAGTCCCAGACATGGTAAGCCGGCACCTGCCCCGTAGCTCCCGTACTATTGAAGACCGTATTATTGGCATCGCTGAACCCCTTGCCAACATAGCTATATTGCAAAGTAGACTTCAGGGGACCCGACTGGAAAATAAGCCCCGCCCTGTCGATTAAATCCGGCACACCCTCTACCCGATTGCCGGTGAGAGGCACATTATGGCCATTGTTGCTGATCTGTCCGCTGGTATAGCGGGCATGATCATAAGCCAGGGAGTTGAAGAGCCGTATATCGAAAGCCGCATGCGGATTGACCAGGGGCTTCCATAAGCTGAATTCCACATACGCCTCCACGCCTTTGGCGACGGAGTTGCCGATATTCGTCGTGTACAGGTAAGTGCTGTTATCCGGTTTGGTCAGCGTAAGCTGTCCTGCTTTATTGCCATAATAGAGATAAAAAGCATTGATATCGAAATGCACCCAGTCCCTGATCGCACCCCGGTATCCCAGGTCCACATCATACCCCTTGCTGTCTTTCATATTCGGATCGATGACCCCCACCTGGTCGGCAGGGGTGATGCTGGCATACAGGTAAGGCCGGTAGGCCTGAGAGATATTGCCGTACAGCTGCGTGGAAGAATTGACCTGGTATTGCAGACCTGTGCCGAACAAGGGGAAATTCCTTTTGCCCGTATAGACGACGGGAAAGCTGGCATTGTTGATCACCCCATTCAGCCTGGAATCGATCACCTCATAACGCACGCCCGGGGTTACGGACAGTCGGGGTGTCAGACGGAACAGGTTCTCTGCGAAGACCGCATAGTTATTAGTATGTAAGTGCAGGTCGATCCCATACGGTTTGACCAGGCTCAGGTCGAAATCATTGCCCGTCGTCCCCACCCCCTTCTGCCGGCGATGAGTAGCTTCCGTGGAATAACGGATCCCGCCGGTCAGCGCAGCGCTGATCCCGCCGATCCGGTAGAGATGCAGTATCCGCGCTTCTGTAGTGAACCCGCTGTAATAATCCCGGTCTACCTGGCGGGGATTGTAAGAGCCCAGCGAAGTGTTGAAGGTATCGGCTATATTGGGAGTATTGATGAATTGCACGCTATTCCGCTGGCCGCCCAGGTAGGTGGACGTGACAGACAGATGCGTGGAGGCAGACAGGTCATAGTTCAACAGCAGCGTAGGAATATTGATTTCCGGGTTGAAAAAATTCCTGAACCGGGTAGCCTGCCGCGAATTCGCCTCAAATTGCTGGTCCGTCAGCCCGCCGGCGATCTGCTGCCGGTAGTTCATCCGGGAAAACTGCAGCCCCAGACTTCCTTTTTTAGACCAGCGGTAGTTAAGACCCACATAATAAGCCTGATAGTTGAAGGCGGCATCCGGCCTCCAGCCATCTCCCTGGCGCTGATCGTAATACGCATAATAATTGACCTTTCCCACCGTGCCCCCGATAGCATTGTAGGAGTTGAAAAACTTATTGGCCCCCGCGGTCTGCTCGCTCTCCAGGACAAAGGGACGGGCGCTGTCCCCCTCCTTCATCACATAGTTCATCATCCCCCCGAACTGGGGACCGAATTGCAGGGCTGCCGAGCCCCTGACCAGCTGGATCTCGCGGATCGCCTGCATAGGCGGAGTATAGTGGTCCTCCGGATAGCCGAACATATCGGAATTCGTGTTATATCCATTCTGCCGCATATTCATCTCGATCGACCGGTGCGTATCCGTTCCCCGCGAACCTACATTGACCTGCGTACCGGCTCCATCCATTTCCCAGACATTCAGTCCCGGGATCCGGGCAAAGACCATACGGGCCATATTGCCGGCCAGGTTGGCGCCGCTGGCGTCCGGTACGACATCGTCAGTCTTCTTGCCTGAAAAAATATAAACGCCCTGTATTTCAGGGAGGCTATGACGCAGGGAGGAAAGAATGAGTACGCTGTCCAGCATTTTCGACCGCACGGTGTCCGGTGCCGGCGCAGAATCTTTCTGCTGGGCATAGGTGGTAAAAAACAGGGCGGCCAGGGAGAATGAAAAGGCGACTTTTTTCATTTACAATTAATTTTATATATTTAATGGGCCTGCCCGGTCCACCAGGGCTTCAAACCGTCGCAGGCATGCTTTAAAAAATAAACACCGCGAAGAATCGCGGCGTTTTTACTTTGCTTTTGCTTATGATCCAAAAAATCTTTATCTGGTGCCGTGATGCGCTTTTTAGCTCATCACGGCATTTTAATTTTTGTCGGTCCCTCTTTCTGGCTGGGATCCGCTGAAGCGGATCCCAGCCATTCTCTTTTTGTCTGTCCTTCGGACAAGGCCCTTCCAGGGCCTTATTGCGCTCCATCCGCCATGGCCCGTTGAATGGCATAATTACCTACTTTCTGACCCGTCGTCACCCCTATCTGACAATCACTCCGGTAATGGATGCCTCCATATAACCGGGACATCGTAGCCTCCTGCGCCATCGCCGCATAATCCGACGCCCTTCCCGGTATGATATAACCCAGGATCGTAGAAGCCGCTCCGCTGAAAGTGGCATGGCCGGAAATATAAGAGGGGAAATTCGGGATCCCCGTCAGTGTCTTGATGCTGCCATCCAGCTGGCTGGGCCTGGGATTGAAATAATGATACTTCGTATCCCAGCAAACGATCGCCGCATCCATTTCGGCCATATTCAACAGGGCCATGTTCCGGGCCCATCTTACTTCACTGAAATTCTGTTTTACAAAATCCTCTGCGGCGATGGCATCCCAATGACCCGGAGGAGTATAAGTGCCTACACCATCCGCCCAGAACTGCACGATCCGTATGTTTTCCCGGCTGGGATTCTTAACATAGCCGGCGACCTCTTCCGTCTCCGTCTTCATCTGATCGCTTCCTGTCAAAGGAGGAGGGCCAGGACGAATCGCCACCACGGTAGCGGAATCGAACAGAAAAGGTTTTACTTTATTGAAAAGGGGCAGCATCGGAGGCCGTTTGGGTACCTCCAAACTGAACCAGGGAATCTGCCCTGCCGCCTGGGTCGTCGTAACAAATCCGGCCCAATCCGTCGGTGTCCCGATCGCCTTACCGGCATTATCGCCTCTCCCACGGGTGATGAATAGTTCGGCAACCTGCCTGCCCAATGTCTCGCCGGCCAGGATATCGCTACGGGTAGCAGCACCCGCCATGATCAGGCTCAGCTCCTGCTCTTCCAGCTTTTGCTGGATGGACGCAATCTCATCGGGGAAAAGCAATTTCATCATTTCGGCGGTGACACCCGCCAGCACAGCCCCTTCGGAAGGATAGGAAGGGAGTGTGGTCTTCGCGTTCAGCACACGGATCGTGGAATCCACCTTATTGGGGGTCGGACGGTTATACAGCGTTTTAAAATACCAGCATGCCACCAGCGCATCGTATTGCGCGGCGCTGATATACGCATAAGCCCTGCCGGCATAAGGGGGATTGGAGAACGGAAATAAAGGATAAGCAAAAGGGTTAGCAGAGCTGGGTGCCGGATAGGTCCCGTCAGCGTTCTGGTAAGGCGGCAAATTATATTTAGCCACCAGCCCACGCATGATCTCATTCCAGCGCAATACGCCGCCTGCCCCCCAATATTTTATTTTGTTCAGCTGGTCATCATTCAGATGCGCCTGGTAACCCTTGATCTCGTTCAGGTCCGCTATATAAAGCGGAGAGGTGGTGGCGACCGGAGCAGTCACGGCGAAAGTATCCGGGCGAGAAAGCAGTACAGGCTTCCAGGCGCCTGCACTCAGGTCCAGGCTGGAAGGATTGAGGGCCGGGAGATTAGCCGTTCTGTCCGAAACGCTCTTATTACAGGCGATCAGCGCAAACAGGATTCCGGCCAGAGCCGTTGCAGAGAGGCGGGAGAAAAATCCCTGCTTTGTATTTATATGATTTATATGAATATTCATGATTACTTGTTTTGGGGGGTGGGTGAAGTAGCTTTTGTCTTACGGGAGAAATCTAAAATATAGAAGGCCCCGATATCGAAGGCCGTCGCCTGACCCACATTACGCCCTGCCACGGTATAGTTGCCGCCTCCCGTGAGAGAGAGCCCCTTTACCGCCTTGAAATTATATTTAAAATGAGCGCCCGCCATGGTAGCATTCATCTTATTGCTGGGGAAGGGCATATCATTCTTCCGGATATCGAACCCGCCCAACGTAGTCATATTCATCCCCACCGCCTCGATGATCCAGCGTTCGCTCCGATAGCCGATCCGGAAATTGAAGGACATCATATTGGGCATGTCCACTTCATTCGTCAGGTGCAATTCGGTCGTATAATAAGAGGTCCTGTCAATTTTAATATTATCACGATAAGTATAAGTACCAGACCCCGTGACAAAGAAATTACCTTGCTGATAATCTACCATGATCCTGCCGGAAAGGGTCTTGCTATGCAATCCTATGGACAAGGGAAGATAATCGGCGATATAATTCGTCAGCGGAAGAGAGCCCCCTCCCAGCGCATAGATGGATAATACGCCATTGCCGACATTCTGCTCTACAGCCAGCCATTTTAGCCAGAGGCTAAGATCCTGGATACCATGCATGCCATGCAACGTGCCGGCCGTGGCATGGGTCTCTACATAAGGAGCATTGACCAGGACATTCAGTTTTCTGCTGACCCCGTATGTTCCCATCAATCCAAACATTTGCGTGGAGACCGTCCCCAGGTTCTGATTGTTGCGCTTAAAAGTCCCTTCCCAGTAGTGATCCCAACTACTGTGGCTATAGGTCCCTCCCACACAAAAATTGTTTTTGGTCATCATGATAGCATCTTCGTCTGTCTGTGCCCGGAGCGCCGCTGTGCTCATCAGCAACAGCAGAGCGGCAAAACAGGCTCGTTTAGTAATTTTCTGGAAAAACATAAGCATTAGCATTGGTGGTTAATATTGATAAAAGCAAGTCAAAAGCATAAGTTGGTCAGGTCAGAAACGAAAATTAGCCCCGATATTGACTACATAATCGGCAAAGGCCGCATCTCCATGCGTATAGACTCCCGTCAGCTGCGTCGTGATCTTATCCGGTACGCTCTGTGTGCGGTTACGCACCAATGCTACCGGAACATAGGCATACAGGGAGATCTTCGAAAGATTATAGGTAACACCCGGTTCGGCGGAGATGATATATCCCGGTCTCCTGAAGCCATTGCTGCTGCCGATCAGGTCATGTACAGGCAGACATTCATCCCGTACGCCGGCAGAAAAATTGAACCGGCTGACCATCCAATTAACCCCAACCCTCGCCATATATTGGTCCGGTACGCTTTGGACACTACTCCCATTCAGCACAGAGGAGGCCGACGGGGTGCCGCCACGGGCATTGGAAGTTCCATTCTGATCCCTTGGATTGGAGAGGTAGTAAAAATTGCCATATACGCTGACGGCCCGTGAAAAATTATAAAAACCATTTATTTCCAGTGTGATGCCTGTTCCACCATCCCCGAGTTGGATGGACTGGTCGACGGGTCCAAAGGTCTTCGTGCTATCGCTGGTCTTAAAATAATCCTGGTAGTTGTAGGCTCCCGTAGGCAGTTTAAGACCAAGACCTACCTGTACATTACCTTTCGGAAGTTTTAAGGGATCAAGCAGCCAGCTATATACGGCGAAACGGATATCCCCTACACCGAAAGAGTGGGTGCTGAACCTATAGAGCAGATTATTCTCCTTGTAGGTCTGGGAACGCGCATTAGCCTCAATGGGCAGATCCAGCATAATCGACCACCGGCTGTTGATCAGCCGGTAGATCGCCATATCCAGGGTATATTGGTGGTTGATCACCTCATTGCCCAGGGTCTGGCGCTGCTTCTGTTCGTCGGTGCCGACAAAATGCCGGAAGGATTTGAAATAGCGGTTATTGGCGCTGAACTGCCACTTGCTGATGGTATCGATCTGCGCATTCTTTCCGGCAGAGCAAAAGCCTCCCGTGCTGCGGATGGCGACACAGCCCTGTGCATGGACCTTACCAGTGAAGGTCATTGAGAACAATACGATGGCAAACAATAAGCTCTTTCTCATTTTTTGTAGTTTGGTGTATATGATCATTTTCAATTTTTCTTCATTTTTAATCTCTCCACTACGAGTGCGCCTACTTTCCTTCCATATTCCGTGCTGACGATACAGGAATGATGGAAATGGATGCCTCCGTAAAACCTTGCCCAGTTGTTTTCCAGGGCGGCGGCGCGGAAGGAGGGAAAGGACCGGCTCTTAATGCCGAACTCGATCTCCGTGGTGTCCGTATAAGCGAAATTGTCCCCGAATACACTGGTCAGCGCCTCCGCCGCCGCAGAAGAACAGGTGGAATGGCCGCAGGTATATTCCGGAAAAGGAGGCGTCTGCAGATGAGGACGCCAGCTGGGGTCGATGTATTTATTGATCACCGTCTCAGGTCTTACCGTATTGTAGGTGTACTTCATATCCCAGCATTCGATAAAAGCGTCAAAAAGAGCGATAGCGGTTTTAGCATAAGCACATACCGTCGTGGCAAAGTCTGCTTTTGCCTTTTTGGAGGCGATGCCGACAATGCTCATCCAATGCCCCGGAGGAGAGAATTTTTTAGTACCGAACATCAGGTGGCCCGAGACATTCAGCTTAAAGGGATTGTCATCCCAGAAATCCGCGATGTGGGCCTGCTCCGGCGTGAGGCTGTCCCCTGTATTCTTACTATTGATCAGCTCTTTATAGTAATCACTGTTCTTGTCTTTTACATTGAACGGATAAGGAGGGGGGGCCGTAAACAGGTGGACGCTATCCAGCACTACCGTCCGTATGGTATTCCAGTGCGGCTCCATGGCGGAAGCATAAGCAGGCGGAGTAGGCACCCATCGGCCCGGTGTGTCCATAACGGTATATTCCGGCGCCCCTCTTGTCTGCAGGTAATTGTCCTTTTTGCTCCATTTCATAATAGCCGAGGCGACCGTATCGGCATAAGTAAGGGAATTATCATAAACGGCGGCAGGCATCCCATGGTCCTTAGCCATTTTTTTCAGGCTGTCCACATACTCCTTCATACTGCCGGCGGGGAAGGTGACGGCTTCCCCCAGCTTACAGAAAGCAAGCAGGGCGGCGAATTCAACGTCCATTGACTGACCGGCCGCAGGCCGGGGAACAGACGCAAGTCCCTTTGCCTGTCCGGCAAGGGAAGCATACTGATCCGGGTAGCCGGCAGCAATCACTTCGTAAGCGGCTACGTTGGCATACAGATAATTACGCGAGGCGACGATCGGTGGAAAATTATTGCCCATGACTACCGTATTCAGCTGGTAGACAGTAGAACAATATAAGTTCGGATCCTTAAAGATCGTGTCGTAATCCTTCTTTGTATTACAGGCGCTTATCCCTGCCACCAGGCAGGCGATAACCAGAAATTTAGACATGTGTTGTTTTTAGAAAGCCAGGAGGCATCAGCGCGCTGCCCTGCAGGGCAGCAGCCGGTTAGCAATGAGCGGAGGAAGGATCCGGCGGCTGTTCATCGGTAGCAAGCAGAGCGGAACTGAGCATAGCGACCTGCACTGCTATCTTTTGTGTGCGGGAGGTGAAATAGAGGTCTCCCAGCGTCAAAAGATCATTGACCGTATAATAATCTGTAGAAGAGAAGTTCTTGGAGGATCCGGGGGTGGAATCCGATTTTTTATTCTGCCCGTTACCGGAGCGGATATCATTCACTCCTTTAAAAAATTCGTTTTTAGCCGTCTGTAACCGCATGACCGTCTGATTGGGGATACAGAGCAATTCGAGGGAATCATTAAAGAGCCGGCGTTTTACATATTTATACCGGATCCCCCCGATCTCGATCTGTCCGTCAATGCGTTCGAACTGGGTAGAGCTGTTATAATAAGACAGGTGGGTGGAGGGAACTTTAATGGAAATCAGCTGGGATTCATCATAGCTGTTTTTGTCCAGCCGGGCTTCTAACTGATTGTCGGCCCTGACTTCCAGCCAGGAGGTCAGCAACCGGTAACCGTACCAGTTGAAGAACAATAGGCCCATAAGCAGTATAGCCGCAATCTTTTTCACGAGGCTCAAATTAGTAAATTTTATTAATTATTGCGGTTTTTTCTAAAAAAAGAGGCGAATTTCCAGTTCGCCCTTGCAGGATCCTGCTTCAGATGATCCGATATTTAGCCCGGACTCTCTTAACTTAGACGTATAAAGTTCAACGAATGAAAATATTGGTCATTGAAGATGAGGACCGCGTCGCCTTACCCATAAAGAAAGGATTGGAGGAACTTGGTTTTTCCGCCACAATCGCTTCGGATGGGCTGACGGGGAAAAGACTGGCCCTAAGCGAACCCTTCGATCTGATCATTACCGATATTCTGTTACCGAAGATCAACGGCCTCGAACTGTGCAAATATATCCGGCAGGAACTGCCGGATATCCCCATTATTATGCTTACGGCATTGGGAACGACGGATGACAAAGTGGAAGGCTTTGATTCCGGCGCTAATGATTATATGGTAAAACCCTTCGATTTCCGGGAGTTGCATGTCCGCATAAGGGAATTGCTGAAGCGCTCGAAAGCAGCGGGCAATAGTCCCCAAAAATTTGTCCTGACCGCGGGAGACCTGGAAATGAACCTCCGGACAAAAATCGTACGACGGGCTGATAAGGAAGTCAATCTGACACGAAAGGAATTCAAATTGCTGGAATACATGATGAACAACCAGGGAAGGGTGTTATCGAGGGCCGAGATCGCAGAGAATGTCTGGGAAACGGCTTTTGACACAGGAACCAATTTTATCGACGTATATATCAATTACCTGAGAAAAAAGATCGATAAGGACCACCCGCATAAACTGATCCAAACCCGGCCGGGAATAGGCTTCATTTTTAAAGAACAGTCATGAAAAT
The DNA here is from genome assembly GCA_035555335.1 of Puia sp. Lineage (GTDB taxonomy): Bacteria > Bacteroidota > Bacteroidia > Chitinophagales > Chitinophagaceae > Puia. The sequence goes on from DATMGS010000025.1 coordinate 183,647, forward strand.
CCGTTTGAAGCTAACCCTCTTATTCTCAGGGTTGTTTGCCATTCTGCTGCTGGCCTTTTCACTGGCGATCTATTTCTACAATGCCAATCAGCGGGAAGAGGAATATTTCAAACGGCTCCGGCAGCTGGCGATTACCAAAACGAATTTACTGCTGGGCGCTCACGTTGAACCCGCCGTCCTGCAGCTTATCTATGAGAACTCCCTGAACACACTTCCACAGGAAGAAGTGGCGATTTATGACACCGCCTTCCACCTCCTCTATCATGATGCCATGAATATAGATAGAGTAAAAGAAAGCAGGGCGATGATCGATAGTATTATCAGCATGAAAGAGATCCATTTTTATGTCGACGACTTACAGGCCATCGGTTTTATATACAACTTTGATAAGAAGATGTACCTCATTACGGCGGCAGCTAAAGATGATGACGGGCTCGGGAAGCTGAAAACATTGCGGATCGTGTTGGCTTTTGGCTTTGCCATGGCTATCCTGCTGACTTTACTGGCCGGGATCCTGTTTTCCAGGAAAGCCCTGGCGCCGGTAGCTGAAATGGTAGAAAAAGTGGAAGCCATCACGGCCTCCCATCTCGACCTGAGGATCGATACGGGTAATGGGAAAGATGAAATAGCAGAACTGGCCCAGACCTTTAACCGGATGCTCAACAGGCTGGAAAATTCTTTCAATGCTCAAAAAGAGTTCGTATCCAATATCTCTCATGAGCTCCGGACACCCCTGGCGGTGATCATCGCGGAATTGGAGGTATCGGCTATTAAAGCGAGGACCACGGACGAATACAAAGAAATAAACCAGCTGATCCTGCTGGAAGCCCGCAAACTTTCGCGGCTGTCCAATGACCTCCTCGATCTGGCAAAAGCAAGCTATGACTATTCCGGCATCACCTTTAAAGAGCTACGGCTGGATGAGGTTTTACTCGATGCCACGCAGGGAGTGTTAAAATCAAATCCCGGCTACCGGGTCGAACTCCTTTTCGAAAAGGAAATGGAAGAGAGCGAGGGTATCTCTATCAAAGGAAATGAATATTTGCTCAAAGTCGCCTTTTCCAACCTCATTGAGAATGCCTGTAAATTTTCCGGCGCCCGGCAATGCTCCGTTGCCATCAGTTTTCAGGAAAAGAATCCTGTCCTTCGTTTCATCGACGCGGGCATAGGGATAGCACCCATCGACCTTTCCCGGATCTTTACCCCTTTTTATCGGGGAGAGAATAAGAAATATGCAGATGGGAACGGCATCGGCTTATCGCTTACCGCTAAGATCATTCACCTCCATAACGGCACTATTTCAGTCGACTCCGTCGCAGGTAAAGGGACAACGTTTACGATCCGGCTATTACATGCATGAATTTCTCCAGGATTCCTTCAGGATCTTCTAAATAATTTCTAATCAATTTCTAACAGGTCTCTAACAGGCAATCAGTAAAGCCTATGGTAATTTTAACCATTTTTATGAGACTATTTTTTTATGGAGTTTTGCTGGGATGGTTCACCCCTTTTCTCGTCAATGCGCAGGATAATTACGAGATCCAGGTATATGGCTCGCAAACAGTGGCAAAAGGAAATACAATGGTGGAATTGCACAGTAATTTCACATTCGACGGTCAAAAAAATACAGAGCAGGGCGTGCGCCCAACCAACCATGTCTTTCATGAGACCATAGAAGTGACGCACGGATGGAATTCCTGGTTCGAAACAGGCTTCTATTTTTTTAACACGCTCGGCAACGACAACCGTACGACTTACGTAGGTAGCCATATAAGACCCAGGGTCATGGCCCCCGCTGCCTGGAAATGGCCGGTAGGCGTCAGCCTTTCGCTCGAAGCCGGCTACCAGAAAAGAGATTACAGCGAGGATGACTGGAGTTTGGAGATCAGACCTATCGTGGATAAGCAACTGGGAAAATTGTACCTTTCCCTGAACCCGACCTTTGACAAATCATTTCACGGCCTGAATAAAAACCAGGGGTATGTATTCTCCCCGAATTTCAAGGCAGCCTATAATGTTACAAAGGTTATAGCCGGCGGATTGGAGTATTATGGAGCGCTGGGACCGCTGGAGCACTTTCAGCCTTATCAAAGTCAGCAACAGCAGCTGTTTGCAGCAATAGACCTGGACTGGTCCCCGGATTGGGAATTCAACGTTGGATACGGGTGGGGGTTTACACGCAGCACCGACAATGCCATTTTTAAAATTATCCTCGGATATCGTTTTCATTAACAGAAAGGAACATCAGAACATGCAGCAGGTCTTTAAAAAGGGAATGAAATTAATGGGCAACTACTTTGAGCTCAGTGTCGTAGCGGAAGAAGAGACAGGGGCTTTTGAATGTATTGCAGCCGGCGTAAGTGAGATACAGCGTATAGAAAAGCTGCTCACTACCTATGCCGAAGACAGCGAAACCAGCCGGATCAATAATAACGCGGGACAGTTGCCGGTGTCCGTCAGCCAGGAGACCTATCAGCTGATCGAACGATCGATCCGTATTTCCCGCATCACCCAGGGTGCGTTTGATATTACTTATGGGTCAGTGGACAGGCGGCTGTGGAATTTCGATACGACCATGCAGTCCCTTCCCGATAAAGACACAGCCCGGCAGATGGTGAGGCTGATCAATTACCGGAATATTCTCCTCGACCCGGAAAACACAACGGTACTGCTGAAGGAAAAAGGGATGCGCATCGGCTTTGGCGGCATCGGAAAAGGATATGCCGCGGAAAGAGCAAAAGCCGTGATGCGGGAAATGGGGGCGACCAGCGGAGTGGTCAATGCCTCGGGCGATCTGACAACCTGGGGCTATCAGCCGGACGGGAAACCCTGGACCATTGGCATCGTCAACCCCAACTCCGCAGGACAGATATTCTCCTGGCTGAACATCACGGATATGGCCCTGGCGACTTCAGGGAATTACGAGAAATACATTATTGTCGACGGGAAGAGGTATTCGCATACGATCAATCCAAGGACGGGGCTGCCGGTCACCGGTATAAAAAGCGTGACCATCCTCTGCCCCAATGCAGAGATAGCCGATGCAATGGCAACGCCTGTGATGATCATGGGCATCCGGGCCGGTCTTGATATGATCAACCAGCTACAGGATATAGAAGCTATTCTGGTAGACGATGAAGACAAAGTATATGCCTCCGGGAATATTCATTTTTCTCCCTGAATTGTAAATTCAGGGAGATCTTAACGCTATATTTGATAACTTGCCGGCATAAGCAAATGAAGGAGATACGAAAAATAACAGATCAGGTCTTTTTGTTGTTGATAGAGATTTTGGTTTTCACCTACCAAACCGTCAGCGAAGTCATTCTGCCTACCCGGCGCCGGAAAGGGAATATCTTATACAGCCTGTTATCCTTTTTTGTGGGACTTATTGAAAGGACTTTATCTTTTGAGAAAAGCATCCTGCCCCGACCCGTTGTTTTTAAGCATAAATATGTGAAGCAAGGACTGATGATCGCAGCCGGGCTGCTTTTCTTATTGTCTTCTATTGAATGGACAGTGGGGCCGCCTGCCGGTGATCCGGTAAAGGAGACCCTGATCGTCACCATTAAAGAATCAGTAACCGATGCTCCTGTTATTTTGGCGCAGCGGCGTGCAAACACGGCTGTTCAGATTACAGCCGGAAATATTTCTCCTTCTTATAAGATTTCATACCTCCTGCCTAATGAGACCATTACCTTTAACAGATGGCTCCGGTATCGTAGTTTCCGCATTTGATCACGGATGAATTGATAAGTATACCTGTTCCCGCTGCGGGGGATGGGTGGTTGTATTTATATTCCCGTATCAAAAATCAGTTATCAAAATGAAGGTATTTTTAGGGTTTTTATTGCTGTTAGGTGGGAGGGTATCAGGACAGTACCAGGTGACGCTGCACATCACTAACGAAGATTCCCGGCAGCCCATCATAGGGGCATCCGTTATGATCAAAGGGTTGAATAAAGGCGGGGTAAGTGATAGTGCGGGTTTTGTACGCATAAACGATATGGGCGGGGGCGTCTATATATTTCAGGTGACCTGCCCGGGATATATGGGAAAAAAGATAGAGATGGTGGTTCCCGCAAAACGGCAGGATACAGTGGCCGTCACGCTGGAGCCGGATAAGGAGATACTGGGAGAGGTAATAGTGAGCTCTTCCCGTATCAACGGACGGATCAGGGACCTGCCAACGCGGGTGGAAGTGCTGGGGACGGAGGATATGGAGGAAGAGACATCCATGCACCCCGGCAATGTGGCCATGCTGCTGAGCGAGGTGTCGGGGATACAGACGCAGCAGACCTCGGCATCCTCGGGGAATGTACAGATCCGCATCCTGGGGCTGGACGGGAAATACACGCAGTTGGAAAAGGACGGGTTCCCGATGTACAGCGGCTTTAGCAATGGGCTAAGCATCATGCAGATCCCGCCGCTGGATCTTTCGCAGGTGGAGCTGATCAAGGGCAGCTCGTCCTCTCTGTACGGCGGGGATGCGATTGCGGGGATCATCAATTTTATTTCCAAAAAACCGGGCGCTCAGCCGCAGTGGAATATGCTGGCCAATCAGACCATGCGGGGCGGGACCGATATAGGGAGCTTTTATACAGGCCGGAATAAACACTGGGGGCTTACGCTGCTGAATACATTTACGCACCAGGTGCCGGTGGATATTCACAACGACGGATTTACGGTGCTGCCCAGACTGACGGGTTTTACGGTAAACCCAAAACTTTTTTGGTATCCGACGGATAGCGCGACGGTGAGCCTGGCGGTCAATACGACGGTGGATCACCGGGTAGGAGGTGATCTGGAGGCCGTGAAGGACGGCCCCACGGCGGCGCACCCGTACACGGAGGACAATAAGAGCGACCGGCACTATTATCAGCTGGAGTATATACAACATTTGGGCGGAGGCAGATTGCTGACAATGCGTAACAGCACCTCCTTGTTTAAACGGAACATCGGGATCATGGATTACCGGTTTTCGGGCCGGCAACTGTCTACATTTAGCGAGGGTAGTTACCTCTTGCCCTGGGGACATCATACAACAGTGGCGGGCCTGAATTTTTTGACGGACCGGTTTAGCGAGGACAAAAAGACGGATAGCCTGATCCGGGACTATAGCTTTGTCACAACGGGCGTTTTTATACAGGATGATTGGTCGCTGGGAAGGCGCTGGGTGCTGGAAACGGGGATACGGGACGACTATCAGAGCCGGTACGGAAATTTTCTGCTGCCCAGGGCCTCAGTCCTGTACAAGCTGTCGCGGAAGTGGAACCTGCGGGCTGGCGGAGGATTGGGCTATAAGCCGGCAACGATCTTCAATGCACAAACGGAGGAAACAGCGTACAAAGAGGTGCTGCCCATCGGCGGATCGGTGCAGGCGGAGCGCTCGGCAGGTGCAAATGCAGACCTTAGTTATACGGGTACGCTGGGGGACGACCTGCGGGTCATGGTGGACCAGGCGTTTTTCTATACGCGGGTGGACCATCCGCTGGTATTGGATTCCTTGCCGGCAAATGGGGCCGGGACGATGTTCACTTATTTCACCAATGCCGGTCATGCTTATACGACCAGGGGATTTGAGACGAGTGTGCGGCTGCGGCAGGACAATTGGTCTTTGTTTGCGGGCTATACCTATGTGGATGCCAGGACGGGCGCGGCAGCGCTGCCGCATATCGCGCTGGCGCCCGGGAGCAAAGTGGTATTTGACCTGAGTAACGAGAAAGACGGCGATTACCGGGTGGCATTGGAGGCCTTCTATACAGGACCGCAATACGGGTATGATGGCTCGAAGACGAGGGATTATTGGGTGACGGGGCTGCTGTTGGAGAAGGTGATCCACCGGGTGAGCCTCGTGCTGAATTTCGAGGACCTGACAGATACAAGGCAGACCCGGTTCGGGCCGGTCGTGGTGCCGCCGGTGACGAACCCCGCTTTTAAAGAGATTTACGCACCATTGGAAGGGTTTATGGTGAACCTGGCGGTGAAGGTGAGGATTTTATGAATGCAGTTTCAGGGCAGCCGGGCCTTTACCAAACCTTAATTTGAAGGCCCGGCTGAAATGAGAAGGGTTTTCAAAACCGCTTTCAAAAGCTGCTTCACCGACAGTTTTATGCTCACCACTCATCAGGTGCCTTGCATGAAGTAATCGTTTCTCGAGTAACCACTTACCGGGAGTACAATGGAAAAGCTTTTCAAAATCTCTTTTAAAAGTCGACAAGCTGCGGTTGCTTAATTTAGCATACACGTCAAGCTTCAGATTATAACAAAAATTATCCTCCATTACCCGTTTCAGTAGTATTGTCTGCGGCTCGTGCAATAAAGAGCAGAAATAGGACAACAGGTCTTTATTGACGGCATTGTCCGCGATAGTCAGCACCAGTTCTTTGAACTTAAGTTCCACCAGCGACGGGTCAGGATCATGTGCTTCTGAAAAATAGGAGGACATCGAAAGAAAGAAGCTCTTCAGGGTTTGACTTGATTCAAGCAACATGACAGGTTCGTACTGAAGCTCATACTTTAATAAGGGTTTTGCTTTGGTATGCAACGTATCGCAAATAAAATCATCGGGGATAAAAAACAAGATGACACAAAATCCGGTGTCCATTAGTTGTTCTAAAATAAACCCTCCTTTCCTTACAAACACACAGCTGTCCTTTTGAATATCGTAAGAACCCTTCGCGGTATGCCAGATCTTCTGACCATCGATCACATAAAACAGGTAATTGTACTGCGTCCACAAGTCCGCAAAACGGGTTTTCATCAAACGGGCTTCCATCGGGCAATTAAAGGCGGTAATAAGTGATTTGCCGCAATTGAACTGCCTGTAATATTGGGGGTGCTGTAATACACGTTCAAAAAAATTGACCATGGTAGCTAAATTTATGAAATTTTTCCAGATTTCGCAGCTGGCCTTTTAAGTCACATAATTGAACGTATAAGTCAGCAGCAGCCGCCCGGCAATGGCTACTATTGTATTAAAAAGGAGGCAATATGAACCCCAACAAAGCATTATGGGAAAAAGGCGACTTCACAAAGATCGCCGAAAGCATGCGGAAAAGCGGCTCTGCGCTCGTCGCCCAACTGAGGATCACCAAGGGTCTTAAAGTGCTGGATCTCGGTTGCGGTGATGGCACTACCGCCATTCCCGAAGCGTTGCTCGGAGCCGAGGTTCTGGGCGTAGACATCGCCCAGAACCTCGTCGAAGCGGGCAGGGCCCGGGCAGAGGCGGAAGGACTTGCCAATTGTGCATTCCGGGAAGGAGATGCAACCGATTTGCATGAACTGAACGATCACAGCTTTGATCTGGTCGTAAGCATCTTTGGCGCCATGTTCGCACCCAAACCATTGGATGTAGCCAGAGAGATGGTGCGTGTCACCCGACCCGGGGGAAGAATCGTTATGGGGAACTGGATACCGGGAGACCCCACCCTGGTAGCCCAGATTCTAAAGATCAGCTCCGCCTATACACCGCCGCCGCCCGAGGGCTTCATCAGTCCTATGTTGTGGGGGGTAGAAAGCCATGTAAGAGAGCGTTTCGGCAAAGCCGGCGTGGCGGAAGAAGACATCTCATTCGTGAAAGATACCTTTAACTTTAACCTGGCCTGCTCTCCGTCGGAATTCGTCGGCAGGTTTTCAAACTTCTACGGACCTACCATGAATGCGTTCGAGGCAGCTGAAAAGAATGGTAAGGCGGCGGATTTGCAGCATGAATTGGAAGCTTTGTTTAACGCCCAAAACAGCAGCGCCACCGGTGATACCACACTCATCCCGGCCAGCTTCTTACGAGTGACAGTTACACGCAAATAGTCATATTTATTTTATAGGGATTTGTCTGGTTAAAAAACTAACAGTCATTAGCTTTTTAAGCTAAATTTGCTTTGTTTGCCAAACAATTCCACTATGAGTTATACCCCGGTACACAAAGTAAGGCTCGTTACGGCCGCAGCGCTTTTCGATGGCCATGACGCCGCGATCAATATTATGCGGCGGCTTCTGCAGTCGAAGGGAGCCGAGATCATTCACCTGGGACATAACCGCTCCGTGGCGGAAATAGTAGAGTGCGCCATCGAGGAAGATGTGCAGGGGATCGCCATCACGTCCTACCAGGGAGGACACCTGGAATTCTTTAAGTATATGAAAGACCTGCTGGAGGAAAACGGCTGTGGACATATCAAATTATTCGGCGGCGGGGGCGGCACCATCTTACCCGAAGAGATCAATGAGCTGCACCGGTACGGCATTACCCGGATCTATTCCCCCGATGATGGACGCAGGATGGGATTGGAAGGAATGATCGAAGATGTCATACAAAACTGTGATTTTCCCCTGAATGGCAATCCGGCGCATCTCAAAGGCGAATTGAAACTGGGCGAATGGATGGATATCCGCAAAATTGCCCGGGCCATTACCAATGCGGAAAATGGGGTGGGCGAACCGGCCAGGGCAACGGCAGCCAGCAACCAGCATAGCGAAACCAAAAAGCACCCCGTGCTGGGTATCACCGGCACCGGCGGCGCAGGTAAATCATCCGTAACCGATGAGATCGTCCGGCGTTATCTAAACTGTTTTACCGACAAAACGATCGCCGTGATCTCCGTCGACCCTTCCAAGAAGAAGACGGGCGGGGCCCTGCTCGGAGACCGGATCCGCATGAACTCCATCGCCGGGCCCCGGTCTTATATGCGCAGCCTGGCCACCCGGGACAGCGACAAGGCGCTGAGCGCACACGTGCAGGACGCCATCGATATCTGTAAAGAGGCCGGCTATGACCTTATCATCCTGGAATCTGCCGGAGTAGGGCAAAGCGACGCCTCGATCCTGGATCATGCCGATCTCAGCCTCTATATCATGACCCCGGAATATGGGGCGGCATCCCAGCTGGAGAAGATCAATATGCTGGACTATGCCGACCTGATCGTCCTCAATAAGTTCGACAAAGCCGGGGCCTTCGATGCCCTGCACGATATCAGAAAACAATATAAGCGTAACCACGGCCTGTGGCAGGCGAAGGATGGAGAGCTTCCCATCGTCGGCACGATCGCGGCGCAATTCAATGACGCCGGCGTCAATGAGCTGTTCGGCAAGCTGATGGACGCCATCGCGCAAAAGACAGGCATTCATTTTGGTCCGATGGAAGCACCCATACATACGCAGGATACGACGACCCGGTCACAGATCATTCCCCCCTCCCGGGTACGATACCTCTCCGAAATCAGCGGCAGTATCCGGGAATATGATCAACGCACCGAAGAGCAGGCCGCCATCGCCTCGAAGCTGTACCAGCTGGATGGGGTCCTGCGGGACCTGCCGCCTGAATTTTCCGGCCGGCGGCAGCTGGAAGAACAAAAGGAAAAGCTCGAAACACAATTACTGCCTGTCTGCAAGAAGCTGATCGGGGAATGGGAGTCGACAAAAGCATTGTACCGGCAGGAATTCTTCGAATACAATGTCAGAGGAAAGTCTATCCAGCAACCCGTTTACATCGAATCCCTGTCCCATCTCCGCATCCCCCGGATCTCCCTGCCCCGGTACCGGGATTGGGGAGATATCCTGCGCTGGAGATTACAGGAAAACTTCCCCGGAAAATATCCTTTTACAGCCGGCTCGTTCCCCTTGAAAAGAGCAGAAGAGGACCCGACCCGGATGTTTGCCGGTGAGGGAAGCCCCGAACGTACCAACAAGCGCTTTCATTATGTCTCGGTCGATCAGCCGGCCAAACGGCTGAGCACGGCCTTCGACTCGGTGACCTTATATGGGGAAGATCCGGCCCCCCGCCCGGATATCTATGGCAAGATCGGCAATTCGGGCGTGAGCATCGCAACGGTGGACGATGCCAAAAAGCTCTATAGCGGATTCGATCTCTGCGACCCCAGGACCTCCGTGAGCATGACGATCAACGGCCCAGCCCCTATCCTGCTGGCTTTTTTTATGAATGCCGCCATCGACCAGCAGTGTGAGAAATATATAGAGCAGGGCGGTCAATGGTCTGCCGTGCAGGAGGCGATCGCCAATAAATTTGAAAAGACCGGTATGCCCTCCTATTATAATGCAGCCACCGCCGAGAGACTGCCGGAAGGCAATGACGGACTGGGGCTGAAGCTGCTGGGGCTTAGCGGAGACGAGGTACTGCCGGCAGCCGTCTATGAAAAGATAAAGGCGGAAGCCTTGTCACAGGTAAGGGGGACAGTGCAGGCCGATATCCTGAAAGAGGACCAGGCCCAGAATACCTGCATTTTCAGCACGGAATTCGCCCTCCGGCTGATGGGAGACGTTCAAGCCTGGTTTATCGATCAGGACGTCCGTAACTTTTATAGTGTCTCCATCAGCGGTTATCATATCGCCGAGGCCGGAGCCAACCCGATTACACAGCTGGCCTTCACCCTGGCGAATGGATTCACGTATGTCGAGTATTACCTGAGCCGCGGCATGGCAATCGATGATTTTGCGCCCAACCTCTCTTTCTTCTTCAGCAATGGCATGGACCCCGAATACAGCGTTATCGGGCGGGTGGCCCGGCGTATCTGGGCCAAGGCCATCAAAGACCGGTATAAGGGCAATAGCCGCAGCCAGAAGCTGAAATATCATATCCAGACCAGCGGCCGGAGCCTGCATGCACAGGAGATCGACTTCAATGATATCCGCACCACGCTGCAGGCTTTATATGCCATCTACGACAATTGCAACTCCCTCCATACCAATGCTTATGACGAGGCAATCACCACGCCCACGGAAGAAAGCGTGCGCAGGGCAATGGCTATCCAGCTGATCATCAACCGGGAATTAGGCAGCGCCCGCACCGAGAACTTCATACAGGGCAGCTTTGCCATCGAAGAGCTGACAGACCTGGTGGAGGCAGCGGTGCTGGCCGAGTTCGACCGGCTGACGGACCGGGGGGGTGTACTGGGCGCCATGGAGAGGATGTATCAGCGCAACAAGATACAAGAAGAAAGCCTCTATTATGAGAGTATGAAACATAATGGCGAGCTGCCTATCGTAGGGGTCAATACTTTCCTGAATAAGAAGGGATCGCCAACCATGCTGCCCGGAGAGGTGATCCGCAGCACCACGGAAGAGAAAGACCAGCAGATCCGCAATCTGCGGGCCTTCTGCCTAAGAAATGAAACCCGGAGCGCTGCCATGCTGCAAAGGCTGAAAGAAGTGGCGGTGAACAATGGCAATTTATTCGCCGAACTAATGGAAACGGTGAAATATTGCAGTCTGGGACAGATAACCCATGCCTTGTATGAAGTTGGTGGACAATATCGCCGCAATATGTAACTTTGAGGAGACACCTTCGACGCTGGAAGCGTCCAGTCCGAAGGACAGACATTAGACCTTTGCCGGAAATGCGCTAAATTTCAAAAAGCGCATTTCCGGCACATTCTGGAATTGACCACGGCATATTATCGCAAAATCATCAGCATGGCACAACAACCGCTCGTACCTATCGCATTCAAAAGAAGTCTTATCCATGAAGGAGCTCCCGTAACCATATTGGCCGGCGATGTAGGAGGGACCAAGACAAATATGGCCCTTTACCAGGCCGACGCGAACGGCCTGCAGCTCCTGAACACCAAAAGGTATCCTTCCAAAGACTATCATTCCCTAACCGATATTATCCATGATTTTACCGGCGGCAAGCTGCCCGATCGTATCTCTGCGGCGGTAGCCGGGCCTGTGATAGAAGGAAAGAGCAAGCTGACCAATCTTTCCTGGCAGCTGGACAGCAAGGCCATCGGCCTTGAGCTCAAGGTCCCCGTCTCTTTTATCAACGATCTGGAAGCGACCGCTTACGGACTGGCAGGATTGGAGGAAAAAGAGCTGGCCACCCTGAACGCCGGCGAAGCCGGAGCCAAAGGCAATATAGCGATCATTGCCCCCGGTACCGGCCTGGGAGAGGCGGGTCTTTACTGGGACGGACAGCATTATCATCCCTTTGCCACAGAAGGAGGACATTCTGATTTTGCTCCCCGGACCCAGACCGATGTCGACCTGTTCTTCTATCTCCAACAGCAATTTGGCCATGTAAGCTGGGAGCGCGTGGTATCCGGCATGGGCATTAAAAATATTTATCGTTTTCTGACCGAATCCCGCAAAGAGGCCGTGCCGGAATGGCTGACTACAAAGATGCAGGAGCAGGATCCTGCCGCCGTCATCAGTGAGGCGGCGCTGAAACAGGAAGACCCCGTCTGCGCCGAAACGATGGACCTGTTTGTACGTTACCTGGCTACCGAAGCATCCAGTCTCGTGCTGAAGCTCATGGCTACCGGGGGCGTCTATCTTGCCGGCGGCATCCCCCCAAAAATATTGCCCCTGCTGCAAAATGACAACTGGGAAAAGAACTTCGACAACAACGGCCGTATGCATCAGCTGTCGGAAAAAGTACCGGTACGGGTAGTGCTCAATGATAAGATGGCTTTACAGGGAGCAGCTTATTACGGCGCCTATAACATGTAGCGGTCGCCTCAACACCCCGTAGCGCTGGCCGCAACCGGTAGTGGTCGCCTCAAATTATTTGGGCACCGATCCTTTTTTTCCCTATTTTTGATAGTACCCACGCAACCTGCACTTTCAATTAATACCATTACAGTCCTGTTCAGTAGCAGTCTTCAAAGCCTCACCCGGGCCTGGCAACCATAGCACCACCCTCAACAACAACTTTAGGACCTGGCATCCCGCCTGCGCACATTCCGGATCACTCCGGGAGGTACTCTGTATTTCTTAATCCTAAATACACAACAAAATGGAGACTTTTTTAGCTACAATCCTGCTATGGCCTGTTAATTTTGCACCCGTTGGATGGGCTCTTTGCGCCGGGCAATTACTTGCCATCTCCCAGAACTCCGCCCTTTTCGCGTTGCTCGGCACCACCTATGGCGGTAATGGCTCCTCCACCTTCGGCTTACCCGATTTCAGGGGAAGAATCCCCGTAGGCGCCGGTCAAGGGCCCGGGCTGGCCACTTATCTCCTGGGTGAAATGAGCGGAACGGAGAATGTCACCCTCCTGGTTAACCAGATGCCTGCGCACCTTCATCCGGTAGCCCTGAGCGTTACCGTATCGGCATCCAATGCCCAGGCGACGACCAGCGTTCCCGCCGCCAGTAATAGCCTGGCAGCGCCGTATGATGCATTGAACTTCAATCCCATTGCGGGGTATAATACGACGGCTCCCAATACGCCCCTCAATATCGGCGGAGGCGCCGTCAACGGCAATACCGGCCTGACCGGAGGAAGTCTGCCGCACTCCAATTTACAGCCCTTCACGGTGGTCAATTATATCATCGCCCTGACAGGCATTTTCCCCAGCAGAGGCTAACAGGTGCGTATAACGGCTATTGACCGGTCATCATTTATGGACAAAACCAAGAAACTAAAGCTGGGTTGGCTATTCCCCTATTCAGGTATTTTCAGGAATCTGAAAAATGACCTGCAGCAGGGATGGGAGACCGCCTTGCAAAAAGAAAAAAGCGCCCTGACTATCGAAGCTCACAGCGAATTCATACAGACAGGCGCGCAGAAGGATACGGAAGATGCCCTGAAAAAGCTGCTCCTCTATGAGCAGGTAGACCTGGTGATTGGCGTGGTGGGCACCAAAGTGGCGCTCAACCTGCTGCCCATCCTGGAAAAAGAGCAGACTCCCTGTCTTTTGATGAACCTGGGCGCAGATATCCCTATCCGGGAGTTCAGCTCAGATTACCTGTTCTACAATAGCCTGCACCTCTGGAAAAGTGAGTGGGTGATGGGGAGATGGGCGCAGAAAAAATACGGGGGGGAGCCCTCCATCAATATGTCCATTTATGAAGGAGGATATGGCCTTCACGAATCTTTTAAAGCAGGCACGTCTGTATCAGGGGCGGCGACGGTGAAGCTGAATATTGTCAAGAATTTTTCTTCTTCCCCGGATACCAGTCCCCTGATACAGTACCTGAACCAGCAGCAGCCGAATCATGCCCATGCCCTACTCTCGGGAAAGGAAGGGGAGCAATTCCTCCGGCTGTTCCAGGAGCACGACCTTATAGCAAAAACAGGTCTCACCGTCAATCCTTTCATGGTAGAAGATGGCCTGCTCCCGGAGATACCGGCCGGCCTGGAATTATATAATGCCCTGAGCTGGTCCACTGCCCTGGATAACCCGGAGAATCATGCCTTTCTCCATCTTTATAAGGAATCCTGCGGGGAAGCGCCCAATGTATTTAGCCTCCTCGCCTATGAGTCGGGGCTGGCCCTGGCGGCGGCTACCCGGGATCTGCCCGGGAAGATCGGCAAGCACGAATTGACGAAGGCGTTGGGGCAGGTGAGACCGGTAGGACCACGGGGCGAGCTCTCGTTATCCACCCGCCCGTTGCAAACCAATGTGCCCGTTTATATCCGTAAGCCTATGAAAACTTCCCTAACCGGGATACCGGAAAACCAGATCCTGGAGACGGAAACAGGCATTGAATGGAATGACCCTTCTCTCGCTGTCGGACAAACTTATTTAACCGGATGGCAAAATCCTTATCTATGCGTATAACAATTTACCATTTCCGAAAAGCTTTACTAAAAAAAAGTATCCTGATCCTGCTGATTCTCTTATCTGGCCGGCTCATGGCAGGAGGACGTCCCGGGACAGCTCCGACACTGGGAATCACGACTTTCAACACCCAGTTCAGTTCTACGGCGACCCTCGTTTCTCCATCCCCTTCACCGCAGACAGCCTTCAATGTGGGGAATGCGACTCCTTCCGGCTGGGATTTCACGATCACCGCTCCCACGGCCAATGTAGTGATTGCTGCCGCTGCCGGAGGAGCCAATCCGGGAGGGGCCAGCGATTTTTATATTCGGATGACGAGCCAAACCTCCAACACCCTCCAAAACGTAGGTGTGAAATCGAACGATGGTTCTGCTTTCGGCCTCCAGTCCGTGTATGTCCGACTCGGTGCCAACGCTACTGCGAACATCAATATTACCGGTTACAAGAGCGGGGTAGCGGTATCGGGAGCCGTTTTCATGCAGACAGGAGTCTCTAATTCCACGACATGGACAAAGATAGATGTCAGCGCCCTTACAGCTTTTCAGAATGTTGACGAATTCAGGTTGACCCAGAATGTCAGCACTACTGCCATCATTAACAGCTATTCCGTCGACCAGATCGATATAGCTGTACCCCTTCCGCTCACCCTGGTAGATTTTTCCGGCCTGCTCTCCGGCAACAGTGCCCAGCTTAGTTGGACTACCGCCCGGGAAGAAAACACGGCCTATTTCGAAATTCAACGGGGAACCGACGGAATTAATTATGCACCGGTCGGAAAATTGCCGGCAGCAGGCAACAGCAGCCTGGCTCTTCATTATAGTTATACCGACCCACTCCCAGCCGTAACATCTCCCGACTATTTCTACCGGCTGAAAATGGCGGATCTTGACGGCCGGTTTACCTATAGCCCGGTGCTCGTCATCAACGCGTCTCCCGGCAGTTCCGGATTATCCATCTATCCCAACCCCTTCAGCCAGCAGGTTACCGTCATCATCGCATCTCCTGTCACGGACAAGGCAGCTATAACGGTGACGGATATGGCTGGAAGACATGTACTGGAACAAGTCAGCCCCCTGCAAAAGGGAAGCAATATCCTGCCCCTGTCGGCCTTGAGTCAGCTGGGTAAAGGGCTATACCTGCTCACGATTACTACCGGACAGCAAAAGCAGACGGTGGAGTTGATGAAGGTTGAGTAGGACTAAGCCAGCGGCGTTAGAACGTTCTATTATTTTCTTATTTCGTAACATAGTTCCACCATTCCGCTTTTGTAGGCTGTCACGTCTTTCAGGTGCAATGGTTGTTCTTGTCCTATCTGGTCAAAAAACAGTGTCCCGTCACCCAAAATAACAGGCATAACCGATAACCTTATTTCGTCCGCCAATTTTAAACAAATGAAATCTTTGGCAAGCATTGCTCCGCCTACCACCCAAACATTCCTGTAGTTTGGTTTCAGTCGTTCATTCACCAATTTGTTCAGGTCGCCCGAATAAACTTCAATGTTCTGTCTGTCAATTGGCAGGTTTCTGTGAGTTACTACAATTGTCGGCACATCTCCATAAGCCCACCCATAAGATTTTGAAAGTTCCAGGGCGTGTTCGTATGTCCGGGAACCCATTACATAGCAATCTATTGTTTTAAGAAATTCCTCTGTGTCTTGTTCGGTAATTCCTATTCCTTTCTCGTAGTAGTCAGATGTCTCAAACCACGAAACGCTATTGTCTTTTTTGGCAATAATTCCGTCAAGGCTTGAAACCATGTGTATCGTTACTTTAAATGTGCTTGTCGTCATTTGTTAGTATGAGTTGTTGAACCTAATATAAGAAAAGGTTGCGTCTTTTACAACCCCAGTCGCAGGCGATGCCGCTGGGTTTCTTCTTGTTCCTGTTCCTGGATTTGCTCCGCCGAGCAACGCTGCCGGATAGCTTCCAGGAGATAAGAGGGGCCCAGGCGGGCCCCTCCAAACACCGCTTTCGAATCATGATCCACAAAGAAAATGTCTTTCGCCCCGTCCTTTTTAGCACTCTGTAAGACGACATCGATGCCCTCCCTCCCCATGGCCTGCTGAAAGCCTTCCCAGTCAGGCGGCGTACCCGCCAGCGTCCAGTCGATGGCGGCCTTGACCCGCTGTTGGTTTGCCTGTTCTAAGCTCGCATTAAGGGCAAACTTCTTTTCCAGATTAGCTAGTGTCGGTTTGAGAAAGAAATCACTGGCTTTGATTGATTTTCCTATTCGCCTTTCGTTTTCATCGAGCGCATGGTAGATCAGCCCGCCGGTCTTATAGATGCGGGAGTTTTCACTTCCCCGATCGGCTTGCACCCGATACAGATGGAGGATGGCATTAAATTCGGGTAAAGAAGTATACCGGTAGTGGTCGAATACG
Source organism: Puia sp. (assembly GCA_035555335.1). Taxonomy (GTDB): domain Bacteria; phylum Bacteroidota; class Bacteroidia; order Chitinophagales; family Chitinophagaceae; genus Puia. The sequence goes on from DATMGS010000025.1 coordinate 200,542, forward strand.
GTATTCAGTGCATCGCTGATACCATGTTTCAGGGACGATTGCCCATATACTACCCGCTGTGCCTGCCGCACCCTGAATTTTTCCCCATCTTCCTGCTTTATCCTTCGCACAAGGCTAAATTCCCGTTCTATTTCCTTTGACAGTCGATGGGACCTTACCAGGTCTCCGCGACTTAGACGTAAGAGATCGCCATCTTTTGTGATCCTCGTGGTGACGATATGACAATGCGGATGCCCGGCATCATAGTGCCGGTAAACCAGGTAAGGCTGCTTTTCAAAGCCGATAACGGCCATGTAACGTTTGGCGACCTGCAGCATTTGTTCATTGCTGATCTTTTCACTCACGTCGAAATTTATAGAAATAGGGAGGATACCGGAAGCCCGCTCATTGAGAGAAGTACGTTGTAAAAAACGATCCAGCTTATCCTCTTTGGTTAATAAATTTCCCGCTTTCACAAAGTTTTCCGACGCGAGAAATTCCGCCGTTCCGTGGCTTATCTTTTCTTCGTTATAGCGCAGGGCTCTAATGGTGCGGGCGCCCTTTCCGAGTTTCGCGTACATGATCATATAATTTAGCGACCACATCTGAAATACCTTCCACCCGTTCCTTCAGCCATTCCTTTTCATTGGCCGAAAGGGTGTCTTTTCCCAGAAGCCTATCCATATCTCTTTTGAACTCGATATAAGCCTCGGTAAACTCATCGTAGGATCGGTCTCTGTAATAAACCGTCACCGGCTTGCCAAATATCTTTTTGCGCGCATACTCGCTGAAGCTACGACAGGTAGTAACAGACATATCCTGGATAAGTCTGTCCCGCTCAACAGGAGTCAATAATAGCCCCAGACCCGATGGCTTCGTTTTTTTTAATAATTTCATGATAACTTATCTTTTTACTACTTTATTCTTCAATGCCGGATCTCCGGCAATCCGTTGATTCTCCATAATGACCATCTCTTCGATCTCCCGTTTGACCTGCTGGAAATTCGCCTCGATCATCGCCGCATCGACCTGCCTGACCACGGGAATCCCGGCTGACTGCTTAACCTGTTTCTTTTTCTTAACAATCCTGGCATGGAATGCCTTGAACTCTATCTCCAGCTCCGGATCGTCGGCGACGATCCCGACAAATTCCCCGGACGACAAATTAGCAATCGTCGCTACGTCAACCGCGCTGGTCGTTTGTTCCGACCGGCTGATCACCCGCGACAGCCGCACACCACCCGTCAGCACCAGCAGATAGCCGATGAAGGTCATTCCCATGTAAAGACACATGAGTGTCATCGGTTCGGCGTTCAATGAAAAGATCATCGTCCCGGATAAATAGGGTAGGAGCCCGATCAGTATCAGCCAGAAGCCCCCCCTGTAAGTAAAAGTCTCCTCTTTCCGTCCCCGCACCCCCAGTAAGGAAATAAGCAGGAAGGCCAGGGCCATCCACTTACAGCTATCATAAAAATGCAGCAGGAGGAACCCGACGCTGATCCAGCGGCTCAGGTCCAGTATCTTTCTCATCCCCTGCATGTCTTCTCCCGTATTCATAACCACCTCCTTTTATTTTGCTTTTACTATTATTTTACTCTT
>DATMGS010000026.1:0-109430 GCA_035555335.1 Puia sp.
CAAAGAAGAAGACGGCTACGATATCCCCATCGGCAGCAATGCCAATGCAGATGATGGCGGCAGCAACAACATCGTTTCCACGAAAGAACACAGGAATATCCTCCAAAAAGCCTTTTCCATGCCACCCAGCCGGAATGAAGCCCTCATCTGGAAGATACGAACCTACCTGGCAAAAGACCAGTTCGCGGAAGCATCCGGCCTGATAGAAATACTCCGGCGCGATCCGCAATTCCCGGCCCGCCTGCAGCCCTCCCTGCAGGAAGTCAGGGCCCTCTGGTTCTATAAACAAAATATATATGACAGCGCCGCCTTTTACCTGGAACGGGCATTACCGGCAGCAGAGAATAATGAAGAGCAGGCCCGCTGGGAATACCTGATCGCCCAGCTATATGAAAGGGTCAACCGCTCTTATGAAGCAAAGACCTTCTACGAGAAAACCATACGGCACACGTATGATCCCGTCCTGGAAATCTATGCCCGCCTCAATTCCATCCGCCAGAACAAAGAAGGCGGGGATGATTTTATCGCCAGGAATATCCAGGCGCTGGTCAGCATGGCAAAAAAAGACCGTTACGAATACTATCGCGACATCATTTATTATACGGCCGCCCAAATGGAGCTGGAAAGAAAGAACAAACCCGGCGCAGAAGCCTTCTTACGCCTCTGTATCCGGGCTTCCCCCATCAACGGCACCCAACGTAATAAAGCCTTTTTGCAACTGGCCAACCTGTCTTTCGAAGATAAAAAATATAAGGCCGCCAAAAACTATTACGACAGCCTGAACATCATTGAGTTAGGTTCCATCAGCGATTTCAGCTGGCTGCCCGACCGCAAAGCCGCCCTCTCCATCATTGTCAACCAACTGCAGATCCTGGAGCGCCAGGATAGCCTGCAACACATCGCAGCGCTTCCTCCCGACCAACGGGATGCCTATGTAAAGAAACTGGCAAGAGCCCTGCGCAAGCAACAGGGACTACGGGAAGATGACCGGTCCGACTCGTCCTATAACTCGTCTTTTAATAACCCCAACGCCCCGGCCCCCGATCTCTTTAATACCGGATCAGGCAATGCAGACTGGTATTTTAACAACGCCTCCCTGAAAGCCAAAGGTTATAATGACTTCAAAACAAAATGGGGTAACCGGCCCAATGTCGACAACTGGCAATTATCCTCCCTCGTCAAACAACAACAATTGACCAAATCGGCAGAAAAATCGGCTATGCCCGATATCAGTAATGCCAAAGCTGGCAGCCTGACCGGCCCTCCCAAGATCGACTTCAAGTCCCTGATGGATAACCTGCCCCTGACCCCGGAGAAAATGAAGAAGCTGACCGACTCGGTCGACAATGCCCTTTATGCGCTGGGTAAGGCTTACCAAGAGGGAATATCGGATTATCAATCCGCTATCACAACCTATGAGGACCTGCTGCAAAAGGCCCCGGACTTCCCAAAAGAAGAGGATATCCTGTTCAATCTCTACTACTGCTATACAAAAACAGGCGACGATGCCAATGCCCAACGGATACTCGCACTCCTGAAAAAGAAGTACCCCAACGGCCGGCAGACCGGCAGAATCATCAATCCCGATTCGGCCGCCAACGCGGGGAACAGCCTCAAAATCAGCGCCACCCATCAATACGAGAAGATCTACAACTCCTTTATAGAAGGAAGATTCGAGGAAGCCCTGGCGCAAAAAAAGATGGCCGATAGCCTCTACGGAGACAAATACTGGACACCCCAACTATTGTATATCGAATCCGTTTACTACATCCGCAACCGGGAAGACCAGCGTGCCATCACCACCCTGGCCAATATACCGGCCAAATATCCCAAGACCCCGATGGCCGTTAAAGCCACGGCCCTGATCGATGTACTCAAGCGGCGCAAACAGATAGAAGAATACCTGACCAACCTGCAGGTAACGCGCGTTCCGGACGACTCCATTGTAATCGACGCCACCACAACCGCCAAAACCAACGCCGAACATGGGACAAGGCTCACCCGCAACGACTCCAATATGCTGGTAAAAGAAGATACTTCTCAATTGGCCAAAGCCAGGATCCATCTCCCGGCTTCCCCGGCCGTCCAGGGACATCAACCATCCCCGACCCTCTCCGGAATGGACAAGCTCCAGGTCAATACGGCTAATCTCAACACCATAAAAATGGATGCGGAACAGATGGCCAGGCTAAAACGACAGGTCGATTCCCTGGAAGCAGCCATGCGCAAAGCAGCGGCAGACTCCGTGCAAATGGCCCTATTGCGCCACCAGTCCGATTCCATACAGGCGGCCGTCAAAAAATTACAAGCGGATACCGCCCAGCTACAAGCCAGGATCCGCAGCTCCAACTCCGTTTTTGCCTATACCCCGGAAAAACCCCATTCGGTAATGATCGTCCTGGATAAGGTAGACCCGGTATATGTCACAGAGACCCGCAGCGCCTTTAACCGGTATAACCAGGAGAATTTCTACGGACAGCCCCTTACCATCGATAATTCAGCAGTAAGCGATACGCTGAAACTGGTAGTGATCAGCTCTTTTGAAAATGCAGCCGCCGCACTGGAATACATGCACAAAGCGCAGGCAATGGCCCCCAGAGAGATTGTTCCCTGGCTGCCCGCCAATAAATATTCGTTCCTGATCATTTCTGGTCCGAACCTTGAGCTATTATTAAATAATAAGGATATGCCGGCTTATCAGCGGTTCAATACCCTTGTTAACCCTAATGACCGACACTGATTAACTTTTTTTTAAGATACTAATCATAATTTGCCCTTAATATGTCTTCTAAACTGGTGCGTATTTTCTGGAGGATCTTTCTATACGGGCTTGGCGCCTTTATTCTCTTTCTGGTCCTGATCAACCTGGGAGTCTTTGGCTCCCTGCCTTCTTTAAAAGAACTGGAGAACCCCTCCATTACCCTGGCCACGGAAGTCTTTGCGGAAGACGGCACCGCCATGGGTAAGTATTATAAGGATAAGGGCAACCGCAGCAATGTAGAATTCAAAGACATCTCCCCCAATGTAGTCAACGCACTGGTAGCCACGGAAGACGAGCGCTTCTACGAACATTCGGGCATAGACGGCTTTTCCGTCATGCGCGCCGTGATCAAACTGGGCAGGGATGGAGGAGGTAGCACCATCACCCAGCAGCTGGCCAAGAACCTGCTGGAGCAAGGGTCGAAGAACTTTATCCGGCGATTCACCGAAAAACTGAAAGAGTGGATCATCGCCATCAAGCTGGAGCGCAATTTTACCAAACAGGAAATTCTGGCCTTGTACCTGAACGAAGTTCCTTTCGGGGATAATGTATACGGCGTCCGCAATGCGGCCCGAACCTTTTTCCAGAAAGAACCCGATCGCCTGAATGTAGATGAAGCCGCCGTATTGATCGGAATGCTAAAGGGAAATACCCTCTATAATCCCCGCAAGAATCCGAAAATGGCCATCGAAAGACGCAATACCGTCATCAATCAGATGGTGAAGAATAACTATCTCACCGCCGCCGATGCGGCTAAGCTGAAAGTTATGCCCATCGATATGAGCAATTACAAGAAAGTCGATGAGAACAATGGTCTGGCGCCTTATTTCCGGGATGTTATCCGGGACGAACTGAGAAAATGGTGTAAAGCACACAAGAATCCCGCTACCGGCGAACCCTATAACCTCTACGAAGATGGGCTGAGGATCTATACGACGATCAATCCCCGGATGCAATTATATGCCGATGAAGCAGTGGCTAAACAAATGCCGGTGCTGCAAAGGGCGCTGAGCGCCCAATCCAGCCTGCGCAAAGGCATCATCTGGAAAGATCACCAGAACATCCTGGAAGCCGCCATGCATAACAGCGACCGTTGGAAGAACCTGGAAGACGATGGACTGAGCGATGCAGATATCCGCAAGACCTTTTATCAGCCGGTATCCATGAAAGTATTCGCCTGGAATACCAAAAGAGAAAAAGACACGGTGATGACGCCGATGGACTCTATTAAATACCATCAGCAGATGTTACAGACAGCCTTCATGGTAATGGACCCCGTCACAGGCGCCGTTAAAGCATGGGTAGGCGGCATCGACTTCAAGACCTACAAGTTCGATCACGTCAATATCAATACCAAACGACAAGTCGGCAGCTCTATCAAACCCTTCCTCTACAGCCTGGGCATCGAAGATTTTAATTTCACACCCGAGACCCAATGCGAGACAGGACAGCAATACTTCCCCGGCTTTGGCTACGTACCCGCCCGCCCCGACAAACATGAAGGCGGCTCCATGACCATGGCGACCGGTCTGGCCTGGTCCATCAACGGGGTAGCCGCCTATATCATGAAACAGGTAGGCCCCAAACGGTTTGCGGAGTATGTCAAACAGATCGGCATCCCCACGAAAATAGACCCCTACCCCTCCATGGCCCTGGGAGCCTGTGACCTCTCCCTCTATGAGATGTTATGGGGATATTCCATGTTCCCCTCCGGAGGCTTCAGCACCAAACCCTATTATATATCCCGTATAGAGGACAAGAACGGAAATGTGCTGGACCGCTTCGATATGAAACAGGAACGCAAAGAGGTCATCAGCCAGGCCACTGCCTATACCATGACCCGCATGATGCAGGGCCCGGTGGACTTCGGCACAGCCGCTGGCGTGCGAAATCAACTGGGGGTTGCCGAACTGGGCGGCAAGACCGGAACTACCAATGATAATTCCGACGCCTGGTTCATAGGCTACACCCCCCAACTGATGGCAGGCGTATGGATCGGTTGTGATGACCGCTTCATCCACCTCGAAAGCGGACTGGGTTATGGTGCACGGGCCGCCCTTCCCATCTGGCAGTATTTCTTTGCCAAAACACTGGCCGACAAAACCCTCGGCATCGACAAACAAGCCAAATTCATCCAACCGGAAAACATGCGTAAGGAAATGATGTACGATTATATGAACATCATCGACAAGACAGCGCCTCCCGGAGCCGAAGGGGCCGACCAGGGCAATGGCAAAGCCAATCAGTACCTGGATACCACCGCGCCTACCGTACCCCTCGATTCCAAACTTTCTCCGGAGGAACAAAAGATCCTGAAGGAAGCCACCATACAGAGGAATGACAAAAGCGGCTCCGTTAAGATCACGGTGACGGATACAAAAAAACAAGAGCCTAAGAAAAAAGAAGGTTTTTTCAAACGGCTCTTCGGAGGCAGTAAAAAAGATTAGCTTCAAGCGGCAAGCTATTAGCTAAAAGCTCGAAGCTGCTCAAAACCGGGGGCATAGCACCTTATCCCTTACACTGTTATGCCGGTCGGCAAACCCTATGTAAGCAACGGAGAGCTCCACTCCCCCCCGGCCCTGGCTGGCTGTCTTTAAGGTCGATATATTTACATCGTAACTAAGGGCAACGGAGAGCCCGTTCATATCTAATTTCACAATAGGTATCAGCGCATCCTGCCACCTTAGAAAAGAGCCCAGGTGTACCGTATAGGGAGGTGCATCCGGATCATCTCCTAATTTGTAAGAAAACAGGCATCCCCCCACCGTCTCCTGGAAACGCCCCTGCAGGGTATGATCGGCCTGCAAGGTAAAATAGGAATAGTCATCCATATCGAACTTTATACCGGCGGAAAAAACATATTTGAGGCTCAATTCCTTTGCATCCTGGTAAAAAGAATTCTTAGGCCGGTTCAAGTGATGAACAGCAGCGCCAAGGAATAAATTATTTTCCGGCCCCTGCCCAAGGTCCATACTAAAGCAGATCCCCAAACTGCCATCCAGATAATGAATATCGGGTGTTGCGAATGATTCTCCATCTGCCAGGGACGGATTGTAGGCATTCCCGTCAAATTGATTATTGCTGGTCACCTTTGAGCGGTCTATTGTTTTCTGGACCCATCCTCCCATAAACCCGACTGACAGGTACATATTTCTTTCATCACTCAGGGACTTATGATAATTGAGCGCCGGAAGGATCTCCGTAGTGGCCAATCCAACCGTACCGGCATTATCGAATAATGCCTGCAAGCCAACCGTGAAGAAATTATCACGCTGCCCTGCCGACATCTTATACTCTGCGCTAAAAGCACCCGTCCGATAACCATCCGTCACGTTGCTCCATTGGTTGCGATATACGCCCTGCACCCGGTAATCACCGGTAAAGATCCCGGCCAAAGCCGGGTTCCGCAGCAACGGGGCCTCAAAGAACTGGGAAAAATGAATATCCTGGGGGCAGGCCTGTAGCCTTGCCAACAGCAACAATACCCAACAAGCTGAAATTGTCTTACCCATTTTATTTTCTTTTTACCTTATCAACATCACATTGCCGCGATAAGGAATGACCATTGAATTATCGCAAATGACCTCAATGAAATAAACGTATACGTCCATCGGCGCCTGCCGCCCATTGAAGGTCCCATCCCAACCGGCCGGGGGATCGTTCGGCGGGAAATCCCTTTTCTCAAATACCAGCTGCCCCCAACGGTTAAAAATGCGGATGGACCGTATGGAGTTCAACCCTTTCCCGCGGACGTAGAATACATCATTCATTCCATCCCCATTCGGCGAGAAAGTATTAGGAACAAACCAATTGTTATCGTTACAAACGGCATGAATGGTGATGGCGGAAGAAGAAGTGCATCCGCCGGCATTGGCAACAGACACCCTGTAAGTAATGGTATTCTTCACGGTAACCTTCGGATCGGGGCAGTCGGAACAACTCAATCCGATAACAGGCGCCCAGCTCCACTCATCCACATCCAAAGAATTGACCGCATACAATGGAATTATACTCCCCGTAATGACCGTGGTATCATTCCCCGCAAATACCTGCGGAATAAGATTAACGATGACGGATACCTGTAAGCTATCTGTAAAACAATGATCATTATCCCTACCAATAACCTGGTAGACCGTCGTCTGTGCCGGAGATGCCCGGGTTACGGGGAAATTGGGATCACTTAACCCCATAGCAGGTATCCACTGGTATTGTTCCGCCCCTGAAGCAACAATGACAGTGCTTTGCCCGGCACAGATCGCAGCTCCCGGTGAAACGTTCAACGTGAACGGATGCCTTACCCGGACATGCACCGAATCTTTCTTTATGCATCCCTTCAGAGATAAGCCGGTCACTATATACGTCGTATCCATCGCCGGATCGATCCATGGATCGGCACACTGTATGCACGAAGTAGCGGGGGATGCCCCAGGCGCCGGACTCCATATATAACTATCTGCACCGGCAGCCCGCAACTGTACCGGATGCCCCTCGCATACAAAAGTGTCATTGCCGGCAAAAGTGTTGGGCAGAGGCCAGCTATTTATAATCCGCGATGCAGTACTACTGCAATAATTCGCGTACACCACCTGCAGTTGTACCAGGTAGCCGCCGGGAACAGGATACGCCTGCACACCAGGATCCGGAACATCGGCTGTCTGCCCGTTGCCAAAGTCCCATTTCCAACTCAGGCGGGCTGAATCCCGGGAAGTGACACCGGCACGAAAGCTCAATGCACCGGGCGCGCAGGCGGCGCTATCCCCGCTGATGACCACCCCAGGGCTCCGATAGACCTTTACCGTATCCGGCCAGCTTATTGAATCCGTACAACCTTTTGCCGTTGTCACCAGATGCCTGACCGTAAACACTCCCACACTATCGTAATAATGCCTTGGATTACTGAGCAGGCTTGTCGTTCCATCCCCGAAATCCCATACCTGTCCCGCTATATAATCATTGGCCACGGAGCGATCCGTAAACTGAACATAGCCAGAATCGCATATCCGTCCGATATCCATGCCAGCCAGGCAACTGACCCCTATAACTTTTAACGTGTCCCCGCCTGCATAAGCCACCTTGCAACCGGCGCTGTCTATCAGTATCATTTTGGGCAGGAAATCTCCCGCCAACCCATAGGTATAGTTTACGACCGTATCATGCGTAGCATTGGTATTGCCATCATTAAAATCCCAGATCAGGGATTCCTTCTCCTGTATGGAAGCTTTCAACTGCACCGTAAGCGGCCTGCAACCGGTAAGCGGCGAATAGCTGAAGCTCCCTTGCGGGCCTTTAACCACTATTTTCCTGATCGCCGAATCTTCACAGCCCCCCGGTCCCCGGATCAGCACCTTCACAAAGTATATTCCCGGAAAGTTGTAAAAATGAATGGGTTTTTCCAACGTGGAAACGGAGCCGTCCCCTAAATCCCATTGCAGGGCAATGTAATTTTGAGACCGGTTGGTAAACCGGACCTGCAACGGGGGACAGTTGCCGGAAGAATCCGAAAGATCAAATCCAGCTAACGGGACAGAAATACGGATAGAATGACTAAGCGAATCCCGGCAACCTAATGAGTCCACTATCAAAAGGTCTACCCGGTAAATTCCGGTAGACGGATAAACATATTGTGGCGATGCCTGTGTCGATCTGGCCCCATTCCCGAAATGCCACTCGTATTGCAGGCCAGGTCCGGCAGAGGAATCAGAAAAAAGAATAACCTTCCCCGGGCAGGTATTGGAATCAGAAGCAGCAAAAGCAGCCCGGGGATTGGATACAAGAATAACCTGTCTTTTCACCAGGCTGTCCATACAACCATTTGCGTCTGTTATTTTGAGACCGATCGTGTAGCGGCCTGCACTGGTATAAACATGTGTAAAAGGCGGCGAAGAATAGGTGCTCACCGTTCCATCCCCGAAATCCCATGCCCACTGTATAATGGTATGCGTGCTATCCGGAACAGAACGGTCCCTCAATTCGACCGCTCCCTTTATGCAAACTGCCCCCTGCACCCCGAAATCAGCCGTGGGCCCGTTCACATGGACATATCGTCGCCTGATAACAGAATCCCGGCAGCCATTCACGTCGGTGAAAATAAGCAATACGGTATACCAGCCCGCTCTTGTATACGTATGAGCTATATTTCCTGCAACAGAGCTGGTCACCCCGTCCCCAAAATTCCATAGAACGCCGGCAGTATACACAGGGTTCATACCTGACAAAGAAAATGTCTGCGGGCTCCCCTTGCATATTTCCGTTTCAGTTGCCTGGAAATCAAGGTGCTCATCGGCAATGAACATATTTTGAAAAGAGCTGTCTACACAGGCATCGTGCGTCACCACCAGCTTAACCCGGTAAATTCCTTTCTGCGAATAATGATGCGCAGGGTGGGGCTCCGTACTGGTCGCTCCATCGCCAAAATCCCATTGCAGGCTCTGTGCCCCAATAGAATTTTCCGTGAATAGGCGGGTATATTTATCCGTACAATTGAACCCGGTAGTAAATCTCGCCACCGGCGGGCTGATATGAACGGAGCGGTCAGCAGACAGCGTATCGGCACACCCTTTGTTCAACACTACCATACTAACTTTAAAATAGCCGGTATCCCCATACAGGTGTACCGGATCGGATAAACCGGAAACACCGCCGTCGCCAAAATCCCATGCCCATTGGTCGCCTGCCGGAATGCTGAGATTGACAAACCGGACCGCCCTGCTCCTGCACGCGTCCAGCGGATCAGCCGTAAATTTCACCCGTGGTTTTTGGCTTGCCAGCACGGCAGCAGGGATAACGACGGAATCCATACAGCCCCCTGCCGTCCTGATGACCAGCCTTACGGTATAGTCCCCTGCCGCGGAATAGGTCTTTACCGGTGCAGCCAGCAAAGATCCGCTGCCATCGCCAAAATCCCAGCGATAGGCCACGCTGTCGTCTGCTACCCGGACAAGGGCGGTGGGAGTGATCGTCAAAGGGAAGCAGCCTCTGACCGGCAGGCCTTGAATGTCGATCTGCGGGGGTTGTATATGGATATAATCCGGTTTGGTCAATGTATCCGGGCATCCATTTGGCCCGCTGATCGCCAGCCTGACGGTAAAAAGCCCGGAACTGGTATAGGTATGGGCTGGGTTGGGGCCTGTACCGGTCCCTCCATCGCCAAAGTCCCACAGGCAGACGGTTCCCAGGGCGGCATTGCTGGTAAAATGGGCCACGAAAGGAACATGGCAGGAATAGAGGTCCCTGGCTGTAAAGGAAGCGGATAGCCTTGGCATCACCCGGATCGGCCTGCGCGCGGAATCAATACAGTTTGGAAAGGAGTCGACCAGCCTGATCGTGTAAATGCCAGGAGAAGAATAGGTCTTGGAGGGAGCAGCAGCCGTCGACAGGGTACCATCGCCAAAATCCCAGCGGACCGATGAAGGGGAAGGATAAGATGTATTGTTCACCCCAAAGCTCAGACCTGTGCAAATGCCGTCTGGAGAAACAAAGCGGGCAATCTCACCACCTATACTGAATAAATTGACCTTTTTTAACGTATCGCGGCACCCTGCGCTACTGCTAGCTATTAGGGTAGCCGTATAGGTTCCGTTAGCGCTATATATATGCGCAGGGCTTTCAAGGGAAGAAGAGGAGCCGTCGCCAAAGTCCCAGTTATAAGAAAGCGTACCGGGGCCGTCGGAGCCATTGACAAACTGCACTTGTACGGGAGCCTGGCAATTTCTGCCTCTGGTATCTGTAAAACCGGCCTTCACACCGGCAGCGATCCGGATATATTGTCGCTTGCCAGCCGTCTGTCCGCAACCATGATCGGTTGTCACCTGCAGCGTTACCGTGAAATTTCCGGCATTACCGTAAGTATGCCCCGGGTTGGGAAGGGTGGATATATTACCATCGCCGAAATCCCATTTCCATTGGAATTGGCTGACGGCGTTACCGGGCGCCGGGGTCAGATTGGTGAACTGTATTTTCAAGGGGAAGCACCCTATCGTATCCGATGCGGTGAAATCCGGTTTTGGGTTTTCATATACGGTGATATAGTGTTCCCTGATCAGCGTATCCGCCCCCCGGAAATTGGTAGCGACCAGCCTGATCGTATAAGTACCCGGTATATAGTATACCGTAGAAGGATTCTGAAAGAAAGAAACGGTCCCGTTGCCCAAGTCCCATTTCCAGGCGGTGGGATTCCCGGAAGACATATCCTGGAACTGGACTGCCTGAGGGGCGCAACCTGCCACTATATCGGCAGAGAACCCGGCCCGCACCTGGCTATAAGAGACTGGCGTGCACAGGAACATGCAGGATAGCAAGGGCAAAAGCAGGTAGGCTGAAGATTTCACCGGAGATGGATTTAATTCATGAATCCTCCGGCAGGTTGTTTTCCGAAATTACTCGATCCGGTTGTCTGATCCTATTGCATCCCCGCTTTTATAAGGCTTGTTTAGTGAATGAACTGTTCGGGGCCGTGAATAATCAATAACCCACCTGGAAGGTGGGTTATTGATTATTAAATGATATTTGAAGTAACAGAATAAATTTTGTACCTTTAAGAGTACCCCACATTACAGCCTGCTAAACATCCTCGCAAACTCAGACCTTCATCCCTTCATTTCTATTGATCAGTCGCTATCATTCTCAAATCCTTATCCTGTTCCTGAGACTTACCATGTGTGAATATACACCGGATGGCAAGCTGCCTTCCGGCAACAAAAAGAAAAACAGTGATCTATGAAACCCTTGCCCATAACTTACGCGAATACGCCGAAACCCAAATCCTGGAAATCCGGCCCCGATGAAAGCCATGCTGTTACCGGGTATTCCCCCAAACGAATCTTTTTGAACACACATAACCAGATCATGGTGCTGGACCTGCATGATATCATTTGCCTGAAATCTTCTTCCAATTATACCATCATAAAGATGTCCGATGGCACCCGCCATACTTCCAGCAAACATTTGAAGACGTTTAGCGAAGCTATTGACTCCAACCCCGATTTTCTGCGGATACATCGATCTTCCATCGTAAATAAGAATTTTGTAAAAGCTATTTTACGGAAGGACAATAAGACAAGCATCCTTATGAAAGACGATGAAGAACTCGATGTATCCGCGAAAAAAAGGAATTTAATACTCATTGAATTAAGCAAATAAATCGCCCGGGGAGGCACGCTACCTAATGCATCCGCCCTGCTATTTCAAATGCGCCCGTAACATCCAGGCAGTAGCCTCATGTTTCTCCATCAGGCCGGTGATGAAATCACTGGTTCCTGCATCGCCATATTCATTGGCAAATTTGTTGATGTTTTCCCGAAGAAAGATGATGATGTTCTCATGGTCAATCAACAACTCCTTGATAAAACCAAGACTATCGTTCTTCTCGCCCAGCTTCTCCGTCAGATGTGTAAGAGAGAGAAAGCTCTGCAGCGTGGCAGGCGCATAATGCCCCAGCTGCCGGATCCTCTCGGCAACGCTGTCCATGTACTCATCCAATTGATTGTACTGCTGTTCGAAAAATACATGCATGGAATGAAAATCAGCTCCTTCTACATTCCAGTGCGCATTGCGCGTCTTGGTATAAAGGACGAATTCATCGGCCAGTAGTTTGGTCAACTCTACCGATACTGCCTGAAGGTTTTTTGGGGTAATCCCAATGTTTGTGTTCATGTATGGTGATTTTTAAAGTGTAGAAACGCCTGACTTCGAAAAAATGTTCGCTTATGAACAACCGAACGTCCGTAAACGGACAGTCACCCAACCCACCCTCTAAACGATAGTGTTAACTATCAGCCTGTTAGCAAATGTAACATTTTTGGCACTGCTTTCGTCTTATACATTGCAGGCCGGCCCCTAAGAAAATGTAACCGACCACTCAAAAACAAAAATAAAAAATTTAAAAAAGCTAGTTATGAAAAGGTTATCTATCATCGCCCTGTTTGCACTGACATTGATCAGTACCTCTTTTGCCAACAAGACAGCCAATCCCGATTTCAAAGGACTGGAAAGTTTTAATAAAGCCTTCCCCCAGGCTACGGAAGTCGTATATAAAGTAACGGATAAATTTACAGAAGTGAATTTTACCTGGCATAATATGCAGTTACAGGCATTCTACGACCTGGATGGCAACGCCATCGGCACCAGCCGCAAGATACCCATCAAGGACCTCCCCTTGTCTTACCTGATCAATATTAGAAACGAATATCCCGGCTACTTGCTGAGGGAAGCAATAGAATTCGACCATACAGATTCCGGGTTGAGCTATTATATAACCGTGGTAAACGCACAAAAAGCTTATGTGCTGGAAGTTGGAGCCAACGGCACAATCAGTGTTTTTAAGAAAATGAAGAATTAATCCGCCCTCTTAGTGTAGTAAGCAAGGGGATCCTTTTCAGGGTCCCCTTGTTTATTTACCGGCGCCGGTATAACCGGCTTATACATTTATTATCGGCTGGCTTATTCGTCCTTTGCCGTCATATCATCCTCCGCATCCAAAGGCTTCTTCTTCCCCAATACATCTATCCGCACATGAGTCAACCCACTGCCGGTATAACCCAACCTGGCAGCAGCAGCATGGCTTAAATCTATCAGCCGCCGGTTACGTGGATGCATTTTATCATTGATCCTTACCACTACCGTCCGGTGATTGCGCAGGTTGGTCACACGGACCCAGGTATGCATGGGAAGCGTGTTGCTGGCAGCCGTCAATTTCTTTTGGGAAAAGATCTCATCGGTATAAGTCTTGCGCCCTTCGAATTTGTTGGAGTAGAAGCTCGCGACTCCATACTGAACTTTAGCGTCTTTAACAGGTGACTTGTGATGGCCCCGGGGGAGACTGTCCCGCACAGGCCTTTCTTCCCGGCCCAGAACGGCTATCGGGAAAAATAAGTAGGCAAGTAACCCTGTTCTGATTTTTTTTGACATGGGCGACATAGTTTATTTCAAGGGATTGGATAATGGGCCCCAAGGGCTCTTTTCGCAAATATAGACTTTCGGGGCTATAAATGCTAATATTGGGCCAAACAGGTTAAAGCATATCTCCAGAGCGGAACACGGTTCCGCTGCCCGAAGGGCCGACATTAGACAGGAATGGGACATGCGACATTTTTGCCAATAAAGCATGTCCCATTCCTAATAAATCGGCTTATTGGCAAAGTATGCCTCGCGAAGCTGCCTGTCTTCCCCATAAATATCGTCGTGGAAGAGTATTTTGCCCTTTTTGCCCTCACAGGTCACATACCGGATAAAAATGGGTACCCGGCTGAATCCATAGACCGTGTGCTTCTCCTGCCTTTTGATCCAGGCCCGCAAAGTATCGGGGCGATAACGGATACTATCATTCCGGACGAGGAAATCCGCCATTTTTTGCCATTCTTTCACCCGGACACATCCATGGCTCAATGCCCGGAAAGACTTTCCGAACATCGAACGGACGTTAGTATCATGCAAATACACATCATACTTATTTCTAAAGTTAAACTTCATAACTCCCAGGGAGTTATCATCTCCCTGTCGCTGTTTGATCTGGTAGGGGAAATTATTCTTATTAAGCTTTTTCCAATTGATAGTCAGAGGGTCCCGCACACTGTCATTGTCATCCACGATCATCAGGTTCTGTTTCCGGAGATAATCCACATTTTCCTTGATCCGGGGCAGCATCTCCTTGAAAATGATACTGTTAGGTACTGTCCATTGAGGGTAAGTGATAAAATTGGAGATTTCGCTGGTCAATAAAGGAGTCCGGGTCTTAGGCGCTCCAACGATCACTTTGGACTCGAATACCACCGTGTCTGAATGGATCACCTGCAAGGTAAAAGAAGGGAGATTCACCCAGACGTAGGTCACAGGCAGGGTATCCGGCAGAAGCTTATACCGGTCCAGACTGATGGCAATGCGCTTGAATTTCTCCCAGTCCGAATTATCCATCATATTGATCAGGTCCTGGGATATCCGACCGGTCACCTTCATGCCATTGGCGCGCTGATAATTTCGCACCGCGTTGAATAAGGCCGATGTGTCCGCCGCAGTCGCTGCAGAATCCATATAGCCGACTTCCTGCAGACGTTGGGTCAGTGATCGGTAAAAAGCCACCGAATCTTTAACCGGATAGGGCAGCCAGGTCAGCTGACGAAAATGAGCCGCTGCTAAAAAATCCTTGATATACGCCTTCAGGGAATCATACCGGCCGTTCCTGGGCTGCATGGACTGCAGCGTGGCGCCAACAGTATGGAACTGCAGGGCCGTAGACAAGGCCCGGGTATACAGGTCTTCCGGCAGCAGGGTATCCTTCCGGAGCGTAACGCTGTCATAATTCAGCCGCCCCTGTTTCAGGTGCTTCACCAGCATAAAGAAAGCATCCGTCAGAAGCAGGTCGGCCCTTGCCCAGATCGCCGCGCTCTTACGGCTGACGGTATCCTCCAGCAGGACCCGATGAATAAAGGCCAAAGAGGTATAATGATAGTCAGAGGGGAACAGCCCGTAATCCTTCGCATTTTCAATAAAGGAAATGAGACTATCCGCCGGGGAACGCCAATGCTCCTTATCACTCCATAGAGGGGTATAATTATTCCGCTCATAGAGGCTATCCAACAATTTTCGGTAATTCAGGGAAGTCGTATCGTTCAGCTTATCCCCCTTCTCCGAGGCGAACTGAAGCATCTTTTTCAGGTCTCCCCCAACCTGCTCGTCCATCTGGGCCGGGGTCTTCACCGTGTCTTTTTCATCCGTAGTAGCAGCCTTATTATGGCAGGAAAAAAGAGCGGAATGCAACAAAATAAGGAACACTAACTGTAAACAACGCTTTCGATAATTCATTTGACCGGTATCAGTTTATTTTGCCACAAATATGCCCGGGCAATATAATACAAGGATCTAATATTTCTTTATAGTTATAGGTATTTTTCTATTATTTGCGTTCGATTACGCGGATAGGCCCCTTTTTCAGTCCCTTCAAGGCAATTTTCCCTTTACCGGATGATTGGCAAATAGTTTGCTGGTATTTCCGTAGATCGACCTTTCCTATTTATTGCGGACAACCTGTATTATGTTTTTTCAAACCACCACCAAAAGTAAGACGACCTCTTTCTTCCTTTATCCCATGCCAGACGCCGGAAGCTGGTGCGTGAGGAGTGCAGGGGATTTTGAAGCAGATAAATCATTGGTGGAGTTGTGTTTTGTCCTGGATGGCAAGATCGATTATCAACCGGAAGGGCTTGGAGGGTTGCATCTGTCCGCAGGACAGTTTAATATGATCTACCCCTCCTCTTTACAAACACGGGTATGGTTGAGTCAACAACAAAACAATCTTACTGCTTTTACTATTCACTTTTCCATTTCTTACCTGCAAAAACTGGTCGTTCCCTTTCCGGCATTGATCTTCTTCCTGGAAAAAGCACAGAGGGGTATTGCCGGTAAATTGAGTGCGGCTCATGGCATTGCCGATCCGAAGATGATCACGCTTATCAGAAATATCCAGGATTGTCCCTATACGGGGAGCCTGAAAAATGCCTATTGGGAACTACAGATATCCACCTTACTCACGATCGCCTTGACAAAAATAATGACCCGTCCCCCTAGAAATAAGCCGGAAATCCCTTTAAAACCCCAGGATATAGAAAAAATCCAGGCTGCACGGGAGTACCTGCTTCAAAATATGGAACAGCCGCCGACATTGATAGAACTGGCCCGCAAAATGGGTCTTAATGACTTTAAACTGAAAAAAGGATATAAGCAACTATATGGCATGACATTATTCGATGATTTTCTACATGCCCGTATGGAAAAAGCCCGGCTCCTGCTGTTGGAAACCAACCAATCGATCGTGGCTATCGCAGAACTGGCAGGCTACAGGAATGTATCCGGTTTTTCGGCCGCTTTCAAGCGATACTTTGGGCATACACCAGGCTGGTTCCGGAAAATAACCTGAACTTATCACTTTCCTGATTTGGTTTTACTCCCTAAAACATAAACAATCACCCTACATGAACGATTACTTTTATACTATATGAATGATCGTATAAAGATCTTCGGGGACAAGGCGGGAGAGATCCCTTTATTCCCTGCATTGCCCTCCCTGTCAGATCCAGGGAACATACCCGGTGTCAAAAGCCTGGGAGCCAATGGTCCCTTTGGTCACCTATTATTGCAGGAAATAACAGGCAATGGATATTCCATCCGCTATCACAGTTATTTCCTTAACCAGGAGGACACCCTCACGCTCACCTGCGGGAAGCCTGCCCTACGGTTATGGCTGTCCCTGAAATATAGCTTTTATTATACAACCAAGGGGCTGGATGAAAATGTTTTGCACGAACGGGGATTCAATATCAGCTATGTTCCTTTTATGCATCAGACTCTCCGCCTCCATGCGAAACAGCGCTATGTTTGTGTGGAAATCCTTTTTTCTATCGATCATCTCCGGCAGCTCGTTCAATTTTTCCCGGATGTGGAAGATTTTCTACATGAGGTAGAAAAGCAACAACCTGTCCTTTTAAACAGTATCAACCAGGTGGCCGATAAAGAAATCCTTAGTGTGGCGGATGACATATTATACTATGCTTACCCCCTGGAAATGCGTAAAAAATATCTCGACAATAAAGTGATGGAAATACTGATACTGGCCCTGGGGAAGATCGCCCGCCATCCTTTACAGCAACCTGTCAAAATTCCTGAGAAATTTGTCGAGAGAATTTATGAAGCCAGGGAGCTACTGGCCGGAAACTTAAAACGGGATTATACCCTGCGCGAACTGGGGGCCCTGGTGGGTCTCAGCATATACAAGCTGAAAAAAGGATTCTGGGTCATCTATGGCCTTAGCATATCGGATTTCCTGCATGAAGCCAGGATGCAGAAAGCCAGGTTACTTTTAGAAGAGACGGATCAGCCTATCTCCCGGATAGCAGCGGACACAGGGTATAGCCATCCCTTTGCCTTTTCGGCTGCTTTTAAGAAATATTTCGGTTACGCTCCATCTATGATACAGAGGAGCAGAAAACAAGCTGTCCATTACAATTGATTTTGATTATTTCCGCCACCTTTTTTTCCTGCATTCATAGAGATTGACTACTCCGGATAACATCTGCTTCGTATCCAGGTATTCAAAACCCGCATTCTTAAGCAGGTGATTGGACCATTCGTCGTAAGCCGGCAGGTAAGTGATGACCCGCTCCGGTCCTTCAAAAGAAAATAAATACTCCAGACAGGCTTTCACAATGTTCGCATAGGCATTGCGGACCGTTACGTACGAAGACATGATCAGCCATAAAGCATAATCGCCCTTCCCGGCATCCAGGTACATAAAAACCTCATTATAAGGAGCCTGGCTGACATCCATTTCACAGGCAGGCCGGTCATCCAGCAGGCACAGGAGAGACTGGGAATAAGTAGACGCCAGGATATCCGCATAAGATTGCAATAATTCCTGCCGGGGGTTGTCTTTTTTCCAGAATTGCATCCCTATTTGCTGTTCCAGCCATCCGTACAGCAGTTCCATATCGGTCGACACGCAGAACGGCCGGATGCTGATGGTATAGTTATCCCCCGGATAAGATTTGGCAAACAGGGGCGCCTGTTTGTGAAAAGGATCCATGGGCCTGCATAGATTATCAGCAGACATATTTTTATATTCAGATGGTGGTAAAATATGCCCAAACAGAGCCTCCTGGTAAGTAGTCAAAGGACAGGTCTCTGTAAGGCAAGAGATGGCAGATAATAGGAGATGACCAACAAACTTAAGATTTAATATTCAATCACCCCTATCAATCAGGGAGAAAAAGTTGTCCAATCGGAAGTATTATTTGTCCATTCGGCAGACTTGATGATTTGCTTAAAAGGAAAATAAGTGAATACACTTATGCCAATTCAAAATATCTTACTTCTGCCAACTTCATCTATACTATTAAGTTAGTATTAAGTGATTTTTAAGTTAGCGTTAAGGGTTGTCTTTTATTTATTTTCTATTAGGTTTTTATCCCTGATTCGTAAACATGGGCCCCCTCTGCCACGGTACCTTTGTGTAGTCTGACATTCAATGCATCGGATCTGTAATACCAACAGGGTTTTCACAATTAATATTAGAGACGGAATAAGGCAGTGATTGTAGCGACTCACTTACAAAGATCCGGCCGGCTGGCAGCCTGAAGGATAGGCATAGGCTGCCGGCCCCGGATAAATATGATTTGAAGATTTGTACCTCATCGAGCTAAAAACTAATCACATGAAGAAAGCTATTTTCATTGATGCAGTTCCGGATGACCTCACAGTAACCTATGAATTTCCTGAACGGGCAAACAGAAGGCCCCTCGCCCCGTATCGATTCCTTTCCAGCGAAGACCATCGATTTCTTTCCGGGCAGGACAAGAACAAGATAATGTTCAGTGAATTGGATCTCGAACGCATCGAACAGGCGATCGCCTACACCCTTAAGCACCATACCAATCATATCTCCCCCGAAGCCCTTTCATTAGAAGTGAACCTAAGTGTCCCCAAACTGCAAGCCGGCCTCAGGATGAGGACCGGGTATAGTCTGCATAAATACCTGGAGCAGGTACGGATCAGATCATCCATGAATTTACTGGAAGAAACCAATATGCCGCTGAAAGCCATCGCGTCCCGCGTGGGCTTTAAAACACATAGCCATTTTGGTGAGGTCTTTAAGAAGCTCGCCAACATGCCCCCCTCCGAATACAGAAGGCAGTATAGAAACTAAGGGATAGAAACGTATTTAATCTTACCATGTAGGCAACAAAAATTAAAAATTCATGGGACTGATGGGAAAAAGGATCTTCATAACCGGTGTCCTGATCCTCAGCTTTTTCCATGCTTACCTACAAGCGCCTTTTACCATTCAAGGGATCGTAAGAGACAGTTCAGGAAATTTCCTGTCCAAAGCAACGATCCGCCTATTAACCAATCGGGATAGTATCCAGACATTATCGAAGGACGATGGGAGTTTTTCTGTTTCAGGACTTTATGAAGTTTCAGCATCCCGTGAGCGGGCATTCACGATCCTGGTTACCATGAACGGGTACAGCCCTTATCGCAAAGGTTTTTCCACGCCGGATAGCATGAGGGTATTACAGTTGCCTCCCATCGTCCTGCAAACGGAATTCCGGGAGTTGCAGCCTGTGCTTGTCGAGCAGGTCCGGCCCCTGACTATCAAACGGGACACCCTGGAATATCATGCAGGAGCCTATCGCATGCGGGAGGGATCCATGCTGGCGGACCTGATGAAGAAACTGCCGGGGATCATGGTAAATGCAGACAGCCTGATGGTCATGGGCAAAAAGATCAGTAAAGTGTATCTGGATGGGAAGGAATTTTTCGGGGGGGATGTGCAGGTAGCCATCAAAAATCTTCCTTACGATATCATCGACAAAGTGGAGATCCTGGACGATTACGGCGACCAGGCCCGGCTCACCGGCGTGAAAACCGGCGAGCCAAAGAAGATCCTGAATATAGTACTACAAAAAGACAAGCGGAATAGCCTGCTCGGGAATGTGACAGGCGGGGCCGGCAATAAAGATCAGTACATAGCCAGCCTGAACACCGAGTTACTGAAAGGTGAACGAAAATTCTCTTTAACTGGCGACCTATCCAATAACAGCTCTTATGGTAATGAATATGTAAAATTCCTGGGCATGAGCTATGCCGATCAATGGAGCCCCCGATGGTCGGGATCCGGGGATGGAAGTCTGTCGGGCAATAATCACCTTTTCCAAAATGAGACCATCCAGGACAGCTATTATAGCGGTGGGCATATCCACCAGCAACAGGATAATACAACACAAGCCCACAAAGAGGAAGACCGGATAAAGTATGAATGGCTCTATATTCCTGGCCCCAATAATCGCCTGCGCATCAATTCTTCTTTTAACCGGCAACAGACGAAGCAAACCGACCGGATCGATCTGGCCTCCACGGAAACGGATAGTGGGTTCAATAAGACGACGCAATCCGCGACGGTGAATCAAACTAATACTAAAGTCACAAATGCAGAGTCGAAGATCTATTTTGAACAGATTTACCCCCGTTCAGGTCAGCGGTTCAGCCTGGAGGCCAATCTCAAATATACCGGTACCCGGCAGGCGGGAGACAACCTCACCCATACGCAGATCCGGTCGGATAGCGCCTACAGTGATAGCCTGCAACATTTCCGGCTAAACAATAGCAATACGGCCTGGAATATGGGAGGCATACTCCACTATTATATTCCCCTGGGTCATGACGGGCTCCTGGAAACCAGTTACGGTTGGCAACATACTCTTGTGAAAGACAACCGGAACATTCAGCAACCGGATAGCCTGGGAAAAAGCTGGCAGGTAGTGGATTCCCTGAGCAGTGATTACCATTTCCAAACCACCATACAGGATTGGCGGGTTGCATATATCCGGCATGGTAACAAGGTGGATTGGAACCTGGGCCTTATTGCCGAACCCGGCAATCTCTATGGAGAATCGCCCGTCAAGGGCATCAATCAGTCCTATCATTATTTCCATGTATTGCCCGCCGGATCTTTTAATTATACCTTTACACAAGGGCGAAAACTAGGCATGGAATACACTACAACCGTCTCTCTTCCCGAGTTCCCGCAATTACAGCCGGTGACGGACCTCAGCAATCCTCAGTATCCCGTAACAGGCAACCCTCAATTGAAGCCAGCTATCCTCCAATTGGTCCGTTTACGCTATGACCAGGATAACCTGCAGCCGGCTAAATACCAGGGATTCGGGATCGGGATAGACTACACGACAACCCGCGACCAGATCATTCCCAATATCGTTCATCCCCATGACAGCAGCACGGTCGTACAACGAACCTTTTATGTGAATGTCAACGGAGCCTATATGATAGGTCTGAACTGGAGGTTTGAGCTTCCACCGTTATTGCACAAGCAACTCAGGATATCCGGATCGGGGTTGCTCAGGGAGGACCATGATATTTCAATGGCGGATAACACACCCTATGCTACGAATACCCTGACCTCGACCCAATATCTTACACTGCAATACAATATCCCCGACCAAATAGAGACCAATTTTAGCATAGGTTATGACCATAGTCTTACCCGCTATACATTGACGAATAATTCTCCTTTCACTGCTTCCACACTATCCTGGAGGCTGGAAAGTCATCTTTATTTTTTTCGAAACTGTACCCTGACTGCAATTGGGGGGCAAACTTTCAGTAGCGGTATTAGTCTTAAGCTTTCACCTGAACCATTGTATCTATCTACCACCTTGCAACGGTCTCTACTTAAAAAGAAACAACTAATGTGTAGCTTAATCGGATCCAACATTCTGAATTCCAATACGGGAGTCGGTCAATCCGCTACCCCAAATTCCGTTATTCAAAATCGGACAAAACTACTAGGCCGTACCGTCTTATTCAATGTTAAATGGAATTTCGAACAACTTAGAAAAAAGAGATAAGCTTATCACCGTATAGCTACTCATAAATTTGCTAATCCGATAGTCTTTTGTATGGATTCCGATAGTGAGGCATTGTAATTTGGTGGTACAAACCATTGCTATGCTAAAAAAAGCAATCATTGTCGGAGCCGGCCCAGCCGGTCTTACTGCAGCCTATGAATTATTAAAACGAACCGATATCATTCCTGTCATCCTGGAAAAATCAGGAGATATAGGGGGCATATCCAAGACAGTCAATTATAAAGGTAACCGGATGGACATTGGCGGCCATCGGTTCTTCTCCAAATCCGACCGCGTGATGGAATGGTGGCTGAACATTATGCCGATCCAACCAATGGCAGACAAACAATTTACCGTCACTTACCAGCGGCATTCCAAAACCATAAAGGCAGAAGAGCCCTTTCCGAAACATAGTGAAAAAGAGCTTCCGGATAAGGTAATGCTGGTGAGGAAACGTTTGTCGAGGATTTATTTCCTGCGCAAATTCTTTACCTATCCTATCCAGTTGTCCCTGGACACGCTACGGAAACTCGGACTGACCCGGACATTGGCCATCCTGGTATCTTATCTCCGGGCACGGTTATTCCCCCGTAAACCGGAGAAGAACCTGGAAGATTTCTTTATCAATCGGTTTGGAGACAAGCTATACCGGTTGTTCTTTAAAGACTATACCGAAAAAGTCTGGGGTATGCCTTGTACCGGGATCTCCGCGGAATGGGGGGCCCAACGGATCAAGGGGATTTCTATAGCCAGGGCCATTGCCCATGCGGTAAAATCCATGAAACCAAAGGTAGGTAAGGAAAAGAATGATATCGGACAGAAGGGAACGGAAACCAGCCTGATTGAAAACTTCCTGTATCCCAAATTCGGGCCTGGTCAGTTATGGGAGGAAGTAGCGCGACAGGTAAAGGAGATGGGCGGACAGATTCTTATGAATCAGGAAGTAAAGTCTATCCGGACTGACGAACATACTGTCACTGCTATAGAAGCTGTTAATACGGTTACAAACGAGATCAGCGTATTGGAAGGTGACTATTTCTTCTCCACCATGCCTGTGCAGGAATTAATTGCCGGGATGAATGGCGCCGTCCCCGAAAACGTGCAGGAGGTCGCCTCCGGCTTGCAATACCGGGATTTCATTACCGTTGGGGTGCTTTTAAAGAAGATGCCTCCACCTGGAGAAAGAGTCGAAGAAAACAGTAAACGGATCTTACCGGATACCTGGATTTATATCCAGGAGAAGGATGTAAAAGTAGGTCGCCTGCAAATCTTTAATAACTGGAGCCCCTATATGGTTAAGGACCCGGATACGGTATGGGTAGGTATGGAATACTTCTGCTATAAAGGGGATGAGTTCTGGAGTCTGACAGACCAGGAAATACAGGCTACTGCCATCGCCGAGCTGGAGAAAATGGGTCTGGCCGATGTGGAGGATGCGTTGGACAGTACGGTGCTGCGGATGGAAAAGACCTACCCTGCCTATTTCGGGAGCTATCAACGGTTTGAAGAAATCAGGGCCTTCACAGACAACTTTGAAAACCTCTTCCTGGTGGGACGGAACGGGATGCACAAGTACAACAATTCGGATCATTCCATGCTAACGGCAATGGTGGCTGTGGATAATATCATTGCCAGCGTGACTTCCAAAGCTAATATTTGGGAAATTAATACGGAGCAGGAGTATCATGAGGAGAAGAAGGAGTCGGGTACATTGAAGCCAGAATCTCCTTTACAAGAGCCGGCATCGATAAACGACCTCCCATCTCTGCAGCTATCTTTTAAAGATTATTTATTTCAAACACGTTCGAATAAATTATACTTGTGGCTAGCCGCGATCGCTTTGGTTGTACAATTCGCCATATTTAAGTACTTCTATCCCTATGCCAGCTTTATCAATGGCGATTCCTATGCCTACCTGGAAACGGCCTATTTTAATTTTTCCATCAGCACCTATCCCGTCGGCTATTCCAATTTTTTACGTTTATTCAGCGTATTCACCAAATCCGATACGGCCTTAATTGCTTTCCAATACTTGTTGCTGCAAGGCAGTATATTATCCTTCCTGTTTACCCTGTTCTATTTTTACCGCCCGGGCAGGATCGTGCAAAGGATATTGCTTGCCTTTATGGTATTAAATCCAGTCTTCCTCTATCTTGCCAATTATGTATCCAGCGACACCTTGTTCCTTTCCCTTAGCATAATTTGGTTCACACTCTTATTATGGATTGTATACCGACCTACTGGCCGACTCGTCCTGATACACGGAGTAGTCTTATTCCTGGCCTTTACCGTACGCTATAATGCTTTATTTTATCCTTTAATAGCCATCCTGGCCTTTGCATTATCCAAACAACGGATACTAATGAAACTAGCAGGCACGGCCCTGGCAGTCGCATTGATCGGTTGTTTTGCATTGTTTACCAGCTACAAATATGAAAAATTGACAGGCATCCGGCAATTCTCTCCCTTTACCGGCTGGCAATTGGCGAACAATGCGCTTTATGCCTATCGGTATATTGACAGCCGGGACAGAAAACCCGTTCCAAAGAGATTTACGCAATTGGATAAAATGGTGAATACCTATTTTGATACTACCCGGGATATAAAAAAATACCCACAGGAAGCAGTAGTAGCCGGAACAGTATACATGTGGGATCGACGGTCGCCCTTGCAGCTATATATGAATAAGCATTTTACAAAAGATTCAACGGCCAACCCTGTCAGTGAACTAAAAAACTGGGCATCCTTCGGGCCTTTGTATGCAGATTATGGCAAGTATCTAATTCGTCAATACCCGATCACTTTTCTACAACACTATATATGGCCTAACACCATGAAGTATTATGCACCCCCAGTCGAATTCCTGGAAGAATACAGTACCGGTAAGGATAGTGTGAATATGATCGCACAGGCTTGGTTCAATTATAAAAGCAAAAAAATAACCAGTAGATTCAAAAGTTTTAAAGTGAGTGTGTTGGACTTCTTTCCTATAATGGCAGGCTCACTGAATGTCGTCTTCTTATTTGGGCTGTTAGGCTATATACTTTTACAGGGATACCAACAACAACCCATAGTGCGCAAAGGAGTGCTCTTGGTATCGGCTTTATGGCTGGTCAATTTCGGATTTAGCGTGTTCGCATCGCCCATTGCCTTGCGCTTCCAGTTGTTCCCAATTATTATATCTATTTCATATGCTTCCTTGTTCATCGAATACATTGCCAGGGCAGCTACAAAACCTGAGATAAAACCAGTAACAGTAGATTATAAATATCAGACAATATAGAACCTTTAATTCAGTGAAATGAAACGTAGCACCATTATTGAGATCATCTCCATCCTATTCATGATCCTGTTCTTATACACTGGCATCAGTAAGTTAACGGATCACAGTGTATTCAGGGAACAGATTGCTGAATCGCCCATTCTGGCGCCTGTAGCAGCTGTCATTGCATGGTCTCTTCCCATAATAGAATTCACGGTCGTTATTTTATTATTTATTACCAACTGGCGGCTGAAAGGGTTATATGCTTCATTGATCCTGATGATCCTGTTTACGGGCTATGTAATTGCCCTTGTCAGTTTCAGTGATAAGCTGCCCTGCAGTTGCGGGGGCGTGTTGGAGCAACTATCCTGGCGGCAGCATATTGTCTTCAATATTGTATTCACCGGCCTGGCCTTATGGGCTATCTTATTGCATAGAAAAAACAGCAAGCTTATCAATGGATCACAGTCATCATTAGTATCTCCTATAAATATAGCAGGACAACAATGACACAAAATCAAACTATACCAGTTTTACCATTTACAAAATGGCTTTGGAAAAACCGGGTTAATCGGATATATCTGTTGATAGCCGTGAGTATAATTTTGCTCCAGTTTTTCATTTTCAAAATATTTTATCCATATCCCAACTTCCTGCCCGATTCATTTTCCTATATGGAAGCCGCCTTAAAGAACCAAGCTATTAATCTATGGCCCATCGGATATTCAAAATTCTTACTCTGGTTCAGTTTCCTTACCCGCTCACATGTTTTGTTAGTGTTGTTACAATACGTATTATTACAATCAGCTATATTATATTTTTTATTTTCAGTAGCTTATTTTTTAGGGCCGAGCAAATGGTTGTTTCTCATCTTACTATTCGTATCCTTATTCAACCCGTTGTTGTTGCATGTAAGCAACTTTATATCCAGCGATGCATTGTTTGCTTCTCTAAGCTTAATATGGTTTACACAGCTATTATGGTTATTATATAAGCCAGGCTTAAGGTTATTATTATTGCATGCATTTGTATTATTATTTGTTTTTACCGTTCGGTACAATGCTTTGTATTATCCTGTCATTAGTATGATCACCATTTTGCTGACAAAAATGTCTAACAGGCTGAGATGGACAGCTATTGGCGCTATAGTATTGCTATTAGGTGCATTTATCACCTTTACGCAGTATTCTTATTACAAAAAAACCAATACTTCTCAATTCTCGCCCTTTGGCGGCTGGCAACTGGCCAGCAACGCGCTCTTTGCCTATGCACATGTCCCGCCGGGTAAACGGGTAGAAGTGCCGGCCCAATATAAGCAGTTGCAAACGATGGTGGACCGCCATACGGATTCATTAGAGCAGCTTTCCGAAAGACCTGATGCTCAATTAGGTATTTATTATTTATGGAATGAATGTTCTCCGTTGAAACAAAACATGTATCAAGTTGAGTTGAAAAAAAAGACAGTGCAACCTTTTGGGGTTTGGGCTCAAATGGGGAATTCCTATAACACCTATGGTTCCTGGCTTGTTAAACAATATCCCATGGCATTTATACAATATTATTTGTGGCCAAACCTAATTAATTACTATGTACCAAGGCCTGAATTCATGGCCAGCTACAATATGGGAAAAGACACCATTGACCAGGCAGGCGTTGACTGGTTCCGGTTAAAAACCAATAAAGTGAATAATAATACACGGAATTCTGTCATAAACATATGCGATTATTACCCCATTGCATTGGCCTTAATTAATCTGTTGTTCCTCCTTAGCCTGGCTGGTTTTTCGCTTTTGAAAGGCTTTTCAAAAAGTAATAAACTTAGAAAAAAAATATACTACCTGCAATTACTGATATGGCTTAGCAATGCAGTCTTCAGTGTATTGGCAAGCCCGATCGTATTGCGTTACCAGATATTTCCCATGCTGATCACGCAAAGCCTCATGATAGTGTTTATGAATTACATAATACAGGAAAGTCGTCAGAAAAGCCTGCAGGTACAAACCCTGATTCAGCAAAAACTAATCTAACATGAAATATACAGTCTATTTATTTTTGCTAGCGTTCCTAGCCGGATGTTACAGCAAAGAACCTGCAAAGACCGCACACAAACGAGAGGCATTGCCGGATTTTAAACTTTTCCTGGCAGATAGCACCACTTATTTTAATACAGCCAGCCTGCCAAACGGCAAACCTGTAGTATTATTTTATTTCGGGCCAGGATGTCCCTATTCCAGGGCCCAAATGCAAGGAATTATTGACGACATGGAAAAGTTTAAAGATTTGCAATTTGTTGTATTCACCACTGCTCCTTTCGCTGAAATGAAATGGTTTTACAAAAATTACAAATTAAATAAATATGCCAACGTTATTACCGGCGTTGATTACACTAATTTTTTTGTCGATTATTTTAAAACTACGGGCGTCCCCTATTTAGCTATTTATGGAAAGGATAAGCACCTAAATGATGCTTTTGAAGGTCAAATGCCCGTCAGTCAAATTAAAACAGTAGCCGAAGAATAAAAAAATTGCGCAATAATCCTGCCTAAGCAGGTTTGATATCTCAGAGTCCTTTCAGATCCTAAGTCTAGATGATAGAACTCCGGCAGAGAAAAGACCTGTCTACGTAAACTTACTCTATTGAAAACGAAAAAGGGAAAGCCGAAAACCTTTATAAAAGAGTAGGCATATTAAATAACGAAAGTTTAGCTTTTTGATTAAAAAGCACCATTAGTATGAAAAAAGCAAAAATATTTTTGACAGCTATTACTGTTTTAACAGTAGCAGGCGGAGCATTAGCATTTAAAGCCCACAATGCTTTTCTCGGAGCTTTGAAATGTAGTACTGTGAAGGATGACTGTTCTATAACGGCTACCAGGTACAATTTGACAGATATTGGTTCAACCCAATATTGTACATTTTTTACTCACGCCGGGAACGCTTGTCCCAATAACACGTTTGTAGTAACAACGGCCCAATAATCGAGATTTAGTATTCATCTAAGGGCTTAGCCTACTTGGCTGGCCCTTTTTTCTCTCTTCTTCGATCAATAAACCAGGGCCGGGTGTTTTTATATCATGGTCCAACTCAAGATCGTCCTCAAGGCCCTTCGGCGGATAAAGACCTGCCTAAGTCATTGTTACCGAAAAAGGGAAAGCCGAAAACCTTTATAAACGAGTAGGCATATTAAATAACGAAAGTTTAGCTTTTTGATTTAAAAAGAACCATTAGTATGAAAAAAGCAAAAATATTTTTGACAGCTATTACTGTTTTAACAGTAGCAGGCGGAGCATTAGCTTTTAAAGCTCACAATGCTTTTCTCGGAGCTTTGAAATGTAGTACTGTGAAGGATGAATGTTCTTTAACATTTACCAGGTACGATTTGACAGAAATTGGTTCAACTTATTATTGTACATTTTTTACTCACGCTGGGAACGCTTGTCCAAATAACACGTTTGTAGTAACACGGGGCGATTAATAAAGATTCATTATTCATCTAAGGGCTTAGCCTACTTGGCTGGCCCTTTTTTCTCTCTTCTTCGATCAATAAACCAGGGCCGGGTGTTTTTATATCACGGTCCAACTCAAGACCGTCCTCAAGGCCCTTCTCAGAAGCTGGTAGAACTCCGGCGGATAAAGACCTGCTTAAGTCATTGTTACCGAAAAAAGGGAAAGCCGAAAACCTTATAAACGAGTAGGCATATTAAATAACGAAAGTTTATCTTTTTGATTTAAAAAGAACCATTAGTATGAAAAAAGCAAAAATATTTTTGACAGCTATTACTGTTTTAACAGTAGCAGGCGGAGCATTAGCTTTTAAAGCCCACAATGCTTTTCTCGGAACTTTGAAATGTAGTACTGTGAAGGATGAATGTTCTTTAACGGTTAGCAGGTACGATTTGACAGATCTCGGTTCAACCCAATATTGTACATTTTTTACTCATGCCGGGAACGCTTGTCCAAATAACACGTTTGTAGTAACACGGGGCGATTAATAAAGATTCATTATTCATCTAAGGGCTTAGCCTACTTAGCTGGCCCTTTTTTCTCTCTTCTTCGATCAATAAACCAGGGCCGGGTGTTTTTATATCACGGTCCAACTCAAGACCGTCCTCAAGGCCCTTCTCAGAAGCTGGTATCCCACGAGTCATCCATTTAGGTGCCGGTGCGCCTTTTAAATAATGATCAAAAAACTGAGCACTGCGAATGATATAGTCTTTGTAATCATCCCCACCTATTCCATGGCCTCCGTTATCATATTGCAACATCCAGACTCTTTTTCCTGCCCTGCGTAATCCGGTAAAAAACTCCAATCCTTGTTCAAATGGGACATTCCCATCATTCTTGTTATTTATTAGTAAAATTGGGGTAACAACATTACCAATATAAAAAACAGGAGAATTCTTTACATAGATATCCGTTCCCGCCCAGGGAGTAGTACCCATACGTCCATCCCTCGTTTCATAATACTCTTGCGTACTACTTGATTTCCCTCCTAAACTACCTGAAGCACTTGTTAAATCCGAAACACCTGAGGATGAAACGGCGGCGGCAAACAGGCTTGAATGTGTTACTAAGTAATTCGTTTCATAGCCACCAAAGCTATGCCCCTGAATCCCAATATGGCTTTTATCTACCCAGGGAAAATTGGATATATATTGAGCTGCCCCAACTACCGATTTATAAACACTCTCCCCGGTATACCCTATTTTATAATGAATATCTGTAAGCAATACCAGGTACCCGTGGCTGCCAAACCAGGCTATATCCAACTCCCCCCCATTGTCTATAACCGGGGCCCAATACTTATTCAATTCATCGGATTTCTTTTCGTAATAATGAATTATTAAAGGATATTTATTTTGAGGATTAAAACCCTCCGGTTTATATAATATGGCCTTCGTATGAATGCCGTCTGAGGTCTTGAAATCAATTAATTCGGAATTAAACCAGCTTACATTTTTTTCCGGATACACATTACTAATGGGATAATAAGTTTTAAAATCAGTAGTGTAAAATATATTTGGAGATTCGTTTACCCGCTCCCTGTTTACAATATACACATTGGCATTACGAGCTTTTAAAGGATACAGAGGGCTTTGTATGTTGGGCAATTCTGCAAATATATAATCTCCCATATACAACAACTCCGCACGTACCGAAGGGGCCAATCGGAGTTGATAGAAACCGCTTTGTTTGCTCTCCTTATTAAAGGCTTGCAATAGCACTATGTCATTGGGGTGAATTGCACCTTTCAAACTTTCACTGGTTACCCTGAATCGTAGATTGCGGATACGACCATTGGTCAGGTTAATAGGAGCCTTTTTACATGAAGGATCTATTTCCCAAATGTCATAGTCGTCATAGATCAGGGTAGCAGCATCATCCGCTAACCAAGGGCCCATTAAAAGACCCCGGTAGTGTAGGGTTACTGGCCTATCCCAATATTTAGTATAGGACGGAATCGCCAGAGAATCTGTCATATTTCTTGTAATGCCTGTTGCCATTTCATAGCTGTATATATCCTGCATGCTTTCACCGGGCCCATATCCAATTACATATTTCCCCTCTGTAGACAACCGTGCCCTAAGCATTGAGAGCTTTTTTCGTTCTCCGGTAACTGTAGATACTACAAAAGTGGTGCCCAATGCCGCCTTGCTCCAATAATACTCGCCGGCCTCTCCCAATCGTGAAGTTACGATTGCAAAATCATCGTTTGTAGATCCATTTCCTACGGATATTGTCTCGTTTTCCTGTTGTATTCGTAGGAGCCGCATGGGCTTGCCCAGTACAACTACGGCCAGATAGGATCTATGGTCTCCTAGTTCAGACAACTGCTGTGATTGTAATTTGGCATCGGTATAGCTCCAAACATCAACCTTAACCGCATTTGTCTTTGGTTGAGGTAATGCTTTTTCTTTCAAATTAATAAATAACCTATTTCCGTCTCTGGTAAACCCGGAAATCCCACCTACCTCCAGGTTCTGATCCAAACCTGCGATCAGTTTCTCTTCCACCTCAACCGCTTTGTCCATCCCCACTTTATAATACCATATTGTATTTTTCGTAACATTTCCATCCCTCTCTTGCCTGATAAAAGTTAATTGAGTCCCATTGGCATCTATAACCAAATTTTTTACATCCGCACCTTTTCCTATGACATTGGATTTGTTCGTAATAAGGTCTATCCATTTGACTACGGTCTTTTTATCCTCCGCAGTTTGCTCCGTGTTTAGCAGTACCAGAATTTTACCGTTACTGCTTAAAAAATATCGATCTGCATTTTCATAAGTTTGCTCTTTCCCCGTTGAAATATTTTGTACTGTCAGTCCTTTTTCCGGATTATTCAACTGGTAAGCCATCCATTCTTCACCACCCTGTATAAATAACTTAAATGACCTCACCTGCGGTATATATTTATTATCATTTGTACCAAGTGTCAACAAGCAGAGACTATCATTAGATCGGAAAAAAACAACTTCCCGGCTGTCTTTCGTAAACACTCCCCCATCAACTCCTGGCAATGCAATTTTCCAATTTCCACTCAAAGCCTGTATCATTAAAGTATTATTCCCTGCCGGTTGGTTGTTTATGGAATAAAGCACATATTTCCCATCATTGCTAATGGCCGCCGAACTTTTGTCGATAGCCGGCCAGTGAAAAAATGAAGTAGTATCGACGGGTTGCTTCTGGGCAAATAAAATTGTTGTGGTTAATATTGACAATATTAACAAAGTGATTCTTTTAGAAGCAACCATAGAATAAAAGTTTACCATTTATAAGTTACAATATTTTCCCGACTTATAGAAAGACATTTTAGAATTTATTTCACCCATGTTTTCTCGTCTCTCTTCATTTTCTCCAGTGTCTCTTTGAGTTCATTATTATTGCCCGATACTCGAACAGCCCTTTCCTCTACAGCGATAGCTTCTTCCTTTTTTCCTGCTTTATACAGGAGATTGGCCTCCGTATCCATATAGGCTGGTTGAGCTTCTTTTTGCAAGGAGAGTTTACTCCATTCAACTGATTTAAGCAGAAGGACCTGATCATCCACATTTTTAAATGCCGTCCAAGCAAAATTATTTAATTCTTCAGGCGTAATATACTGTCCATACTTCGATATATATTCAGTGCCAGCTTGAACATATCGAATATAATCCTGATGATTTAAAAAATAAATCGTCTTCGCTCTTAAAAAAATTTCTTCCCCGGGAGCGCCATAGACAGTCGTTCTGTTTTTCAACTCATCCCAATCAGGGTTGACGTTTTGTCCATTTACGAAAGGTTCAATCTCATCACCATAAATGAGGTTCATCAATTTAACTTCCGCCTTTCGGGGACCTAAAACAGTATCGATGCTTGCAGCATCAGCGTGTAAAATAGCAAATCCAGGATCTTTAGTACTGCTGGTAATCTGCATGATATAATTTAACTCTTCTTTTGAAAAAGGCGCTTTTAATGTTGACACATAGTCTTCAGCAGATCGCCTCATGCCTGGTTTGTCTCCCGCTTGTTGAGCAGCAATGGCCATCTTCTTTAAGAAAACATCGTCTCTTTTACCCTCAATATATTCCTGCAACATTTGACTATACCGGATTCCCGGATCAGTAACATCGGCATTCGTCGCCACAACTTCGGGTATTGCGCCTAAATTTGCGACTAATGGTGCATGAATCTTACGGAGTTCCTCAAAAGGAATTTTGATTATTTCCCGGTCATAAGTCATAAGCCCGTTTTGTTCGCCTTCTACATCAAAAGGTTGCGTATACACAGAGGCACTAAGCCCTTCCCGTTCCAGCAGTCGCAAATGCAGGTTCATGATAGTATACTTTGTTTTTAAAGCCGAGGGAGTCACCTCTATATACCCCCACCCTTTTAGAGGATTCCACTGATGATCAGGTATAGACACTCCTATACCTCCAAACTCTCCCAGCACTCTCGTTTTTCCTTGAAGTCCCGGAGCATTCATCGGATCAGGATAGGAATGAACATCTGTCATATCACTGCTTACCCAGGCATTAGGGGAAGGGCTGCGCAGTTTTTCATTGACATACAGTATCTCCCCGGTATGCCCGTTGACAAGACGGGTGGGATCTAAGGTTTTGATCCACTCGGTAAGGCGTTGCTGGTCATATTGCCCCCATTTCTCATTAAAGAGCACCCATGTAATAATTGAGGGGTGATTGTATAACTGTTCAACAGTGGCCTTGCATTCTTTTTCAAATTCCTGCTTGGCTTCCTCATTTAAATTAAATGAAGGATTGACCATATCCTGCCATACCAGCATGCCAAGCTTATCGCAATAATAGTACCATCTGGCCGGCTCCACCTTGATATGCTTTCGGATCGTATTAAACCCCATTGCCTTGATAGCTTTAATGTCAAAAGCTAAAGCTTCATCTGTTGGAGCCGTATACAATCCATCCGGCCAAAAACCCTGATCTAAAGTGCCAAGGTTGTATGTGTATTTATTATTCAGGAAAATTCTATCAAGCCCTTTTTCGTCCTTTTTAATCGCTATTTTACGCATGCCAAAGTAAGATGCCACTTCATCTATCAGTTTACCTTCTTTTACTAGTTTTACCTGTAAATTGTAGAGATATGGATCTTCTGGACTCCATAAATGTGCATTAGTCACTTTTAGTGACAGGGTTTGATTAGGCCTGCCTTTAATCGTTTTTCCATCTGCTATTGCTTCTACTGAATATCCCTCGCCGGAAGGGATATTCACTATCAGATTAAGTACCCCTTTATCAATATCGGGCTGCATTGTAAGACCGGTTATATAGACAGAGGGGACCACTTCCATCCATACCGTCTGCCATATGCCTGAGGAAGCGGTATACCAGATGTCCTTCGGATTGAGCACTTGTTTGCCATGCGGGTTCGTTCCCTGATCGGTGGGATCCCATACCCGTACCACTATTTCATTATCTCCTTTTTTCAATTCATCTGTAATGTTAAAGGAAAAACTTTCATACCCTCCCCTGTGCTGCCCGATATCTTTTCCGTTGATATAAATGGTGGCTTCATAATCGACAGCACCAAAATGTAAAAAAAGCCTCTGATCGTTCTTCAATGCAGGTTTGGCGAAGGTCGTTTTATACCAAAGATTTTCATTGGGTTGTAAAGGTTTTTTTACTCCTGATAAGGCTGATTCGATCGGATACGGCACGAGAATCCAGCCATTGAAGTCAGTGGGAAAAGAGGCATTCTTTTCCGTAATGGTATACTGCCATAACCCATTTAAATTTTGCCAATTATTGCGCACCATTTGCGGACGGGGGTATTCCTTTAATGCATTCGTCGGGGATACTTCTACGGCCCACCTGGTTTGAACGGAAAATGGCTGCATTTGCCATTTCGACTGAGCAAAGGCATGGCCCAGGCATGATACAATAAGTACCAGACCAAGAATATTTTTTTTCATTACTATAAATTATTATTTATTTGAAAAACAGATTACGGCTGCAGCCATGTTGGTATTCCAGCCTGCATTTTTTTATAGGTGTCTACTATGTCTGGATAAGAATCTGATAAAGCGACGGCCTCCTTCTCCAACGACAAAGCCTCTCTTTTTCTTCCTAATTTATACAAAAGATTGGCCTTGGTATCCAAATACGCTGCTCTATTCTTTTCCCCATCCAATTTAAGTGCCAGATCTGCCCATTGCAGTGATTTTTCAAGAACTTTCTTATCATCGCATTCCATAAAAGCAGCCCACGCACCACCCCAACCATTAATTTCAATATAAACCGCCAATCCATAAGGAGGCTTCAAGGGATATTCCTTTATCATTTCATCTTTATATTTTGCCCATAATGGCCAATTCAGGTACAGCCCGCGATAATAAAACACCTTGTATGTCAATACCAACAACTTAGCGTCAATGGCACTATACTTTTCAGCAATCGTATTTTGAATATTCTTCCAATCGGGGTACTTGACAACTGCTTTCCCGTTTTTCAATACCTTAGTTTCAATTTCCTCCCGGGTGATAGTTTGGTTAACCTGGAATTTTGCCCAACCTTTGTGATCTTTTATTTGATCGATCCTGTTCTGTTGATGATAACATAATTCGAATAGCTTGTCTTTGGAATTGATCAAATTATAAAACTCAGCTATAAAATCAAGATTTTCCCTGGTGCATACATTTTCCCCAGTTTGTTTATCCAGGTAATTTTCCTTGTAATCTTTGGCAATTGTGCTCGCCAGATCTTTATCTCCGATAAGTTTTTTGGTAAATTCTGCCAGGCCGCCCATCAACGGGTAATCTTTTTTGTCCTTCTTATAATCTTCCAATTGGGCGTAATATTGGGCTTTTCGCGGATCGCTAGCCTGATTTATCAATCTTACAAAATCTACTGTATCTTTGAAACCACCATCTTTATGTACTAATTTTCCATCGGGTGTAAAAAAAAGAAAGCTAGGGTAGCCCGAAATTTTATATTCTTCTGTCAGTCTGCGCGCCTCGGCATACCAGTTTCTTATCTGTTCGTTATCCTGTTGGGTACTATCCATCTGTACTTTTACCGGAATGAACTTCTCCTTCATAGCATCTCCTACTCGCCGGTTCGTATACACCTCTTTGTCCATCCTTTTGCAAGGACCGCACCAGGTAGCGTATACATCTACAAAAATATACTTATTTTCTGCTTTTGCTTTTGCTTTTACCTGCATCCAATTCAGGTCTTGTTCAAACTTGATTCCTTTATATTCTGTATTATTTGTATCGATGGATTGTGAAAAACTCTTTCCGGTGACGCTAAAACAAAGGGCAGCAGCCAAAATTATTCTGTTCATCTTCTTATTTTTTTATAACCATTTCAATTCGTATCTATCAATATCCCTTATTTTGCTTTAAGTTAGGGTCAGCCTGAAGTTCTGATAATGGGATAGGATACCACTGCCAATCGATGTTCCAGGTACCACCTTTTGTTGCACAAACACCTCCCGATCCCATTACTGCATCTACGGTTCCGGTCCGTTTCATATCCAGCCAGCGGTGGCCCCATTCGGTGAATAATTCTACTCGTCGTTCATGTTGAATAGCAGTTAATAAGTCAATTTGAGTACTGGCGGAGGTACCTGCTAGTCCAGCCCTTGACCGGATTGTATCCAGGTCAGCCGAAGCTCCGGTGATATTGCTTCGCTGCGCCCTTGCCTCCGCCCGGATTAAATATTGTTCCCCTAATCTGAATACAGTTGAATATTCTGCAGCGGGTGTGTTGATCAGGCCAATTTTATATTTATAAGGATAGTAATAAGTTGTATTTCCAACCGTCACGCTATCCACCCAATTACTTCTGCGCTGGTCTCCGGGTTCAAAACTATTCACTACATAATTGCTGAGGTAAACCGGATGAGTACCGCTGGTATTAGGACCTGCAATAGGATCAAGGATAAATAAGGCACCTTCCCCCGTATTGGAGTTTACATCTGTACCCACAGGCTGTAATTGCCAGATGGCTTCCGGGTTGTTTTTAAGGAATACACCATTGAGTGTATCCAGGCTATACAATGTTGAATTATTAATTATTGCGGTAGCCTGTGCTTCCGCGCTATCCCATTTCTGTGTATATAAATAAGCTCTTGCCAATAAAGCTGTTGCCGCCCACGACGTCGGCCTTACCCTTTCCGTCGTTGTATTCAACAGCGTGGCGTCCAAGTAATTGGTGCTCAACAGGTTTTGAGCATCTTTCAGGTCGTTGATGACCTGCTGCCATACCTGAGCTTTAGGTGTTCGGGGTAGTACAGTGTTTACTGTATAATCTGTACCCGTTACCAACGGAACATCTCCATATAGGTTGATTAAATAGAAGTAGCAAAATGCCCGTATAAATTTTGCTTCACCCATGAGTTGTTGCCTTACGGCAGGTGTTAGACCCGATCCGTTACTCAATCCTTCCGTTGCAGAATTAGCGACAAAAATCATTGGATAAATTGTGTTCCAATAATCTGCTCCGCCAGTATTTGAATTGGATAATGCATTACTATAATAAGGTAGATAGGCCACATTATTATTATCATAAAGTGCTAATTCATCTGCGGATAATGCAACGTATAAAAACATGCTGTTTATACCAGACCATCCGGAATTACTAGAGCTCATATTTGTGTAAATCCCAGTTAACACCGCTGCGGCCGTAGCGTCGTTGGAAAATACATTTGCCGAACTAATGCTAGTAACCGGAGCTGGTATTTCTATCAGTTTTTTACAACCGACTTGAATGGTTATGAGGAAAAGTAGGCTAAAGACCAACCTTCCTGAGGGTCGGGTTCTGAGTCTTAAAACTTTATTACTTCTGTTTAACATATAAAATTCTTTATTATTAACTTTATTTTTTCCCCGCCAATACCAGGGTATCGCTATAAACTCGTCAAATTATTTTATAGCGTTAGCTGAATCCCCAATGTTAATA
Organism: Puia sp.; assembly: GCA_035555335.1. Classification (GTDB taxonomy): domain Bacteria; phylum Bacteroidota; class Bacteroidia; order Chitinophagales; family Chitinophagaceae; genus Puia. Next base: position 37,852 of record DATMGS010000026.1, read on the forward strand.
TCTTTAAAGGCGGTAAAGTACTTGAACTTTGAGTTTCAGGATCTATACCTATATACCTGGTGATGGTGAGCAAATTCTGCCCCTGTATATAGAGCCTGGCATTTTGTAACATGGCCTTCTTTCTCCAGCTTTCGGGCAATTGCCAGGATAAAGACAAGTTTTTTAATCGTATGTAAGACGCATCAGAATACGCAGCATCGCTAAAATACCATGCAGTCACGAATTCATTTGATATACTTAAATCTGAATTATATCGCTGAATAGAACGAACATCCCCTGACTTTTGCCAGCGCCCAAGGACCGTTGTTGGTTGGTTACCGGAATTAGGCGAAGAAGAAAAATACCCGGGAAAGTTCCCGAAGTAGTAATTATGGGCTACTTGTTTCACGAACTGAAAAAACACATCCAATTGAAATCCTTTATAGGTAAAGCTGTTTTGAAAACCGCCATAAAATTTTGGAGCCGTATTCACAATTACGGTATTGTCTGTTCCAAGGGAAGGATTATAAGTAGGGTTTCCCTTGCTATCCGCAAACTGGTAAATACCTGTCGTGTCGTTAACTCCTACCAAATGGAATACCTTTTGAATAGTGATCGGTTGACCGACAACATATGCACTGGCATAATATGAATTGGATATGTTAGGGAACGCTATCAACTTATTTCTTGGAAGGGTTAAGTTGATATGCGTTGACCAGCTAAAGTCCCTGGTTTTAACATTGGTAGAACTAAGAATGAGCTCCCACCCCGAGTTTTGTACGGTTGCCGGAAAATTCCTAACAATGCTTCCGAAACCAGTAATGACGGGTAATGTATATAGTAGCAACTGATTTGATGATCGATTAATAAAATAATTAGCTGTGAGCAATAACCGGTCTTTTAAAATCCCCAGGTCCAGACCCAAGGCTGATTTTTTAGTTTCTTCCCACTGGAGGTAGGGATTTGTGAGCCCATTAGGCTGGAGCCCGGTTGCGCCCTGATAGGGGGTTGATACATAAGTGCTACTATATAAACTCAGAAACTGGTAATCACTAATCTGGTCATTGCCGGTTGTACCATAACTCGCCCTTAATTTTCCATAGCTGATAAAAGACAGGTTTTTTAGGAAAAGATCTTCCCTGGAAAATATCCAGGCGCCCGCAATTGATCCGAAATTGTGGAACTGGTTGGCAGCGCCGAACCGGCTGCTGCCATCCCGGCGGCCTGTAAGGCTCAACAGATATTTATCATCCCAATTATAACTCAATCTGCCAAAAGCTGCATTATATTTATAAATTGAAGCCGCCGTAGTATGTGCTTGTACAGAAGCTGCAGAACCGATATCACCCAACAACAGATCCGAATTGAATCCGATAGCAGTTGATTTTTGACCGAGGCTATTGTTTTGTTCAATGGTCATTCCGACCATTGCTTCCAGCCTTCCATTCCCAATAGCCTTTTTAAAGGTCGCTTGTGGTTCTATGATCCAGGAGTTGATATTACTATTGGCAAAAAGGGAATATCTTGGAAAAGAGGACCGATTTTCAGGTGCTACAGATGTGACGGGGTGAATAATTGTTTCATTTGTTTGCAGGTTAGTATAGCCCAAACTGCTTTTGATTTCCAATCCAGGCAAAAGCTGGTAACTGATCACCGCATTGCTGATTAAATTATTTGTTTTAATGGTGCCTTTTATATTTAAATAAGATAGCGGATTGCTCCAGGTCGAGTTACCATTTGTATCGGGCTCCCAGTTTAAACTTCCATCTGTTTTATACAACGCCGGAGCATTGGGTGCAAGGGTTATCGCATCCGAAGTAAGATCATGATTAGGCAACTTGTTATTATCAACCAGGTAACTCCCTGTCAACTGCAACTTAAATTTCTGATTGGAAGAAACATTATTGATATTGAAATGTAAAGAACCTTTCAGGTCTGAAAAATCACCGGGAAAAACATTGGTCTCCCGGTGGTAGGTGCCCCCGACTAAATATTGGGTACCGGTGTTGCCCCCAGAAATGGTTGTGCTCAGATTGGTATATTGGGCCGTGCCCCCAATTAATGCTTTCTGCCAGTCTGTATAGCGGGTCGTATCCCAGGTGCCGTTAATATCATAATCTCCAGGCCCAGGCTGGATGTTTGCTGAAGGATTGGCAATAGAGTCATTATAAAATGCCTCATGCCGCATCTGTAAATATTGTCGGGTATTTAACAGATCCAGCTTTCGGGTCACTTTTCCCCAGCCGTTCTGCAGGTTGAAATCAAATTTTGTTTGACCGGCTTTCCCTTTTTTAGTAGTAATGAGTATGGCGCCGTTGGCAGCCCGGGATCCATAAATCGAAGTAGCATCAGCGTCCTTCAGAACAGAAATACTTTCAATATCAGTTGGGTTAATAAAGTTAAGAGGAGAGGGGGAATATCCCAGCCCTCCACCTTGAACACCGTTTAGGGTTGGTAATAATTGAGAAGTATAAGGCACCCCGTCAATTACATATAATGGGTCATTACCACTGGCAATGCTATTTTGTCCCTGTATGCTAACGGATACGGCACTCCCCGCAAAACCGGTGGTTTGTGCAATAAACAACCCCGGCACCCGCCCTTCCAATGCCAACAAAGGATTACTTACTGGCTGCTTCTCGATATCCGCGGCCTTCACCGTCGTCACGTCTCCCGTACTCAACCGCTCCGTTGTCGTCCCATATGCAATGATCTGCACCTCATCCAACTGACTGGTCTTCGCTTTCAGGTTCACCAATAAGTCAACCCTGCCGTTCACTCTTACTTCAAAGGGCACCATGTTCACACTGCTAAAGATCAGCGTCGCATTCTTATCCGTATTATTTAAAGTAAATTCACCGTTTTCGTCGGTAGAAGTGGCAATCTTAGTCCCTTTGACGGTGACGGTCACAGCGACAAGCGGTTTGCCGGCTTCGTCCAGCACGCGACCGTGGACATTAATATAGGTTGATGGAGGCAAGTCTTTATCTGCTGGTAATTGTTCCTGCTTTTGTTTTACGATGATCGTTTGCTTAATGATCGTGTAAGTCAACGGCTGGTCTTTAAAACAAATATTCAGCACCTCCTCCAGCGGAACATTTTTAACCTCAATATCCACCTTTCTAGCCTGCTGCAACCATTCATACTTGCAGAAAAAAGTATAGCCCGTTTGTTTTCGGATGTCCTTGAATACGGTCTCTAAAGGAGCATTTTTTTCCGACAGGGTAATCATCTTCTGAGAGTAACCCCGGGCGCTTACCTGCAGGCAAGCTGCTACTACTAAAATTACGGTTAGGTTCATAACCAAGAGCGTTTGAAGGAGTAACCTCTGCCTTCGGGGCATAAGATTACCAGAAGCCTTAAATTGCATACCTTTAATTGGTTTGGGGTTAAACAATAAGCAGTCAGTGCACGATTGTATCTAATGGGTTAGCCCTGACCTATCTGCCTCGGCGGATACTGGCCGGAAGTGGTAACGACACTTCCGGTTTATTTTTGAGGACAGTCAGCAATTAACCCACTTACGATTAACCAGGAGCATCCTGGCTAAAGCCGTCGCTTGTAGAAGCTGTCATTTTTTACTTTTTATTTTTGATAATCAAACAGATCCCAGCGTCTAAAGGAAAGGCTTTAAAAGAGACCCGGATATCCGGGCCCTAATGTTTAATGGTTATGGAACTGAGCAAGTCGTAGACAGGTTTAAGCGATTCTCCGCTTGTATTTCAGAGGTAATAAATATTGCATAGATTATAAAACGATCAGTTTCTTCCCCTCTACCCGGAAATGCACCCCATTCAATTCCAGCATCTTCAGGACATCCGAAAGATTATTATTCCGGCTTATCTCTCCCAGAAAATGCCCCTCCGGCTTCTTCCCCTCATAAGACACATCTACATCATACCATCTTGTCAATTGCCGCATCACGGTCTCTATATCGGCAATATGGAACTGAAAATATCCATTCTTCCAGGCCACTACTTCCTCCACATCCACATCTCCGACAACATCTAATTCACCCTTACCATTTAATTGCACCTGCTGGCCCGGCTTCACCATTTTGCTGGTCCCCCCTTTTGTCACTCTTACCGCTCCTTCCAGCAAAGTGGTTTTTATAGCCGACTCGTCTTCATAGGCCATTATATTGAAATGAGTGCCTAAAACTTCCACTTCCATGTCCCGGGAAACTTTTACCTTAAAGGGCATAGCCTTATTTCCCTTTATCTCAAAATAAGCTTCCCCTGTCAGCTCCACCTCCCGGTCCTTGCCCGTGAAAGAAGTGGGGAACCGTAACGAAGAGGTGGCATTGAGCCAAACCTTGCTTCCATCGGGCAACACCAACTGGTACTGCCCTCCCCGCGGAGTGGCCAGCATGTTGTAGACTATGCCGGCTGGCTTTTCATGCAATGTATTATAGGCCAGTTGACCGCTATCCAGCTTTTGTACTTTTGAATTTCCCTGTTGCGAAAGGACTCCGTTATGGGCGCTATCCAATACAATCCTGGACCCATCCGCCAGCGTAAGCACCGCTTTATTTCCCCCGGGCGATACGTCGTTTTTAAGGTGTTTGGGCAGATCCTGTCCTCCGGCGACAGGAGCTTCGGACGAACGATGCATCCACCAATAACCGCCACCCCCTATCAGCACCAGGAAGATCACAGCCGCCGCATAGGACCAAATCCTTTTGGAGAACAACGGCACCACCGGAGGCCGTAATGCCGGAATTTCCCGACAGATCTTTTCAAATACATTTTTTTTGAATTCGTAGAATTCGATCATCTCCGCATGCAGCTTTTCCTCCGAAATGAACTTCTCATAAAAAATGCGATGTTCGTTCGATTGGGATACCCATTCTTTCAACTCCCTTGATTCTGAATCATTTATCTCAGCCCTCAATTCCTTAAATATCAAATCCGGTATCCTTGCAGTCAAATCCATTGATGGGAATTAGAGGTTATATTAAATATTTTTATATACACGGATTTCCATGTCTATTATATATAAACACGGAAAGCCTCGTTCAGTACTCAAAAATTCACAAAAAAATAAAAGAGAGTTAACAGAAAAATAATAAAAATTGATAATAGGACATGCTAGAATAGCTTGTAGAGCCTGATCAGAATGGCGGCCAGCAGCCCCCTATTCAATAATGCCAGCCGCAGGATCTTCAACGCCCGGGTCTTTTGATTTTTAACAGATTGGTAATTAATATGTAGCAGTTCGGCAATTTCTTCGTTCCCTAATCCATCCATAAAGGCTAGTTTAAACACCTGCCTGCACTTTTTGGGAAGTTTTTCTATTTCATCATAAATACGTTGTAATAACTCCGCCTGGTATTGATCTTCCGGAAAACCCTTTTCCTGATCCTGGGTCAAAAGGTAGAGTAAGTCCTTCCTTTGCTGATCCTTCGATTTCAGGTCCCGGAGATAGTTAAGACAGGCATTACGGGTGGTGATACGCAGAAAGGCCCGGATATTGATCAGGCTGTCAAAATTGGCGTGCAGCCGGAATAGCTTGATAAAAGTATCGGCCGTTATATCCTCCGCCACTTCCCTGTCACCAACGAATCGTTTGGCAAAATAATAAATGGAAGGGGCGCATAGGTTATATATAGTGGTATAAGCCCGGGAATTCCCCTGGTTAAATTGAGAAATGAGATCATTGGCAGATTGCTCCATCAGTCCTTCTCCTTGCTGTTTTACGTTATTTTTTAGCGGTTGGGTAAAGAAATTAGCACAGTTCAGTTTTTACCACTCATTCTAAAGGATTTAGTTTATCGTGCCGGCCGCTTGCAAAACAGCTCGAGATTCGGGTCTTGTAAAACCAAATATAGAAAATTTATGATCCCTTTACATGGAATATTGCAATTCTCAGGCCCTTCGGACCACAGATTCCTGATATCGGGGGATTCCTCCGGTAGTGTGAGTAAATTATATCTCTTCGGCAGCAACGACCGCATCCAGGTTGATCGGTCCATATATATGAGGAAAAGTATCTTCAAGGGAAGGGGACCAGTCATAATACAAGGGACTCAACAGGCGATCCGTATCGATACTCAGCTTTAAAAGGCCTGTTTTCCCCCGGAAATAGCGATCCAGCACCCCGGGTATTTGTCTCTCTTCACTGCTGTGAATGAATCCTTCTTCGGCAAGAGAAGGATGCTCATACTGACCTTTACTCTTGGCCTGAGCCCAGTCCTGCCGGGTAGTTAAGTGATAAATAATTGCCATAAGACAGGTTATAAGGGTTTATTTAAGGGATAATTCTTTTGATATGCTGCTCCAGCAGCAGGAGATCCGCCAATACGATAGCCGTCACTGCTTCCAATACCACCGGTACCCGCAGGGCAATACACAGATCATGACGTCCTTTCACGGAGAAAGGCTCTACCTCTCCCGTCACCCAGTTAAGGGTCTGCTGCTCCTTGGGGGTAGAGGACGTAGGCTTGACCGCCACCCGAAGGACCAGCTCATTGCCATTCGTTATCCCTCCGACCACACCGCCGGCATGGTTGGTCCTCGTCCTTCCCTCCATATTCTCTATCGCATCGTTATGCTGGCTGCCGAACATCCTGGCTGCCGCAAACCCGGTGCCGAATTCTACACCCCGGATCGCCGGGATGGCAAGGACGGCATGACTTAACAGGGATTCCACCGAATCGAAAAAGGGCTCTCCCAGTCCGACAGGCAGCCCGGTGACCCGGCATTCGACAATGCCTCCAATCGTATCTTTTGCATCAATCGCTTTCTGTAAGCCCGCCTCAAGGTCCCGCTCCCCTCCAATTTCCAGAATGGACGCACGCACTTTAATGCCTGCGGTCTTTTCCCAGTCCGGCATACCAAGCGGCCGCAAAGCATCGGACTCTTCGGCTCCGGCCTGATAAGACCCGGCCTCCGCCACTCCCGGTTCCTGCCCGACGCCGGCCAGCAATTTTTTGGCGATCACCCCGGCAGCGACCACTGCCACCGTCAGACGCGCGGAGAAATGTCCCCCCCCGCGGTAATCTTCGAACCCGCCGAATTTTTTATGGGCTACAAAATCTGCGTGGCCCGGCCGCGGCACAGCCCGCTGCTTCTCATAATCCCCGGAACGGGTATTGTTATTCTCAAAAAGAAGGGTCAGCGGCGCACCGGTAGTCCTATTATTAAAAAGACCGCTCTTAAAGAAAGGAATATCGTCCTCCTTACGGGGAGTAGTCCCTTTCTGAATCCCTCCCTTGCGCCTCTCCAGATCAGGCAAAAAATCTTCCAGGGTCAAAGACAATCCTGCCGGACATCCGTCAATATTCACTCCCGCACTCTCCCCATGGGATTCGCCGAACATATTTAATCTGAATAAACGACCGAATGAATTCATACTTATAGCATTTTATCGAGTGCCGCCTGCACATTGACGGCTGCGCCCAGCTTTTGTAAGTGTTCGTAAAAATCAGGATAGGATTTATTGATCGCCTGCGCCTCTTCGATAGTCACGGTTCCGCTTGCCCGAAGGCCTGCTACCGCACAGGCCATCGCAATACGATGATCATGCCGCGAATGCACCGTGGCGCCGCTGACACCTTCCCCTCCCTTGATAAGCATCTTATCCCCCTGCAGTTCGACCGATACGCCCATCTTGCCGAATTCTTCCTGCAAGGTCAGGGCCCGGTTGCTCTCCTTATGAGCCAGCCGGCCTACCCCTTCTATCACCGTCGTTCCCTTGCAAAAGGATGCCAGGGCCACCAGGGGAGGAAAAAGATCCGGACAATCCGTCGCATCGAATTGAAAAGCTTTCAGGGCTTCGGCCGCCCCCGGCGGCCCTATCTCGATGGCTGACCCGCGTATCGAAAGACTCGCCCCGCTATCGCGCAAAGCCTGCAGAATAGCTTTATCGGCCTGCGTGGATTGAACATCCAGTCCTTTTACGGTTATTTTCCCCGCGACGGCTCCCGCTACCAGCAGGAAAGCCCCTCCGCTCCAATCGCCTTCCACCGTATAGTTCCGGACAACAGATGCGCTTGCAGGGGTAGCTCCCGCACCCGCATCACCTGGGCCCGCCGTCTCACCCGAAAAATAGAACTCCTCATAATTCCTGTTCTCCACCTTCCAGCCAAAATGGGCCATGACCTGTAACGTAAGGTCGATATAAGGTTTGCTTTTAAGATTATTTACCCGGATCGCGACCCCTTTCGCGCCGGCAGCGGCATAAGAAAACAATAAGCCGGTCAGGAATTGGGAACTGAGCGACCCGTCGATATCGATGGTACGCGGCTGCAACGGTCCCTGTATCTGCAAAGGCAGCTTCCCCTTATTCGAAAGCACCCGGATCCCCAATTGAGGAAAGATCTCGTCGAAGAAATCCATAGGCCGGCTCAGCAGGCTGCCTTCCCCGTTCACGGTAACCGCCTGATCACTCAGGGCGATGATCGGAGCAAACATCCGGATCCCCAGACCGCTCTCTCCGCAGCTCACCTCCGGACGGCCCGGATTGACGCCATTACTCTTTATCTGCAGGGAACCATCTTCCTCTTTCGTGACCTCCGCCCCCAGCCCGCGGATCACTTCCAGCGCCGCCTTATCGTCATTCGAATACCCGGGATGCCGGATGACCGTTGTTCCCTTGCTGAGCAGAGCAGCCGCACAGGCTCGCTGCATGGAGCTCTTGGAAGTAGGAGCCTGAATGATCCCTTGCAGGCCCGATGGTGTGATGGTCGTTAACATATTCAGCGTGCCGTTATGATTGATTGTAAAAGCTTGTCCAATTGTACGATCGGAATATTCTTCACCACTCCCTGTCCGATCTTGTTCAATAACACATAATTCATGGAATCCTTCTCTTTCTTCTTATCCATTCGCAGCACATTCAGGACTTCCTTCGCATTGAATTCAGCCAGAGTCGGCAATCCATATTTTTTGAGCGTAGCGATCACCCTGTCGGTCTCTTTAAAACCAGTCAGTTCTTCGGAAATCATAGAAGCAGCCACCATCCCGATGGAAATGGCCTGGCCGTGCGACAATTCATAGAGGTTCTCGATGGCATGCCCCAGGGTATGGCCGAAGTTGAGCAAACGCCTGTCCCCCTTTTCAAATTCGTCTTTCTCAACGACCGTAGATTTGATCACCACATTACGGCGGATAAGCCTGGACAGAGCAGCCTTATCTTTCTGGTAGAACGACGGTTTATTTTTCTCCAGCTCCCGGAACAAGGCAGCATCCCTGATACTGGCATGTTTGATGATCTCCGCAAAGCCATTGGTCCATTCTTCTTTCGGCAAAGACTTCAACAGGGCCGGGTCATATAAGAGGAAATCGGGTTGACGTATCGTTCCTACCAGGTTCTTGTAGACCCCCACGTCGATCCCGTTCTTCCCCCCGATAGAGGCATCGACCATCGCCAGTATGGAAGTAGGCACAAATCCAACCGACAGGCCCCGCATGTACACGGCAGCGGCATAACCGGTGATATCGGTTACCACGCCTCCACCTATCCCAACCAGGAAAGTTTTCCGGTCAGCCCCGAAACCGATGAGCTGCTCAATAACAGAATTAACGGTGTCTTGTACTTTGAACGCTTCACCAGCCTTGATCACGATCGTATTCCACCCTCCGAATTTCTTCTGGTGATGCCGGAAAATATTTTCATCCGTAAGAAGAACGGCCTGCTTTTTATCGACTAACTTTTCCAGGTAGGCCAACTCGGCATCGAAATAATAGGTAGTCGTCTTCCCTGAAAATTTGTACTGCAATTTCTTCATGGTAAAAAATTGATTAGTGTTGGCCTTCGGTAAGCGGCCCCCCGATCTGCTGATGAGCTGCCGGGCCTTGTTCACGGCCGGTCTGGCTGACCCGACCTTAAACAGGGAGGTTCAAAGGGGCTTTAAACACCTCCAGTTCGCTCTCCAGTGTCTTTGATTTATGGTATTCTTCCTGTTTACCAATAAAATCGATCACCTGCTTGAGTCCGCTCGGGCTTACGGAATAGGCGGCATAGCTCTCTTCCCATTCGAAGGGCGTTGGCAGGAATTTATTTTCATTCAACCAACGGGAGGATCCGGTCTTGATACTTTTTACGACCTGGATGAGATTCTGCGAGGGCATCAGCTGTACCAGGCAATGGATATGATCTTCCACTCCATTGATAGACACGATCTTCAGCCCCCGCTCCTCCCCGTCTTTTTGCATGTGCGCAAATAGTATTTTACGCACCGGTTTGCTCAACAGCGGCTCCCGCTGGTATACACTCCAGAGAACATGTACGAAGAGATATACGGTGGGATGTTCGCTCATGGGCTGTACCTATGAATTCATGATCTTATTCTGGTGGTTGATGGACTCCATGTGTACCGCATCATAATACTTCGTGATGAACTCCTTGCCTAATCCCAGTTTCTCTCCCTTTACGAAAGCTCTCTCAAGAATGGAGTTCCAGCGATTGGTCTGCAGGATCGTAATATTGTTATCACGTTTGAATTCCCCGATCTTATCGGCGATCTTCATACGCTGACCCAGCAGCTGCATCAGTTCGTCATCGATATGGTTGATCTGCTCGCGGAGTTTTTCCAGCGCAGTGATGAATTCCTTTTCCGTAGTCGTCTCATGACGCCATTTGATGCTGTCCAGTAATTCGGCCAGGCGTTCCGGAGTGATCTGCTGTTTGGCATCGCTCCATGCCTTATCCGGATCGATATGGCTCTCGATGATCAGTCCGTCAAAATCCAGGTCGATCGCTTTCTGCGCTACATCCAGCAGGATATCGCGGCGGCCGCTGATATGGGAAGGATCATTGATCATCATCAGCTCAGGGTTGCGCCGCTTCATCTCGATCGCCAGATGCCACATGGGGGCATTCCGGTATTCGGTATTACCGTAGGAGCTGAATCCACGGTGGATCAATCCTATTTGTTTGATCCCCGCTTTAGCCACTCTTTCCACAGCTCCCGTCCACAATTCCAGGTCCGGATTGATAGGGTTCTTGATCAATACCGGGACATCGACCCCGCGCAGGGCATCCGCCACTTCCTGGACGCTGAATGGATTCACGGTAGTACGGGCGCCGACCCATAACACATCGATATCGAAATGAAGGGCATCCTCTACCTGCTTACCGGTAGCCACCTCGATGGCGACAGGCAAACCGGTCTTTTTCCTGGCCTGCTGCAGCCAGGGCAATCCCTTGGTTCCGATCCCCTCAAAGCTGCCCGGACGGGTCCGGGGTTTCCAGATACCGGCACGTAACATATCTACTTTACCGGTGGCGGCCAAACGGGTGGCCGTTTCCATTACCTGCTCTTCGGTCTCTGCGCTGCAGGGTCCCGAAATGATCAGGGGGCGTTTACTCCAGGCTGCCTGGGTAATATCTTTCGCGTTTTTAGTTGCTGTAGCTTCCATTATAATAAAATTTTGAGTTGCTGACTTATTGTTCCAGATTTCTGGTTAACAATAAACCAAAAACCTATCTTGAATTCGCGTCGTTCATCCTTATACTCCGACCCTTGTATTTTTTCCCGTCGATAGCACGGATCATCTGCGGCGCCGATTTCTTGTCCACTTCGATCCAGGTGTTCATTTCCTTCATATCGATCCGGCCCAATACCTCTTTCCGCAGGTCACTCATATCCAGGATGAACTGCAGGAAGCTGGCCTTGTAGAACCCATCCTTCGTGCCCAGGTTGACAAAAAGCCGGGCATAATCCCCGTTGCTATTGAAATCCCTCGCTGTTGTTCTTTCTCTTCCCTGTGGCGCCTCTCCGCGACGGCCAAAATCACGCCGGTCACCAGATCCGGATCCACGCGGATCCCGCTCCCGGGTACCATATTCCCGGATCCTTTCCCGCAGGTTCAGATCTTCCGCATTCTCATAGTATTTGAGGAAACGGTCGAATTCCATTGCCGCTACCCGCTTTAACACATCCTCTTTGCTGATATCGGCGAACTTCTCCGCCAGCATGGGAACATAACTCTCATAATCCCCGTGGCTGATATCGGCCTGCAATAACTTCTCCATAAAATGGAAGAACTGTTTACGGCAGACATCCTTTCCGCTGGGTATTTCCATCTTGTGGAAAGGCACCTGCACGATCCTTTCAATCTGCCTCAGCTTGCCAATTTCCCGGCTATGCACGATCGACAAGGATATCCCCGTATTACCGGCCCTTCCCGTACGACCGCTCCGGTGCGTATACACTTCCACATCATCGGGCAGCTCGTAATTGATGACATGTGTGATCTCTTTCACATCGATCCCCCTGGCGGCAACATCCGTGGCGATCAGCAGCTGCAACTGCTTCTCCCGGAACTCTCCCATCACCTTGTCACGCTGCTGCTGGGTAAGATCCCCGTGCAAAGCATCGATATCATAGCCCTCGCGGGTCAGCTTTTCCGCAATATTCTGTGCATCGATCTTGGTACGGGTAAAAATGATCCCGTAAATACCCGGGTTGAAATCAATGATCCGTTTCAAGGTCTCATAGCGATGGTGCGCATTCGCTACATAATATTGATGATCGATGTTCTTATTGGCCGTATTCATCTTGCCTACCGTGATCTCCGTCGGAGTCTGCATGTATTTCTTGCTGACCCGCTTGATTTCGGGGGGCATCGTGGCGCTAAACAGCCAGGTTGCTTCCCTCTTAGGCGTATTCTGCAAAATGAACTCTATATCGTCCTGGAAACCCATATTCAGCATCTCATCGGCCTCGTCCAGTACTACATACTTAATTTGTTCCAGGTTGATCGCCTTGCGCTCTATCAGATCGATCAGCCGTCCGGGCGTCGCTACCACGATCTGTACCCCTCTTTTCAAATCCCTGATCTGCAAGCCGATGGAGGTGCCTCCATAGACTGCTATCACATGCATACCGGGTATGAACTTCTTAAACAGCTCTACCTCACTCACGATCTGCATGCATAATTCCCGGGTCGGGCATACCACCAATGCCTGCGGATGCTTCTGCAGCTCATCCACCAGGTGCAATAGAGGAAGGCCGAAAGCCGCCGTCTTACCAGTGCCCGTTTGCGCCAGGCCAACCAGATCTTTAGTACCGCTCAGTAGAACAGGAATGGCCTGCTCCTGAATGGGTGTCGGTGTTTTATATCCCAGCGCATCGGTAGCCTGTACCAGTCTGGCATCTAAACCCAACCCTTCAAATGTCATCATATACTTTAAAAATTTGCCGCAAAGGTACGAAATTTAGGCCTGAGGGGCCCGGAAATTTACCCCTCCGGCCCAAACCATCGCCGCCTGGCCTTCGGCCATCGGCTTCCCCTCCCCCTACTTCAATATCCGGCTGATCTTATTGGCATTTTCCATCAATTCCTGCAAATACCCGTAATTCTCCTTTTCCAGGCAACTTTTGAACTTTCTCAGCTGGGTAATATGCTCGTTCAGGACATCCAATACATGCTCCCTGTTCTGCTTAAAAATAGGCAGCCACATCGACGGATTACTCTTGGCCAGCCTTACCGTACTTTCAAATCCACCCCCGGCTAACTCGAATATGGCGCTCTCTTCCTTTTCCTTTTCCAATACCGTATTGGCCAGGGCAAACGAGGTGATATGGGAGATATGGCTAATATAAGCCGCGTGCATATCATGGCTATCCGCATCCATATAGACCATATGCATCCCCAGGGCCTTATAGATCGTCTCCATCGTCTCCACCGCATCAGGATCGCTCTTCTCCCGCTCACAGATCACACAGGCCCGACCGGCAAAGGCATTCCGTACTGCCGCTTCCGGGCCGCTGAACTCCGTCCCCCACATGGGATGGCTGGCGACAAATCTCCGGCGCAGGGGATGCTCCGAGAGGCTTTCACATAAAGCCTGCTTCGTAGAGCCCGCATCCACCACGATCTGCCTCTCCGTAATAAGGTCCATGATCCGGCCCATTACCGGTAACGTGGCATCCACAGGGATGGCGACATAAATCAGATCGCTCTTCTTTACCGCCTCTTCCAGGGGCAGGGTCTCGTCGATAAGGCCCAGATCCAGCGCTTTTTGTATGCTGGACGCCTTATGCCCTACCCCGATCACGTTTTTGACAAGTCCTCTATCCTTGAGCGCCAGGCCAAAGCTACCGCCGATCAATCCTACTCCGACAATGGTAACTGAATCAAACATTACTTACTATATTTTTAAAGGTTCTTACTGTTCCTGATCCCAGGGTTCAATTCCCAGCCAGATCCGCCGCCAATCCCGCAGGACGGGCCTCCTGCAATAGCTTCCTTACCCGGTCGATGCTCTCCTGTAATTTCTCCCCGGGACTGCACAGACTTACCCGGATATACCCCTCCCCCGCCTTACCAAAAATCCCCCCGGGCGTGATAAAGACCCCGGCCCCATAGAGTACCTGGTCGCTCAGCTCATAACCATCCTTGTATTTGGCCGGAATGCCCGCCCAGACGAACAGTCCTACCTGATCCCTGTCAAAATCACAGCCCAGCAATTCCAGGAGCTCAAAGACCTTCACCCTTCTCTCCCGGTATACGGCATTTACGCTGTCATACCAATCCTTACCCAGCGAAAGGGCCTTGGCGGCAGCCAGCTGCACCGGCAGGAACATCCCGCTGTCCATATTGCTCTTAAACCGCAGCACTTCGTCGATCCGGTCTTTTGCGCCTGATAAAGTGCCTACCCGCCAACCGGCCATATTCTGCGATTTGCTCAGAGAATTGAGCTCGATCACCGTCTCCTTCGCTCCGGGCAGGCTTAATAAGCTCATCGGATTATCATTGAGGATAAAGCTATAGGGATTATCATGACAGATCAGGATCCCATGCTTTTTCCCAAAAGCCACCAGTTTTTCGAATAAGGCCCGGTCCGGCAACTGACCGGTGGGCATATGGGGATAATTCACCCACATCAGCTTGACAGCCCCCTGCGCAGCAGCCACCGTCTTTTCCAATTCTTCAAAGTCCGGATACCAGTTATTTTCCTTTTTCAGGCCATATTCCACCCCAACTCCCCCCGCCAGCTTCACCGCACTCCGGTAAGAAGGATACCCGGGATTAGGCACCAACGCGATATCTCCCTCATCCAGGTAAGTCATACAGATATGCATAATACCCTCCTTGGAACCGATCAGCGGCAGGATCTCGAACTCCGGGTTCAGCTCCACCCCATACCATTGCTGATACCAGGCGGCAATCGCATTACGGAGAAGCGGCGATCCCTTATAAGATTGATAACCATGCACATTGGGCTTGGCGCTCTCCTCCTGCAATACGCGGATAACATCCGGATGCGGAGGCAGGTCCGGACTCCCGATACCCAGGTTGACGATATTCTTACCCTGCTTGTTCAGCCCTTCGATCTCTCGTAGCTTCTGGGAAAAATAGTATTCTCCGATTCCTTCAAGCCGTTTGGATGTCTTCATTTCATTTTTTTTATTCCCCCTTTAGGGGGTTAGGGGGTTATACCGTTTTCCCTTTTTTATAGATACCGTATACTTTCAATTCTGCCGTGATAGGCTGTATGGATGCTATTACCCTGTTGAACTGATCCAGTGTGTCGAACTCCATATCAGCGTGAAAAGAATACTCCCAGTCACTCCCGGGAATAGGAAACGATTGCAGCTTACTCAGATTGATCCCTCCCTCTGCGATCTTCGTCAACACCCGCGCCAGGCTTCCCCGGCTATGGTCCGTATGGAAATTCACAGACGCCTTATCCGAATCCGCCACCGCCTCCGCCCTGTCTTCCCTCTGCAGGATCAGAAACCTGGTATAATTATTCTTCATCGTCTGGATAGCCGGAGCTAATACGTCCAGCCCGAACAGATCGGCAGCCAGCGTACTGGCAATAGCCGCGATATGTTTGCTGCGATGCTGCTGAAGATGTTTGGCACTAAGGGCGGTATCTTCGGTTTCCACCAGCTTCCACTGCGGGTGCTTCTCCAGAAAGTCGACACACTGCAATAAAGCCATATAGTGAGAATGTACCTCGCGGATATCCTCCAGCTTTACCCCGGGGTTCACCAGCAGGTTCTGCTTAATCTGCAGGTAGATCTCCCCGATAATCCGCAGATTGCTCTTCTGCAGCAGATTATAATTCGGAAGTATGCTGCCGGCAATGGAATTCTCAATGGCCATCACACCCCCATCACTCTCTTTCTTGCTGGCCGCTACCCGTATCGCCTCCCGGAAAGTTGCACAAGGCACCACTTCCACATCCTTCCCAAAGAACTGCTGCGCCGCTACCTGGTGAAAACTCCCTTCATAACCCTGTATAGAAACTTTCACCCCCCCACCCCCTAAGGGGGTATTCGGATTTCCTATCTTTTCTGTAAGCTCCATATTCTTCTTTTAAAACTTCTTGCCCGATATAAAAATAGACTGGACCACAGGTCCAGTGCCCGATAGGGCCATCATTAGATTTTGCTTTTTCAGGGGTACTTTTTCCAAGACCCCCTGAAAAAGCAAAAGTCCCGGCTTCTGACCGGGACTTCTTATGTTAATTTTTGTTCTTTATTTTCTTAACAAAAGCATTCCCGGTCTACCGATAAAGTAGAAAAAAAAACTAAAATAAAAATAACGGTATGCCTTTGTTTTGTTCATTTGCTATCTCAAAAGTAAATACTTATCCTGAAAAATAAAATTTATTTTAAACAAATCTTAAAAACATTGAAAACTGCCTAAACCGGGCAAAGCCCATTCCGCAGGGACCTAATCCAGGCGGCGAAGGATCTGCTCGTCGATCAGCTTGAATAGGTGGAAAGGCTTATAGGTACGCCAGTTCTCCAGCTCGACCAGCTCAATGAAGCGGTTGAGCTTCGCCTTCCTGAAATCATGCTGCGTTTGCTCCGGCATATTGAGACAGGCGATCCAGCCCCCCGCATCCGTCACTTCTTCAAACCATTCCTCGTAATAATCCTTATCACCACTATGAAAATTAAGCACGTTTTCCGCAATAAGGATGTATTTGGTGATCCCGAAATCATTGAACTTGTCCACCACCTCTCTCTTCATGTTCATGATATCGTTTTCGATCGCATCATTCCACTCCCCGAATAGTTCGATGATCACATAATGCTCATCATAATCGGCCAACAGTATTTTCATATACAAAGTCCTGGAACCAAAATCATCCCATTGCGGATGGATATAGTAGTTATAAATGGTTTGTGAGAACTCAAATTCAGAATAGACCCTTCCGTAGAAAGGCGACCGTTCGTCTTCCTCGCTCACATACATGTGACGCCAGTTATAAAAAGGTTCTATCTCGTGCATACGTGTTGATTGCTTAATTAACTATAGAATCCACCGCCTTTTTTACACTCCCCGATCTCAACAACAACGCTTTCGCCTCTTCATAATCCGTCAGCCCCGTACCTTCCATCACCATCTTAGTGCCCCGGTCCACCAGTTTACTGTTCGTAAGCTGCATATTCACCATCCTGTTGTCTTCCACCCGGCCGATCCGGATCATAACCGATGTCGAAAGCATGTTGAGCACCAGCTTCTGGGCCGTCCCGCTCTTCATCCGGGTGCTTCCCGTCACAAACTCCGGCCCCACCACTACTTCGATGGGAAAGTCCGCATGCCCGGCCACCGGCGACCCCGGATTACAGACGATACACCCCGTTACGATTCCCCTCCGCCGGCTCTCCTCCAGGGCCCCGATCACATAAGGCGTTGTGCCGCTCGCCGCGATGCCTATCACCACATCCTTATCACCCGCCTGGTATTGCTGCAGATCCATCCACCCCTGCGCATGATCATCCTCCGCATTCTCGATCGGCTTGCGGATAGCATTCTCTCCACCCGCGATCACCCCGATGATCAGATCAAAAGGCATACCATAGGTGGGAGGGATCTCACTGGCATCCAATATCCCCAGCCGCCCGCTCGTCCCGGCGCCAATATAGAACAGCCGCCCCCCCGCCAGCATCTTATCCGTAATCACCGCCACCAGCCGCCCGATCTGCGGAATGACCCTTTCTACTGCATCCGGCACCTCCTTGTCCTCCCGGTTGATACCCGTCAGGATCTCCTGAATACTCATCTTTTCCAAATCATGATACCGGCTTGACTCCTCGGTCACCTTCTCAAATGCCATACTTTATACGAATTTTGAATGATACTTAATAAGTCCGTCCATAGGCTTTTGCAGGATCTTCCCCAGCTCGAACTCATACGTCCCGCAAAGCTCCTTCACCACATCCCTGAACCCATAAGCTACCCCCCCCACGAAATGAATAGGCAATTTCCAGCTTTCCCGGTACTTACACAAATGCTGAAAGAAAAAATCGTTTAGCCCGTCCTCGATAATGTTTTCGATCATATAATGCCCCCTGTTATCCACCAGGAACAGAGTAAAAGACGCCAGGTACCGGTTGGGCAGCGGCTGCTTGTAAATGCTCTCCAGGATCTCCGCGCTCGTAGTGGTATATTTAGCATCGAATTTATATCTCAATTCCTCGTCAAACGTATTATACAGGTAATATTGCAGCACTTTTTTGCCCAAATAAGCTCCGCTTCCCTCATCCCCCAGCACGTAGCCAAGTCCGGGACTGTTCCGGGCTATCTTCCGCCCGTCAAAATAGCAGGAATTACTGCCCGTGCCCAAAATACAGGCAATCCCTTTGGAATCCCCCGATAAGGCAAGGGCCGCTCCCATCAGATCATGCGTTACATGCACAGGCACCCCGGGCCAGGTATGGCGGAGCGCTTTCTGAACGATCTTCCGGTTATCAGGGCTAATACAGCCCGTACCATAAAAATACACCGTATCCACCTGCCTGTCCTTCAGAACAGGCAGCAATTCCCCCGCTAACACGGCTTCGATCCCGGCCGCATCCAGGAAATAAGGGCTGAGTCCCTGAGTAACCACCTTTTTCTTCTTCCCATCGGATAACCAGCACCATTCACACTTCGTCGAGCCACTGTCTGCAATCAATATATTCATGTTCGTTCGTTTGAGGGACAAGCCGGATTTTCAGCTTTAGGCTGCAAGCTACATGCTTCAGACGAAATATTTAAGAATGGCCGGGAGAATTTACGGAAGGCCCGTACCAGCATTTATCCCCCCGGAACACCGCCGTTAATCACCAATCCTGTGTCACCGGACTAACCCGGGAATTGAGCTGGTAGCTTGAAGCTAATTGCTTAATTTGCAGCCTTCATTACCGGGCTGAGCCCGGTGATGTCCATAATAAAAATTCTCCGCTGAATGAAAAAACTACAGGTCTGGCTACCTCTTCTATTCGCAATCGTAATGATCCTGGGCATGGTTATCGGCTTCCGGCTCCGCGGCAACATCAGTACGGCCGGTTTTTTTAAGACCCGCAAACAGACTCCGGTACAGGAAGTTATAGACCTGGTGAACATGAAATATGTAGATCCGGTAAATATGGATTCATTGGGCGACAATGCCGTACAAGGCATGCTCACCCACCTGGACCCTCATTCCATCTTTATTCCGGCCGTCGATCTCTCCGAAGTGAACGAAGACCTGCAAGGGAATTTCGAAGGCATCGGCATAGAGTTCCAGATCTTTGACGATACCGTGAATGTGATGAACGTCCTGGCAGACGGCCCCAGTGACAAAAGCGGGCTCCAGGTCGGAGATAAATTCCTGAAAGTAGGAGACTCCCTCGTCGCAGGCAACGGGATCACGACAGACAAGATCCGTAAATTGCTGAGAGGCCCCGGGTCCAGCAAAGTAACCATTAACCTCCTGCGCGCCGGTCAACATAAGGATTTTACCATTGTCCGCGGCACCATCCCTTTACCCGCGGTAGATGTAGCCTATATGATCAACAAGGAGACAGGTTACATACGGATCAATAAGTTCTCAGAGACCACCCACGCCGAGTTCGCCCGGGCCCTCATGCAATTGCAGGAGCAGGGGTTGCAGAAGCTCATCCTGGACCTCCGCGGTAACGGAGGGGGGATTCTGCAGCAATCCATAGAAATAGCAGACGACTTCCTCGATGGCGACAAGCTCATCGTATATACCGTAGGCGCCAAATCACCCAAGGTAGAATATCGCTGCCAGCGGGATGGCCTGTTCGAGAAAGGGAAATTAGCCCTTCTTACGGACGAAGGCACCGCCTCCGCCAGCGAAGTACTGGCAGGAGCCCTTCAGGACTGGGACCGCGCCGCCATCATCGGCAGAAGGACCTTTGGTAAAGGGCTGGTACAGGAACAATACCAGCTGAGCGACGGGTCCGCCCTGCGCCTTACGGTAGCCCGCTATTATACCCCCACCGGACGCAGCATTCAAAAATCCTATGGTAAGGGACACGATGACTATAACGATGAAGTGTTCAACCGCTTTCATGACGGAGAAGTTTTGCATGGAGACACTTCCGCCAAACATCCCGGACCGGCTTATAAGACCCTTGGACCCGACAAACGGACCGTATACGGCGGCGGAGGCATTACCCCCGATATCTTTGTCGGATTCGACACCAGCACCCTGGCCAGGAATATCACCGCACTCTATGTAGACGGGACGCTTAGTCGCTTCATCTATACCTACTACACCACGCACCTGCCCACTTTTCAGGCTTTCAAAGGTCCCGCCGATTTCGTAAACGGCTTCCATGATGACGAGCAGCTCTGGAATAGCCTGTCTACCTATGCAGCCAGGGATACGATCAATATACGCACTATCCCCGCCAGGGACAAAGAGATACTGCAGCACCGTATCCGGGCCCTTTTGGCCCGGCAGATCTGGCGCACCCAGGGATATTATGAAGTAAGCAACGCCTACGACCCGGTCGTAAACAAAGCGCTCGAAACCATAAAATAAAAAAGCCCCCCTCGTCGTGTGACGAGGGGGGCTTTTTAAGTATTCACTCCCGAACTTCCTTGTCCAGCAGCTCCTTCTTTTCAATACGATAGGACGTGATCAGTCCCAACCCGCCGCCAATGGCTATCAGGGCAAAATAGACCGGCACATTGGCGCCATTATTACCCCAGGTATCATGGCTGATCTTATATAGAACGAAATTGTCCAGCAAATAGGCAAGAAAGAACCCTAAGCCGGAACCTACCAATAACAGCCCCCATTTCAGGTTGAGATAAGGCGTAGGACGATGCATGGGCCGATAGTCCTTGCTCTTCGGATTCATCCCCTTCTCGATCATCGCCATATTCTGCTTTGTTCTCAGGTATACAATTCCAAGAATCATGGCAAAGGCTCCCCCAAACATTACAATGGGGATTAAAACTTCTTCATTATGCATAAAATTGATTTTTAATTTTTCACTTATTTACTACTCAGACTACTATTGAAGACTTCCGGTTACAAGCTTTATTAACTTTCGGCAACTTTTTTAGCGTCCTTTCGCTAACTATGACCATCCCCGGCCCGGACAGGTTACACCCAAAAAAGAATTTTCCGGCCTTTGCCATTTATTTATCCGGATCTGTATAATCAACCCTGATATAATATTAATTTACAGGGACAAACCCGGCTTTTACCTGTAACCTGTTAAGCAAAGCCGGCGTCTTATGCCCGTGATGAATACCGGACTCACTGATAAAGAGATCATTAGCAGAATTCTGTTAGGGGAATCGGCTCTTTTCGCGGTATTGGTCGAACGCTACCAGAATTATGTATTTACCCTGGTATTACGTTTTACCGATAGCCGGGAAGACGCGGAAGAGATCTCCCAGGATATCTTTGTAAAGTCCTATCGTTCTCTGGCAGATTTCAGGGGAGAGTCCAAGTTCAGCACCTGGCTTTATACCGTGGTACGCACCAGCTGCATCACTTTCCTGCGAAAGAAGAAACTGGACACCACTTCTATCGACAACGAAAGGACCCTTATCCAGCTGGAAAACCGGGAATCCGGCTTTAAAGCCAATGCGATAGAACAAAAGTCCAGGCATGCGATGGTCAATGAAGCGATCCGCTTACTGAGCCCGGATGATGCCCAGGTCATTACCCTGTTCTACCAGGGCGAGCAATCACTGGAAGAGATAGGCCGGATCATGGGACTGGACCCTAACACGGTAAAAGTAAAGCTCCACCGGGCCCGGCATCGTCTGAAAGATAAAATGGAGAAATACTTTAGCCAGGAAGTGAGCGAATTACAAAGTGACTAGATCAACCCGGGATGGACCGATGATCCCATGTCGAAAAATTAATAAAAGGAGGTTTTATGAATACGAAGGAACAGATGGAAGAGCGTTTGTGGGATTATATCGACGGGCTCAGCAGCCCGGAGGAAAAGACCACGATCTCCGCATTGATAGCCGCCAACCTGGAATGGCAGCGGAAATACACAGAGCTGCTGGACATTCATCAATTGATGGACAGTACGGAACTGGAAGCCCCCTCCATGCGCTTCACCAAGAATGTGATGGAAGAGATCTCCAGGTACCAGGTCGCTCCGGCGACTAAAACTTATATCAACAAGAATATCATACGGAGTATCGGCGCCTTCTTTCTCCTGATGATCGGTAGCATCCTGATCTATTTTTTCGGGCAGATGCAAGGGGGAGATAGCGGATCCTCCCCACAGGTCACCCAATTCAGCCAGACCTTGCAGAACAACCTTAATAAATTCAACTGGAGCAAAATATTCAACAGCACGTACATGAATGTCTTCCTAATGATAAATGTGATCCTGGCCCTCGTCCTGGTAGACATGTACCTCCAACGAAAAAAACAACAGTCCTCCCACTAAAAAATATATGCCTTAATCCTTAAACTTCTTTTTCAACTCCATTAACTTAGCCTGGAAAGGATCCAGGGCCTGCGGCTTTTTGTCCCCGCCCTTGCTACCGGGCCCCTGCCTGTTAGCGCCCCCGCCATCCGGCCGCTGATTCCCGCCCTTCGATGGCTGGCCTGAAGTCTGGGATTTCCCCCCGGCGGCTCCCGGAGCCCCCTTCATCGACAAAGAGATCCTTTTACGGGCCACATCCACTTCCATCACCGTGACCATCACCTTCTGCTGCAGCTTTACCACTTCATTGGGATCCGACACATAGGTATTACTCAGCTGGGAAATATGCACCAGCCCGTCCTGCTTGACGCCAATGTCCACAAACACCCCAAAATTAGTGATATTGGTGACGATACCCGGTACCGTCATCCCCTGCTTGAGATCTTCCACCGTCTTGATGGTCTCTTCAAACCGGAATTCCTCGATCGTGTCACGGGGGTCCCGGCCCGGCTTCTCCAGCTCTTTCAGAATATCGTTGATCGTAAATTCACCGACAGTCTCGGAAACATATTTCTTCTTCGTGATCTGCTTGCGCAGGTCCGCTTTGGTGATAAGATCCGCTACCGAACAATTCAGGTCTTTGGCCATGGATTCCACCACATAGTAGGTCTCCGGATGCACCGCACTGTTATCGAGCGGATTGGAGGCCTCCCGGATCCGTAAGAATCCCGCACATTGCTCAAAGCTCTTCGGCCCCATCAGGCTCACTTTCTTCAACTCATCGCGGGTAGTGAAAGCCCCGTTCTTAGCCCGGTACTCCACAATATTCTTAGCCAGGGTGGCGCTTAGCCCCGAGACATAAGTCAATAAATGTTTGCTGGCCGTATTCAGGTCGACCCCTACGTGGTTCACGCAGCTTTCCACGATCCGGTCCAGTTCATCCTTCAGCTTATTCTGATTCACATCATGCTGGTATTGCCCTACCCCGATCGACTTGGCATCGATCTTTACCAGCTCGCTCAGCGGGTCCAGCAACCGGCGGCCAATGCTCACCGCTCCCCGCACCGTAATATCCTGGTCTGGGAATTCTTCACGCGCCACTTCAGAAGCGGAATAGATTGAAGCTCCACTCTCATTCACCATGAAGATGCTCACCTTTTTCCCGAAATCAATGCCTCGTACCAATTGCTCCGTCTCACGGCCGGCCGTTCCGTTCCCCACACCGATCGCCTCGATATCATAACGCTGAACCAGGTGCTTGAGCTCCGCTACGCTCTCCTGCCAGTCCTGCTGCGGAGGATGCGGATAAATAGTGCTGTTATGCAGGAAATTGCCCTGCGCATCCAGACATACCACTTTACAGCCCGTACGGAAACCCGGGTCCAGGGCCAGGATCCTTTTGGATCCCAGCGGAGAAGCCAGTAATAGCTGGCGGAGGTTTTCCGCAAATACCCGGATGGCCTCCTCATCGGCTTTATTCTTACTAAGTAACCGGAATTCATTTTCGATGGAGGATTTCAGCAGGCGGTCGAAAGAATCATCAATGGCTTTCTTCACCTCTGAAGCCGAAGGCGTAGAGGCCTTGATAAAGATTCTGTCCAGTTCGTCGGTAGCCCCCTGCTTGTCGATATTGAGGTCCATGATCAGGTAGCCTTCTTTCTCGCCCCGGCGGATCGCCAGGATCCGGTGAGAAGGACAATCGGCCAGCGGCTCGCTGAACTCAAAATAGTCCCTGTATTTCTGCGCTTCTTCTTCGTCTTTTTTACTCGTCAGCACCTTCGAGCTAAGCGCCGCGCTCTCTGTAAACAATTGCCTCACTTTATTACGCGCCTGCTCATTCTCAGCGACCCACTCCGCGATGATATCCCGTGCTCCCTGCAGAGCCTCCTTGGTATCCTTGACCTGCTCGTTCAAAAATTTCGCGGCTTCCTCACCCGGCTCGCCGGCCCCTTGCTCAAAAATGAGTTTCGCCAATGGCTCCAGCCCTTTCTCAATAGCCGTGGTAGCCCTTGTTTTACGCTTGGGCTTATAAGGGAGATAAATGTCCTCCAGTATCGTGGCATCGTAACAATCCTCGATACGTTGTTTCAGTTCGGGAGTCAGCTTCCCCAACCCCTCGATGGTCTTGAGTACAGTCTCCTTCCGCTTGTCCAGTTCCGTATAATATTTGATCAGCTCGACCACATCGTTGATCTGCACTTCATCCATATTACCGGTCGCCTCTTTACGATAGCGGGCCATAAAAGGAATGGTAGCCCCCCCGCTATGCAATTCATGCACGTTATTGATCTGGTTTAAACGGAGATTCGTCTTCTCTGCGATCTTTTGAATATAGGTAGGTTCCATATTATAATTTTCCAATGTTATTCCCATCAAAACTAATTCACGACGGGGAGCAAATGTAAAGGATGAATTGAAAGAAAAAATTTTGATTTATCAACAAGATCCCATTCCCGTAATCCTTCACAGGATCACCCAAACCGGGTGGAACCCGGTTGTGAACAAAGCCCATAGGCTGAAGTTCACCGACATCATGTGTGATCCTGTGGAGGATTACATTTCAGCGAATCCTGCACAGGATCGCGTAAAATCCCGGCCGGGGAACGGGGCCAAAATCATACCTTTACCGCGAACAAACAGCACTATGGACATCAAAAATAATATTCTGGAAACGATCGGGCATACTCCTCTCATCCGTTTTAACAAACTGACAAAGGATCTGCCCTGCACGGTACTCGCCAAGGTGGAATACTTTAATCCCGGCAACTCAATCAAGGACCGCATGGCGCTGAAAATGGTGGAAGTGGCGGAACAGGAAGGGAAGCTCCTGCCCGGCGGAACGATCATCGAATGTACTTCCGGCAATACGGGAATGGGACTCGCCCTGGCAGCCGTCGTAAAAGGATATAAATGCATTTTTACCACCACGGACAAGCAATCCAAAGAAAAGATCGATATCCTCAAAGCGCTGGGCGCCGAAGTAATCGTCTGCCCGACCAATGTAGAACCCGAAGACCCGCGCTCCTATTATTCCATCGCCCGCCGTCTGGCCAAAGAAATACCTAACTCCTTCCATTCCAATCAATATGACAACCTGGCCAACCGGCTGGCCCATTATGAAACGACCGGACCCGAGATCTGGGAACAGACCGACGGCAAAGTCACCCATCTCGTAGTCGCTACCGGCACCGGGGGAACTGTGACCGGCACCGCCATGTTCCTGAAAGAAAAAAACCCCGCGATACAGGTATGGGCGATCGACCCCTTCGGCTCCCTGCTCACCAAATATTTCCGTACGGGAGAAACTGACATGAATGAAGTTCACCCTTATATCAGTGAAGGCATCGGAGAAGACTTCGTACCGCAGAACTACGATATGAAATTCGTGGATGTCTTTGAACAGGTGACCGACAAAGACGCTGCCGTCATGGCCCGCCGCATTGCCAAAGAAGAAGGGCTATTCTGCGGATACAGCGCCGGCACCGCCGTACAAGGTATGCTCCAGCTAAAAGATCTGCTAAAAAAAGACGACCTGGTCGTGGTGATCCTTCATGATCATGGAAGCCGCTACGTTGGTAAGGTATACAACGACCAGTGGATGATGGAAAGAGGTTTCCTGGATGTCAAAACCTTTAAAGATATCATCGCGGGACGCGGTGCGAAGCGTTTGATCACCCTCTCCCCGGAACAGACCGTGGCGGAAGCCGTCGAACTCATGCAGAAATACAATGTCGAGAACCTGCCCGTACTCCGGGAGGGAGAAATGGTAGGCGCCATCAGCGAGAGTGGTCTCTTTAACCGTATGATGAACAATGGACTGGATATCAAAAGCAAAAAGATCGGGGAAGTCCTGGAAAAATCCTACCCGGTAGTGTCCTTCGATACCCCCCTGGAAAGGCTGAGCAGCCTCATCACACGGGAGAACGGCGCCGTACTGGGCAAGGATGACAGCGGAAACTACCATATCGTTACGAAATATGATCTAATAGGCGCTGTAAGCGCCTAGCCCCGAAGGGGCCATCATGAGACCCGGGCGCCAAACAGTCTATCTGTTTGGCGTCCGCTCCCCGAGACGCCGTCAGGCGTCTCCTCCACCAAGAAAAAATACAACTAACTAACCATCAACACTTTACACAAAAGCATCGTAAAACCACTATCCACATCTCCGTTTTTTCACCATCCTCTCACGTAACAATCACAAACTCCTTAGTAATTTCTGTCGTAAAAAAATCGAGCAAAATCTCTATTGCCTTTTCAACTTTAACAAATTATTTTTGATTTAGAAGTTGATTGATAGCATCAATCACCCAATATCCAGAAAAAACCAAGATCCGATCTGATATCCAAGTAAAAACCAAACCCAATACCTAAGAGATTCCAAAAAATCCAGTATCAGTCAACTTCTACTTTTTTCGTCCGGACCACTGAAAAACCAAAACCCTGATCCGATTCCTAGTTGAGCCTCTAACGATTATGCCTTGAAAAAGATCCAGGACCACTGAAAAACCAAAGGACCCGTTCTAAATCCAGGAACTATCGAAAAAACCAACAGCATCCAAACCGTTAAAAACCCAACCCTATTCCTGAAAAAAATGTACTTATCCTAAGAAAAACCAACAAAATATCCAATAAAAGACTATCCAAAATCCAACGTCCAAAAGAAAAACCAAAAGCAGAATCCAATCCGATGCAAAAAAACCATCTGCTTTAACTCCAGTACCCTCCTGCTAAACTCTCTGATTAGTGTGCACGAATTTAGCAGGAGGCCCTCGTGGGAAATGCCCCCCGCTTTATCCCAAACTCCTCTTCATCTCTCCGGCCTGGCCCAAAACAGTAAATTTCCTATCTCGTTTTCCCTTTCTATCTTGCAGGCTCAA
This sequence comes from Puia sp., assembly GCA_035555335.1. GTDB lineage: Bacteria > Bacteroidota > Bacteroidia > Chitinophagales > Chitinophagaceae > Puia. The sequence goes on from DATMGS010000026.1 coordinate 65,302, forward strand.
TTTTTCTTCAATGCCGCTCTTTACGGATCAATTAGGCAGAACAATCTCACTCGATCGCCCTCCCCGACGTATCATCTCCCTGGTACCCTCACAAACCGAACTACTTCATACCCTCGGGCTGGAAGAAGAAGTGATCGGCATCACCAAATTTTGTGTCCACCCCCAACAATGGTTCCGCCACAAGACAAGGGTCGGAGGCACCAAAGACATCCGGCCGGAAGTGATACACTCCCTCCAGCCAGACCTGATCATCGCCAACAAGGAAGAAAATGACCGGGCGCAAGTCGAACAATTATTCCCCCACTACCCCGTCTGGATCAGTAACGTCGCCACCCTGGCTGACGCCCTCCAAATGATCCGGTCAGTGGGAGATCTCACCGGGAAAACAGCCCCCGCTTTATCCCTGGCGGAAGAGATTACCCGGCGCTTTGCCGCCCTGGGATTTCCCGCGCCTTCTCCCCGCACCGCCTACTTCATCTGGCGGTTCGAAAGGCCTGCCTTTCGATCGCGACGCATGGACGTTAACGCGAGCGTGCGACACATTTCCGAGGATAGCACGCGAGCGGTAACATCTTGGATGGTAGCCGGAGGAGATACCTTCATCCAGGACATGCTGACCCATGCCGGCTTTATCAATATCTTCCAGGACCTGCCCCGTTATCCGGTCATCGGGCTGGAATCACTGGCCGGCTCAGGCTGCGAGCTTGTTCTGCTCTCCTCAGAGCCCTACCCCTTCCGCGAGAAGCATATCGGGGAGATCAGGGCCATTCTCCCAAAGGCCAGGGTCCTGCTGGTGGACGGAGAGATCTTCAGCTGGTACGGCAGCCGGCTGCTCCAGGCCCCCGCCTATTTTCTGCAGATCCAGGATAGCCTCCTCCCCCGATTTCGATATCCATAGAACCTGTCTTTTTGCCTCACCGGAATACCCGGTTTAGAGTATTGTCACCTTCTCAGAAAAGCCCTATTTTGTGTAAGTTTATTTTATCCGCTTTCACCTGGCAAACTTATCGGCTATGTTCATTTAGACGTATTTCTTCCCGAAATCAGGGCATTCTTCAAAGGTTTTATCTCCATTCTGTTACCCACCCTATCAAGTCTTCCGTCTATACTGGTAATTTACCTCAGCATTAAATCTTAATTGCTATGAGCGCCCCTTCTAACCTGAACGCCTCCCTGCGTAAAACGATCAGCGTGCTTTTCATTCTGGCACTACTCGGAGTGTTTCTGAGCCTGTACTTTTTCAAATATATCCCGCAACGGCAGAGCGATTTTCACAGCCGCGCTTTCGGAGAACTGCACCAGATAAATGAAGCTTTTGAAGAGAGGGACGCTGCTTACCGGCAGGCTATTCGTAGTTTCCTGGAAGGGGCTCATCGTAATTTCCTGAAAGAAGCCCCCCGTGCCTTTAATCGTTCCGCTTTGCGTTCCATGTTTATATTTACTTCCTACCCGGAAAGGATAACGGATGATTCTCTATCTCACCGGAAAAATTCATATCAGGTAGCCCCTCCAACCATTACACCCGCCTCCCTGGAAGGACATCTGCTTAATTACCCTGTTATAGCGGCTAAAACACCGGGTGGAAATGCCGTGGATACAGTCTTAGAGCTTTCCAAAAGCCTGGACTCCGTACTAAACTCTGTCATTCCAGTCCACAAGGACATTTTCGATGACTATCTCCTGATCCAGGACGATCACATGGATTTACCCTCGACCCAATCAAAAGATCATTTACATGAGGGAAGGATCATCTATAATTCCGGGGAATTGTCCATGGATCGCTATGTCAATACCGATACCCTTCTCAAAAAAAGTGATGGGTTCAGCCTGCTGAATGTTCACGATATAAAGATCGAAGGGAATGATTACAAATTATTCCTTTGTCCCTTCAGCAACTATTCCCAAAACCTGATCCTGGCAGGGCTGATCAGCCGCTCGCATTATACGCAGGCCTATGCATCCATCCCCGTCAACATGCTCACCGCTGCAGGCATATGGCTCCTGATCTTCCTTAGCAGCCTGCCATTTTTAAAGATCTATATCATCGGGGCTAATGAACGGGTTACCCGATGGGACCTCCGGATGATCATCGGGAGCTATTTTATCGTCGCCTTTGTCCTGATCATCCTGTTTTCCAGAAATTTTTTAGATCGTGTCCAGTCCACCCGGAACAGATCAGATCTGAATAAACTTACCAGCCAGATCCAGGATAGCCTGTCTGCTGAAATAAGGGATATCTGCACGCAACTGCGTAGGTATGACGCTATTGCCTACAGTAAAAATGCGACCTATGTAAATAAGGTCAAAATATTGAAACTCCTTCAGGACAGCTCACTGGATATATTAGATAAAGAACCGGGCACGGAGGACACACTGAAGGAGGTGCTTACACCCGAATTTTATCCGAACCTGGACAATCTATTCTGGATTGACAGCAGCGGCCAATGGCTGGCCAGGTGGGGATTCAGACGCGATCTCAGTCGAATGCCTTTGATCCATGTCGAAGACAGGCAATATTTCAAGGATGCACGCAACGATGATTGGGATAGCCTGCAGGATCCATACCCAAAAGATAGTTTTTGCATCCAGCCTACTCTAGGCAAACTGGATGGAGTATATACCATCACCGTTGTCATAAAAAGCCTGGCCAGGCAATTAAATGACAGCTCCGGCAGGAAAGATACCCTCCCCATCATGCTGGGCCTATCCGCTAAAATGTACGCCCTTTGTAATCCCATACTACCGCCTTCCTATCATTTCAGCATTATCAATGACGAAGGGCAGGTGCAGTTCGATTCCGAGCCTGGCCGGGGGCTCCAGTCCAATCTTTATTCCGAAACCCCTTCCGCAACGGAATTACGCCGGTCAGCACTTAACGGCCATGAAGAATTCTTCGCTGATTTTACCCTTCGCGGCAAGAAAGTAGCTATGCTGGCCAGGCACCTTCCTGGTCTTCCTTACACGATCCTGACTTATCACGACCTGTCTGAAGACAAGGCCTTTCAATCCCATACGATAGGTCTTTGCATCCTTTTTATGGCCGGCATCCTTGCCTTGCTCTTCCTCTCAGCCTTATGTAATGAATGGTCCATGGCAAAGACAGGCTTCCTGAAGATCCCTCCCATCAACTTCGAATGGTTGCGGCCTGTGCCTGAAAAATATGAATACTATCTTCACCTTCGCCGGGGGATGCTGGGCTTTTTCGGGATCTATCTGCTTATCTGGTTCAGCATTGAATACTTTTTTAAAAAAGCAGAGTTTGCCCTTCTGCCTATTTCCCTGCTGTTACCCTTCTATATTACCCTTCATTATTACCTGCTCAGGGAAAAACAAAAAATGCACATTAAGCAATTGCCCGAAAGAACACTCCCTGCTGCCTTTTTCTGCGTGGCTTTTGTACTGACCGGCATCAATGTTTATCTATTGTGCAGCTATCTTGATAGTCTTACGATCTGGCTGATCCTGCTTGCTCAAATTTTCTTTGCGGGCATCCTGCTATTTTCGGATGCAAAATTCAAAGGGAACAAATCACCCTCATCCCAGTCTGAGATCATCCAGTCTGAGCTCATCCGGCATTATACACGGGCCATTTTGACTGGCGTATTGATGATCAGCGTAGTTCCAGCGATTGGCATGTTTTCCCTTTTTTACAAAGAAGAAACCAAAGCAGTATTGAGACAGCAGGAAATGTATATGAGCAGGGTCGTTAAAGAAAGGAAAAACAGCATTCACAAAAGATCGAAGGATTATAGTTTTAACCCGGGCAAGTTGCCGCATACTGATTCCCTCCAGGAATTGGCCTTTCAAAAGGGCATATATACTTTAGGTAAATTATTGATCGACACATCCGTTGTATCAACCTCAGATAATTATTTCATCCCCCCTTATAACCGGCTGCGACATCTTGTTTTCTCTTCTTATGACAGCACCGTATTTTGGGGAGAAAAGGCTAAAAAACAGGCCGATGAGCCTAAAACCGCCTATAAAACCGCTATTAACAGTGGGAATCCCAGATTGATACAAGCGTCCCTTCCCCCTCCGGACCTGCAAAATGCGCTTGATCTCGCTATGCAGGATATCCTTTCCCTGGACAATCGGTATACCATCCTGCTATGCCTGGCCATGATCCTGGTGCTCCTGCTGGCCTCCTGGTTAACCCGATCCCTGGCCAAACGTATTTTTCTGGTAGAAATGCTTGATAAATATTATCTGAATAATGCCGAAAACAAAGATAAATTCCGCCCTAAAGATACGGGCGAGATCAATGACCTGGCCGATCAGCTCCTGAAGTCAGCCGGGGCCCCCGCCTTGAAAAAGACCAGGGGGGAAATCGTACTGGATAGATCGCAGTTGGAAAAGCTGCAGGCCTATGAAAACAAGAAAGAGGAAAATATATTAATTGCACAAACTAAAATGAAAGAAGTCTATAAAAATCTCTGGGCTAAACTCTTACCGGGTGAAAGATTGCTCCTGTACAACTTTGCAACCGATGGCCTTATCAATTATCAGGCAGGCATGCTGCTATATAATTTGTTGCAAAAAAGGATCTTTTTTGTAGATGAGAAGTATCAATTGCATATCATGACAGACAGCTTTCGCAATTTTGTGCTCAATCAATCGGAAAACAAAGAGATCGTCGGACTCATGGCAAAATCCCGGAAAGAGGGCTCCTGGCAAAGTTTCAGGATCCCCCTGCTACTGGGGCTGGGGGGGCTGGGATTATTCCTGTTCTTTACACAGGATGACCTGTATCAAAAAATAACCGGGCTTATGACATCATTGATTACCCTGCGTCCGTTGTTGTCGCCTTTTTTAGGCAAGGGCAAAGGGCAGAATGACAAGGAGAGCGGCGGCACATAATATGAATTTCTGCAAAGAATTAATGACCTGAAAATGCGACATTTGGACAAAAAACCTTCATGCCATTCAGTGACAATACCTTCTTTTCCGGAGAATCCAATTCTTCCGGAGAATCCAATAAGCCCTCCCGGAAAAAACCCATTTTCCCTATCACAGACGCCCTGCGCAGCTATCTCAAACACCATGGCCGGGAAGGTAAACTGCCCGTTTCCTATAAAGACCTGCTGAATCATATCACCTACTCCGTTCCCCTCAAAGACAAGAACGGGCAGGACTCCCTCTGGGAGACAGCCCTCTATGATATGCGGCATTGGGATTTTATCCGGGAAGGGCTGGTACGGATGTACGCCATCCTGAAAACAGAAGGCGATCTCAGCTTCGTCAACCACCTGGACGTAGCCAGGGTCGACTTTTGCAGCTTTGCCAACTCTACCCCTTTCCGCATCCGCATCGTCAATAAATTCAACGACAATTACGATCACTATTACATCAAACAGGCCGATTCTTCCAGGATCTACGGACTGGAGCTCGAACACCTGCTATCCCCCAATCGCATCACCTTCTTTACCCACCACAATACCCTGGTGGAAGAACATATCCCCGGCATCCCCGGAGACCTGTTCATCAAAAACTTTGCGAACGACCCACAAACCAATAAGATCCGGCTATCCAAAGAGTTCGTAAAATTCAATGAGCGCTGCTTTGTACGCCTCCTGGGAGACATGCGCTCCTATAACTTCGTCGTAGACATCACCCCCGATATAGAGGACTACCAATACCGGATCCGGGCCATCGATTTCGACCAGCAATCCTATGAAGGCAGAAAAAATCTTTACATCCCCCAATTCTTCAAAGAAAATATCGCCTTTGTCGAACTCTGTCTCCGACACCTGAACAAAGACTCCATCGAGCAATACCAGACAGAAGAAAGGACCATGATGGCTTTCCGGGTCGCGTCCTCCCGCTTCCGCCTGATGGAATTACTGAATATCATGGCAAAAGACAGGATCTCTACCCCGGATAAGCTCCTCCAGCTGACAACGGAATTAAACGACCATTTTAAGAACCCCGCCTTCCTCAAATGCCACTCTATGGGGCAATTGGTTAAAAGACAGCTCAAGCAAACCCTCCAAAAAAATCTCTCCTTCCTCCAAAAAAACCTGGGCAAATTCGAAGATTGAGCCGGGTGAAACCGTATATTCGCCGCTCATTTGAAGGACAATATGAAAAAATACAAACCAGGTGTACTTTTCGGTGAGGAATTAGAATCCTTATACAAAGACGCTAAAGACAATCAGTTCGCACTGCCCGCCGTCAATACGATCGGCACCAATACCATCAATGCCGTATTGGAAACCGCAGCCAAGGTCAACTCTCCCGTCATCATCCAGTTCTCCAACGGAGGAGCCCAGTTCATCGCCGGTAAAGGAATGCCCAACGATCAATTGCAGGCCAATATCTCCGGGGGCGTATCAGGAGCCTTACACATCCACAACGTGGCCAAATACTACGGCGTTCCCGTGGTATTGCATACAGACCATGCCGCCAAAAAATGGCTTCCCTGGGTGAGCGGCCTGATCGATGCCGGAGAGCAGTTCTTTAAAGAAAAGAAACAACCTCTCTTCAGCTCTCATATGCTGGACCTTTCCGAAGAACCCCTGGAAGAAAACATCCATACTTCAGTAGAGTTCTTCAAACGCATGCAGCCCTTGGGCATGGCTATCGAGATCGAGCTGGGCGTTACCGGCGGTGAAGAAGACGGCGTTGATAACAGCGGCATCGAAAATCATAAATTATACACCCAGCCGGAAGATGTAGCCTACTCTTATACCGAGTTGAGCAAAGTGGGAAGGCTTTTCAGCGTAGCCGCCGCTTTCGGAAACGTTCACGGCGTATACAGCCCCGGCAATGTAGAGCTCCGCCCCATCATCCTGAAGAACAGCCAGGACTACATCGAAAAACAATTGAAGACCGGACCCAAACCCGTCTATTTCGTATTCCACGGCGGCAGCGGCAGCCCGCAGGAACAGATCCGCGAAGCCATCAGCTACGGCGCTATCAAGATGAATATCGATACCGACCTGCAATGGGCTTTCTGGGATGGCATCCTGGGATTCTATAAAAAGAACGAAGCTTATCTCCAGGGCCAGCTCGGCAACCCCGAAGGCCCTGCCAAGCCCAACAAAAAACATTATGATCCCCGCGTCTGGCTTCGCAAAGCCGAAGAAAGCTTCAGCAAACGCCTGGAAGTCGCCTTCGAAGATCTGAATTGCATTAACAGGAACGCATAGAACTAAAAGAGGGTGTCTCAAAAGTAGAGACACCCTCTTCACTTATTTATACAACTCCCCCAACTTCTTCTCCAGTTCCTCCCCTCTTAACCCCTTAGCAACAATCTTACCCTGAGGGTCCAACAAAAAATTCTGCGGAATACCTTTGACGCCATAGACCTTTGCCACCGCATTGTCCCAGAAATTCAGATCGGATACATGCGTCCAGCTCAACCCGTCTTTATGGATAGCCTCCAACCACTTGTCTTTCGCTCCGGGCTGATCCAGGGAAACACTGAGGATCCGGAACCCTTTGCCTTTATACCGGTTAAAAGCAGCCACTACCTTCGGATTTTCCATGCGGCAGGGGCCGCACCAGCTGGCCCAGAAATCGACCAGCACATAATTACCCCGGAACGATGAAAGACTTACCGGCTTACCCAACGTATCGTTCTGCGTAAAATCAGGTGCTACCTGCCCGATGCTTGTTTTCCGGGCAGCGGCGATCGTCTTTTGAAAATCCTGCCCTTCCGCAGAGGTCTTACTTGCCTCCGATAAATGATCGAAGAGCGGGCCGATGATATCCGGATCCATATCGCCGGAAACACAACTCTCCAGGGTAAATAAGGCGATAGGAGAAGAAGGGTTATTCTTAACATAAGTAGCCAACACCCCCTCTTTCATCGTATGGCCCAGCGTCTCCAGCTCCTGTTTCAGTTCCCCTGCCTTTGCCTCATCTCCTTCGGAACTGGCCTTCTGGTATTCCATAGCCAGTGTTTGTCCTTTGGCGATCAAAGGATCGAGCTGTTTTTCCAATTTACTGTACTCCGTATTGGCAGGGCTGCCATTTATCTGCACATTGGAAAAGGAATCGACATGCGTAATACCGAAGCTGACCGGTTCCAGAAAGATGCCGACATGATTTTTGGGGTTACGGCTTGTCATCATTCGGGGATCTACGCTAAACAAGGTCGCGGGCCCGGAATGCGTCAGCTCCCCCTTAAAAGCATACTTACCGGCAGTGACCTGCGCACTATCCAGCTGGGTCTTCCCATCTGTTGCATAAACCAGGTAAATAGTTTGGCCGTTGACAGAGCAGCTCCTTAATTGCCCATCGATGGTAAATCTGTTCTGCTGCGCCCATAGACCGGCAGGCGACAATACCAATAAAGAGAGAATAATCTTTTTCATTTTTTAGTATTAGTGTGGTTTTAATTTTATTCCTTTCAGAGAATGACGTCTTCCCCCATCCGGAGAATCCCAAGGATCCCCTCATTTTCAATGATCATCATACCATGACGGTCCGTCGTGATCCCCTTCTCCATTTTATAGGTATACCGCGGCACCGCCCCCTCCATCACGGTAGGCAGATAGGCGAACTGCAGATTGTCACATCTTTCCTGCAAAGTCTCTCCCACTTCTATAATATGGGTGGAGATGATAAAAAAACAGTTCCGGTATTCCGAAAGTATTTCCGTCACAGCCAGCGTGGCGTCATAAGCATCCTTCACATTGGTGCCTTTAAAGAGCTCGTCGAAAATAACGACGAGGTCCCGGCCCGCGCTCACTTCTTCTGCCACCGTCTTCACCCTCAGCACCTCGGCATAGAAATGACTATACCCCAGCGCCAGGTTATCCGGCACATTGATGGAAGTATAGACCCCATCCCTGACAGAAAAGCTCATCTCCTCCGCCGCTACGGGAAAACCCATATGCGCCAGGTAGACAGCGATGCCGAAAGCTTTCATGAAGGTGGACTTGCCGGCCATATTGGCGCCGGTCAGGAATAACATATTGCTGCGCTGGTGAAGGGACACAGGGTTGGCAACCCCCTTCTTCAGACCGGGATGACGCAAGGCGGCAGCACGAAAGATATTTCGCTCCTGCGGTAAGGCATGTGCATAAGAAAACCCGTTCGCCCTTGCCACATCACTAACGGCAATATAAAGATCGATTTCATAAATACTTTCCAATATCATTTCCATCTCGTCCCTGAGCGTATGTCTTAACAGGTGATCATACCGGGACAGCTTCAGGAGGGACAGGCGCTGTGCTCCTTTTTCCCCCGGGAGCCAATCCAGCCTCCTGTCCGAGAAAATATTTTTCAACGCCCGGATCCGTTCCTGGTAGGGATAGCTATACCCGTCTTCCAGCTGACCCAGAAAATCACACAAAGTATTCAGCATGCCGATGGCAGCCAACAATCCTCCATGCTGCCTTTCATATTGCTCGTCGCGAACCAGGGACTGTAACAGCTTTTTGCGAAGCGCTCCCGCTATTACCGCCGGGAAATTAGCCCCCACGCCTTCACCCAGGTAATTCTCCGCCCTCCTGAACTCCTCCGCAGGAAAAGGAAACAGCAGCTTTCTATCCTGGAAGTACTGAAAGATCCTGTTGCGCGTGTTGATTTTATCCGGGTCGGTCATAGGGTTCTGAAACATTCCCTCCAACAGCCTTTCCGCGCCAGGAGTCCTCACCTGGTTGAAAAGACTGTATATGGAATTGGGTCTGTATTTACCCGGCAGGTTCAGATCATCCAGCGTCTGTTTATCCGCTATAAAGCTCATGATAAGGTTGTTTTATGGATCCTTTTATTACCCTGCTTCAATAAGTCCAGGAGCCCTTCGTTGTTGATAATGATCATGCCGTGCCGGTCATCCGTGATGCCGGTCTCCAGGGTATAGGTATATTCCGGGATATTGCCATTCATGCGCGTAGGCAGGTACATAAAACGAATATTCTCACACCGCTCCTTCAATACGGCTCCCGCCTCGATGATATGGGTGGAAATCACGAAGATGCTATTCCTTCTGGCAGCAAAGGCAGCCGTAATGGCAATCGTGGCCTCATAGGCATCTTTCACGTTCGTGCCGCGAAACAGCTCATCAAAAATAACAAAGAGATTTTTTGACAGGCTTAGTTCCTGGGCGACTTTTTTGACCCGCAGCACTTCGGCATAGAAATGACTGGCTCCCATACCCAGGTTGTCCGGAAGGTTGATCGTCGTATAAATACCGTCGAGCACGGAGAACTCCATGCCGGAGGCCGCCACCGGAAAGCCCATATGCGCCAGGAACAAAGCAATGCCCAGCGACTTCATAAAAGTAGACTTACCCGCCATATTCGCTCCCGTGAGAAAAAGCACATTGCCATCCCGCGTGATCCGCAGGTCATTGGCAACCGGGCTCTTCAATTGCGGATGGTACAGACCTGCCAGATCAATCCTGTGCTGCTCTTTCGGCAAGGCCTTCGGAAACACGAAGCTACGCTCCAGGGCCACTTTTGCAATAGACAAATAGACATCCAGGTAATAGATCATACGTAGCAGCTTCTGTATGGTCTCCCGATGCCGGAAACGAAAAAGCACATCATAGGCCGCCATCGCAGCATGCGATAGTTTTCCCTTATGCTCCGGTCTTACAATCGGAGCGAAAGCAGGCTCCGCCAGAAGGACCGCCATAGCCTCCCTGTCCGATTGATAAAAATGTCCGCCCGCCGTGCCAGAAAGCTTCCCAGCCGGATCGCCCCCCCCTCCAACCGGCCCTGACGCCAGGGAACCTATAAAATCATAAGCCCCTTTCAAAAGCTCCGTCAACGCAGTCACCCCTTTATAGATCACAGCCGTTTCAGCATCCACCCCTATCAGGCTGCTTAGCTTTTTACCGATAGAATGTTCTTCTGCCGATAATTTCGTTCGCTCGTCCGTATTGCTCAGATAAGGCTCTACCGCATTGAAATGAGCGCTCTCGAATGGGAATTCGATCCGGGACGCAGCAAAATATTGAATGATGCCACTGCGCCGGTTGATAGCCTGTTCATCCGACAAGGGATAACGGAACATGTCTTCCAGGATCGCTGAGCCCCCCCGGGTAATAGTCCGGTTAAAGATCTGGTATACCGAACCACTCCCCTGCCTGCCAAAAATATTCAGGTCTTCCAATGTTTGCTTGTCTGTCGTAAATAACATAACAACTATTTCCTTTTACGCCTGATTAACAGGATGGTTCCAAAGATGAGCAGCAAGGCCGGCAATATCCATATAAAGAGGATCCTCAGAACATCTACCCGATCGGAAGTAACAGTCACCCTGTTATCCTTTGCATCGGGCCGGGAAGTATCGATCGGGAACTCCCCATAGCTGAGCCAGCTGAACAAGGCAGTATTGAAAACGAAATTGGCGATTTTTATATTATACCTGCCCAATTCGACATTGCTCATAAAATCGGCATCGCCCGTGACGACAATACGCTGCTCTTTACCATTGACTATCCGGGTCAGGCTCAGAGCAGTCGGGACCGCCCTTTTATCATCTCCGCCGGCAGCGGAAAAAAGGACATCCGCAGAATCCACTACCAGCTTGCTTTTCTTAAGCCAGCTCAGCTGCCCGTCAGTCATTAATAAAGGCTTTACCGTATAAGGGCCGTTTGCACTATAACTAAGCCCTGCCGCTCCGGGCATGGATACTTTTATACTGTCCTTGTAACTCCTTGCCGCTTGTTTGGTAAATCCCGCCGCCGTAGCCGTCAGATCCGTCAGCACCAGGTCAGGAGATAGTTCCCTGCTCGGCTGCACGATGACCCCATCCATCAGCTGGACCCCCAGCTGTTGCAGGAGCGGATTAAGCACGGATTGTTTACCGGGCTCGCCCGCTATTAACAGATTACCTCCCTTATCGATGTATTGCCGGATCTTCTCCAACGTGATGGGGCTAAGATTGATCTTAGGATCGGCAATGACCAGGGTGGAAATATCACCGGGAATATCCCGGGTCTCCAGGGACAACGTGTCCACATCGAATCCCTGGTTCACCATTGCATACCGGAAAGAGCTCAGCGTAGTGAGGGTCTTATACTCCCGGTCCCCCATTTTATTGATATTCCTTTCCAGGTCCCCGCTCAAAAAAGCGATCTTCGGCATCCTGGCCAGCAGCAACCGCTTGAAAGCAGCGGATACCTCCGTCTCGCCCGGGAACATCTCCTGGTCATCGAATATCCGCAGGAAAGTGCTCCTGCCCTTATATTTCAGCTGCATGACATACCGGTTGAGCTCCGGCTTCAGATCGATCACCTTATGGATCTCTGCAGGTGTTTTGAACAAAGACAGATTCAGCTTATAATTTTTGGCATGCATATCCGCCATTTCCTTTAAGCTCTTGCCAACATACTCCCTGTACAGATACTTATCATCATACGCACTGTCATAATAATTGACATAGTTGAAATGAATATCCGGCTTGAACCGGGTATAAGGTTCCCAATGGGCCAGGTCATTGTTCCGGAATTCCGGCAGCCCAAAATAACTGTATCTTCCCAGTAAATTATTGTACACGGTTATTTCCAGTGAATCCTCTCCCATTTCTTTGATGATACGCTGCGCATTCGGAGTCAGCGTCCTGGACTTATTGGCCGTAGCGTCATAATAGGCTACAAGGCCCGGACGGGAGCTTATATAACCGGCGAGCAGCGCCGAAACTACGATGGCCACATACCTTCCGGCTTTGACTATTGCCGGCTTCGATTCCCGTCCCGCCTTCAGCTTATAGATAGTAAGGCCCAGAAAAATATATACGATGATCAAAAAGTATAACACATCCTTGGTCGTGATAAGCCCGCTCAGCATATGCTCCGTACGCCCGGAAAGAGACAGGAAATAAGTGAGGTCCCTTACAAAATCTATACCCTGCCATAATTGCCCGATATAGCTCAGGATACCGATCATGACAAAGGTGCTGACCGCCGCCACCACCTGGTAAGTCGTAAGACAGGACATGAAAAGACCGATCGCCGAATAAGCGCACAAAAGCAGGTAAAACCCTAAAGTGCCGGATAACAGCATCCCGCCATCAGCCGATTTAATATGGAACATCCCCGCTATCATAAAGATCCCCACGATCAGGATCAATACCAGGCTGTATACCATCATCGCCAGATACTTGCCAAAAACGATCTGCCGTATCCTGACAGGCGAAGAATACAACAGCTTGATCGTACCGCCATTGATCTCCCGGCTGATCAGCCCCATGGTAAGCAGCGGAATATAGAGATATAGCTTTTCCATGACACTGTTGAAAACTCCGCCCCTGCCCAGAAAAACCCGCTGCGTCAACTGAGTCATATATTGTAAACCCATCCCTCCCAGCTCCTGCGACCGGGCATTGGAGTCCAGCATGTTTATATAGGCCAGTCCGCACTGGATCAGAAACACGATCATTAAGAACCACGCAATAGGCGAATAAAAAAGGCTGCGTAGCTCCGTCCTTGCAATTTTGAATACCGTCTTCATGAATATGTTATTGAGATGATTGGGACAATTGTTTGAATATCTCGTCGAGAGCGCTCTTATCCAGGCTGATCTCTCTCAGTTTCCATCCGGCATGGACACTTGCTGCAACGATCCGCTCGGTGACCTCCTGGTCCCCACTAAACCAGGCCCGGACCTGCCGCTCGGTAAGAAAATCCACTTTTGTCACACCCGGCACCGCCAACAGCTCCGCCGATGAAGGGGGGTTTTCCATATGCATCAGCACGCTATGCGGCTCCACATAGTTGTTGAAGGCATCCATGGTATCCGAGAAAACGATCCGTCCACCTTCGATCATTTTGATCTCCTTACAGAGTAGCTGTATTTCGGTGAGCACATGCGAAGAGAAGATCACCGCCCGATCGACAGCGATCTCTTTGATCAGCGCCCTGACCTCGATGATCTGGTTCGGATCCAGCCCATTGGTAGGTTCATCCAGCACGACCAGCCTGGGCCGATGAATAATCGCCTGCGCAATGCCCACCCGCTGACGATATCCCCCGGACAAGTTGCGGATAAGCCTGCCGCTGAAATGGGTGATCCCGCAACGCTCTTTCGCTTCTTCCAGGGCGGGCTTGATCTTTCTCTTTTCCATCAGTCGCAGATCGGCGCAATAGATCAGGTATTCATCCACCGTAAGATCCATGTAAAGAGGAGGGGTCTGCGGCAGAAAACCAATCTCTTTTTTAGCCTGCTCCGGCTCCTCCCGGATATCGATCCCATTGATATATACATTGCCCTCGGTCTGATTGAGGGCCCCGCAGAGGATATTCATGGTGGTGGATTTGCCCGCCCCATTGGAGCCCAATAGCCCAACGATACCGCTCTGACTGATCTCCATGTTGATGTCGCGGATCGCCCAGGCACTGCTGTACTTATGTGACAGGTGTTCAATTTTGACAATACTATTCATGTAAATGTGATTTCCATTTATTAATTAAAACGATATCATGTCGGCTGAGCAGTCTTATGGGTTGTTCTCCATACCGGGATTAGCCGCGATATAAAAAGGGGGCAATTGCATGGTAAGCCGGTCCGGCTGTTTCAAGGTATATACGGTATTGCCGTTCGTGGCATCATAGAGCGTATGGGTATAGATAGCTCCGGTAAAAAGCGGGTCGACCGAAAGCCTGCGCATGTCGAACCAGCGAAAGCCTTCCATCGCAAATTCCCGGGTACGTTCATCGATGATAAATTTTATCAACGCCGTCTGATCAGCGGCGGTAGCGGATGGTACACTGGCATCGGCTGCCGGCATCCGGCTCTTACGCAGCGTTTCCACATCCGTAGTAGCGCCGGCAAGATCATTCGTCCGCGCCTTGCACTCCGCACTCAGCAGGTACAGTTCGCTTAGCCCCAAGCCGAAATTGGCATACTGAACGGCATATTTGCGCAGCCTTCCCGCCGGATTGGAAGATCCATCGGGATTGTTGGCAGCATATAATTGCAGACGCAGATCTGACGAGCCATATAAAGCGGCTGTCTTGGGATCGAGAACCAGGCCATCATTCCCGAATCCGTTTCCATTATAGGATCCGCAGTAAAAGATCTTTGCCAGCACAGACTCCGTGAAATCCTGGTAGTTATTCCCGGGACCGTTAGGACCATAGAATCCGATCGGCAAAAAAGATCCGCCCGGCGCCAGCTCTACATTGTAATCATACAGACGGGCCGGAGTCGTAGCGGCAGCTACATCCCCGAATGCGGCCGTCAGCAGGGGGAGCGCTTCGCTGTACTTTCCCATGAACACATACACCTTACCCAACAGCGCTTCCGCTCCGGCCCTCGAGATCCTGGACGGCGAAACGGATTGTGCGGGCAATACCGCGATGGCGGCCGTCAGGTCCTTGATGATAAAATCATACATCTCCTGTACGGTATTTCTTTTAAAACCCGTGGCCGCAATATTGGCCGTGGTAATGATAGGCCATCCGGGATCGGTAGCTGCGGAAGAGGCCAGGTATGGCTTGCCATAGGAATTGATCAGGATAAAATTCAAAAAGGCCCGGTCAGCCATGGCTTCCGCCTGCAGCGATTTCTTTTGATCGTCCGTACCACTTTCAGAAGTTAATACTTCATTGATGACCTTATTACAGGTATACATGCTGCCCAAATAGGCTTGCAGGTCCAGGGGCAGATCTTTGGGTTCATAAACGACATCCGCCCATTGAAAAACGCGGGTAAGCTGTGGTTGCGGTGAAGCCGTAGTAAAAAGGCCCGCTTCAGCGGCTACATCGTCCCCCATGACCATCTCCTCCTGGAATCCCCCGCCGTTCAGATAATTATACAAAGAATAACTGTTCAGCAGCAGATCATAATCGGCCGTCGTGACCGCCACCTGCTCACCCTTCGGAATGACCTCCAGGAAATCTTTTTTGCAGGCAGTCTGCGACACACCCAGAAGGAAGAGGATTGCTATTATTTTAAAGTGTTTTTTCATTTTGTTTCTCTTGAAAGTGAATTAAAACGAGACATTCGCGCCGATGCTCACGGGATGCTTGCTGGGCGGCACACTCCTGTAGCCGGACGATTGATATTCCGGGTCGATGCCGGCCTTGTTCGCTCTCCATATCATAAAATTGCTGGTCTGCACATACAGGTTCACCCTTTCTATTCGCAAGACCTGCACTACCTTATAAGGCAGGCTGTAGTTCAAGGTGACATCGCGGACCTTTATATACGATGCGCTGACTACGTTGATGTCGCCAAGCCTATAATAATCCGTGCTTCGACGAGTGAAATCAACATAATAGCTACTGACATAGGAGGGAATATTGGTGATCTTCTCGTCTCCCGCCTTCTTCCAGCGATCGGCGAAATAGACCGGTACATTTCCAGTCCAGCCGGCACTAGAGGCCAGCCGACCCGTATAAAGGGTATTTACATCCTTCCGCATGACATTGCCCAGGCTATAGATCATATTCACCGACAGGGAAAATCCCTTATAACGGAACGTATTGGTAAACCCGCCATTAAAGACAGGGATGGTCGTTCCTTTATAGACTACATCGTCTACCCCGGCGGCATTCGGCGTCTTGGTAACCGTTTTATCCGCCAACCTTATCTGCGGGTCACCAAGGTTATCCAATCCGGCGAACTGGTAAGCAAATAAAGGAGCGCTGCTGTAGCCGATCCAATGATTCGCACCCAGCTTGCCACTTGCCGTAAGCGAGTAGGGGCTGGGCGTAGAATAAGAAACCAGCTTATTCTTATTATAACTGAAGCGCAGACCGGTCGACCAGCTGAAATCCCGGGTCTGAAAATTGACCATGTGCAGGTTCAGCTCTATCCCTTTATTCACCAGGTGGCCAATATTGCCCGTCCCTGAAGTCACCCCAGTGAAGGGATTCAAAGCGACATTACCCAGGAGGTCGACCGTACTCTTATGGTACAGGTCGATACTTCCCCCGATCCTGTTCTTTAACAGACTGTAATCGATACCGATATTGAGCGTTTGCGTGGTTTCCCAGGTGAGGGTCGTATTGGCATTGCCCTGGATATCCAAAGCGGGCCCGGTACTTACAGCCGGATAGGGATAGCTGACACGCAGGATATCCTTCGTCGAGGCGGTGCCGATGTAGGGAGAATTCCCCGTAATGCCATAGGTGGTGCGCAGGCCCAGTTCATTCACCCAGCGGACGGGTTTCATAAAGTTCTCTTTGGAGAGCTGCCATTTACCGCCCACGCTCCAGATAGGCCGGTTCTGCGTAGCCCGGTCATGACCGAACAGATTACTATGGTCCTGTCGCCAGCTGCCGTCGATGCTGTATTTATGATTGAACGTGTAATTGGCCAGCGCGAAATAAGAGTCATAACGCTGAAGCTGATCCGTTACTGAGAAAGGCAACGTGTAATACCCGCCGTAAAAGGATGAGACGGTATTGAAGATACCCTGGCTCAAAAGGTTATAATCCAGGGTGGCATAAGTCTCCAGGTTCTGGTCATATCCTTCCAGGATCAGTTGCTCGCGCGTATTATGTTGCTCCTGGGCTTCCTGACCGACTTGCACGCTCAGTTCATCCTTTCCATTGCGTGGATTGGCGACATAGGCCAATTGATTCCTTACGGTCCAGTTCCGCTGATCATTCGTGGTATGTATATACTGCCCGCCCGTAGTAGGTAGGTAATAGACGGGGGTTGAGGCCGTCGTAGGCGCGACCGTCATGCCGACCAGTCTTCTTCGCATTGAATACTCGTTGTGATCGTCGTAGGAGTTGCTGGTGCCGGGAGATTGGGCATACCCGTAAGTCCCCAGAAAGCTCAACCCCTTCCAGATCCGGATGCTGGCATTGGCCGTGATATTGACGGCCAGGTTATTGTTATGGGCATTCTTGAGGTTCATCTCGCCGATCGGGTTGTAATCCAGGTTGATACGGCTCCTTGCCTGGTAGTCATTCCGCAAGGAATCCGACCATCCCTGTACGTAGGGCATGGAAATAGAATGGCCCTGCGCATCCTTGAATAACTGGTAAGGCAGGAAGCTATTGCTGATCGCGATGGGATTCTCCGAGCTACTCACCGTATTGGCCAGCGCGGTGGTCAAAGAAATCTTTATATTCCGGTTGGGATTGATGTCCTGGGTAAAATTGATCCGGTAAGAGTTGTTCTTGGCGCCCGGACTATTGCTCTTCGTATCGGTATACGATAATGAACTATAAAAAGAATAAACGCTTCCGCCGCCCGATAGGGAAAGGGTATGGTTCGTAGTAAGGGCGTTGCGGAACCAGATATCCTTTATTTGTCCCATATTATTGATACCCGCCAGGCTGTCCAGGCTGGCATTGGCCTGCGCATCGGTAATAAGGCCCCGGTATTGATTGTAGAGGATCAGGTCATGAGGGGCGATATAATCGTTATACAGGCTGCCCCAGGGATACTCCACGGGGTCGAATGTTTCCCTCGCCGCCTGGATATATTGCCGGCTGCTCAGCATCGGTGAATATCCGAAATCCGGCTTGCCCTGGAAATTGATATAGCCGCTGTAGTTCACTTTGATCTTGCTATCCCGCTTCCCACTCTTGGTCGTCACCACGATCACCCCGTTGGCGGCGCGCGCTCCCCAGATGGCCGCCGCCGCGGCATCCTTCAGAACCGTGATATCCGCGATATCGTCTGGCTCGACGTCGGCATAATCCGTCACCACCACTCCATTCACCACATACAGCGGTTCGGTAGATAACCCCACGCTGCTCTTACCTCGTATCAGGGCCGACTGAGTGGTCTTCCCATTTCCGTTCCGGTTGGCAATAACACCATTGGGACCGGCGATCACCGTCAGGCCCGGCACCAGTCCATCCAGCCGGCTTACGACATCCATGGTGCCGCTGCGGGCCTTGAATATTTCCATATCCGGCTTGGAATAGGCGCCAGTTGCCCGCTCCTTGGAAAGAACCTGGTAACCGGAATTGTAAGTCACTTCTACATTACTCAGCTGATTTACCTTGATAGCAAGCCGGACGGTAATATCCTTTCGCTTATTTATTTTTAACTCCTGCGTCTCGAAGCCAACATTGCTAATAAACAGCGTGGCATTTTCAGGCGCTCCCTTCAGGAAAAACTCCCCGTTGGCATCAGTGACCATTACCGTAACAAAATGCGTTGGCCGCGCCGGGGCACCGGCCTGCGCCGGTGTCACTATTTGTCCGGGAGCGCCTGCCTGCACCGGATAGGCGGCTTGCGGAGCGGCTATCTCCATCGGAGCCAGCTCAGATGAATTGCCCCGCCTGCCATTCTCCATGGCCGCCGTCCGGGCTTTAATAAACTGATCAGCGTCCTGCCTGTTTGCCGCCAGCATCACCGTAGCGCCGGCCAGCGGATTTCCATTGGCATCGATGACACGGCCATGCACATCGATAAGGGCAGATGGATCTACATAAATGAGCTCAGGTTGCCGGATGATCGCCGTCCTCTCCTTCAACACCACCATTTTATCGATGATCACATAAGTAAAAGGCTGCCCGAAGAAACAAATGTCCAATACCTGTTGCAGACTGGCATCCTTTACATTGATATCGACCGGCTGCGCCTGCCGGAGCCACTCGTCCCGGTAAACAAAAAGATATCCGGTCTGCCCGGTGATCTTCCTGAATACCTTTCCAAGAGACGCATGCTCTTCCGAAAGCGTAATTTGCTGTCCCCTTGTTTTGGCGCTGAGATGCAGACAGGTTGCCAGCAGTAAAATGGATGTTAGGCGCATGACTAACAAAGTTTTGGTTAGGTCCTTCCGTTGCAAACGGCAAGGGCCAAAAAGAGCCGTTAAAAGCATACTTTTGCAGTGTTTGGGTTAAACAATAAGCAGTTTCGAACAATTGAATTATCGGGTAACCTGAACGATTGGCCGGAGGTGGTTCCAAGCACTTCCGGTTTTTTTCGTCCTATCCCAAAAAGGGCATAAGGATCAGGTTAACCAACTATTTGAGCTGGCAAGTCTCGTTATTTACGACAAAAAAGGATAGATGGTTTATGGCGTCACGAAGATCTTTTTCCCCTCGACTCTGAAATGCACGCCGCTGGTTTCAAATACTTTTAAGACTTTCGAAAGACTGGTATTACGAGGTACTTCTCCCGTTATATGACCGGAGGGAATCCCTCCTTCAAAATCTACTTCCACATCATACCACCGGGCTAATTGCCGCATAATGGTGCCCACATCGGCGCTGGCCAGATGGAACAGGCCATTCTTCCAGGCCATCGCCTCCTCCAGGTCCGCATCCTTCACCACCTTAATCTGCCCATTGACCACCTGCGCCTGTTGCCCCGGCATCAGCATCGCAACGGAATTATCCTTACTCACCCGCACACTGCCCTCCAGCAAGGTGGTTTTGATCACCGGCTCATCAGCATATGCATTGACATTGAACTGTGTCCCCAATACTTCTACCGACAAGCCGTTCACTTTTACATAAAATGGTTTATTCGCATCCTTTGCAATTTCAAAATATACCTCCCCCGTAATTTCCACCGTCCTCGATTTCCCCCTGAAAACCGTGGGAAAATGCAGGCTGGAACTGGCATTCAGCCATACCTTGCTGCCATCCGGTAATTGCACTTGGTATTGGCCGCCACGGGGCGTGCTGATAGTATTATAAGCATCAGGGCTCGCAGCTAACGGCTTTACGCTTTCAGCTGTTTGGTACGCCAGTTGCCCGGATGCCGATTTAGTGATCTTCGTATTACCTTGCTGAGATAATACCCCATTGGCGGCACTGTCCAGAACAATGGTCGACCCATCCGATAAGGTAAGAATGGCTTTATTGCCCCCGGGCGCTATATCAGGGCCCTTGGAAAGCTCCTGCGGAGTACTATCCTCCTTTCGCACCCGGCTATGATAGAACAGCCAGCCCCCCGCTCCCGCCAATAACAGAATAACCGCCGCATAACGGAACCAGACCGTGCTGAGAAAAGGTATGCGACGAACGGGAGTCACCGATTTAGCAGGATCAACACCTCCTGCAGCTTTCTTGTCAACAGACACGATCCCATGCACCCATTTCTGCAAAATGACCGGATCGAAAGCAGGCCCCTGCTCCCCGGAAGCAGCCATCTCCTGCAGAACATCCGTCACGATCTCATCGTACCCGGCATTCTGCAGAATAGACAATAATTCCTGCGCCTCTGCCGGCGTCAGCTTTTGCTCCAACCTTTGCTGTAGTAAAAAAGAGATCCGTTGTTCCATGGTACCATTCGGACGAGCAACTTACGCCTGTCTATAGAACAAGACAACCCGACAAATCAATCGTCCTATTCGTTTTTGTACTTTTTATTATTTTTTTATTATGTTCTTCCCCAAGAAGGATTTTTCCGGAACTCCCGGAACCCATTATTTCTTCAAAAAGACAAGGAAGAATGTCACCCAGAACCCCGCCTCTTCGATATTCTCGCGGATGGTCTTCAACGCGGACAGCAGGGTGTTCTTTACGGTGCTTACGGAGAGTTCCAGGCGGGCGGCGATCTCGGCAGGTTTCAACCCTTCCTCCCGGCTCATCTGGTAAATACGCCTGCGCTGGGGAGGAAAAGACAGGATGGTCCGCTGTATCACCCCGGCGATAGACTTGAGATCCACCTGCTCCGGTATAGCGCTGTCAGGGATATCCCACTGCCGTTGATGTTCCTGCATTTTTTGCTCGATGAGCATTTTCTTCTTCAGCCAGTTACGGCCGGTATTCGCAGCTACCCGAAAAAGCCAGCTCCGCGGATTATCCACCTCTGCCAGCCTGTCACGATACAGCCATACTTTCAGAAACACCTCCTGGATGATCTCCTCGGCACTGTCCCGGGAGCCTACCAGCCTGACCAGGAAAGGCATCAGCACCCTTCCATATTCCGAATAGCAGGTACTGAAGGCAGTTTCATCTCCTTCGGAAATACTAATAAATAGAGCCTGCTCATGCGTCATAGGCGATTCCTACATTTTTGACTACTGCCGGATTAAAAGTAAACAAAATACCACAATTGAGAGTTAGTTTAAGGATCACCCTCGGCCTTCAGCCGGCAACCAGCTGGTTCGCCCCTCTTTCGTATATTTACGTAATCATAAAAATTAAAAGTTAGTTTATGCCTTCGAAAAAACTACTCGACCTCCTCGGCGACAAAGCAGCGTTCCTCCTGGAACACAAGCCTGTCATCGATAAATCCACGCTCAGCGCCCTCCCTTCTCCCCATCATGTGGAAGAGATCTGGGTCAATTCCAACAGATCCAACCAGACCCTGAGAAGCCTGCAGACCCTTATCGGCCATGGAAGGCTTTCCAATACAGGCTACCTATCCATTTTCCCCGTAGACCAGGGCATCGAGCACAGCGCCGGCGCCTCCTTTGCGCCCAACCCAATGTACTTCGACCCGGAAAATATCATCAAATTGGCCGTAGAAGCCGGTTGTAATGCAGTAGCCTCCACTTTTGGCGTGCTCGGCATCATGAGCCGCAAATATGCGCACCGGATCCCCTTCGTGGTAAAGATCAACCACAATGAATTCCTCAGCCTGCCCAACCGCTACGACCAGACCCTCTTCGGCTCCGTCAAAAACGCCTGGAACATGGGCGCGGTCGCCGTCGGCGCCACCATCTACTGGGGCAGCGCAGAGAGTACCCGCCAGCTGAAGGAGGTCTCGGAAGCATTCGAACTGGCCCATGAATTAGGCATGGCCACTATTTTATGGTGTTATACCCGCAATAACGGGTTCAAAGTGGATGGCGTGGATTATCATACCGCCGCCGACTTCACCGGCCAGGCCAACCATCTTGGCGTCACCATCCAGGCCGACATCATCAAACAGAAGCTGCCCACCAACAACGGAGGCTACCTGGCGACTAAACATGGTAAAACCTCCCCATTGGTCTATTCCAAACTGACACATCCCGACAATCATCCCATCGACCTCACCCGGTACCAGGTGCTCAACTGCTACAACGGCCGCGTAGGTCTCATCAACAGCGGCGGAGAAAGCAAAGGCGCTTCCGATATGGCAGACGCCGTCTTCACCGCCGTCGTCAACAAACGGGCAGGTGGCATGGGTCTGATCCTGGGCCGCAAAGCCTTCCAACGTCCCTTCGCCGAAGGAGTGGAAATGATCCAGTCCATACAGGATGTATATCTCGATAAGGATATTACGATTGCTTAACCTGTCACGCTGGACTAAGGTTATCCTTCTCGTGGCCCTCGCAGGTTGTAAAAATCCTGTCAGCTACCCGCCGGGAGGATATCCTTATCCCGATCCCGCCACGGTAAAGGATACTAATTTCTATTATTATCCTCTAAAGAACAAACTATCCCGAAGGGATTCTTTCCGGTGCTCATCGGACTCCTGTTACTTCCACGCCTTCCATGAACCTAACCTAAGCATCCATGCGCTGCCCACGGCATACTTTCGCTTAACCTATGGAGGCCCTCTCCGATCCCCAATTATCATCACCCTTACCCCTTACGAGATCGTGGTAAAAAAAGGGCAATTAACTGAGGAATATGTATCCCTGCCCGATACCAACAGGCTTAGTGTAATCGAACGGCGGCATTTACGCCTGCTGGACCGGTATTATCCGATCGATGAAAAGCAACATCGACCCGTATGGAAATTGCATTATTTAGATTCAATGGGACACATTTACCCGCAGCTATACGATCCAGCTTATTATGCCGGTCTCCAAGGCAGGGCCTATGCGCATACGGCCCCTATCTATAGTTTCACCGTCAAACAAATTAAAATATCTCAACTGACATATGATAGCCTTGTCAACCACATCAATGCCTCCGGCTATTGGCAACTCCCTTATGCGGTGGAATGTAAAGACCCGCCATTCGATGTACCCGGATTCTCTATGGAAGCCAATACCCCTGATAAATATAATTGTGTTAACACTTCCCTCTGCGATGACAGCCCACCCCGATACATGTCTGCTTGCCAGGAACTGATCCGACAGGCCGGTTTGGGCAAAGAGATCCATCT
This sequence comes from Puia sp., assembly GCA_035555335.1. GTDB lineage: Bacteria > Bacteroidota > Bacteroidia > Chitinophagales > Chitinophagaceae > Puia. The sequence goes on from DATMGS010000026.1 coordinate 89,172, forward strand.
CGCATGGGATCCCAAAATGGATACGGTCAAATCCAAATCAATTATCGTCCAGGACGTTCAATTAGAAGAAGTCAAAGAACCAAAGAAGCCCAAACGTCAGCACCATTAGGAAATAATTAACGACTATAAAAGCTAACTTTATAGCAGCCCGTTAGCCAAACGGGAGGCCGTCGTAAATCGAATTTCATTAACCATAAACTCATCCGGTTATGCCAATAAACAGCTTACTCAGCAAAATCCTCATCGCATCGGTCTGCCTCATACTATTCTCCTGCTCCAACACCAAAGTCACCTCCTCCTGGAAAGCCGGCAATTCCTCCGCACTCGCCCCCGGAAATAAAATACTGGTCCTGGGCATCATCCGGGAAAAAGACATTCGCCTGCGCATGCAGATGGAGGGCTTCCTCGTAGACGGTCTCAAAGCCAAAGGCTACAATGCCATCTCAGCCTATACTTTATATGGTCCCAAAATGTTCGGGAACAAAGATGAGGACGCCGTCCTGGGCCAATTACGCAACAGCGGCATAGCCGAAGTATTCACCATCACCCTGCTGGACAAAGCCCGCGAAAGAAACTATCAGCCGGGTATCAATGCCTATCCTTACTCTCCTTTCTGGGGCTATTACAGCTATATGTATGGGCGTATTTATGATCCGGGCTACGTCTCCGTAGATACCCGCTTCTTCTGGGAAAGCAACCTGTACGATGTCAGCACGAAGAAACTGCTGTACTCCGTACAATCCGAATCCTTCAACCCCTCCTCCGCGGGAGACATGGGGAAAGCCTATAGCAAAGTCGTAGTTAAAAATATGACCAAAGAAGGACTGCTGTTCGCAACTAAATAAAAGTGCCCCGCCCAATCGCCAATAAATTGCCGATCTCCCTGGAAGTCCTCACAATATTATAGGTGGCGGATCGCAGAGCAGCCGCAAGATCAGAAGGTTCATGCCCGATAGGCAACAGCACATCAAAATATTGCTGCAGGCCCCGATCCCTGATCAATGGCACCTTCCCGGCAACCGCCAGCACAGGCAGCCCTTTTGCCTTCGCTTTATATGCCACGCCAAAAGGCCCCTTCCCCTGCAAAGTCTGCGCATCGATACTCCCCTCCCCCGTAATAACAAGATCGGCCTGCTCCAGCGCCTTATCGAACCCGGTAAGCTGCAGATAATAATCGATCCCATTCACCAGCCGGGCATTCAGAAAAGCATACAGACCCGCAGCGGCGCCTCCTGCCGTACCGCCATATTGAATGCCGGAGATATCCTTCCCCGTTTGCCGCAAGGTCACCGCCGCCAGTTGTTGGAGCGACGCCTCCAGCTTTATAACGGCTTCCCGCGTAGCCCCTTTCTGAGGACCAAAGACCGCCGCCGCTCCCCGCTCCCCTAACAACAAATTATCTACATCACAAAGAACAATGATCTCAACCCTGAAGACCCGGTCATCAAGCCCGGAAACATCGATAGTCTCCAATCGCACCAGGTCTTCCGGAAGGGACAATAGCTCCTCTCCCTTCTTATCCAGGAAGCGGATCCCCAGGGCCCTTAATATTCCCGTTCCCCCATCGACCGTAGCAGACCCTCCCATTCCTATAATGATCCTGGTAACCCCCTGGTCCAATGCAAGGCGTATCTGCTCTCCCGTCCCCAGGGAATGAGCCCGCAGAGGGGCCAATTCAGTGGGCTTTAACAGACGCAGCCCGGAGGCATTCGCCATTTCTATAACAGCCGTCCTGCCCGCCCCGGTCTTACCCGCAGTAACCTCACTCATATCAGTATCACTCGCATCGATCAACCCGAAAGAAGCGGAGATCCTCCTTCCCAGCGGGTCATGAACATCCGCCGTCACCAGGCTGCCCCCACATTTTCTAATGATCAGATCACCCGTTCCATCTCCCCCATCCCCGATAGGGAAACAGGTACAGATACAGGGAAGCCGGCTCGACTCCAACCCATCCCGGATGGCCCGGGCAACGCCCTCCGCATCCAGGCTGTTTTTAAACGCATTAGGAGCAATAAGCACACGCAATTCATTCATCGGTCTGTCTTTAAAATTATCCCCCGGCTTCTATTTATTGACAACATGAACAGGCTGACCAGCCAGGAAAGCAGCCAGGTTCGCGACAGCCATATCCATCAGACGGGCCCTAGCCTCCTTAGTAGCCCAGGCAATATGAGGCGTGATAATGCAATTCCTGGCTGTGAAGAGCGTATTGCCTTTCTCCGGGGGCTCAACAGACAATACATCCAGCCCCGCTCCCGCTATGACGCCATCATTCAAGGCTTCGCTCAGGTCTTCGTCAACAACGATCGGCCCCCTCGAAGTATTCAAAAGAAACGCAGTCTTTTTCATTCGCCACAGACTTTCCTTATTGATCAGCCCTTTCGTTTCAGGCAATAAAGGACAATGAATGCTTACCACATCCGACTGCTCCAGCAATTCCGTAACAGAGGCCCACCTGAAATTTTTCCGGTGCGACTCATCCGTATGCCGCCTGCCCGTTGCGATAATATTCATCCCGAACGCAGCAGCGATATCGCTTACATTCCGGCCGATCGTACCAAAGCCGATGATCCCCATCGTCTTTCCGGCAAGCTCTGTCAAAGGGAAATCCCAGTAACAGAAATCCGGAGATGCAGCCCACTTCCCTTCCATCACCGAATCGCTATGCCGCTGCACACGATGACAGAGTTCGAGCAGCAGGGCAAAGACCATCTGCGCGACCGATGCCGTACCATACCCGGGTATATTGGCGACAGGGATTCCCTTCTGCCTGGCCGCTTCAATGTCGACGATATTGTACCCGGTAGCCAATACCCCGATGAATTGTAAAAAAGGAAGCTGTCGGATAATATCTCCCGGCAACGGTGTCTTATTGGTGAATAAGATCTCCGCATCCCTGCTTCGCTCCAGCACCTTGTCTTTCGGCGTCCGGTCATAGATAGTTACATCACCTGCTTGCTTTAGCCCATCCCAGGACAGATCGCCCGGATTCAATGTATAACCGTCCAATACTACAATCTTCATCTTTATTTTTTTATTTCACCGGTATATGATACACCGGTATGATCCACTTAAAAATATATGACTGCGCTAATACGATCAAACAGATAAGCATCAGCATTAAAAAGCTATGTTTCACCGTAAAACGGAATAATTGCGATTCTTTCCCGATCAACCCTCCGGCTGCCGCAGCTACGGCTATTGATTGGGGAGAGATCATTTTACCGACGACCCCGCCGGAGACATTGGCGGCAACCGTCACGACGGGATCCACGCCGATAGATGCAGCCGTCGCATATTGCAGCTTCCCGAATAAAGCATTCGAAGAAGTATCGGAACCTGTTATAAATACACCCAGCCATCCCAGTACCGGGGAAAAGAAAGGAAACAGGTATCCCGTATTTGCCAGGGCATCCGCAATGGTTATAGTGATCCCGGAGTCATTGACAATGTATGCAAACGCCATTACCGTCATTATCGTGAGGATCGGATACAGAAGCTGTCTGATCGTAGCGCCCAATGTTCGCAGGCCCGTCTTAAAGCTCATGCCGACCACCGGCATCGAAAGCAGGGCGGCTATAAAGATCGCAGTACCGGTGGCCGACAGGTAATTCAGCTTAAAAATATGCGCCACTAAGTTGCCCTTCACATCCCTGATCGCATTATGAAGCCCCGGCATCCGGAACTGCAGCTGTCCGGCCGCATTGAGCCCGTCTTTAACAGGCTGCAATCCCCAGGTAATAATAAGAGCCGTCAGCAAAAGAAAAGGAGACCAGGCCCTAATGATCTGCCCGGAAGTATAGCTGATAGCCGTATCGATAGTCGCAGGCGCCTCATTGGGAAAACGCCATATCGTTTTCGGCTTCCAGCATTTCAAAAAGATCAACAGCGATAGGATGGACCCGAGCCCCGCAAAGACATCCGGCAGCGAAGGCCCCATGTAGTTGGAAGAAAACCACTGCAGGAAAGCGAAAGAAATCCCCGACACTAGAATAGCCGGCAATACTTCTATAGCCTTTTTCCATCCCGACATCAGGACGATCAGGTAGAAAGGCATCAATAACGAAAGGATGGGAAGAGTCCTGCCCAGCATTTGAGAGATCGCCATCTCCGGAATCCCGGTCACCTGGGAGGCAACGGTAATAGGAATGCCGATGGACCCGAAAGCGACAGGAGCAGTATTGGCGATCAGGCATATACCGGCGGCATACAACGGATCAAAACCCAACCCGACCAGCATAGCGGCAGTAATAGCCACCGGCGCACCAAATCCGGCCGTCCCCTCCAGGAAGGATCCAAAAGAGAAGGCGATCAGCAAAGCCTGCATTCTTCTGTCAGAAGTGGTGGCCGCCATAAAATGCCTGACAACTTCGAACTGCCCGCTCCTAACGGTTATATTAAATAGAAATACGGCCGGGATGATGATCCAGCAAATGGGAAATAACCCATATAAAGCCCCATTGATCATGGAGAGCAAAGCAATCGGCACGGGCAGCCGGTAGGCCAGCAAGGCAATGAAGAAAGCCAGGGCAGTCGTTAGCAAAGACGCCTGGTACCCTTTCATTTTCCGGATGACCAGCGCCCAGAAAAGGAACAGGATCGGTAGCATCGCCACCAATACCGATAAAAGAATATTATTAAACGGATCGACAACCTGCGTCCAGCTCATATTGCAAAAGCCCTTAAAACCTAAGTTACGGAAGTAAAGGCATTACTAGTCGTCTTTGCACAAATTAGAAGGTTTCTCCCAGGTTGATATAAAAGGAATAATATCCTTTGCTGAAGCCAAAGTCAATCCCAATATTCGATCCCGAATGTTTATTGAATTTTATCCGTAACCCCGGTCCGCCGGCAGGATGCAGATAGGCAAATTCATGCGTGCCCGGCTCCGTCACCGTATTCATATTGGCGAACAGGACATAGCCGAATAATCCATCGTCAGTAATATCCCTCCGGTATTCCACCTCCGCATAGAAGAGGCTCTTTCCCACATAACGCCCGGGATAGAATCCCCGACCCGAACGCTGATACGGCTCTCCGTCGAGCGCCGGCAGGCTGAAATAAGGCGGGTGGCTGCCCATAGTAGTCCAGAAATAACTCCAGAACGCCAGCACATTCTGCCCCTTCTGACTAAAAGAAATGTATTTCCGCGCATCCAGGTATAAGGAATGCCAGTCGGTATTACTGCCCAGGAATTTCAGATTGGCCCGGTAGACCAGGTTGAAATAGGCCCCCGGCAATGGATTGATCGAGTTGTTGCGGGTATCGTATAACAGGTTGAGCGTAGGCCCCGCGGAAAAAGAGTTGGAATTCGTCGCGGTCCCGTATTTATATCCGGTGAACTTTTGCAGGTCCAGGGAATCGACCCCGGGCCGGATATGGATATGATAGTCCAGATCATACCCGAATCCCGCCAGTAAATAGGGCCGGATCCTTTTCAGGACGCTCATATAAAGCCGGTAATACTGATATTTAACGAGGATCTTATCATCTTCTTTTTGACCGGCGCCCAGCCCCCAGGTATACTGCGGATATATGGAAAACCGGGTATCCACCTGGTAATTCCAGATATTGTTCGGGGACCAGATATTGGCACGGATCGGGAAGTTAAACTGCCCCCGGAAATTGAAACCAGGTGAAAAGGTGATATTGGACAGATAAGTGCCCTTGCGGTCCCCCAGATAAAAACCTGCCGTTGTAGAAGTAACGATGGCATTCCCTCCCCCGGGAACGGACGTACTGAGCGGTAGTAGGGAATAATATACCCGTTTCCCCTCTATGGTGGTCGGCTTTTTTATATGAATATGGGTGGCCTTCAGGAATATTCCGATCAGATCCCGCTGCCCGATAGTGTCTTTTACGGTGCTGGAAGCAGGCGCAATCAACATATCCTTGGGGGTCTGGGCCCAAAGGCGGTACGGAACAATAAAACAAACTAAAATAATTAAACCTCTGGGCATTTTTACTCAGATACCAATATTGTGCTATTTTTCCAATATAAAATACTTTCCCCACTATGCGCAAATACATCCCCCTCCTCCGGGCAGGTTCGACCCACCCAACCTTCGCCCTGCGCCCCACTACCCGGTTTCACGCCTCGAATGGGGCTTCGCCCATCGGGCCTGTGGCCCGATTTCGGCTTCCCTTGCGGCGCTTCCTCCTGCTGGCAGCTATCAGCTGGCAGCTTATAGCTCCATCGTCAGCCAGCAGCCAGGTCGGGCCGACAGAGGTCTTTGTCCCCCCGACAGGCGTACAGATCCTCACCAACGGCCCGCACAGCTCCCTGCGGGGCCTCAGCGCGGTCAACGATAAAATCCTGTGGGTCAGCGGCAGCGGAGGCACCGTGGGAAGATCTCTCGACGGAGGAGACTCCTGGGACTGGATCACCGTTCCCGGTTATGAAAAAAGAGATTTCCGCGACATCGAAGCCTTTAACGCAAAGACGGCTATTATCATGGCTATATCCGAACCGGCCAATATCCTGAAGACCACCGATGGCGGTAAGACCTGGAAAATGGTCTATGAAAATAAAACAGCCGGTATGTTCCTGGATGCTATGGAATTCTGGAATAGCAACAGCGGCATCGTCGTAGGCGATCCGATAAATGGACGCTTCTTCATAGCCCGCACCTTCGATGGAGGCAATAGCTGGCAGGATATCCCTTTCGATAAGCTGCCGAAGGCCGATTCCGGGGAAGGCTGCTTTGCGACCAGCGGCACCAATATCCGTAACCTCGACAAGGACGAAGCCTGCTTCGTGAGCGGCGGCCCCCGCTCCCGCATCTTTATCCGCGACAAAGCCATCGACCTGCCCCTGATACAAGGCACCACCACTACCGGCGCTAATTCCGTCGCCGTCAAAGACCATAAAAAGCTAAAAGGCGGCCAGCACCTGATCGTCGTAGGAGGTGATTTTGCAAAAGATACTTCGCAGAAAAAGAATTGTTATCTGACAAATGATGGCGGCGCCACCTGGATCAGACCTACCACTCCCCCACACGGCTATAGGGGATGCGTGGAATACATTGGCGGCAATAGCGTCCTCTGCTGCGGTACTTCCGGCGTAGATATCTCTTATGACAACGGAATGAACTGGAAAGTGATCGCCACTGCCGGCTACCATGTATGCCGGCTCGCTAAAAAAGGGAAAACGGTATTCCTGGCAGGATCAGACGGCCGGGTAGCAAAACTCGTATTATAATTCTTCCGGATCTTACTCCCCCTTTAGGGGGTTGGGGGGTTAGTTCAATCCCCTGAAGTCCACCGGCACCAGCTTGCTGACGCCAGGCTCCTGCATGGTCACCCCATAAATGACATCCACCGTGCTCATGGTCGTCTTATTGTGGGTGACGATGATAAACTGCGAATGCTCGCTGAACTGGCGGATCATATTGGTAAATTTGCCTACGTTGGCATCATCCAGCGGCGCATCCACCTCATCCAGGATACAGAAAGGCGCCGGTTTGATAAGATAGATGGCGAACAGCAGCGCAGTAGCCGTCAGGGTCTTCTCTCCCCCGCTCAGCTGACTGATGGAAGAGGGTCTCTTCCCTTTGGGTCTGGCCACGATATCGATCCCCGTATCAGCCAGGTTCTCCGGATTCTCCAATACCATGTCGGCGGTATCGTCATCCGTGAACAGCGCCTTGAACACCCGCTGAAAATTCTCCCGCACCTTGTTGAAGGTGTCGAGGAACTGCTGGTTAGCCGTAGCTTCTACCTCCTGTATCGTCTGTAAAAGGCTATCCTTCGCACTGACCAGGTCATTCTTCTGCTCCAGGATAAACTCGTACCGTTTCTTCATTTCCGTGAACGCTTCGATAGCCGTAGGATTGACCTCTCCCAGGTTCTCCATCCGTTTCTTCATCCGATCGGCCTTTTCCTGCAGGTCTTCCACCGGCGTATCCCCCGTCCGGGGCTGATCGATAATGTCGTCCAAATTGATCCGGAATTCTACGTTGAGCCGCTCCTTCATTCCCGACAATTGCAGCTTCAATTCGTTCAACCGATCCTTGATCCCGCTTAGCAACTGATCCAGCTGCTCCTTTTCCTTAACCTTGTGCCTTAGCTCACTCTCTCTTTCACCAAGGGCATTACGAAGGTTATAATAAGCCTGATCGGCTTCGTTCAGTGTCTTCTCTTCGTCTTCTTTCCTGCGCAACAATTCCAGCAGCCCGGACTCCGCATTCTCCAGCAAGTCGGCGCTCTCCGCAATGCTCTCGTTCGTCTGCTTCAGCTGAGAGGCATTCACTTCGATCTGGGTACTCAGGTCATTCAGCTGGTTGCTCTTGAACTCCATCTCCTGCTTCAGACCATTGATGCGGCTATGCTGGCGCGTTACCTGCAGATTAAATTCATTATATCCTGCGGAAGAACTGTTATACGCAATCTCAGCGGAACGGTATTCCTCTTCCGCCAATTGTGATTTTTCTTTCAGATCCGCCACTACCTTCACCAGTTCGTTCCAGGCGCTGCGGGTATCCTCGATACCGGCAATCGTCTCTTCCAGGTTCAGCTGTAATTCTTCCAGCCGGTTCAGGGAAGTATGTTGCTGAGTATGGAGGTTTTCCACCTTATTCTGCAAAGAGAAAACAAAATTCGTCAGCCGGTTGATATCGTCCTGGGTCTGCCGCATGGCTTGCTCCTTCAGCTCCTCATTATAGCCGACTACTTCATTGTGTTTCTCCTGGATGGCCACTTTCAGCTCACCCACCACCGATTCCTGGAGGCGGATCTCTTCACGCAATTTCTCCAGGTTTTTGGCACGGCCGATCTTTTTACCTTCGAAAAGCCCGACGCTTCCGCCGGTGATCGAATATTTGCCCTTTACATACTTACCATGCTTTTCCAGCACTACGGCGCCATTACTATTCTCCAGGGCCGCCTCATCCTGCGCGATGAACACATTTCCCAAAAGATGCTGCGCCAGGTTGCGATACTGCCCATCCACTTCGATCACGTCCATGGCGGGTATCGTTCCCTCACCCCCATTGGCGGCAACATCCGTATTACCCGTAAACTTATCCAGCAGGAAAAAGTTGGCCTTCCCCTTTTTGTTGTTGTCGAGCAAATGGACAGCCTGCAGTCCCTCCTGTAGATTATTCACCACATAATAGTTCAGATAAGGCTCCAGCACATTCTCCACAGCCGCCCTGAACTCTTCTTTTACATAGATAATATCGGAAAGGATCGGCGCCGCATGATTCCAGTTCGGGTTCTTATGCAGGAACTTAATGCTTTCCGGATATCCCTCCATCGAATCGACCAGGCTCTTCAGCAGGTCATGCTCATTCTTCTTGGAGTCCAGCTTACGGCTCTCATCCGCCAGCTTCTGGCGCAATACTTCCAGCTGACCCTGAGCCTGTAATATATTTTCCTTGGTTCGTTCGTGATGTTCCTGTAATTGCCGCAGCTCCCGCTGTTTGGCCTCCAGGTCCTGTTCTTTCAGCTGCCGCTCTTCTTCCAGCTGCTTGAGCTGGCTCTCCCGCACCATCCGTTCCTCTTCCAGCTGCCGGATACCTCTCTGCAGATTCTGGATCGAAGTATCCGCCACCGCCACCTTCTTCTCCGCATCGAACTGATCGCGCTGTATCTGTGCATTCTCCCTGCGCAGACCGTCCACGGCGCTCCTCTTCTCATCGAATACCTGCCGGGTCTCGTCCACCGAAACCTTCAGGGAATCCAGCTGCTCCTGCAAACCGGACAGCTTATTCTCTTCCTCCCCGACCTGTTGCCGGGTAAATACGATGCTTTCTTCCAATCCCTTCAGCTGGCCTTCCCCTTTCTGCAGGAACTCCTGCAGACTATTCTCCTTTTCCTTGAGGAAGTTCAGACGCTGTGAAGCAAGGTTCTTCTCATTTTCCTTGGTCCGCAACCCCTGCAGCAAATCATTGAACTCGTGCTGCATGGACTGGAGTGCCCTTTCTTTCTCGATAAAACCCACTTTTTCCTGTTCCAGCCCGGCTTCTTCCTGGGCCACCACGGCTTCCAGACGCGCTTTTTTATCCGTCTCCGCATCCGCCTTCTCGTTGAGCTCCCGGTAAGTGAGGTTGAATCCCTCCAGGGCCGCTTTGGCGAGCTCGATGCTCAAATCCCGGTATTCCTTCTTGATCTCGTAGTATTTCTCCGCTTTTTTGGCCTGATTCTCCAGCATTTTCAGCTGGTTATTGATCTCGAACAGCAGATCCTCGATACGGGCCAGATCCTGCTCCGTAGCATCCAGCTTCTGGCGGGCCTCTTTTTTCCGTGTTTTGTAGATGGTCACCCCGGCAGCCTGCTCCAGCATACGCCGGCGGCTGTTTTCCTTGTCCTTTATGATATCGTCCACCATCCCCAGCTCGATAATGGCATAACTATCCGTGCTAATGCCCGTATCCATAAAAAGGTTCTGTATATCCTTCAACCGGCAGGAGACATCATTCAGGCGGTATTCACTCTCCCCGCTCTTATAAAATTTCCGGGTGACGGTGACAGTGCTGAATTCCGTGGGCAGGAGGTTCCTCGTATTCTCAAAGGTGAGGCTCACCTCCGCCAGCCCGGAGGCCGAACGGGTCTTGCTCCCATTGAATACAAGACTTTCCAGGTTCTCCGAGCGGAGATGACTGATTTTTTGCTCCCCGATTACCCAGCGGATACTGTCAATAATATTGCTCTTCCCGCAGCCATTAGGACCGATAATGCCCGTAATACCTTCGTCAAAGCTGATATGGGTCTTATCGGCAAAACTTTTAAAACCCTTGATTTCTAAGCTCTTTAATCGCACAGTGCAAAGTTTATTTATAGATCAGTGTCCACCCAATAAATCCTTATAATCACACCTATGGTGGACGGCAAACCTACATTAAAATGCTTAATTCTCCCTGTCCCTGTTGAAAACTGGTGAATAATAAAAATTCAACTATTTTTTTGAGTGAAAAAGCTATTTTCCTGTTATCTTAACACTTATTTTGCTTTTATTCGCGATATCCGGCCGACAACAAAGTCAATCGGACATATTATCGATTTTTACAACTGCGAACACAATACTCTATATATGAATAATTTTATTGTTCCCATCGATTTTTCCGAGACATCGAAGAATGCCGCCAGGTATGCTGCCCACATTTCCAGCCTGGCTCCCGACGTACATCTGATCCTTTACAACGTTTTTGACAGTCTGGAATATGGCTCGGATAGCAGCCCCCTGAGCACAGAAGGCGAAGAGGACAAAGGAAGGTATGAGATCATGGAACTGGCCCTGGAAAGTGTAAAAACGGAGCTATCGGCCATTACGAGCGCCCGGATCTCCTGCGTGGCAGAAGAAAATCATCGTTTTCTGGACACTTTTGAGAAATATGTAAAGAATAATAATATCCAATTGATCGTCATGGGGATTACAGGCTCCACCCTGCTCGGACAGATCTTCATGGGCAGCAATACCCTGAATGTGGTCAAACGGGGAATTGCACCCGTCATCATCGTCCCACCCGATGCCCGCTCCCAATCGGCCAAAAACGTCATGCTGCTCACCGATTTCCAGGACGTAGAAAATACCATCCCTATCGACTCCGTAAAATCCCTGCTGAACCTCTTCAACCCCAGACTGCACATTGTCAACGTAGACCACGAGCATTATGTGCAGGTAACGGATGAGTACAAAGTGGAGAGAGCCAAGCTGGAAAGTAAGCTGAAAGAATATAATCCCGACTTCTATTTCATCCGGCTGTTCGACTTCATGGACGCGATCAACCAGTTCGTCGCCGACAACCAGATCGACCTGATCCTCACTTTCCCGAGGAAGCACTCATTCCTTTCCAATGTTTTCAAAACAACCAATACGACGAAATTAGCCTATCATAGTCATGTGCCTATAGTCGCCCTAGGAGCCAGCGGCTCCTAGTCCCGAAGGGACAATCAAAGAGACCCGAGCCCCCGGAAGTCCATCTTCCGGGGAGCTCGCTCTTCTTCGGGAATAGCCCTTTCGACCGCTCGCTATTAAGCAAAAAAGTTCCGGCTGTTGGCTTCTCGCATCCCCCCCTAAAATACCTTCCTATAAACTTCCCGCAGCGGGATATTCATCTTAACAGAAGAGATCCGTAAATACTCATCGGGATCGGAGCTGGCCTCGAAGTCCCAGGACCCATCGGGCTGCTTTTGGCTGATTTCCACAAAAAGCGCGGAGCTATCGATCAGGACATACTCTTGAAAAGAAGGGATCTGCTGATAATAAAGGAATTTTCTCCTCCTGTCATGAGCCGCCGTAGAAGGAGATAAAACCTCAAAAATAACCCTGGGATTTTTGAGCGTGTCAAATTGATCGTCTTCCATTTCCGGCGTACCACAAACAATAGTCGCATCCGGATACATATAGACTTTCCCGGACGGGACAGTGACGCGGATATCGCTGGGCAGGACCTCGCAAGGTCTGTCTTTTAAAGAAGAGCCGATCTCCCTTATTAAATTGGTGACAATCCGATTGTGCGCCAGGGATGCGCCTGCCAGCATTCTCACCTCTCCATCGTAGTATTCATGCTTATCTTTGGCGAGCCTCTCCCGGACCAGGTATTCCTGTGGAGAAGAATGTGCTGGTATCGACATTATCATAACATTAGGTTTGCCCCAAATTTACAACTTTGCCAAAAATGCAAAATAATTTTCTTGCCACCTCCGACTACTGGGACGACCGTTACCTGCATCAGGATACCGCCTGGGATATGGGGCACATTCCAAAGCCCCCTGCCCGGAAAACTACACCGCAGGCTCCTGCTGACTAAGGCAATGAAAACTTCCCAACCCCCAGATGATCTCGGTAGAGTCGATCCCGACTACACGGCGACCTGGAAAACATTCGGAAATAATCTGCAATGCTTTGTCATCCCGGTCACAACGAAAAGTCGGCACGATCACAGATTCATTGGCAATATAGAAATTAGCATAAGAGGCCGGCAGACGCTGGTCCTCATAAATGACAGCTTCAGGCATGGGCAATTCGACAATATTGAGTTGCTTGCCATTCAACAGACGCATCTTTTTCAGATCTGTCAGATTCTCCCGGAGCAAAGCATAATTCTCATCCCGCGGATTCTCTTCTATCACCGTAATAACAGTATCTTCATTGACAAAGCGGACCGTATCATCGATATGGCCATCCGTATCATCACCCACGATACCTTCCTTTACCCATAAGACCTGCTCCACGCCATAATAGCCGGATAGGAAAGATTCTATTTGCTCCCGGCTCAATTGCGGGTTGCGATTAGTATTAAGCAGACAGCAGGTAGAAGTCAGCAGGGTTCCCTTACCATTGAAGTCCACCGAACCGCCTTCCATGACAATGCCCGGATAATAGACAGGGAGATTCAGCGCCTTCCCGATCAACGTAGGGATCACATCATCCAGGTCAAAAGGAGGATATTTATTGCCCCAGGCATTGTAATTCCAGTCTACGATCACCTTGCGGGTTTCAGCTGCCGGATTCACCAGGAAAGCCGGCCCATGATCCCGGCACCAGGCGTCATTGGTAGGATGAAAAAAGAACGATACCCGGTCCGGATTCACCCCCGCCTGCAGTAAATGCCCGACAGCCACAGCCTTCATGGCCTCGTCCTTCACATTGATGCAGACCTGCTCGCCAAGCGTCAGCTCTTTCACAAACTGGCTGTAATAGGGATAGATGGCCTGTATTTTTCCCGGCCAGCTTGCCTCCTTATGCGGCCAGCTAAGCCAGGTAGCCGTATGCTTGTCAAATTCTGCAGGAAAATAATAACCGAGCTGTTGGGGGGTGGGTGTTGAATTCATAAGTGCTGAATACTTAATCTTATTTCCGGGTATTGTTTGCTTGAGTCCTTTTTGCAGAGCCCCCTTAATCCTCGTCAATATATCTTTTGGTGATCGGCTGATACGAGTCAATCCTTCTGTCCCGCATGAAAGGCCAGTGCGTCCGGTAACGATCCGTAGCTTCGGTGTCGACCTCCACCAGGGCGGTCTCCTCCTGGTCATGGGAAGCCTTGTATAATAAAGTGCCGAATGGATTGGCGACAAAAGACCCACCCCAGAATTTCATAGCGCCATCCTGCTCGAATCCCACGCGGTTCACGCTCACGACATGTACGCCATTGGCAACGGCATGGCTGCGCTGAATGGTCTGCCAGGCATTATACTGCTCGATATTCGTCGCCTCATCCTGGGTGGTAGCCCAGCCGATGGCCGTAGGATAAAAAAGGATCTCCGCCCCCATCAGCGCCGTGATCCTGGCCGCTTCCGGATACCATTGATCCCAACAGATCAGCACCCCGATAGAAGCATATTTGGTACGAAAGATCTTATATCCCAGGTCTCCCGGGGTAAAATAAAACTTCTCATAATAAGCAGGATCATCCGGAATATGCATCTTCCGGTATTTCCCCAGGTAAGTCCCATCCGCATCCAGAACGGCCGTCGTATTATGATAGAGGCCCTGAGCCCTTTTCTCGAACAGGGAGGCGATAATAACTACCTTCAGCTCGGCAGCCAGCTTACCCAGCACTTCCGTGGTAGGGCCCGGAATAGCTTCCGCCAGCTTGAAGTACTCATAATCCTCCACATCGCAGAAATAAAGGGAAGTAAAGAGCTCCTGCAGACAGACGATCTGCGCACCCTTGGCAGCTGCTTCCCGCACCTTAGCGATCGCTTTATGAAGGTTGGCTTCTTTATCCTTCGTGCAACTCATTTGCACCAGGCCTATTTGTACTTTGCTCATAGTTTTTCCTTTCAATTTTCAGGCTCGGCCCCATCGGCCCCCACCCCGATTTCGCACCTCGGAATTCAAACAAAATGTAATTCCTCGGTGCAAAATGTCAAATTATTGGCAGAACTTCGTCAAAGCGTCGTTCCTCGCTTTTTCCTCGTTCGCAACCTTCGCTTCGCTCGGTTGGGCCATCGGGCCTGTGGCCCGATTTCGGCGGTGCAAATTTACGACATTCGCCGGCAAACGGGTGAAAAGCCGAATTATTTATAAATTCCATAACTTGGCTTTCTTATAGCAATTAACCTAAAGACTTTCTATGCTCCTTCTGCTGGCTGACTCTATTTTAGTGATCTTTATTACGCTGCGGATTGGAGTTCTCACTCATTATATATTGGAAAAAATTTTCAGGACCAGGATCCAATCGGATCTTTTGGGTATGTTTTTGGGGGGACTGATAACCTGTTCATTTTATTTTAACGTCCTTTCCTGCTGGTTACCGATTAATTACCTGTTACTCATACCTTTAACAATCCTGAGTTTGTCGATTGGGCTACGCTTACGGGAAAGAGTCCGGCAAATCCGTCACTCCGTCTGGCATTCCCTGAAATATATCTTTTCGCCGGCTAATCTGCTTATCTCTTTATGCCTGATAGCTACTTTATTTCTGTTTTGGATCATTCCTGCCGGTAATACAGACTCTGCAGGCTACCATTACCTATCCATCCTTTGGTATGAAAAATACAAAGTGGTGCCAGGATTGGCCAATATCCACGGACGTTTAGCCTTCAATCCCATCTCTTTTATCATTCAGGCCGCCTATTCTTTCACCGACCCGGCAGGACAGTCAATTTATCCACTCAATGGCGTTATCATCGGCTTATTCTTTTCATGGCTGTTGATACGTATGCTAAAAAGAAAAAAATCGCCGGCAGGACTGGCTTACGGGGTCTTGATTATTATGCTTTACAGAGCCTTGCTCATCAATATTTCATCCCCTTCTCCCGATGCGCTGGTAGACGTTTGCATGTCCTACTCAATGATCCTTTTATTCGAAATCTTACTTTCCGGAGAAGTGAGACTGTCTCAGGTCGTTATACCATGCCTGATAATATTGTACTCCCTGACAGCCAAATTGTATTCCTTTCCTATGTTACTTGTTTTACCTTTTCTCTTTTTTCTTCTCCCTAAAAATGAAAGAAAAGGCGCTCTTCTGCTCAAGGTTTTTGGAATATGCCTGTTTATGTTCGTGCCCTGGATGATCAGGAACTATATTTTAAGCGGTTATATAATCTACCCGCTCCCCTGGTTTAATTTCTTTCACCCGGATTGGCAGGTATCCTTTAATGTTCTCCAATATAATTATTATGACGGCGCCCACCGCATAGCCCCGTCGTCATCGGCATCCTCCGCCTTTCTCTCCTGGTTAGCGAACTCTATCCGCATTGCACCCGTCAACGGCCTCCAGGAGGCCGCGGCGATTCTTTCTCCTTTATGCTGGATCCTGCTCTATAAAAAGACAAAGCTAACAACCCCCAAAGTGTTTGGAATATGGTTAATCATATATGCCGGTATCTGGATCTGGTTATTCGCCGCTCCGGTATTCCGGTTTGGCGCGGTACTCATATCTCTATCCCTGCTATTGCCCTTTCTTGCCTGTTTACCGGACAGATCATCGGGTAAATCGCGTTTATATTCATTTTTAACCAGCCTTCTTTTTATTTGCGCTGCACTGTACTACATAAAAACAGGATCCAGCAAGCCTACCACCTATGCTTTCAGTCTGAAAGACTGCTGGCTATACCCTTTAAAGGATGGCAGGTACAAAAATAATAAAGCCGATTTCCCCTATACAACACTCCGGTCAGGAGTAAAGTTATATATGGAAGACGGCATCCACGAATGCATTAATACGGAATTGACCTGCAGAGTATATTATTCAGGTGAAATTGAGATGAGGGGCGCCAGCATTGACCAGGGTTTTAAAATCGTCAAAGACGAAACCCTGCCCTATAGTCCTTTCATAATCATAAAAAGGTAATAAGGAAATGCACTCCTGTCAGGTCATGATTGGTCCGCCTTATTTATTTCCTTCCCATCTGCCTTAAAAAGGCCACATGCGAAGCAACAGCATACCGCACCCGGGGATATTCGATATAGACCAGGCCATATTCCTGGCAGGCCTGCCGGATGATCTTGCTGATAGCAGGATAGTGAACGTGAGATATTTTTGGAAAGAGATGGTGTTCGATCTGGAAATTCAATCCCCCCACCAACCAGGAAACGACCGGGTTCTTAGTGGCAAAATTAGCGGTCGTCTTGATCTGATGTACCGCCCATTCATCCTCCAGCTTATTGGTTTCAATATTGGCAACGGGGAAAGCCGTATGCTCCACCGTATGGGCCAGCTGGAATACCAGGCTCAGCACAAAACCGGCGACACAGGTAAAAATAACGAATCCGATCACCCAGTCCGTGAAACCCAGCGTATAGATCGGCAGGGCGACGAACAGAAAAGCATGGAACAATTTAAAGCCCCAGAAAACCAAATGATCGGATAAGCTCATTTTTTTCAAATCCATATTGCCAACCTTGCTTTTGAAGTATTTCTGGTAATCCAGTACAAAGATCCAGAATATGTACAGCAGGGAGTACAGGAACCAGAAATACAAATGCTGGTATTTGTGCATCTTGTATTTTTTCTGGGTTGCGCTCATACGCATCCAGGGCTGAATATCGATATCGTCGTCAATGCCGTCTACGTTCGTAAAGGCATGGTGTATCACATTGTGTTTCTGATTCCACATAAAACTATTCCCCCCCAGGATGTTCAGGGAGAAAGCCGCAAAATGGTTTACCCATTTATATTTGGAAAAACTGCCATGGGCCCCGTCATGCATCACATTGAATCCGATAGCCGCGACGATCCCGCCCAACAACACGCATTCCAGGATAGCCCAGAGAGTGCCGGGCCTGAAAAAAACGAGATGAATATAGACAAAAGAAAAACTGACCATCAGGATCACCGCCTTCAGAAACAGGCTGAAATTGCCTGTAGTAGATTTACCAACTTCCTCAAAATAATTACTGATCCTTTTTTTCAACTCAGTGTGAAAGGATTGGGAGGTAGATGCGAATTTGGGCGTTAACATGACTAGCCGGTTAAATGAGTATTAAATAATGTGCAAAAATAATCTTTTTAAAGGGGATAAAGTGTTAAAAAATCCTGACCCGGGTCCAGCGGAAGGTATAATATGACCAAACGCTTAAAAGACACCAATTGGTATGCCCTCCCGGGTCATTCCCAACATTCAGGTATCCATTCTCACCAAATCGTCGAAATCCCGGATCCCGATCATTTTCTCCGTAATAAACCCCTCCGCATAAGGCACCCCAATCATCTTTCCGAACATTTGATGGCGCCCGATAATAGCATTAAGGAATTCAGGGGTGGAAATATAGGTCTGAGGCTCATCCTTGGTATATCCCCCGGCATGGAACTGGGAAGAATATGCCCGGATAGAGGCCAGTTTTGCTTCAAAAACAGGGCTGATATCATACACAAAGCCAGGCTGGGCATACCGGTCCTGGATAAAATGGAATATATACTTGGGACGCCAGTGCTCCTGGGCCAATCCATCACTATCTACCGTCTCTACCTTTCTTAACCCGCTGAGAAAACAGGCTTGCGAGATCAGGTGCCCCGCCCTGCCATGGTCAGGATGACGATCATCCAATGCATTAGCCAGCACGATCTCCGGCCGGTATTTCCGGATAGCCCGGATCAGCTGCCGCTGGTGCTCCTCGTCATTGCGAAAAAAACCGTCCGCCATCCCTAAATTCTCCCGGACATCCAGCTGCAGGATGGCGGCAGCCCTCGCCGCCTCCTCCGCCCTCAGCTCGGCAGTCCCCCTCGTCCCGAGCTCTCCCCGGGTAAGGTCCACTACCCCCGTCCTCTTCCCATGCTTTTTCTCCATTAATAAGGTACCGGCACAACCAAGCTCTACATCGTCAGGATGGACCGCTATAGCAAGAATATCCAGCTTCATCAGACTATAATTTTAAAAAATTCGGAGCAAAAATACCTCTTTTGGGGGTATTTGGCTATTTGGGCTTTGTGAAGTAGTTTCGCAGGTCGCATTTTTACATTTTTAATCTAAAAACAGGTAGACATGGCATATGATGTAGTCGTTCTCGGCAGCGGTCCCGGCGGATATGTAGCTGCGATCCGCGCTGCACAGTTAGGCTTTAAAACAGCGATCGTTGAAAAAGAAAGTTTAGGAGGTATTTGCCTGAATTGGGGATGTATCCCTACCAAGGCTTTGCTGAAAAGCGCACAAGTGTATCAGGATATCCTGCACGCAAAAGATTTTGGCATCGAAGCCAGCGGAACCCCCGATTTCCCGGCCGTCATCAAGCGCAGCCGCGGAGTTGCCGACAAAATGAGCAAGGGCGTCCAGTTCCTCATGAAAAAGAATAAGATCGACGTGATCATGGGATATGGTAAATTAAAAGCAAAAGGGCAGCTGGAAGTGACCGGCGCCGATGGTAAGACCCAGATCGTCGAAGGCAAACATATTCTCGTCGCCACAGGCGCCCGCAGCCGTGAACTCCCCAACCTGAAGCAGGATGGCAAAAAAGTAGTTGGCTACCGGGAAGCAATGGCATTGCCGGAAATGCCCAAAAGCATTATTGTCGTAGGCAGCGGCGCCATCGGCGTTGAGTTCGCCTATTTCTATTACAGCATGGGTACAAAGGTCACCATCGTGGAATTCCTCCCCCGTATCGTGCCCGTAGAAGACGAAGAGATCTCCAAAGAACTGGAAAAGATCTATAAGAAATATGGTATCGACATACTTACGAACAGCGAAGTGACCAGTGTCGACACCAGCGGCGCCGGCGTTAAGGCCAAAGTGAAGACCCCCACCGGGGAAATCACCCTGGAAGCCGATATCCTGCTAAGCGCAGTCGGCATCGCCGCCAACATTGAAAATATCGGTCTGGAGACCCTGGGCGTAAAAACGGATAAAGGCAAGATCGCCGTGGACAAATTCTACCAAAGCAATGTTCCCGGCATCTATTCCTTCGGTGACTGCGCTCCCGGACAGGCCCTGGCGCACGTCGCTTCCAAAGAAGCGATCATCTGCGTGGAGAACATCGGCTACATGGAAAAGAAATACGCCCACCAGCCGGAAGCCCTGGACTACAACAATGTCCCCGGCTGTACCTATTGCACCCCGGAGATCGCTTCTGTCGGTTTGACAGAAAAACAGGCCCGCGATGCCGGTTATGATATCAAAGTGGGAAAATTCCCCCTCACCGCTTCCGGCAAAGCAGTAGGAGCCGGCCATACCGAAGGGTTCGTAAAAGTCATTTTCGACGCCAAATACGGCGAATGGCTGGGTACTCACATGATCGGCTACAACGTAACGGAAGTAATCATCGAAACGGTAGTCGGCCGCAAACTGGAGACCACCTACCACGAAGTACTGAACAGCATCCACCCCCATCCGACCATCAGCGAAAGCGTAAAAGACGCGATCGAAGCGGCTTAC